>CAQIBN010000005.1:0-2590 GCA_948805675.1 uncultured Clostridia bacterium | reverse complement strand
CCAGTAGCGCCAGTAGGCCCAGTAGGTCCAGTCACACCATCAGCTCCAGTAGCGCCAGTAGGTCCCATACATCCATTACAACCTCTTGGCCCAGTAGGTCCAGTAGGTCCTGTTATTCCTGTTGGACAAACAGGTTCGCAACAATCACAATCATTACTACAATCATTGGTACAATTATTTTTATTTTTGTCGAAATATTTAAAAAAACTCACATCATATACCTCCCTTATAAAAGAGTAATAATAATACTATTACTCCTTATAGTATATGTTTTTAGTTTTAAACTGGTTATTTGAAAACAGAATTTTTATTTTCAAAGTAATTTTTATTATATAAGAAAGAACGATCAAAAGGTTTTAATTCTCCAGCTTTATTATTATAAAAAATAGCTTTTTCTGTATCACCAAATTTATCATAGCATACACAAAGTTGAATATATGGAATAAATCCAGAGTAGTCCTCATTGTAAAATCCACCATTTGTAACATCAGGCTTAATAGAGATAGCTAACTTATACCAAAAAATTGCTGTTTCCAATTTATTATTTTCTAAAAAATAGTTACCTAATTTGCAACATATTTCTGGTCTTGGTTTATCAAATTCAAAGCTTCTAAATAGTGACAAAAGAGCATTTTTCTCATTATTCAGATGATGGTAACAGTTGGATAAATCTATACAGGCACTAATACAGTTCTCGGTCCACCCTTGCTTAGAATCTAAAAAAGTATTAAAGATATCAATTGCTTCTTCATATTGCTCATTATAATATAATTCTCTAGCATAATAGAATTGCTGTCTTACATCAAGCTGTATACCTTCTCCGAATCATTTTATTAAATATCTTTAAATTTCTAAATTTATCACTAGGGTGTAATTTTTTGTGTGATATTGCAATATCAGAATAAATAATATTTCCACTAGGAGAAATTACCTCATGAATAGGGCTAATCCATTGATGATTTTTTTTACGTGATACTAATCTTTCCCTATAATAAGTAAGGGTTGGATTATTATTTTCATCAAATGCAACATTGTATTTCATCATTACCATATCTATAGATGGCTCTAAAGTATTCTTTAATAGTTTGAATTGCATTAAATCTTTTTCAAGAATAATATCATCAGCATCTAGCCACATAATATAATCTTTAGTTGCTTTTGAGAATGAATAATTTCTGGCTTTAGAAAAATCATCTACCCAGTCAAAATAATATATTTGATTTGTGTATCTACTAGCAATTTCTACAGTGGAGTCAGTAGAACCAGTATCTACAATGATAATTTCATCTGCAATTTCTTTCGCACATTTTAAACAACGTTCTATAACATCTTCTTCATTTTTAACAATCATACATAAACTAATAGTAATCATAATTATCTCCTTTCATATAAATAGTATGAAATTTAAAGCACTTATGTTCTATACAATAAAGAAGTAATCACTTTTTTTGCTTTTATACAAATTTATATAAAATTATTGATATTAATTTTTATTTAAAATAATATCAAATAAGAAGGCTATGAATCATGAAATATTATCATTCAAATGTTACAAGATTAGTTGGAGATATAGATAATATAATAAAACAAATTATGCCACATACTGCAAAATATGTAGTAAAACATTATATTGAAGAAGGAAGAAAAAACGATAAATTATATGGTGGCATAGCAATTTCTGAGAGAGTTAAATTTACAGAATTAAATGAATTTTAGAATATAGGTATATCAGAAAGGTAAATAATGTTATATTTATTGAAAAAAGCAACATAATGTGTTATAATGTAAATAGGTGGTGTAAAGTGCCCATCAAAAGGAAAATAAATCATATTACAATATGCCAATTGGCAGGAGGTAAAATTTATGTTAGGATTATTTAAGAGTAGAAAGAAGAAAAAGTATGAGAAGGATGTTAACATATTTTTCAATCAAGTAAGGAGAAGTATCGAATTGTATAGAGAAGAATATGATTCTTACAAAACAATGGAAATTGTTGATTTTAAGAACTCCCACACGATTTATCTAGAGACAGTGGATTATGCAAATAAAATATTAAGGGAAAAGAGTGATTTGAGTGAATTTAACAACATCTTGAAGCCTAAATGGAGAGAGTTGCTCAAACAACATCTTATTAGAATTTTTCAGGTATCGGATTCATGCTATGAATGCGTGAAAGATGGTGCAAACGGACCTGAAGATTTGAAAAAGGTACTCTTGAATAATGAAGATAAATTTAAAGAAGAAGTCCAGAAAGCCGTGGCTTACTTCGGAGAGGGTTTTCTCAAAGAAAAAATCTGGAGAAATCCAGGTAATAAAACATCTTGTATTAATGCTATGAATGGTTCGGTAACTGTTGAAGAAATGCTTAAAAAAGGAAACTGTGCAAAGATAGTAATAGAAGATGGAAAACCAATACCTTATTATCATAGCATATATAATAATAATTTAAAATACATTGTTGATAAATACTTTGATATGCTCGAAAACAACGACGATAGAGCTCTCTACTGAGAGCTCTATATTCAATTTATGGATAAAGGTGGACAAAGGGACGGTTCTCTTGTCCATTTTCATTAACTAAAATAAAACA
>CAQIBN010000004.1 GCA_948805675.1 uncultured Clostridia bacterium | reverse complement strand
TGCGGGTATAATTTAGTGGTAGAATGTCATGCTTCCGACCTGATAGCGCGAGTTCGATTCTCGCTACCCGCTCCATATTATAGCAACTTATGAACTATAAAGTTTGTAGGTTGCTTTTTAATATCTAAATTTACAATGTTCTCTTTCCAGAAAGGAGGACATTTTTTATGTTTGAGCTTGAAACAGTACAAGAATTAAAGACTAATGATGAAATACTAGAAATTATAAAAAACTATGATTAT
The DNA here is from genome assembly GCA_948805675.1 of uncultured Clostridia bacterium. Classification (GTDB taxonomy): domain Bacteria; phylum Bacillota; class Clostridia; order TANB77; family CAG-508; genus CAG-492. The sequence continues at coordinate 138,326 of CAQIBN010000004.1, read as the reverse complement.
ACAGTTAAGAATGGCAAAAAAAGGTTAATAGATTGCATCGAAATTAAAAGAAATAAAAACTACAATATTGAAATAACAAATATAAAATTTACAGAAGATTTTATATCAAAAAGTAGTACAGACTACATCAATTATTTATATGAAATACTGAAAAATAATAATGTTGGATTTCATTATAAAGAAGCAATTAACAAACAAGAATTAGAAAAATTACAAGAAGATTATTTTGTGTTTTCTAATACAAAAATCGCAAATAATGAATATGATAATGCTACTTTAACAATATATAATGAATTGCTAAAACAGAATTTTTATGAAAATGGAATTATAAATTGTCCATATATTGATGACGAAAATGTAGTAGATTATTTAACATTAATACCAAGAGTTCCATCAGAAATTGTATAAAGCGGTTTGAAAATTTTACAAAAAGTGAAATAAAAAATAACTCAAGAAAAAATGCAATTTTTTGGAATTTAAAAATTCCTGTCCTAGCAAGCACTGCATTTGTACTCCCGCACAAATTCAAAAATGGGTTTTACACCCCATACCCCAAAAATAAAAATTGAAAGGAACTAAAAAATATGAATGATGAAAAAATAAATTATGTAATAGAAATGATAAAAGATATGGACTTAGAAAACAAATTAAGATTAGCAATATGTATGTGTGATAATTATAGTCATACAAATTTAGAATATGATAAAAAAGAAATGTATAAGCACTTTGATAACTTGTTAAAAGAAATTAATATTGAGTATAGAACAACTACTGTCAACTTTGCAAATTATCCTTATATAATTTTTGCATCGAGCAAAATTATGGAAATGGATTCAGCACAGCAAAATAAAATTGCGTTGTATCTTTTCAATAGTATAAATTTTAATATTAAAAATTGTAAAAGTCTTGACAATAGAAAACAAATGTTTTAGAATATATGAAGATAAGAAAAGGATGTGAATCTATGGAAGAAAATAAATTAGCAATTCAAAATGAATTAACAAATGAAGATATAAAAAATTTAATATATACAATAAGAGGAAAACAGGTTATGCTAGATAGTGATGTGGCAAGACTATATAATTACCAAACAAAAAGAGTAAATGAAACTGTAAGTAGAAATAAAAGAAGATTTCCAGAAAATTTCTGTTTTCAATTAAGCGAAGAAGAAGTCAAAAACTTAAAAAGGCAAACTACAATTTTAAATTTAGAGCAGGAAAATAACTGGTCGCAAATTGCGACCAGTTCAAAAAGTGAAAATAGTAAGCATAGAGGGAAGAAATATGTACCTTATGTATTTACAGAACAAGGAATAGCTATGTTATCAGGTTTGTTAAAAAATGATATAGCTATTCAAGTAAGTATAAATATTATGAATGCCTTTGTTGAAATGAGAAAGTTTTTAATGATTAATGGACAAGTATTCGAGAGATTAACAAATGTAGAATATCAATTACAAGAACATAACAAAAAATTTGATGAAGTATTTAATCAGCTTCAGTTAGAAGAAAATATCAAGCAAAGAATATTTTTTGATGGTCAAATATATGATGCATATAGTATCATTGTAGATATTATAAAAAAGGCAAATAACAAAATTTTAATTATAGACAATTATATAGATGACAGTGTTTTGAAAATGTTAGCTAAAAAGAAAAACAATGTAGAAGTTGTTATTTTAACATCTGATAAAAGTAATATTGAAAATTTAGATGTAAAAAAATTCAATAAAGAATATCCTATTCTTAAAGTTGCTAAAACTAACAAATTTCACGATAGGTTTATTGTAATAGATAACAAAGAAATGTATCATCTAGGAGCTTCAATAAAAGATTTAGGAAAGAAATGCTTTGGAATTAATAAGATAGAAGATATAGAAATTATAGGAAAAATTATTAACTTATGATACACATAAAAAATCCATACTACAAATTTAAAAGTATAGTATGGATTTTTATTATAACTTTTATTAAATAATGCTTTTCCAAAAATCTTGAGTACTAAAACTCAAGCCCTTTTCACTTTCAGTTAACCAAAATTTATCTTCTTCAGATGTTTCTCCTAAACTATTTAAATAACTGATTTGCAATATTCCCATTGCATTAGCAAGATCATAAAATAATGGAAAACAATCTAGTTCATAATCAGTTAATTTATTATACTTTTGATATTCTTCTAATATCATTTTTGTACTTTCTATTGTTTTATCAATACTTTCAGGATTTAGACATAAATTACAAGAAGTTACAGCTAAATCAACAATTCTAGGTAAATAGTTAGATACTGCAAAGTCTATAATCCATAATTTATTACTTTTATCTTTCATAACATTTGAACTAATAATATCCCCATGAACAAAAGACATAGGTAGTTCTTCAAATTTTACACTTACAATTTTATGAACTAAAGACTCAAAAAAGTTATTATATTTATTATCTAAATATTTTCCTTTTTCTGCATACTCCTTTACAAAGTTTGTTATTGTCCATTTATCATAGATGAAATCAGATTCTAATTTTGCATTATGAATATGAGCCATTTGCTCAATAATATTTTTAATTTCTGCTTCAGTTGGTATTTCGTTTAAATCATAAAAACTCTTTCCATCTATATATTGAAATACGCATAATCTAAATTTTGTATTATTCAATACTATTTCGCATAATGTACTATTATCACAATTATATACTTTTGGAGTATTAATATTTATTGAATTTGCTAATTCTATTCTATCAATATACTTTTTTACATCTTCATAAGTTCTTTCTTTGTTAAATACTTTTACACAAAATTTTCCTATATCAGTCGTCAATATGAAGTTAAAATCTTCATATCCTACTAATATGATTTCTTCTGATATATATTGACCTAAATTATATTTTTCACATATTATTTTTGATAAATCGGATAAATTTGATTTAAGATTTATTCGATTGTAAAATTCTTCCAACATAATTACATCTCCTTATTTTAAAATTCCAAGTTTGCTAAAGCTACATTTGCATATTGTTTTTCAAAGTCATTATAAAAGATATCAACAAGACTATTTACTTGTTTTATTAAGTAAAACTTATCTTTATTATATTTATTGCTATAATTAGCATTTAGAGTTTCATTATTATAATTAACATATTGAGTTATAGTACCAGCATAATTGTGAGTATAATCGCAATTTAATTTATAAATATTATAATATAAATTTAATATTTCGGGAATTCTTTTAGATACTATTTTTACTCTTTGAAATATAGATTTACCACACCAATTTGAGAGTTCTTTTTTATCATCTTTAATATTATATTTAACTTTAAAATTCTCAAAATTAGGAAATGTTATACTATTATATTTTTCTTTATCAACCTGATTTTTGATATCTTGTGGTACACTTTTGTATAACAATACTCTACTAACATCTTGATATTCACCAAATCTTAAATATAGTTTTCTGTTTGTTTCGCAATACAAAAAATCAAGTAAGATTTCAAACATTGAACGGATAATGATATTCCCAGATGATATCATGTGATTAGAATCTAAAACAGTAACTCCCCTTAATAAATCAATAAAGTTAAATAACATGAGACAAGGCGCTAATCGATATTCTTCATAATTTCCAGTAATTATAACACTTTTAAATAAATTTTCTAATCTAGTTATATGTTCATTATATTTTTCTAATTTTTCATTGTCTATTAAATTGTCTAGCATAAAAGCCTCCTATGATTTAATTATACTATAAATCATAATAAATACAATAAAGCTATTGAAATTTATTAAGAATTCATATATAATAAAGTCATAATTTAGAAAGAGAACAAGAGAGTTCGTAACTTGTATGTGATTCGCTCCAACGACGTATCTGTTCGAACTTTATAGAACAGATAGATATGAAAATCAATCAGTAAAATGGTTGATTTTTTTGTTTGAGAAAGTTTATTGTCTCGCAGAGTCCCTGAGTCGTGTTGGCAGGACACAACTCATAGGGGGTTTAGGACTTGTGGCAAAGCCAAAGTCTTTAGCTACTAAAAATTCAAAAAAGTGTTAATATGTATGAGTAAAAGCTAATGGAAGTTATTTATTGGATTAAAAATTGTTGAATTAGTTGAAGTAAAAACGGATGAAGATTTAAAAGCAAAAGGAAAGAATCGTCCAATTATATCTCAAAACGAAAGAATAGAGATTATTGATAGTATTAAATATGTGGAGATTATACATTATTATTGAATGAAGAACATATAACACCTTTAATTGCTGATTTAATACACAAAAATACATATAATGAAAAAAATGAAAGCAAATTAAAAAAGGATGGATATGTAATAGAAAGATTAAAACCTGATATTTATTTCTATATACCAAATGTAAAACCTTATAATTCAATTGTTGATATATGTAATGAATTAAATGTGAAAATACTTAAAGACCAAAATGAAGATTTCAAGCAACACACAACTAACATTATAGAAAAATGTAAAATTTCCTATTGACAATTATTTTATAGATTAAGTAACATTTTTTTAACTTTTTTTGTTATTAAAAATTCATAAATAATTGCTCCTCTTAATATTAGAACAATAGTGCGGGCTTGATTTATATCCATTTCTTAATTAACACTCTTATAGTCCATGTTTAATTGTTCGTATGCCAACTTTTGAAAAAAACTGCGTACAACTATTTTATACAATTGGAAAGCACTATTTATTCAACTTTATTCTTTACTAGAAGTTTCCTATTATATAAACAAACCCTCTTAGACATTTTATAATAATTTATGTTATTTAATAAATATTTATTGAATATGTACTATTCATCATTCAAAACATTAGTATACATACTAATTGGCTTACCTGTATATTCTAAAACTTCCTCTTCCCCCCTTATAGTTCTTAAAACGCCATTTGAAAGTGCTTCCATCTCTTTTTCACCTGGAATAATTATAACCTTACCTAAAAATTCTATGTATCCTTTCAAAATTGATGTAAAATATTCACTATTTGCAATTGCTCCTGTTAATATAATTGCATCTATATTTCCTCTAAAATTAACACTATATGAACCAATTTGTTTTGCAATCTGATAAATCATAGCATCTAAAACAAGTTTTGCTTCCTCATCTCCATCTTCTATACGTTTTACTATTTTTTTAATATCATTAGTTCCAAGTAAAGATGTTAATCCTCCTTTTTTAGTAACTATGTCATATATATCGTTTTTAGTATATTTACCAGAAAAACACATATTCATTAAAGTTAATGTATTTACATTTCCTGTTCTACTTGTTGTAAATGGACCTTCTCCATTTAATGCATTATTTACATCTACTACTTTTCCTAATTTATGAGCTCCTATAGTAATTCCGCTTCCTAAATGTACAACAATTAAATTTAGTTCATCATATCTTTTTCCTATACTTTTAGCATATTGATATGCTACTTCTTTTTGATTTAATGCATGGAAAATTGTGCTACGATGAACTCCTTTTATTCCAGTAATTCTAGATACATCTTGCAATTCATCAACAGTCACTGGATTTACTGTATATGCTTGTTTTCCATTTACTTTAGCTAGATTATATGCAATTTGAACACCTAAATTAGATTGATGTTTCATTGTATATCCCATCTTCGCATGTTCTAACATTTTATCATTTACTTTATATACTCCACCTTTTATAGAAACAAGTCCTCCTGCTCTACCAGAAAAAGCAGTTATTGAATCTAATGAAATTTTATGTTTTTTTAATGTTTCTAATACCTTTTCTGTTCTATATGGAAGTTCATCAGAAATTTCTGTAAACTTTTTCAAATCATTTTCATCATGATATATACTCTCCTGAAAAATCATTTCTTCATTATCATATAATGCAATTTTAGTTGAACCAGACCCTGGATTTATTGATAAAATTCTATACTTTTCCATACATTATCCTTTCATATTGGTTTGATTTAAAAATAAGAACAAAAGTTATCCTATTTACAACATTTTTCTATTTAAACATCTAAAGTCTGCTTATTTTATTGATACCGTCTTATCTTTAAAAGTACAATTATTTTATAATAAGAAGTTATCTGGAGTCAAGGAAAATAGACTATTATATCAACATTAAGTTTTAATCTAATCTTTTAAATTTATTCTATTTGCAATATTAATACTATTCTAATATGATTAGAAAAACCGATCAGGATATTATCCTAATCGGTAAAATGAAAATTATAAAATTTTAGAAAAGAATGTTTCTATCTGCTCTTTTCCTGTACTCACATATTCATCTAAATGTTTTCCACCTCGATCGAGTACCTTTGCATTTGGATTTTTTATCAGAAGAGAATAATCAGCTTTCAATCTTTCCTGTTCTGATAAAATCCACCGACATCCCATAAACATTGTTCTTCCAATGGAAACAAAACCTTTTACTTCAGGTTCGGGTACATCATAACCACACGCAACAATCTCAGAGTTATATCTTTTTAAAGAATCTACAGCATAGTTACCACGAGCACCGCCATCAGAGCATAATATTTTATTTCCTTCATCATCAATAATAGTTTTACCATTATAAATGATTGGAAGTGCAGAAGTTGCTGCAACAGCATCTCCTGGAGTACACAAGGTGATACAGTATTCCCCCTCAATTGGTTCATTGGTGAAATAAACTTTTCTATTAGCATATACATCATATGCAACCAATTGAATTGGTAATTTGAAATCTGACATTGTAAAGATTTTCTTTTGCATACATACTGTATTAATCACATCTCTAATATGGTCATTAGAGAATATACCATATGAGTTCTTCCACCTTGGATGAAAATGAAGTTCATTAAAACTTTTATAGTGTTTTTTGAGCAAATCTGAAGCCTCTTTTCCATTATACCCTGCTGCAATGAGTATCGCTATAAAAGAACCAGAGCTAATTCCAGAAACCGCTGTAACTTCAATTTCCATTTCTTCTAAAACCCGAATAAGCTCTGTGAACTGAATCACTTTTGCTCCACCTCCGGATAGTGCTATTGAACATTTTTTCATATGAATTCTCCTTTTCTGTTTAATCATTTTGTTACAATATTATAACATTATTGTAACACATTTTCAGCATTATGTAAAATAAGATTACGAAATCTTCATCCCATTTCGTAATCTTATCTATTATAGACTATTTTTTCTTACTATCATTTCCATATCCTGGTTTGTCTAATAATTTAAACATATTTGTTTTATACTTTTCTACACCAGGTTGATTAAAAGGATTTATTCCTAAAAGCATTCCAGAAACAGCACAAGCCTTTTCAAAGAAGTATATTAGCCCACCTATATTTTCTGCATTTAATTCATCTATATTAATTAGAATATTTGGAACTCCTCCATCAACATGTGCTTTTATAGTTCCTTGCATAGCTTTTTTATTTACAAAAGACAATTTTTTTCCTGCTATATAATTAAGTCCATCTAAATCATCTTCATCAGAATTTATTTTTATATCACTTTGGCTATGCTCAATATTAATAACTGTTTCAAATAAACTTCTTCTACCCTCTTGTATATATTGTCCCAAAGAATGTAAATCTGTTGTAAATTCGGCTCCTGTAGGAAAAATACCTTTACTTTCTTTTCCTTCACTTTCACCAAAAAGTTGTTTCCACCATTCTATAATATAATGCATTTTAGGTTCATATGTAACCAATATTTCAATATCTTTATTAGTATTATATAAACAGTTTCTTATTACCGCATATTTATAACATTCATTATATTTTATATTAGGATCTGAATATTTGTCACATGCAAATTTAGCACCTTGCATTAATTTATCTATATCTATTCCAGCTACTGCAATTGGTAATAATCCGTACTGCTGTTAATACAGAATATCTTCCTCCTATGTTATCTGGAATAATAAAACTTGTATATTTTTCTTCTGTCGCAAGTTGTTTTAATGCTCCTTTAGTTTTATCTGTTGTAACATAAATTCTTTTTCTTGCCTCTTTTATTCCATATTTACTTTCTAAAAATTCTCTAAAAAATCTAAAAGCAATTGCAGGTTCTGTTGTTGTTCCAGATTTTGATATAACGTTAATAGATACATCTTTATCTCCTATTACATCAATTAAATCATTTAAATAATTTGAGCTTAGGTTATTTCCAACATACAATATTTGAGGAGTATTTCTTTGTTCTTTATCTAACATATTATAAAAAGTATTTGTTAAAGATTCTATAACTGCTCTTGCACCTAAATATGAACCACCTATACCAATTACTAGTAATATATCTGATGATTCTTGTATCTTTTTAGCACTTTTCTTTATTTTCTCAAATTCTTTTTTATCATAACTATTTGGTAAGTTTAACCAGCCTAAAAATGCATCCTCTTTACTTGCATCTTCTTTAAATCTATTATGTATTTCTTCTACCCTATATTTGTATAACATAATAGACTTGTCACTCACACCGCTATTTTTAATATCTAATTTTATATTACACATTTAAACTCACACCTTTCTTTTGTATAATGTAACTCAAAACAAACTATTAAAACTAAACAGACTAAAAATAAAACTTGAATTTTAAAAAATCATATCAAAATAAATCTTTACTTTCTATTTATCATCTAGTTTATATTAAAGTCATTAAAGTTACACCTTATTGTTTCTAATTTTATATTAAATATCATTGTTATGCAATAAAAATATAAGATAAATTATTGCTTTTAATTGACGAACAATGGAGACGAACAATGGGGACGGGGTTAAATGTTCATTTTGAACTTCATAATTCTACTTATATAACAATGGTTATAAGCACTTACAAAATGAACATTTAACCCCGTCCCCATTGTTCGCCTTCCATTGTTCGCCCCCATAGTTCGTTGTTTAGTCGGTTTTTCAAGTTTTTACTTCATAACTTCACTAAGTATCTTTGCTAAATATTTCATACTATTATTTGACTGCTCTAATGTATTACCTGTTGCTCCAACTTCAATAATACATGCTGCTTTAGATACATTCTGATTGTATCTTGAATTTCTTACCATCATTGGTTTAAAAAGCCCTGGATACATTTCATTTGCTTTTTCTTGAACTTTTATTGCAAATTTTAAATTTTGTACCCAATTATCATGTTCTAACCCTGAGCCATTTGTTCCAATTACAAACATTAATTGTGATGCATATTCATCACCAATTTTTACAGTAGGAGCATATGTGCTATCTGCAATAGCATCTCTATGTATATCAATTACAACATCAAAGTCTTTATTGACTTTTAATAAATTCTGTACCGTTGTTAGAGAGTTACCATACGAACCAGAATATGATGGATAATCATGATATGTTTTATCATGTATTACATTATATCCATAAGCTTTTAAATGGTTTTGTAATTCTGTTCCAACTCGTGCAACTGAAAAATTTAAATCTGTTGTTCTAAAATTACCAGTTTGATTATACTTACTTGTTTCACTTGGAGTATAACTTTCACATGTGTGTGTATGGAAAATTAATACATTTTTATTATTAATTGTTACACCTTCTGTATTTAACATCTCTTGTGTAAGAGAATATTTACTTTCATTTTTTATTTGTACACTATTATGTGTATTAGTATATTTAGTTGGCACATTATTTGGTAAAACCTCTGTTTTTATTCCAGTTGGTACTTCTTTCATTCTGTTTTGTTCTTCCAAATCTTCACTTGATATACTTGATTCATTACTTGACTTTACAATATTTTCACTAACATATTTTTTCTCTATGGAATCTAAAACTCCTAATTCTTTAGTTAAGGCTAATTTCAATGGTTCTATGTAATTATCTTTATCTGTATTTTCACATTTATTTACCTCTTGTATTGTAGGAATAGTATCATCTAAACAAGATATAAAAGCCATTTTGCTTTCATCTTTTAGTTTTGTGATATTAGATATATCTTTTTCCCTAAGTCCAGTAAAATATCTAGCAAGAAAACTAACTATAACAATAGCTATTCCAATTCTTACTAGATATTTTATTGCATCTTTTCTATTTATAACTGTTACATTTACCATATTTTTCTCCTTTGTCTATAAGCTCTTATATAATAGAAATCCCTATTATATAAATATATGCTTGTACACAAGAGAATATGATAAATTTTAGTTATTATTCAAATATTTTTTTATGTCTTCTAATTCTAATCTTATATTTTCTTCTTTTCCAGAATCCATTTCTTTTATTTTTGCTTCTCTATTTTTAAGTTCATCATCACCAATAATTATTAAATATTTACTATTTTTCTTATCAGCATATTTAAGTTGTGCTTTTAAACTTTTTCCTGTTACATCTTTTTCCACAAATATATCTGCTTCTCTTAAATTCTCTACTAATTTAGTAGTAAATATATTTGCCTCATCACCAATGTAAGCTATGTATAAAGACATATTTTTATCTTGAATCATATTATCTTTATTGTATTTTTCATAAACTTCCACTAATCTTTCTGCACCCATAGCAAAACCAATAGCAGGAGTATCACTCCCCTCTAATTCTTTTACTAATCCATCATATCTTCCACCAGCTAAAACTGTATATCCTTCTTCTTCTGAAATAAACTCAAATACAGTTTTTGTATAATAATCTAATCCCCTTACAATTGCAGGGTCTACTATATATTGTATCCCTAATGAATCAAGACTAGTTTTTACATTTTCAAAATGTTCTTTACATTCTTCACATAAATAGTCTAATATAATTGGTGCTCCACTATTTAATTGTTTACATTTTCCTTCTTTACAATCCAGAATTCTCATTGGATTTTTTTCAAATCTTGTTTTACATGTACCACAATACATATCTAAGTTTGGTCTTATAAATTCTTTTAATGCTTCTTGATATTTTTTTCTACAAATAGGACATCCAATACTATTAATTGTTAATTTTACATTTGAAATATTTAAAGCTTTAAATATTTTACTAGCCATTGTTATAAGCTCTACATCTGCTAAGTATGATGAAGTAGAAAACATTTCAGCACCTATTTGGTGAAATTCTCTTAATCTTCCTTTTTGAACATTTTCATATCTATACATAGCCATGTTATACCAAAGTTTAACAGGTGATGGAAGGCTTGCCATTCCATTTTCTATATATGCTCTAACTACTCCTGCTGTACCCTCTGGCCTTAAAGTAATACTTCTTCCACCTTTATCATCAAATGTATACATTTCTTTTTGTACAACATCTGTAGTATCACCAACACCTCTTTGAAACAATTCTGTATTTTCAAATACAGGTACTCTAATTTCTTTAAATCCATAATTTTCAAATATATTCTTTACTTTAGATTCAATATATTGCCATTTATATATTTCACTTGGCAATATATCTTTAGTTCCTTTCGGTTTTTGTAACATACTATCTCCTCCTTTTTTAATGAACATCGGTTGAACATCGGCGAACATTGGGGAACATCGGGGACGGGGTTAAATGTTCGTTTTTTTAATACTTGTAACTACTATTAAATCAATAAAATTTGAAACTTAAAAATGAACATTTAACCCCGTCCCCAATGTTCGCTTTCCTGATGTTCTCGATGTTCACATGTCTTGTCTTTCTTGTAAATCATAATAAATTGGTTTTTCTTCTTTTATTTTTGTAGATTTTCCATGTCCTGGATAAATAATTGTTTCATCTGGTAAAATTAGAATCTTGTTCATTATAGAATTTATAATATCATCAAAACTACCTGTTGGCAAATCTGTTCTTCCCCAGGTTCCTCTAAATATTGTATCACCTGAAAAAATTAGACTTTCTTTTTCACAATATAATGAACTCCCTCCACTTGTATGTCCTGGTGTATGAATTATTCTAAATTCTAAATTTCCAACATGAATTAAATCTGCATCATCTACTCTTGAATCTGCTTCTAATTCTTTTGGTGGTTCCATTCCTATATATGAACATAAACTTATATTGTCTTTATATAATCCTTCAGTATCATATCTATGAATTAAAATCTTACCACCTTTTTTATCTTTTAAATCATTTACACCACCTATATGGTCACCATGACAATGTGTTAAATAAATATATTTTAAATTAGCACCCAAAACATCTAACATTTCTATAATCTTGTCTGATTCTGCACCAGGGTCTATAACCATAGTTTCTTTCGAATTTTCATCTTGTACTATATAACAATTTGTAGCTTCATTTAACATTGCTATTACTTTAATTCTCTTTAGTATCATTTTTTAAACATTCCTTCTTTTATTTCTTTCTATTAACTTCATAAACACTATCTATTTTTCTTAAAGCTTTTAAGATTTTGTTTAATTCTTCTAAATTCTCGACCTCAATAGTTACTTCTGTTATAGCTATTCTTTCTTTATTTGCTTTAGAATTTACTCCAATTAGCTTACATTTGTTATTACCAATTTCTTTTATAATATCTGCTAACAATCCATTTCTATCATTTGCATATATTTCTATATCTACATTATAAGATGCTTTTGGCTCATTATACCAGTACACATCTATCATTCTTCCATCTTGACTTATTAAATCTTTCATATTTACACAATCTTTGCGATGTACAGACACACCTCTACCTCTTGTAATAAATCCTACAATTTCGTCACCTGGAACAGGATTACAGCATTTTGAAAGTCTTACTAAACAATTATCAATTCCTTCAACCACAATTCCTACACTAGAAGGTTTAGAACGAGTTGTTCTTTCTTTAGATAATTCCTGTAATTTTTCTTCTATATTATCTGCATCATGTTCTTTTCTATATTCTTCTAACATTCTTGCGATTACTTTTCCAGCTGATATTGCTCCAAATCCTACACTTGAATACATATCATCTATTGTATTAAATTTATATCTATTTAATGCAACATTTATGAATTCTGTTTTAAAGACTTCCGAATAACTAATACCTAATCTTTTTATTTCTTTTTCTACTAATTCTTTACCTTTTACTATATTTTCTTCTCTTTGATTTTTCTTAAACCAACCCTGAATTTTATTTTTTGCACTTGAACTTTTAACAAATTTTAACCAATCTCTACTTGGCCCTTTTGCTTGTTCTGATGTAATAATTTCTACAATATCTCCATTATGAAGATGTGTAATAATTGGCATCATTTTACTATTTATTTTAGCACCTGTCATATGATGTCCTATTTGTTCATGAATATTATATGCAAAATCTATTGGCGTACTTCCTCTTGGTAATACTTTTATTTGACCTTTTGGAGTAAATACATATACTTCATCTTCAAATAATTCTGTTTTTAATGTATTTAAAAACTCTTGTGGATCTTGCATATCTTTTTGCCACTCTAATGTTTCACGAAGCCAAGCAAGTTTATCTTCATTTACAACAACAGATGTCTTTTTATCTTTATTTGCTTCTTTATATGCCCAATGTGCAGCAATACCAAATTCTGCAATTCTATGCATATCCCATGTACGAATTTGTACTTCAAAAGGAGTACCTTTTGGACCAATTAGCGTTGTATGTAAGGATTGATACATATTTGGTTTTGGAACTGCAATATAATCTTTAAATCTTCCTGGCATAGGATTATATAATTCATGTACAACTCCTAAAGCAGCATAACAATCTTTTACAGAATTAACCAAAATTCTTAAAGCAAATAAATCATAAATCTGGTCTAAATTTTTTCCATCTCTTTTCATTTTTCTATATATACTATATAGATGTTTTGCTCTTCCTGTTATTTCTGCTTCAATTTTTTCTTTTTTTAATTCTAATGTTATATCATCCATTATTTTTTCAATAAATTTTAATCTCTCTTCTCTTTTTTTATCTATACCTTCTACAATTTCTTTAAAGTCTTCTGGATATAAATATTTAAAAGATAAATCTTCTAGTTCCCATTTTAGACTGTACATACCTAATCTGTTTGCAAGTGGTGCATATAAATCCATTGTTTCTTTTGCTATTGCTATTTGTCTATCTTTTTTAAGGAATTTTAGAGTTCTCATGTTATGAAGTCTATCTGCTAGTTTTATTAATATAACTCTAATATCTTTTCCCATTGCTAAAAACATTTTTCTATAATTTTCTACTTGTTGTTCTTCTGCACTTGTATAGTTTAATTTTCCAAGCTTGGTCACTCCATCAACCATACCGAGCAATTTCTTCACTGAATTCTTTTGAAATATCTCTTATAGTTACATCTGTATCTTCTGCAACATCATGTAATAACGCTGCACATATTGTACTTTCATCAAGCTCTAAATTAGCTAATATATATGCAACTTGCAAAGGATGTATAATATATGGCTCACCAGATTTTCTTAATTGGTCCCCATGATGGCCCTTAGCATATTCGTAAGCTCTTATAATTATCTTTATATCTGTTTTCCTTTTATTTTGCTTCATTTTTTTTATAACATCATCTATTGTTACATCTTTTATTTCTGACATATGGCTTCCTCCTTACTTTTTGTTAATAGGTTGTACTATTAATACTAAAATTTCGGTTTTCTTTTATGGTATGTTGATGCAAAGAAGTCTATGTTTATTATACTTTTTATATTATTTTAGGTTTTTCATAAAATTTCAACTATCCATATACTTTAATATCTTATGTATCATTTTTTACTATAATATTCTAATGAATTGTTTATTTATTTCTTTTTGCTGTTATTTTGTTTATGGCTGTTTATAATTATTTTTTATTTAGTATGATTTTCTTATATCTTTTAAATTTATTTGTACTTTGTCTATCCCATTAAAGCTATTAATCTCTAAATTTCCAACAATATCTACTTTATCTCCTATCAAATAGTCGTTTGTATATTCTCCCATGTTGAAACCAATTGCGTCAATAACCATGTTATCATCTTTTAATGTTAATTTTAAATGTTTTCCTTCAGATAAAGCTCTAATTGAATCTATTCTTAAATTTTTATATAAAAATAGTGGCATTTTGTTACCTTCTCCAAATGGCTCTAATAATTGTAATTCTTGAACTGCTTTTAAATTAATATCTTTTAAAGTAATTTCTTCATCTATATATATAATTGGAATAATTTTATCAATATCACTATTTTTAGCATATTCTTCAAATTGTTTTTTAAATTCTTCGAAATTATCTTTCTTTACTGTTATTCCTATAGCCATTGAATGACCACCAAATTTTTCGATATATTTATCACATTTAGTTAAAGCCTCGTGTAAATCAAACCCTGGAATACTTCTACCTGAGCCTTTTCCATCACCTTGTTCTTCGAAACAAATTAATATACTTGGTTTAAAATACATATCTGTTACTTTTGAAGCAACAATTCCTATTACTCCATGATGCCAATTTTCATTTCCTAAAATAATACAAGATTTATCTTTCTCACCTTTTTCTATTTTTTCAATTGCTTCAGCAAAAATTCTTTTTTCTTTGTCTTGTCTTTCTTTATTATATTCATTTAATTTATTAGATATCTCTTTAGCTTCTTCTAAATCCTTTGTTAAAAATAAGTTTAAAGCCTCTTCTTGGTATCCCATTCTACCACATGCATTAATTCTAGGTGCTACACCAAAAGAAATAGTTATAGAATCAATTTTTTTATATCCTACTGTATCTAATAATGTTTTAAGACCTAAATTTTTTGTTACTTCTACTAGTTTTAATCCAAGTTTTGCAATTACTCTATTTTCGTCAACTAAAGGAACTATATCTGATATTGTTCCAACACATACTAAATCTAAATATTTTAAGTATTCTTTTTCTTCTAATTCTAAACTAAAACCTATTGCTTGAATTAGTTTAAATACAACTCCAACACCAGCTAATTGATTAAATGGATATTTATTATCTTTTCTTTTTGCATCTACTACTGCTAGTGCATTTGGTATAATTTCTGCTTGTTCATGATGGTCTGTTATAATAGTTTCTATTCCTAAACTATTTGCATATTCAACTTCATCTATTCCAGAAATTCCACAATCAACTGTAATCATTAAAGTATAATTTTGTTTTGCAATTTCTTCAATTGCTTTTTTATTTAGTCCATACCCTTCGTCTAATCTGTTTGGTATATATGTATCTGCTACAATTCCTCTATCTGCTAAAAATTGCTTTAATACAGTTATACTTGTAATACCATCTACATCATAATCTCCATATATCATTATTTTTTCTTTAGTTTCAATTGCTTTTATAATTCTGTCTACTGCTATTTCCATGTCTGGCATTAAAAATGGATCATGAAAATTATTTCTTTTAGGATTTAAAAACTTTTCTATATCTTCTTTCTTAGAGATTTTTTTATTAGATAATATTGTTGCAAGAATCTTACTAACATTAAACTCTTTTGCAATTCTTTCTACTTCTTCATTATTATTATTATAACATTCCCATTTCTTGTTCATATATTTCTCCCCATTTTTTTAATTTCCCCTATTGTATACTATTTTATTTATTTTTTAAAGAGTATTTTGAAAAAAAAGGTGAATAAGTACAAAAAATACCTCGAGTCCATGGGTTATCCGAGGTACAATCTACTATAAACAATATAACATTTTAATTTTAATTTTTTCAATTAAAATTGAAGATTTTCTATTTAATATTTTTATTATGCTTTATATATTATTAACTGTTTTTTGCACTATTTTTTACTTCAATTTTGTAATATTTTAAATTGATATATGGTGTTGTACAACATCAATTTTTTCATTATGCAAACCAGCTTAAAAATACACTCCATCTTTAAATTAAACATAAAGCACAATAAATAACCACTTTTAAAATACAACTTGTAAATACCTGAAAATTCACTAGTTTAATTCCAATATTATTAATTGTATAATAACCTTTCATAACTATATCTAATTCTTCTTTTTTAATAACATCACTTTTTTCTATGTATTCTTTGGCAACATATGGAGCTCTAGTCATTGCATCTGTTTCTAAATAACTTCTTACTTTATAATAGATAAAACTAAAAAGTGTTAATATAAATACCTGCAACATTGGATTTGAAAGTTTATTAAATAAAGTTAATAAACAAATACTAACAAAATATAATAAATAAAAATTAGAATATATAAAATTAAACATTAATATTCGTCTATTTTGAGTAGAATGTATACATTCATGAGCTATTGTTTGAACTCTTGTAAAAGATTCTTTTATATTCGCAATACTTATTGTATTAGTTATAGCAATATATAGACTTGTTTTAGAATTCTTGTCTTCTACAATTTTAACATCACTATTATTGTTTATCTGTTTTAAAATCTCTTCACATATTTCTTTATTTTCTGGTAATTTATCTGTAATATTATTTAATTCCTTTGAAAACCCAATTTCCTTTATTTTCTTTATATCTTTTATTTTTATTTGATACACAAATGCTATAGCAATCAAAGAAATTAAACTTATAATTATAATAAAAATATACTCCATAACGAAAACCTCTTTTCTTTTTTCGCTTTTATCAAAAAGGACAGGATATTTTGACAATTTTTTAATCTACATAGCATTAGCATTTATATCTATAAGTATTTTATGCTTAGTATAAAATTTCATTTTATATAATTTTATTATACTAAAGCCAAATAAAATAATGTTTTATTTTATTTATAAACCTTATAGAGTATGTTAAAATATTGTTAAAATTCCTGCCCTTACTGGCAACTTTTGGCATTAAATTAATACATCTTTTATTGATTCTGCAATAATTTTATTCACATCTGCAATCATTACATTAAATCTTACTTCTAAATCGAAATATTGTTTTATATCACTATTTTTAACTAATATATCATATAATTCTTGTAATTTTTTTATTTTATCTTTATCTTCTTCTCCTGCTTTTATTGAAAGAACTTGTGCTTCATATCTTACTTTTTCAAATTCATCAATTTTTTCTTTTAATTGTGGATTTTCATTTATCTTTTGTCTTGCTAATTTATACTCTTTATATTCTTTTGACTCTTTAATTTCATAAGCAAGTTTATTAGCAGTATCATATACAATGTTCATAAACAACCTCCATCTTGTCTTTATTATTATAAATAAAGTTTTAATTCATTATTTTTTATAAAAATGCTCTAGTTTGTTTTAAATATTCAAAGCTATATTGTCAAAATCTCCTATTCCTTCCTTTTGACAGCTTTTATGCATAAGCATGTTTCTTTTTAAAACTTAATAAATTTGTAATTTCTTTATCTGTATTTTTAGCTCTTTTGGTCTTTTTTGCTTTTTCTTGTTCAATTTCTTTTGCCTGTTTTTCTGCCATAGTTTGACAAATTGCCTTTTCATAAATGAAATGTGTATCTTGTGCAATTTTATTCCAGTTAAATTGCTCTTTAACTTTATTCTTTGCTTTTTTTGAAATATTATCACATAATTGATGGTCATATAATAAAGTTAAAACTGAATCTGCAATAGAATTTGGATTACCTGCATAGCTTTTCATTCCATCTACTCCATGTGTTACAATTTCATTTAGACCACCTATGTCTGATACTACTGTTGGAATTCCTGCAAGCATTGCTTCTAATGCTACAATTCCAAATGGCTCATATGTGCTTGGAAAAACCGCAATATCTGCACATTTATACATTTTTTGTACTTGTTTTGAATTTAAGTATCCTGTAAAATATACTTTATTTCCAAGTCCCATACTATTTGCCCCGAGCTCTTAGTTCGTCTATCATTCCACCTTTACCAGCAATTACAAGTTTTGTATCATTGTAGCCTTGCAAAATTTTAGGCATAGCAGAAATTAAATTTTGTATTCCTTTTTCATATACAAGTCTTCCTACATAAAGTATTATTTTTTCATTATCCATTGCATATTGTCTTCTAAAATCATAATCTTTTTCTATTCCAGAAAAATTGTTTAAATTAATACCATTTGGAACTACATTTATTTTTTCAAATGGTAATCCAAACAATCTTTGTAGTTCACATTTCATATAATTACTGTTTACTATTACTTCTGTAGATTCATAAGTAAGAAGCCATTCAGTATCATTAATATATCTTTGAGTTTCATCATGTATTCCACTATTTCTTCCAGCTTCTGTAGCATGTATTGTAGAAACAATTGGCATTTCATAAGAATTTTTTAATGTTTTTGCAGAATATGCTACAAGCCAATCATGGGCATGAATACAATCAAATTTCCCCTCTTTATTAATTATCTCTGTAGCTTTTGCAACCATATTAAAATTTAATTGCATAATCCAATCTATAAAATTATTAGGGCTTATCATATAATTATTTACTCTATAGATTTTAACACCTTTATCATCTTCATATTCTGGACAATCTCCATCTTTATATGTTACAACAGTTACTTCATGACCATCTTTTACTAATTTATGTGATAAATCATGTACTACTCTTGCAATTCCCCCAACTATTCTTGGTGGGTATTCCCATGTTAACATTAAAATTCTCATTTGCCCCTTTTATCTCCTTTCGGTTTTCTTTAGTTTTTCCCTTTTTTCTACAAATAATTCTATATAAATTTCTTTTAAAAGTCAATATATTTTTTTAGACATTTTTTATTTTTTCTATTGTTTTTTTTTGTATTATGTTATAGTATATTTATGGAAAAATGAGAGTTTTTACAAAGGAGGAAAAAATGCCAAGAAAACCAAAAGAAAAAGAAAGTTTAAATGAATTTAAAAATGAAAAAAAAGATGAATTTCAAACAGAAAAAATAAAAAAATCTGTTTCTACAAATAAAAATAGTAAACAAGAAAAATTGCAAAATCAAAAAAAAGCTACTAAAACTACTTCTAATAATAAACCTAAAAAAACATCTAAAAAGTTAGAAGAAATACAAAAGCAAGAAATAGATATAAAAAACGAATCAGAATCAAAATTAAAAATCGGGTCAAAAACTAAGGCTAATACTTCTTCTGAAGAATCTAGTAAATCTAAAAAGGTTTCTAGTTCAAAAAAAAGTAAATCTGAAAAGAAATCTACTACAACTAATACAGAAAAAACTAATTTGTCAAAGTCTACTTCTAACAAAAAAACAAAAACTACTTCTAAAAGAGCTTCTACTACTAAAAAAAGTACATCAAAGTCAAAATCTAGCACACCTAAAAGAAAAGTAGAAGTTTTAGAATACTATGATTTACCATATAGATATAATCAAACAATTGTAAAAGTTTTATCCCAAACACCTACTACTTTATTTGTTTATTGGGATATATCAGATTTAGATAAACAAAATCTAATTAATGAATATGGTGAAAAATTCTTCGAAGAAACAAAACCATTTCTAATAATTCATAATGAAACATATAATTATTCATTTGAAGTAGAAATTAATGATTTTGCAAATAGTTGGTATCTTCATATTCCTGATAGTAAATGTATCTATAATATTGAACTTTGTAGAAAACTTATTAAAAATAATGAATCTATAAATCAAACCTTTGAAAATTATATTTATATAACTTCATCAAATAAAATGGAAGCTCCAAATGACCACATTTTATTTGATAGTTTAGGAGATACTGTATACTTTAGAAATGTTAAAACAAATATTATAGAAGGAAAGAAAATAGCTTCTTTATCTTTTATTCAAAATATCGAAAAAATTTACAACATATATGATATTTATCAAAAAATTTACCCAGAAGAAAACATTAAATATTTCAATTTAAACAACCCTTCTTCTGGAAATCCATCTTCCTCTTTTAGATAAATTAGTAAATAACACAAAAAAGTATGTTATTAATCATACTTTCCTTATGATTAATAACATACTTTTTCTAATTTTTATTAATACTAAAATGCACTTCATATTATGTAAAATATAAATATATAGTTATATTTCTATATATTTATTAACTATTTTATTTTTCTTTATTTTTTCTTTTTATGAGATAAACTTATAAAGGTTTATGGGTAACCTTTTAAAAACCTAAATATTTATATAAGGAATGAAATTTAATATGAATAATCCAAAAGGATTTGTAAGTTTTGTACTTCATGCACATTTACCATTTGTTCATCACCCAGAAAGTGAAGATTATTTAGAAGAACAATGGTTATATGAAGCAATTTCTGAAACATATATTCCATTACTTACAAATTTTCAAAAATTAGTAGATGAAAATGTTGACTTTAAAATAACAATGTCACTTACTCCCCCTTTACTTAATATGTTAGATAATAAATTATTACAAAAAAGATATATAAAATACTTAAAAAAACATATTGAACTTGCAAAAAAAGAAGTTAAACGAACTGTTTATGACCTAAGAGTTAATAACCTTTCTAAATATTATGTAGAACGTTATTCTAATGACCTACATCTTTTTAAAGATGTATATAATTGCAATCTTATTGAAGCTTTTAAACATTTTCAAGATATTGGTGTTTTAGAAATAATTACATGTGGTGCAACACATGGATATTTTCCAATTTTATATACTACACCTCAAACAGTTAAAGCTCAAATAGCAGTTGGTGTTGAAACTTATAAAAAATATTTTGGAAAAAATCCTCGAGGGATTTGGCTACCTGAATGTGGATATGTTCCTGAAGCTGATAAATATTTAAAAGAATTTGGTATAGAATATGTTATTACAGAATCACATGGCATTTTATATGCAGACCCTACACCTATTTATGGAACTTTTGCACCAATCGTTTCACCAAATGGAGTAACATGTTTTGGACGAGATATAGAATCATCAAGACAAGTATGGAGTTCTATTAATGGTTACCCAGGCGACTTTAATTACCGTGAATTTTATAGAGATATTGGTTATGAAACTGATTATGAATATATTAAACCATATATAGCTTCAAATGGTGCTAGAGTTCATACTGGTATAAAATATCACAGAATTACTGGAAAAACTGAAAATAAAGACTATTATAACTTGCAATGGGCACAAGACTCTGCTGAAAAACAAGCTGGTCATTTCTTAGATAGTAGAACTACTCAAATTAATAATTTATCACCTCTTATGGAAAATCCTCCAATAATATTATGTCCTTATGATGCTGAATTATATGGCCATTGGTGGTATGAAGGTCCATATTGGTTATACATATTATTTAAGAAAATTCATTTTGACCAAAATAATTTTAAATTAATTACACCTGGTGAATATATAGATAAATTTCCTTGTATACAACAATGTACACCTTGCCGTTCTAGTTGGGGTGCTAATGGTTACAGTGAAGTTTGGCTTAATCAAACTAATGATTATGTTCATAGACATCTTCATGTAGCTGGTGATAGAATGGTAGAATTATGTCATATGTTCCCAAACGAAAATGAGCAAACAAAAAAATCTGCTTTAAATCAATGTGCAAGAGAACTGCTTTTGGCACAAAGTAGTGACTGGTTATTTATTATAACTAATGGAACTATGGTTGATTACGCAAGAAAAAGAATAAAAGACCATATAGGAAGATTTACAAAACTATATGAGCAAATAAAAAATGATAAAATAGACAAAGACTTCCTACAATCTATTCAAGAAAAAGATTGTATCTTCCCAGAAATAGATTATATGATTTATTACTAGTTAATAATTTTATACCTTATGAGTAAATCTTAGATATTATTATAATAAAAACAGTTTTGGCCATTAGTTTCTATTTTTGCTTATAGTGTGTCACAAACTTTTTGAATTTAGCAAATATATTTAACTTAAACAAACTAAATAGCCTTAAAAAGCTGTTTTTTATAATAATATATAACACTATCTAAGACCAGTTTAATAGTACTTATATAAGTACCATTAATTCTTCTGTGCTATTTTTATATACTTTTATATAATACTATGGTACTATAAAAATATTAATTAAGAAAGGCTGTTATAATAAAATAAATTTAAAACTTAATTTTATTATACAATGTAAGATTTTATGAAAAGAATTGGATTTTATGCTGGAAGCTTTGACCCTTTTACTAATGGTCATTTACATGTTGTAAAAACTTCTTGTAAACTTTTTGATGAAGTAATAATTGGTATTGGAATAAATTCTGATAAAAAACGACGTTATAATCAAGAAACAATAAAAAAAGCTATTGAAAAAACACTAAAAACAGAAAAAATTACAAATGCTAAAATAATAACATATGATAACTTTTCTGTTGATGTAGCTAATAAATATAATTGTACATTTCTAATTAGAGGAATTAGAAATGGCATGGATTATGATTATGAAGAAAGTATTGCTATGATTAATGAAGAAGTATCTGGAATGGATACAATATACATTAGAGCTGGTAAACTAGGAGCAATTAGCTCAAGTATGGTTGTTGAACTAATCAAACATAATAAAGATGTTTCAAAATATTTACCAAAAGATATTTTAGATTGTGTACATAACAGTATCTAATAATAAATATATGGATGTTTACAAATTTATTTATTTGTAAACATCCATATTTCTAAAAATTTTAAATATGAAACAACCTTTCCAGCTCTTGCTTCAAATCTTTACCACATAAAAATATTGTATTTATAAAAGTAATTACAGCTATACCTGAGCAAATTGTAACAGGAATCCATTTTTCTGTAATATGTATAAAAAACAATATAATTGGTATCATACTTATTACAAATAGACAAAGTTGATATATCGCATATTTAAAATATCTTTTATGGCTAACAATTGTTAATACAAAAATAGTTATATTTGCTACTCCTATAATAATTGGAAATGCAAGTTCTAATGACCACTTTTTATATCCAATAATTACATCTAATAATATTACTAAAACAGATATACATATTGTTTGAATAACTACATGTGATGCTATATTTACATTTTTTCTTATTGAATACAAAGTTGTAATCCAAGTATATAAAATCCCTAATATTACAATAAATGACCATTGAAATTCTCTAGTACATAATTCATTTATAATAATTGATATAAAAGATATACCAACTGAAATTAATACTAATATTTTCATAATTATATTTGTTTTTTTTACATTAATTAATTTAGGATAAATCATACTTGCCCCCATTACTTTATCACACATCTTTTACATCCCACATGTTTACAGAGTTTCCTTGTATTTCTACATCTATCCCCTGCTCTTGTAAATGCTTAAAAAATGCCTTTTCTATTTTTGTATCTTCTAATATTGAAGTAAATGTAAAAATTAATTTATTTTCATAAGAACATGCAGAACATTTTATTTTTTCTATTGGTTCTGGTGCTAATAAGAATAAAAATTTATCAATATATTTTTTATATTCTGGTATAACACTTACCCTACCCACATTTGAAAATGTAGTTGTAGTATATTTTCTTATTTCCATATAACTAATTTTCAAAATTACGTTTTTTAATATTAATGGTATTAATTTAATAAAGATATTATTTCCCCATTTGACATTAGCAGACATAGTTTTAGTAATTTCTTCTTCTGTTAATCTATTTTTAAAATCTTTTTTTACAAATTCTATAATTTTGTCAAAATCCTCAAAGTTCTCATTTTTTAAATTTGTTTCTAATGTAATATAAGAAAAAAAGTTACTTATTGTTGTTGATTTAAAATATTTCTTTAAGTTAACAGGTATACATACTTTTATTGGTTTCTTACCATGATATTTTTTATAATTTTCTTGATATATTGCTTTTATTAAAATAGATGTTAGATATCCGAGTTATTGTAATATCCTTTTCTTTACAAATTTCTTTTAATTTAGACAAATCAACATATCCATGAATTACACCTGTTGCAAATAATGGCAATTTTCTTCCTTTAATAACATATGCCTTTTTAGATTTTTCTCTTTTACCTAAATGTTTATTATAATTTTTTAAATAACTATCTTCTGTATTATTAACAATTATAGTTTTATTTCTATAATCTGTTTTAAATTCTTCTTTATGTGAATTTTCAATATAATTATAAATAATTTCTTTAAAAAAATGTGTTCCACTATTTCCATCTGTTAATGAATGAAATACATCTAAATTAATTTTATTTCTAAAATATGTTACTTTAAAAAGATAATTATTATTAGTATTTGGATTTATATATTTACATGGATAATTATTTTCTTCCTCTATTATGGGATTTTTTCTATTTGATTCTAAATAGTACCAAAACAACCCTTTTCTTAACTTTACTTTAAATGAAATAAACTTTTCTAAAGCCTTATTTACAGATATCTCTAAAATATCGGGCTTCACCTCTTCTTTTAATACTCCAGATATTCTAAAAACTGTACTAAATTTTCTACTTGAAATACTAGGAAATAGCTTCGCTGAATTATCAAGCTTTCTCCATACAATTTTATTATTATCTTTCATTATTCTTCCTTTCTTTTAGTTCAAAAATCAATTCATCATAATCTTCTTTTGAATGATATAACTTATAATTTTTACTTAAAATCCAAACATGTACTGCTTTTTCTGTTTGTTTAACTTTTATATGTAATTTCTCTTTTTTACAACGTTTTACAAATTTATGTACATCTGGATTCAAAATATCATAAGTTCCTGTATAAATAGTAATATTCTTTAGTTTATTTAATGGACCATCAATTGGACTTGTTAAATAATTATCTATATTACCCTTTCCCAAATACAAATTCCCAGCTAATTTTAATGCATTTTTATTAAGAATCTTATCTACTTTTTGAATCTCATCAATTTTTGAATTTTTCATTTTAATATCAAGCCAAGGAGAGATTAATATTAATTTTCCAGGTTGTAATTTATTATCTATGCCTACTTTTTGCATTAAAGCAAGTGATAAACCTCCCCCTGCTGAATCTCCCATTACTATAAGCTTTTCAGAATCTACATTATTAATTATCTCACTATATAATTCTTCCATCATACAAAAAACATCTTTATAATTATATTTTGGTGGTAATGGATAATCTGGAATAATAATTGTACAATTAGATATATCTTTACAAATATTATTTAGAAATAGCCAATGTTCCTTCATAATTCCAGCAACATATGAACCACCATGAATATATAAAATCACTAAATTAGATTTAGTAGTTTTTCTATTTTTCATAACATAAACTTTTCTTTTTTTGTATTTATATTTTTTTATTTTACATCTTTTTATAACTTTTATTGGTATTCTTGAACCATTTATTTGTTTTATCCAAAACAATATTCCTAAGAATATAAGTACACAAAAACCAACAATTAATTTCATAAAAACATCTAACACCTTAATCTTACCTAAAGTTGCTTGTATCTAGAACTATATTTTTAGTGAATATAGAATGCAAAAGATTTACATATAAATAAAAATTGAATAACACATACTTTTATTAATTTAATGTATAAAAATCTTCTACATTCTAAATATTCAAAAAACACAAGATATTCCCAAAATACAAATTCTCTTTTTCCCTTCTTTAATTGTTCTTGTCTTTATAAATTTTCAATATATCTTTCATTTGTAATTTTGTACCATAATGTAAAATGGCTGAAGAATATATTTTTATTGCAATTTTAGCTACAAGTAATATTGTTATAACCATCACAGCAATAGATATTACTATTTGACCAGTTGTTGCTGTATTTCCTATTATCCTAAATGGCATACTAAATGCTGAAGAAAATGGGAAAATTGATGCAAATGTATTTATATTACTTGTAGGATTCATCATAGAAAAATATGCTAAATAAAATCCTATTACTGCAAGCATTGCAACAGGACTATTTGCAGAATTTATGTCTTCTGGTTTACTTACAGTAGAACCAGTTAAAGCATATAAAAATGCATAAAGTATATATCCTAATACAAAGTAAATTAATGTAATTCCAATAAATCCTGGAGTAATTTTTGAAAAGTCTATTATTCCATCTAACATTCCTTCTGGTAAAAATGCTTTATATGATATAAAAGCTACAACTATAATTGTTACAACTTGTAATAATCCGAACAACTCCAATTCCAGCAGTTTTACCAAGTACAATTGTTCTTGGAGTAGTTGATGTAACTAAAGTTTCCATTATCTTAGAAGTTTTTTCTGTTGTAATAGAACTTGATACTTGATATGCACAAAAATATATAGCATAAAATAAAACTAAACTAAGCATCATTGCTACAAATAGCATAGAACCAGATGAACCTTCTTTAAGTTCTGTTACAGTTGTTATAATAGGATTGTTAAATTCAGCTATTTTCTCTTCAGAAAGTCCCATATTGGCAAGTTTAATATTCTTATATATGTTAGCAAGAATATTAACACTCTCTTCATTCGAACCTGCTATTCCCAAACTATTTACAACATAATCTAGTTTAACATTTCCATTTTCTAATGAAATTACTATTGCAGATTCTATTTCATTATTATCTATTTTATCTTTAATTTGTTCTTTTGAGACGTTTTCGTGTATTATTTGAAATTTATTATTATATTCTGGTTGATTTAAAACATCTAATGCTTGTCCATATATATTACTTGAATCTATTATTAGTATATTTTTTAAAGATTCATCACCATTATCTCCTTTTATATTATTTATAATATTTGGAATATTAAAACCTACAATAATTATTAATATAATAATTAGATTAGATATTAAAAACGACTTTCTCTTTAACATTTCTTTTGCTGTATATTTAGCAACTATTGTAAAATCTTTCATTTTTGTGCACCTACCTTTTCTATAAATATGTCATTTAAACTTGGTTTTTTCAATTCAAATTTAATTATATTTAACTCTTCTATTAAAGCTAATTTTTTAAATAACATATTTACCTTTTCTTCTGAATTAATTGATATACTATATCTATTATCTATATTTTCATAATTATAAAACCCTATATCTTCTATTTGTTTATTAATATTTTTATTAACTATAATCTCTAGTTTATTTGCTGGATATGAATTTTTTATATCTTTTAAATTCCCTTTTAATATAGTCTTTCCTTTATTTAATATTAATATATCTGTACAAAACTCTTCAATAGAAGTCATTTGGTGACTTGACATTATTATGTATTTCCCCATATCTACTAATTCTAATATAATCTTTTTTAATAATTCTGTATTAACAGGGTCTAATCCACTAAATGGTTCATCTAATACTATAAGCTCTGGTGAATGCATAACTGCAATAACAAATTGAACTTTCTGCTGATTTCCCTTAGACAGTTTTTCTGCTGGCATATTAATATATTCTTCTATTTCTAATTTTTTAAGCCAATATTTAATAGCTTCTTCTGCTTTATTTTTTTTCATTCCTTTTAACTCTGCAAAATACATGAGTTGGTCAAATATTTTTGTTTTAGGATATACGCCCCTTTCTTCTGGCATATATCCAAAATTAACGTGTTTTCTTTTAACATCTTTGCCATTCCAAGAAATTAATCCTTTATCTTTATTTATTATTCCTAATAACATTCTAATTGTAGTAGTTTTTCCTGCACCATTTGTTCCAAGTAACCCAAAAACACCTGGCTTATCGATTTCAAAAGAAATATTATCTACAGCTTTTTTACTAGAAAAACTTTTTTCTACATCTAATACTTTTAGTCCCATTTTATTCCTCCTTGTATTTTATTTTTTTAAATTATATCACATAGTGTAATATTGCACTACTATTTTTATTACAAAATACAATGTTTAATTAAATTTATATACCAATAAAAATTATTATTTGATAAATTGTAAAAGTTAAATCAACTATGTAAAACTAAAATAGAATATAAGATTAGTATCATCAAGTACAAATGTTAAATATTCTTCTTACTCTGATAATTTAATCTTTTTAGTCAAGTTAGAAATACACACATCATTAGAGTAATTAAACACTAAAAAAGTAATATTCTTAATAATCACTCTATGTGGCTCAATATATGTAAGATTAGTTCTTTCTAGTTTTCTAATGCTACCATTGATAAAGGTAGGAGTAACTTTTGAAAACTCACATATAAATTCAAGTCGCTGTTTTAGACATTCCTCAAATTCTAGTTCTTGCTTAATTATCTTCATTTTAGACACCATCCCTTCTTTATAGATTTAAGATGATTTTTTGTAAAAGAAAAAATCAACCATTTCTGATTGATTTTTGTATCTATCTGTTCTATAAAAAGTTCGAACAGCTACGTCGTTGGTGCCGTTGGTGGGACTCGAACCCACATGAAGAAGCTTCGCAGCATTTTGAGTGCTGTGCGTCTGCCAGTTCCGCCACAACGGCATAAATAAAAAACCTTTATATATAATAACAGATTTTATAAAAAACTGCAATATATTTTGTAATATTTTTATCAAATAATTGAGGATGTTGAATAATAATATAATTAATATTCGTGGATACAGCTAACTATAATAAATGTATCGTTTTAGTATATATCACTTACATTTTACTTTTGACCTTGAAGAACATTTGAAAGATTCAATAAATAAAATTGCTATTACTATTCAAATATCAGAATAATAATATTATATTAAAGTGTGAGATAATTTAAGTGATAAGTTTAGAGTTGGTTCATTTATATTAAAAGGAAGTATTTATAGTTATAATATAAATGTTACTGATAAGCAAACCGTTATTACAACTGAATAAAAAATTTCAAAAGTCACTTCTCTAGTTATGGAAGTGACTTTTGTGTAAAAAAAATATATTGAAATGTATATACAGTCGATAATCAGAAATGATGTAATCGTAGGAGTGTATCTTTTACGAATTTTGGATAAATAAAGGAGCATGTTATATATTTCTATAAACTTACTCCTCTATTCAGTTTTACTGTAACATTATTACAAATAATATTGCAAATACAGCATCCAGTCCAAAAGCAATTACATTCAAAATTTTAAGTGTGTTTACTTATAATTTAGCCAAGAACAAATAAACAAACAAATACAGATAATACCACTCAAAAAACATAAAAATGACATAATTTTCCTCCTTGCAATAACTTGAATGACTGTTTCATCGAAAATTCTATTTCAAAGGTAATAAAAAATTGTTACACCTTAATTATATAAAATTTATTAGAATAAAGCAATAAGAGAATATAGATAAGTAGTATATTTTTTTTATCAATACCTTACTCTTGCTCTATTAATATATCCTTTTGCAAATCTGTTCTATATATTGCCACATTCATCTTTTCTAATCTTTTAATAACTTCATCATGTGGATGTCCATATTTATTTCCTTTTCCCAATTGTATAATAGCAATTTTAGGTTTTACCTGATTTAAAAATCTTTGTGAAGAACTTGTTGATGAACCATGATGCCCAACCTTTATTATATCGGTTTCTGGCCATTCTCTTGTAGATTCATTTATTTTTTCTGCATCTCCCATAAATAAGTAGCTTTTATTATTATATTGCATTCTAATTA
Organism: uncultured Clostridia bacterium; assembly: GCA_948805675.1. Taxonomy (GTDB): domain Bacteria; phylum Bacillota; class Clostridia; order TANB77; family CAG-508; genus CAG-492. Next base: position 108,025 of record CAQIBN010000004.1, on the reverse strand, counting down.
CTATAGATGTAGAATTTAAATTTGAAGAATCTTCACCAGTAGACATTACCTCACAATTTGCATTTCCAACTTGAAATTTGTCACCTATTTGTGGAGCTGTAATAGTTAACCCTTTATTACTTATTGAATCTAAAACATCTTCAAAAGTTTTAGTATTTGCTTGAACTTTTGGCATATATATTGTTCCTATATCAAAAGCATCAATTACATTATCTAACCCTCCTATATGATCTTCATGAGGATGTGTTCCAATTACATAATCAAGTTTTGAAATTCCTAGTTTTTTTATATTATTTACAATTAATTCTCCATCATCATTATTTCCTGCATCAATTAACATCGTCTTATTATTATTAACAACTAAAATACTATCAGCTTGTCCTACATCAAAATAATACACCTTAAGATTACTTGTATTTGTAATTTCTTTAATTACATTTTCTCCATAAGATATAGTTAATCCTTCTAATTGTACCTTTTCTATATCTTGATATGTATTTACATTTCCAAGCATTTTACCTATATGTTCATTTGTACTTCCTAATATTAGTAGTATAATTCCAATAGCAATTGTTAATATAAGTTTTACAATATTATTTTCTTTAACCTTTTTCATCTTTTGCCCCCCAAAAAACATTTATCTTAATTATTCCATAAATTATCCATCTTTTGCTTTATTCTATCTTCAATATTATTTTGCTCTTCAAAATCTATCTCATATTTTCCTTTATTCCATTTTAGTACCGTTCCTTCTTTTATTTCTTGTGGTAAATCTTGCAAATTTATATCTATTATTTCTTTTGTTTGTCTATTTTCACAAATAGCATATTCCCCTTCAATTCTATCAACAACTAAAATGTCTTGCATTCTTTTTATCCTTTCTGAAAGCTCTTTTAGAAAACTGGATATATCTATTTTATCTAAATTAACCCTTTCATACTCATTTCTATTTTTAAAATTTTGAGTTTGTACATTATTAAATTCCATAGACAGTCCTCCTTAAATTTTATAAAACTGCCCCCTATTTTTTCATAAAGTCTTATTACTTGTATATACTAGTATTTATTTCTCTTATACTATACCAAAAGACTATATTTATGGCAAGTAATTTTACTATTTTTATCTACTTTTTTTCTCATTAGTCATTATTTATCAACACTAACTAAAAATCTGGTACATACTCTTCTTCATGTTCTCCTAGCTCTTGTATATACCCATTTTTCAAATCTAATGTATACAAAAAAGTTTCTATTTGCTTATATTCTTTTTTATTAATCTTTCTATTTATTAATAAATCCTCTTTAGCTTTATATGTTGGAAAATATTGCGCCATAATGCTTACATAAATTCTATCTGATAAATTTTCTTTTATCCATTTCAAAATGTTTTTAGTGTTTTGTATATAATTTGGTAATACTAAATGTCTAATTATCACACCTTTCGTTATCATTCCATTTTCATCAAATACTGGATATCCTACTTGATTAATCATTTCTTTAATTGCTTTTGTAGCTATCTCAAAATATTTATCAATATTAGAATACTTTTTTGCAATATCATCAGAATAATACTTTAAATCTGGCATATATACATTAATATATCCTTTTAACATCTTAATAGTTTCTATACTTTCATATCCATTTGTATTATATATGATAGGTAAATTTAATCCTTTACTTTTAGCAAGTTTTATAGCTTCAATTATTTGCACTACATACATTGTAGGTGTTACTAAATTAATATTATGTGCACCATTATTCTGCTCATCTAACATTATTTTAGCTAATTCCTCTATAGAAACTTCAAATCCTTTTCCTTGTTGACTGATTTCATAATTTTGACAATATTTACATGTTAAATTACAATTTGAAAAAAATATAGTTCCAGAACCATTACATCCACTAATACATGGTTCTTCATATTGATGTAAAGAAGCTAATGCTATCTTTATTTTATCTGTACTTTTACATCTCCCCACCTCTCCTTTTAATCTATTAACTTCACATTTATGTGGGCATATTTTACATGATTCTAAAATATTCATTTTTATTTGTATGATTTTTTCATACACTCCTTTTCTTTATATTCTTGCTGGAATTTTATCATTTTTATTTATTTTTTTCAATTATATCAAAATAAAAAACTCAAAATATTAAACTTTTTGTCTAATAATATGAGTTTTTGCGAATTTAATTTTTTGTATATAAAAAGTATCTTTACAAATTATACATTATACTCTTTAATCTTTTTTCTAATTAATATAATAGGTGTTAATTCCCTCCCCTGTCCTGCTGGGTTATCTTTAATAATACCTAACATTTCTTCTTCACTTAATTCTTCTCCCATTTTAGGAGAATATCCTAATAATTCTTGTCCTAAATCATTTGCATCTACAATCATACATGGTATTTTAGTCTTTTCCTCAATTTCTTTACACACATCATATGGTTTACTTGGATTTTCAATTCCAAATTCTCCATATTCCTCAAAGATTTTAGAATAGAAACCATCTAGTCCTGCCACCTCTTGTCCTACTATTTTGTAAAAAATTCCCTTTCTTCTAAAAAGCTTTGCAAAAGCTCCAAAAATTGATGCATATATTGTCTTAAATAATCCAACCTTTTTTATACAATATGACATTTTATATATATTATTTATACCTTGCCCTGCTGTAGATTTAGAGGCAAATTTAGATAAAAATTTTGCCCAAAATCCAATTTTTAAATCTTTTTTATATATAACTCTATTTTGACAAAGAGATATCATCTTTTCACTTATACTAATCTTATCTCCTTCTTTATATATTGGTTTTATATATTCATTTATAATGTCTATATAATTTTCCTTTAATCTTACAAAATGTGTTTTTATTGCATAACGGCAATATATATTTTCCCCAACATTAATTTCTAAATTCTTTTTATCATTAGCTTTTAATTCCATATGTTTAAAATCCTTTCTTTTTCTTATGTATGAATTATATCATCTTTATTACATTTTTTGTTTATTATATTCCATTTTTTGGAATAATCGTGTTTTATTATTTTACATTTTTTTATTATTTATTCATATTTTTTATAAATGTAAACATTTTTCTAAAAAAATACAAATAACTAGACTTTTTTTCATTTTATATCTGGAATCACAAAAATATATTTATCACTTTAAATCTAAATAAACTAAAATCTTTATTAAATTATAATGTAAAATGTTAATAATATATATAATTTCGAATTTATACTAAAGTGTCTTAAAATTGATTTTCACTATGAGAATAATTATAGTCTGAACATTAATTGTAAAATATCATATTTACAAAAAATATTAATTTTATTTTTACATTTTTCGAAAATGGTGATATACTTATATCTTGAAAAGGAGGTATACTATTATGATTTCAACTACTAAAATAAATGTAAGATATGCAGAAACTGACCAAATGGGTATAGTTCATCATTCTGTATATGCTATCTGGTTTGAAGCTGCTCGTACTGATTTTTGTAAAATGGCTGGACTTGCTTATAAAGATATGGAATCAAGTGGTGTATTAACACCTCTTGCTAGTTTAAATTGTAAATTCATTAAACCAGCTTTTTATGATGATAATTTAATAATTAAAACAAGATTATCAAAATTAACACCTGCAAGAGTAGAATTTTCTTATGAAGTATATAGAGAAAATGATGAAAATAAACCTATTTGTACAGGAACTACAGTTCATGCTTTAGCAAATAAAAATTTACACCCAATCAATACAAAAAAGCTTTATCCTGAAATTTATGCTATAATGCAAAATTCTATGGAGTAAAACTCACTTAAATTAAAATATTTATAAAAATTGGAGGATTATATGTTTTTTAACTCAACTTTCCGTGTGGGACTAAATCATATTAATACAAAACGGAAAAATCACTACTACTCGGTCTATTAGCTATATTAGAAGAAATTGCTGAAATGCATTCTGCAAGCATTGGGCTTGGTCTTAATGACTTTAATAATACAAACTTAACTTGGGCATTAATAAATTGGAAATTACAATTAATTAATTCTTGTAAATATGCAGAAAATTTAACAGTAAAAACTTGGGCAAGAAATGCATGTAAAATATATTCTTATCGTGATTTTGAAGTTTATGATAGTAATAATAATCTACTAGCAATAGCAACATCTAAATGGGTTTTAATTGATATTACCAAAAATAGTATGATAAAAATTGAAAAAGATTTAATTCGGAAAATATGAGCCTGAGGAAAAAAGCGTCTTTGAATTATCAGAAGTACCAAAATTAAAAGAACCCCAAATAAGCAAATACAAATATTCATATACTTGTAAAAGATATGATATAGATGTAAATGAACATATGCATAATTTAAATTATATAAAATTAGCATATGAAACACTACCAGAAAACATTTATATCTCAGAACTAAATAATATAGAAGTAATGTTTAAAAAACAAATAAAAATTGGAGAAACTGTAGATTGTTTTTATTCAAGCATTAATAACACTAATATAATAACTATAAAAAATAAAGAAAATAATACTATTAATGCTATAGTAAAAATATTTTAAAAATAAAAAAACATAATTGTAAAATAAAACATATATTTTTAATTTTAAACTATATTTATAAGTTATATAAAATACATTCATATAAAGTTATATATTACAAAATTTTACGTTTTTTATATTCCAAAAAACTATATTATTTAATTACTATTTATATATAAAGAATATACACTTTATTAAATAATAAAAACCAGTAAGTAATATTTAATAAATTACTTATTGGTTTTATTTTAAATATATATATTTTTTTGTATCTTAGATTTACATAAATGATTAATTTTGAAACATTTGTATATAAAAACTCTTAACACCTTGTTTAAGTAATTAGTTAGATTTTATAATATTATTTTTAAAACTTTTACCATTTTCTAATTTGTCTAAATTTAATATATCTAATATAGTTGCTGAAATATCTGCATATGTTTCTCTTGAACCTAAATTAACATCTTCTTTTACGTTTTTTCCATAAATTAGAATTGGAACATATTCTCTTGAATGGTCTGTACTAGGTGTACTTGGGTCATTCCCATGGTCAGCAGTAATAATTAACATATCTGTATCTTTCATACTTTTCATTATTTCTGGTAATTTACTATCAAAATATTCTAAAGCTTTGCTATAACCTTCTATATTATTTCTATGACCATATAAAGAATCAAAATCAACTAAATTTGTAAAAATTAACCCTTTTGTATCTTGTTTAATAAAATCTATTGTTTTTTGTATTCCATCAGCATTTCCATTTGTATGAATTGCTTTTGTTATTCCTCTTCCAGAAAATAAGTCTTCAATCTTTCCAATTGCAATAACATTATAATCATCACATTTTTCTATTATATCTAACATATTTATTCCAAATGTAGTAGATTCATAATCTTTTCTATTATTATGGTCTCTTACAAAATTATCAGATTTATCACCTATAAAAGGTCTTGCTATTACTGTTCCAATATTATATTCTGGTTTATCTAACATGTTTCTTGCAATTTCACAAAGTTCATATAATTTTTCTACAGAAATAATATCTTCATGTGCTGAAATCTGAAAAACACTATCAGCAGAAGTATATATAATAGGATACCCTGTTTTTAGATGTTCTTCTCCGAATCTTTTTAATATTTCTGTTCCTGAGCCAACTTCATTACAAAGAACTCCTTCCAATCCTGTTCTTTGTTTAAATTCTTCTATCATTTCTTTTGGAAAAGCTTGTGGATATGTTTTAAAACCAGGTCTTTTTATATATCCACAAATCTCCCAATGCCCTACAGGACTATTTTTTCCACAAGCTTTTTCTGCAAGTTTACCATAAGCTCCATTAACTTTCATTTTTCTTTCATCTATTTTTAGCCCATCTATATTGTATAATCCCATATTTCTCATATTAGGTAATTTAAGAGATGTATTATTATAAATTCCTTCTAATGTGTTACTTCCACAATCTCCATATTCATTTGCATCTGGAAGCTCTCCAACACCGAAACCATCAAGCACAATAATAATTGCTCTATTTATCATTATTTACCTCCTTTATTTCTTTTGCATTTAGATCATACTCATAAATTTTTATACTTTTTACCATATTCTCATATTCATTTTTGGCTAAACATATTTTTCTTTTTAGTTTTCCTTTTAATTCTCTATCAAATCTATTTAAGTACAATAAAGTTTCAGAATCCTCATTTATTCCCATATTTTTTGTATTTCCTTTATATAAAATACAATTTGTATAAAATAAAACTGAAGAACCTTCTGGGACATTATATTTTATTATATCTATATTTTCCCTTTTAGTATCATTTTTAATTATATTATCTGGATTAATATTTGCTATACTCCATTCTGACATTGTATTTTGATTTAATAAACAATATAATGAAATGTCATATGGTATTTTTATTTTATTATATTCCTTTTCTAATATTTTTTTAAACTTACTTAATGTTTCTTTAAAATCATCTAATTTCATTTTACTATCAAAATTAAGAATTTCATATTTATCTTTTCGTTCTTCTATAATTTCTTTTTCATTTGCTTTTTGTGGTTCTTTATCAATATTTCCAAAAATATCAAAATATATAACATCTTTTTCTTTATTTTGTTTATTATAGTTGTTTTTTTCATTTGCTAATATTTTACTAATATAAGAATCATCTTCATCATCAATTTCACTTTTACAAAGAATATTAATAATATCTATATAATCCTTTACAACATATAATGAATCAATTTCATTTTTAGATAATGCATTTTTTTGAAATTCATCCATCTTTTTTCCTAAATCTTGTATATCTTCTTGATAACTGAATTTTTTCTTTATTTTATTTTTCTGCTCTTGCTTTAATTTTTCAGCCTCTGTTAATGTATTTGGTAAATCTTTATTAGTAAACCTCCAAAATTCAAATATACTACGTTTATGATTTTCTATTTCTTGTATATACATATCTGCATTTTCTATTTTTTTATTTAATATATTAATTTTTTCTTCTACTGTTTTTATAGAAGATTCTTTATCTTTATAAATTGCTTCTTTCTTTTCTAAAATATGACAAATAGTAAGTAAATCCTCAATTGTATATCTATTTTTTTCTTCAAATATAAAGTCTATACTCTCTTCTTCCTCTTCAATAAAATCAATTATTTTAGGTAAATCTTCTAAACCTTTTAATGTTATTTTCTTCTTGCTTTTCTTAGTTTTGAAAAAATATTTAAATCTTCCTATAAAAGTTTTTTTACATTGTAAAAACATTACTATTTGTTTTTCTTTATTTGTATATTCTTTATTTTTATTTTCATTTTCTTGTTTTAAATCTATTAATTTTTCTTCTAATTCTTTTGTTTTTTCTATAATTTCTTTAGTTTTATCTAAATTCTTATCAACTTGCTCTTTAAGAAATTTTTCTAAATCTTTAAATTCTAGTTCTTCTTCTTCAAATAGAAATTTTAATATTCCATTATCGTCTACTTCACAATCGAAATTATACATAAACTTTAAGTCTGAAGCAATAATAAATAAAGCCTTCATTAATTTATATTTTTCTTCTGCTTTTTGATTATTTTCTATTATTATTTTATAGCTACTTTCTACACCTTCATATATATTTGTTCGTCCAACAATTTCTATATATTTATTATTTTGTATATCATAAACTTCATATATACAAGGCCACTTTTTTGTAAAGAACCATAAATAATTTTCTATATCAGAAGTTTGCCCTTTTGATAAATAATTATATGAATATTCTTCATCACAAATTGGCACATATATTTTTTTATCTAAATTATTATTTAAACAATTAATTTTTTCTTTTAATAAATAGAATAAAGTAGCATTATCTTTTTCACCTAATGGAGCTAACATAAAATATTTATTGTCATTTTTTGAATAATATATTTGCCATTTAAAAGCATTTTTATATTTTACATTCCATGGCATTTTTTCATTCAATAAATTTTGTTCTTCTTCTATTTTTTGTATTTCCTCTATATTAGTGTTAGATAACGCTTCTATTAGTTCTATATATTTTTCTTCTTTATTATTAAGATAATTAGATAAGTGGCTTGAATGTTTATATTTTTCTTTAAGACTTACTAATCTTTGTGTAGATGTTAAATATATTTCTATATCATTAACAGAAATATATTTATATACTTTATATGAAGAATTATCAAACTCTTTTACTACTTTATAATTTAATTTAACATTTTCTTTTAATGTATTTGGTATGTTTTCTAAATCTAAACCTATATGTTTTAGTTTTTCATTTATATTTTCTTTCATACTTTTAGCATCCCCAGGCATAACTACCCTCCTAGAATATTTTTTATTAGTATATCAATAAAAAAAATAATAAGCAATATTTTTGCTTATTATTTTCTATCATTTTTAAGTTTGCCTCTAATATTTTAATCAACAATCATCTTCTGTTTCCCCTGTTCTATATGGCCAATTCCAATATATTGTTTCTGTTATTTTTTTATCTATATTTATATCCAATTTTTCAAATCCATATTTTGCTGATTGTGCTGTTCCTTCTATAGTATTAACTAATGTGCCATCAAAATCAAAAAATATATATAATTTATTTAATATAATTTTCTATTTCATATTTTATTTTAGAAATAAATTCTTCTACTGAAACAGCTCCAATATCTCCTTCTTTTCTTGAGCGAACAGAAACTTTATTTTCATTAACTTCCTTATCACCTACAACTAACATATAAGGTATTTTTTGAAGTTGTGCTTCTCTAATCTTATATCCAATTTTTTCTTGTCTATCATCTAATTCTACTCTTATTCCTGCATTAAACATTTCTTTTTTTACACTCTTTGCATACTCAAGATGTGCATCTGTTATAGGAAGTACTCTTACTTGTACTGGTGCAAGCCATGTTGGAAAAGCCCCTGCAAAATGTTCTGTAATAATTCCTATAAATCTTTCAAATGAACCAAATAATGCCCTATGTATTAGTATAGGAGCTTTTTTATCTCCATTAGCATCAATATATGATAAATTAAATCTTAATGGTAATTGAAAATCAACTTGAACAGTTCCCATCTGCCATTCTCTACCTAAACAATCTTTCATTTTAATATCTATCTTAGGTCCATAAAAAGCTCCATCACCTTCGTTAATTCTATATTGATTTTCACCACATAATTCATCTAAAACTTCTCTTAGATTTGTCTCTGCTTTATTCCATAATTCAATATCACCCATAAAATCATCTGGTCTTGTTGATAAAGTTAATTCGAAGTCTATTCCAAATAAACCATATAATTGTTTAGCTATTTGTATAATATCCTTTATTTCTGTTCCTATTTGATCTTCTGTTATAAAGTTATGAGCATCGTCTTGTCTAAACATTCTTACTCTAAATAACCCGTTCAATTGTCCTGATTTTTCATTTCTATGTATAACATCTATATCATTAAATCTTAAAGGCAAATCTTTATAACTTCTTAATTTTGATGCATATATTTTTATAGCATTAGGGCAATTCATTGGTTTTAACGCTTGTTCTTTTCCATCAGAATCTGTTAATACAAACATATCTTCTTTATAATGATCCCAGTGTCCAGAAGTTTTCCACAGTTCACTACTATTTAGTTGGGGTCCTGAAAACTCCATATATCCTCTTTTATCATGTTCTTTTCTCCATAAATCTATAAGAACATTCATCATTTTTAAGCCTTTAGGCATCCAATATGCCATTCCAGGAGCAGTTTCATCAAAAAAGAATAAATCAAGTTCTTTTCCTAACTTTCTATGATCCCTTTTCTTAGCTTCTTCTATTAAATTAATATATTCTTCTAATTGACTAGATTTAGGATAAGAAATTGCATAAATTCTTTGAAGCATTTTATTATTTTCATTTCCTCTCCAATATGCACCTGATGAAGAAAGTATTTTTACAGCTTTTACTTTTCCTGTACTTAATAAATGTGGTCCAGCACAAAGATCAGTGAAATCTCCTTGTTTGTAGAATGATATAACTGAATCTTCTGGTAATTCATTTATCAATTCAACTTTGTAATCTTCGCCTTTATCACTCATTAATTCTAAAGCTTCTGCTCTTTGAAGTTCAAATCTCTCTATTTCCAAATTTTCCTTAATTATTCTTTTCATTTCTTCTTCAATTTTTATTTTATCTTCGTCTGTAAATGGTTTTTCAACATCAAAATCATAATAGAATCCATTATCAATTGCTGGACCTATTGCAAGTTTTGCTTTTGGAAATAATCTTTTTACAGCCTGTGCCATAATGTGTGATGTTGTATGCCAATATGCTTTTTTACCTACATCACTTCCCTCAAATGTATGAATTACTAATGTACAATCATTTTCTATTTTAAATCTTAAATCTTTTACTTCACCATTAACCTCACCAGCAGTTGCTATTCTTGCCAAACCTTCACTAATCTGTTTAGCTACATCTAATATACTGCTTCCTTGCTTAACTTCTAATATAGAGCCATCTTTTAATTCTACTTTTATCATAAAAAACCTCCCTTTTAAATTTTTATATTATACAAAAGCACTCCTATAAATGCCCTGTATTTGCATTTATAGGAGTGCTAAAATTATATATTTGCACGGTTCCATCCTAAATTTAACTTAATTAAAAAACTTTTAACGCAAGTAAACGTCTAGTTTTTATCCTAGAAACTAATAAGGTAGTTTTTCAAATATGTTTATCTAGATTAGCTTCCAGCCATGTTGACTAATCCTCTCTTTAGACAACCTTTATTTTACTTTGTCTTATTTTTGTTTTTTACTATTCACATAATATTATTATACTCGTTTTTTTTATAAAGTCAATCTTTTTTAATAGATTTTAGATATACAGATTAATTTTAGTTGCATTTCAAATAAAAAATTCTTATATAGATTAATTTGCTAAAAGCTATATTTTAGTTTCACAAATTTCTACTTTTACAATTTAACAAAATTGTAACTATGTTTTATATTCTAAATTAAATTTAATTTTAATATTATAAATCTACTAAAAATTCAAACATAATATTTATCTTGTAATTTATATAGATTATATAATATTTAATTCTTTATATGGAATAAATGCATCTTTAAAATTTATATTTTCTAGAAAATATTTTTCTATTGTTTTATTATGAATTAATTCTGCTCATATTTCATTAGGGTCATACACTATATAATTATAACTTTGTAAACAATCACAATGTTTACAAATATTCGCAATATATTTTTTAAATTTATGCATATATACTAAAAAAACATAATATACATTAATTAAAGCATTGTACAAACATTTTTTAAGGGGGTAAATTATTACATGGATGAAAATTTAAGATTATATGAGGATATAGCAAAACGTACAGATGGTGACATTTATGTTGGGGTGGTTGGTCCAGTTAGAACAGGAAAATCTACTTTTATAAAAAACTTTATGGATTTATTAGTTATTCCAAATATTGATAACGAATATAAACAAGAAAGAGCAAGAGATGAACTTCCTCAAAGTGCAGGTGGTCGTACTATTATGACTACAGAACCTAAATTTATACCAAATGAAGCAGTTGAAATTACTGTAGGAAATAATATTACACTAAAAACAAGACTTGTAGACTGTGTAGGATATCTTGTAAATAATGCAATTGGTTATTTAGAAGATGAAATGCCTCGAATGGTAAAGACACCTTGGTCTGATGAAGAAATACCTTTCGAAAAAGCTGCAGAAATTGGTACAAGAAAAGTAATTCAAGAACATTCTACTATAGGAATATTAGTCACAACAGATGGAAGTATTACAGATATTCCAAGAGAAGATTACGTAGATAGTGAAGAACGAGTTGTTAGAGAATTAAAAGAATTAAATAAACCTTTTGTTATAGTTCTAAATTCTAATGACTGTCATTCTGAACACACTAAAAATTTAGCGAAAAAATTGGAAGAAAAATATGAAGTCCCTGTTCTTCCTACAGATTGTGCTAATTTAAATATTGAAGATATTAACTTTATCTTTGGAAAAATGCTATATGAATTCCCTATTGAAAGATTAAATATAGTTTTCCCAAAATGGGTTGATGGTTTATGTGATGAACACTGGTTAAAAACACAATTATATTCTGAAATAAAAGATGCATTTAATAATGTAAAAATATTAAAACAAGTAGATGGAAGTATATCTAAATTGCAAAATACAGAAATTATATCTTCCACAATTTTAAATGAAGTAAAATTAGGAACTGGAAGTGTAAATATTTCTATTAATCTTATGGAAGATTTATTCTACAAAGTATTAACAGAAATTTCTGGTGTAGATATTGCAAATGAAGGTGATTTGTTCTCTACAATAACTAATTTAGCACAAGCAAAAAAAGAATATGATAAGATAGCATATGCTCTTCAAGAAGTTAAAGCTAAAGGATATGGAATTGTTACACCTTCTATGGATGAATTAATATTAGATGAACCAGAAATGGTAAAACAAGGTTCAAGATTTGGTGTAAAATTAAAAGCTAAAGCTCCTTCTATACATATGATTAGAGCAGATATTGAAACAGAAGTATCACCTATAGTTGGTTCCGAAAAACAATCTGAAGAATTAGTAAATTATTTACTTTCTGAATTTGAAAATGAACCTCAAAAAATCTGGGAATCTAATATATTTGGAAAGAGTTTACATGAACTTGTAAATGAAGGTTTACAAAACAAATTATACCACATGCCTGAAGATGCTCAAATGAAATTACAAGATACTTTAGAACGTATTATAAATGAAGGTAGTGGTGGATTAATTTGTATAATATTATAATATTTATATAAAACGAAGAAAGATGCCCTTCTCCTAAGAGTTGGACTTCTTTCTTCATTTTATGCTTGCACTGTATATAGAAGTACTTCACCATTTACCAGTAAGTATTCATTTACTTAGTTCTTTTCCGCTACACAATTCATCTGCTCAATAAACGCTTCCGATTTGCCTATTAAAATAATTCTTTCGAATAAAGACTCAACTGCACTAAAAGTAGCATAGAGGTTAATTTTTGTACTTGCTTCTTTAACTCTCTCCCATGCTTTAATCTCTTCAGAAAACAACATTGTAGTTGGATTATACTCCTTCAACAATTTTAATTTTTCTCCATTATAACTTTTTGCAACATTAGTATCTTCTTTCTAAAAAAACATGTTTATTCCTCCCAGGAATTCAGTCCATTAGTCGGATTACAATAAAGTAGTATTGAATACATTATAATTCATTAATGTAAAATGTACCTTTATTACAATATAATTTTTTGTTAATGTTATGATTATATTACATTTTTACATAAAATTCAATTTTTATTTATAAATATAGTATTACTAAATTTATATAAGACATCCTTAATACGTTAAAACTTAAAATCAAAAAAAATATAATCAAACTAATATTTTCTGTGTTCTAGTCTTGTTAGAAACAACAAAGCAAAAAATACACTAAAAATACAAAACTTTTATTTTTAGTGTATTAAAATTATTTTATTTTTCACATTATATATACAATTTTAAGAATGATAAAACAAAAGCTACTACATAGTATACAGCTTCAATTATAACAAATTGTTTTATTGCTTTATCGTTATCTTTTTCATCAAACAACTCTTTGATAGCAAAGAATGTAAATACTAATGATATAACTCCTAAAAGACCTGTAATTGGTGATGTAATTCTAGATGCTCCAGAAATTAAGTTTAATAAACCTACTACTTTAGATGCTACTATTGGAAAATATGCTGCCACAATAGTATTTACTACTGTTAAAAATGATTTTTTACTTCCTTTTGAGTTAAATAAAAATACTATTCCAGATATTATTAATATTTCAAGTAATGGTGTTATTATAGATTTTCCAATTCCAACAAAATCTGAAAATGTAACATATCTAAAACCATATTCAAATATTTTTCCTATAATCGATGCAACTTGTTGAAAACCTGCAATTATAATCCATAAAACCAACAAAACTATTGCTGTTTTAAAAAAATTGTTTGATTTATCATGTGCTATTTCACTTATTTTCTTTATAGGTGTACTTATAATTCCAGAAAAGAAGTTTTTAGCTTTTTCTGTTTCTTGTTTTACATCAACATTTTTAAAAGAATCTTTAACTTGATTTACAGTTTCCTTTGCCTCCTTTTTAATTTCTTCTGCATTAATATTTTTACTTTGATTATTTTCTTCCATTTTTAATCCCCTTTCTTTATAAATAATTAAAATTTATTTTTAATTATTATTAAAATATATTATTAATCTCCTAAAGCTATTCCTATACTTCTAGCAGTTTTAACTAAATCATGATTCATTGTTACTTTTCTAATATTACTTTCTTTTGTATTACCTGAAACAGCTCCTATTTGTTTATTTTCTCCAACTACATCTTCTAATGAAACCGAATCTAATTTTCCATCTCTCATTACTGTTAATACATTAAATTTACCTTCCATTGCAAGCTCCATAGCCTTAGCTCCATATTTTGTAGAAAGTACCCTATCAAAAGCTGTTGGTGTTCCTCCTCTTTGCATATATCCGAAGTACTGTACATCTAGCTTCTAAACCTGTTAATTTTTCTAATTCTTTGGCAACCTTTTCTCCAGCACCACCAAGTTTTGTATTATCTACACCTTTTCCATTATCTCTTGTTTCTGCAACAGCAATACTTCCTCCTTTTGGCATTGCACCTTCTGCAACAACTACTATACTAAACTCTTTACCTTTTTTTCTTCTTTCTTCTATTTTTCTTACTGCACTATTTATGTCATATGGTATCTCTGGAATTAGTGCAACATCTGCTCCTCCAGCTATAGCTGATTCTAAAGCAATCCATCCTGCATATCTTCCCATTACTTCTAATACCATTATTCTATGATGAGTTTCTCCTGTTGTATGAAGTCTATCTAAAGCATCTGCTGCAACTGATACAGCTGTATTATATCCAAAAGTGATATCTGTACATGCAACATCATTATCTATTGTTTTTGGTACGCCTATTACATTTATGCCTTTTACTGAAAAATCTCTTGCTGATTTTTGTGTTGCATCACCACCTAAAGTAAATATACAATCAAATCCATCTTCTTTTACATTTTGTACACATTTATCTGATAAATCTTTATATACTATTTTTCCATTTTCTTCTACTTTATAATTAAACACATTAGCATTTGTTGATGACCCTATTATAGAACCGCCTTTTGGTAATATTCCAGATGCTGAATTACTATTTTGTGTACTTAATTTTACATAATTGTTTTTTAATAATCCTCTATATCCATCTATAAAACCATAACATTCAATATTATTATGTTCTGCTGTTTTTACAATGGCTCTAATAACTGCATTAAATCCCGAAACATCTCCTCCATTTGCAAGTATTGCAACTTTTTTAATCATAAAATTCCTCCATTTTTAAGTATTTTCTTATGTTCTTACTTATTATATCAATATTTTTATTTTTTACAAGTATTTTTATTATTTTTTTATATAACATCTTTATAATTGAACTTAACTTTTCACATAAATATATTTTTATAATTAATCTTATTCTAAATATCACTTTTACTAACTATATTTTACTTTTACAAATATTTGATATTTTAAAATAAAAAGTTATTATTTTAGACAATTTTTATTCATATTTTTCATTTTTTTAATTTTTATGAATATTGTATTTTTTTATACAAATACTATTAATATATTTAAAAATATTTTTTAGAGGTGCAAGACATGACAAAAAAATTTATAAATTATTTTTTAATATTATGTACAATTATGCTAATTTTATCAGGTTGTACAAAAAAAGAAGAAAATAATCAACCAGAAGAAATAAAAAATCAAAATCCTGAAATAAGTAGAACAAGTACAAATGGTAATATTATTAATGAAAATAGTAATACTAATGAAAATAATAATAACCAAACTTCTAATAATAATGAAGGAAATGAAAATACAAATCCACCACCTGCCCCAATTGAAACAGAACTTGGATCATTCTCAACAAATATTATAGATAAACGTGAAAATAGACAAAATAATATTAGAATAACTTGCTCTAAATTAAATGGATATACAATTGAAAGTGGTAAAACTTTTTCTTTTTGTAAAACAGTACGGAAAATCAACTGCACAAGAAGGATATAAAGAAGCAGATATAATAGTTGATGGTAAAACAGAACAAGCTTTAGGAGGAGGGAATTGTCAAGTAAGTACAACTGTTTATAATGCAATATTAGCATGTAATGGTTTAACTGTTACAGAACATCACGACCATGGAAAAAAGGTTCCCTATATAGAAAAAGGAAAAGATGCAACTATTGCATATAATTCTTTAGACTTAAAATTTAGAAATGATTTACCTAACAGTATAAAAATGTATGTAAGTACAGATGGAAATACTGTAACAGTTAAGATAGTAAAAATATCATAATTTTTTATTCTTATTTTAAATACAAACTAAAATTATAATAGAAATAAATAATAATATATTATATTACAATAAAATTTAATACATTATCTAAAAAACAAAAGAAATATAGACTATAATAAATTATATAATATAAACAAAATAAATAATAATAAATAAAATTTAAAAGAATATTTTGTACTCTCCTTGAATAAGATTTACTATCTTATCTAGGAGGTTTTTTATATGTCATTAAAAAACTTAATAATAAAATCAATATGTATTTTATTAATACTTATGTTATCTTTTTATACTATTGTTATTGCATCTGAATATACATATATCTGGTCTGATACTTATGCATTAGAAAAAACTCTTCAAACAAATGCAAATGAATCAGAATCAATATCAAATTCTAATTCATTAAATTTAGAATCTGGAAGTGCTATATTAATAGAACAAAATAGTGGTCAAATACTATATGAGCATAATTGTCATGAACATTTGCGTCCTGCAAGTGTAACAAAAGTAATGAGTGTTTTGCTAATAATGGAAGCTATCGATTCTGGGAAAATATCATTAGAAGATAAAGTTCCTTGTAGTTCTAATGCAAGCTCTATGGGTGGTTCACAAATTTGGCTAAATGAAACAGAGGAATTAACAGTACATGAAATGTTAAAAGCAATTTGTGTTGTTTCTGCTAATGATTGTACTGTAGCAATGGCAGAATATCTGGCAGGAAGCCAAGAAGCATTTGTTGAAAAAATGAATACTCGTGCAAAAGAATTGGGTATGAATGATACATGTTTCAAAAATTGCCATGGTATTGATGAAGATGGTCATGTTACATCAAGTTATGATATTGCTTTAATGTCCAAAGAATTATTAACAAAACATCCATTAATTACAAATTATACAACAATTTGGATGGATAGCTTAAGAGATGGTAAATCTGAACTTGTAAACACAAATAAATTAATTAGAAATTATCAAGGTGCAACAGGTTTAAAAACAGGTTCTACATCACTTGCTTTATATAACTTATCTGCTAGTGCAACAAGAAATGGACTATCTTTAATAGCAGTAATAATGAAAGCTCCAACTACTAAACAACGTTTCTCTGAAGCACAAAAGTTATTAGATTATGGGTTTAATAATTATTCATACAAAGAACTTTCAAAAAAAGATGATTTGATAAAAAAAGTAAATGTTACAAAAGGAATACAAACTGAACTAGATGCAATTTTTAAAGATGACTTTCGGTACTTTATTAAAAAAAGGTGAAGATAAAAATATATCTCAAAATATATCAATTGAAGAAAATTTATCAGCACCTATTATTAAGGGACAAAAAATCGGTGAAGCATGCTTTACTTTAGATGGAAAAGTTATTGGAACTGTTGATATTATATCAAATAAAGAAATTAAGAAAAATGGTTTAATGAATATGGTATCATTTTTGTATAAAAATTGGTTATGTTTACTTAGATAAAATCATATCACTCAAATAAATCAATTTATATTTTAAATATATATTATTAATACTTTAACAGTAAAAAGAAATAGTGTAACTATCAATTCTTAGATAATTACACCATTTCTTTTAATTGTTTAATTTCTTTTTAACTAAATTAAGCATAATTTTTTTATTTCTTGTCTTGTATCCTTTATTGGAATATTTTTCAAATATTTCTTAATAGAATTCAAATCTATGCCAAGTATGTCACAAAGAGCTCTTAAGTCCATTCCAGATTCAATTGCAATTAAAATAAAAGAATCTCTTAACTTTGTAAATGTAAAATCTTCTTTTAAACTTGCATCCTTTAAAATCTGCTTTAATTCATATTCCATTTTAAATCTATCATACCATTTTAATGTACCTGTTAGTAAGAAACAATTTTTAGACTTCTCTTGTTTTGCTAGTTCGTCTTGTAAGAAATCCATAAGTGGTATTTTTCTTTCTTTTACTTTACTGATAACTAATTCTTTTTTAGACATTCTATTTACAGCTTTTTTTGAGAAATCTTGCACTGTTTTATTGATGATTACATATCCTTCTTGAATCCTTATATCCTCCCATTTTAGAGCACATAGTTCTCCAATTTTAATACCTGTACATATAAGTAATAATATGCCCAATTTAATCAAATCAGTATCTTTTCCTAGATACTTAATAAATTTTACAAATTCTTCTTTTGTTAAGATTTTCTTTTTACTACAGTCATTTGACATTGTAGCTTTACTGTCAAGAGCTGTTATTTTTTCTTTTTGAAAACAAAGAATAGCATTTAATACTCTAATAATCTCTACTTTTGTTCTGTTATTTAACTCATTGTTCAAGCTATTTTTGAAGCTTTCAATCATTTTTTTATCAATTTTATTAACTAATATTTCTCCAAAAAATGGATTTAAATATTTCTTCACAATACCAAAATATATTGTATATGAAGATTCTTTTATTGTATTCCGTTTTTGTTTTAACCAAGCCTCTGACTGCTCCAAAAATTTTATCCCATTAGCAGAATTATTTAAGTTTCTTAACTTTTCTTTAACTTCCTTTTTGGTTTTACCATATATACTCTTACATTTGTCTCCAACTCTTATTCTTGTTTCCCATCTTCCATCCTTCCGTCTCCAAATAGGTCACCTTTTCTTGCCATTTTTTTCCTCCTGTTAAATAATATAATATTGTTTGATTATGTATAATGCTAATTAGCATTATGAAAAAGTATAATACTTTATAATTTTATTTTACATAATTTTTTGTTGTTTGTCAATTTTTTACATCTTGTAAATATTTTTACTAACTTTTATAATCCATAAAAATTAACACCATAATTTTACATTTATATAATATGAAGGTTTTATTACTTATAATTAAACCTTCATATTATATAAAAATTTGTTTACAGTGCTTTAAAATATTAAAATCCTTTATTCATCCTCATCAAATATAAAATCTTGTTCATCATATTCAATCTCTATATTTTTCTTTGTTTTTGGAGTTACTTTTTTATTTACACCTTTACTGGTTTTAGATTTAGTTCTAGATTTTGTTTCTTCTCCAAATTCTTCTTTTAAAGTTTGTAGATACTCCATTTTTTCTTTATCTTTTCTTCTTTCTTCTTGTCTTTCTTCTTTTTTTTCTTCCTTTTTATTTTGCATTTGTTTATTTAACATACTATTTACTTTTTCTATTAAATCTGGAACATAATCTAATAATTTATCTATTGATGATGTATGGTTTACTGGTAATAATTTTACATTATTAGATTGTACAACTAAAAATGCTACTGGAGTAATACTTACACCGGCTCCACTTCCTCCTCCAAATGGTAATCTATATTGTATAGCCTCTTCTTTATCCTTCTTTTTATATTCATCTATTGTTTCTCCATTAAATTCACTTCCTCCAGATGCAAAACCAAAACCTACTTTTGAAATTGGTATAATTACTATATTTCCTGGAGCCTCAATAGGTTCTCCAATTATAGTATTTACATCTACCATATCTCTAATGCTATTCATGGCTGTAACCATAAGACCTTCTATAGGATGCTCGTTCATATTTATCACTTCTCCTTTTCTTTATTAAAAAGATATAAATTATATTGATAATATGTACTATTTTTACATTTATTATACAATTTAATCTTAAATTAATTATATTTTTATTATATATTGGCTCTATTTTATAATAGTATTCTCTTTTTTTATTTTCTGAATTCAAGTCTTTGACTGATAATTTTAGGAAAAATGATATTAATGTTGAAATAATAGGAATAGCAAATGTTGTAATAATAATATCTCCAAATCCAATTTTTAAATTAAATTTAATTTTTGATATTTCAGGTTTTATTTCTTTTAATAATACTTTTATAATATTTAATATATTAAAATTCTTATAGTTGTATAAAACTTTATTTTCTATTCTTTTCTCTAACTTTTTAGTAACTTTTCCAAAATCAACTTTAGATAGTCTTTTTATAAATTTTGAATTTTGTAGCTTTTTTATTCTCTTTTCATTTATTGTAAATTTAAAGATTCTTATTTTATTAAAAAAATAAATACCAAATTGTAATTCATAATTATTTATAATATCTTTACTATTTGTAGCTATTTCTAAATTTATTATAGATATTCTTATTGACGAATATCTAATTACTAGAAGTATAACTAGAAACATTATTAATACACATAAAAAAAATAGCATCATAGACATTCCCTCTTTTTAGTTCTATAATACTATTTTTTCCACTTTTTATTAGTTTAATCAATATTCTTATATGTATTTTATGTATTTCTTTTTTGTTTTTCTACTGTTATATCTCCAAATAATTCTAATTGATTTGTTATAACTTTACTTCTTCTGGACATTTCTAACAATCCTGAAAAAGCTGTTACAACTTCGTTTCTATTACATCTATTTACAGAAAACATTCTATTGAATACAAACCTCTTGTTTTTTACTAGTTCCTTAAACATTTGCTTTACTTTACTTCCAACACTATATGTTTCTGTTATAGCAATTTTTTGAATATTTTTTGCGTTTTTATTAAGTCTTGATTTATTTTTATTTATTACTTTTGAATAGATTTCAGGAATTAATTCCTTATTATAATTTCTTTCTAGTTTCTGTTTTGGTAGTTCAATCTCTTCTGGTTGTTTACTTATTCTTTTACTGTTTTCTGCATAAAATTCCTTTAATATTTTTGTTATCTCTTTATATTTTTTATATTCTATAATTCTTCTTAAAAGTTCTTCTTCAGATAATTCTTCTTTCTCTTCTGCTTCTACTGGTAGTAAAGTTTTAGATTTTAAATAAAGTAAAGTTGATGCCATAATTAAGAATTCACTAGTTATTTCAAGATTTAATACTTCCATTTCATTAATATAATCTATATATTGATCTGTTATTTCACTAATTTTAACATCACATATATTCATTTTATTTTTGTCTATTAAATGGCATAATAAATCTAATGGACCTTCAAAATTTTCTATTTTTATTGCATATTTATTTGTTTCTAATGTTAATACATTTTGCATTATTCTCCTCCATATAAAGCACTTTTTATACTTTCTTCTTTATATCCTTTAGTCTTAAGAAAATTTCTTAATTTCTCTTCTTCTACAGCATTAATCTTTTTTTGAACAATTTTCTGCGCATTATTTTTTTCATATTCTTTTAATTCTTCTTCATGATTTTCTATATAATTTTCTATCAATTCACTTTTTAATCCTTTAGAATATAATTTATATTTTATTTGTTTTATAGAAAGAGTATTAATAGACATAAATTCATTAATAGCTCTTTCTATATAATTACTATCATTTATGTACAAATTTTCTTTTAAATCTTGAATAATATCTTCAAGTAAATCATCTTCTACTATATTCTTGAATTTCTGTCTAACTTCATATTCAGTTCTTTTTTTAAATATTATATATTTTAAAATTTTTGTTTTTTGTTTATCAAATTCATCTACTGTATACAAGATTTAAACCTCTCTTATTCTTCATCTTTACTATCATTTTTATTATTAGATGATTCATCTCCTAAGCTTTTTTCAAATGCTTGTGAAAAATTATCTCTAATTTTAGTTTCTACTTCTTTCATTATATCTGGATTCTCGATTAAGAATTTTTTTACATTTTCTCTACCTTGTCCAATTCTGGTACCATCATAACTAAACCATGAACCACTTTTTTCTATAATATCTAAGTTAACTGCTAAATCTACTATATTACCTTCTTTTGATATTCCTTTTCCATACATAATATCAAATTCAGCTTCTCTAAATGGTGGTGCTACTTTATTTTTTACAACTTTTACTCTTGCCCTATTTCCTACAACCTCTCCATCTTGTTTTAAATTTTCTATTTTTCTTATGTCTAGTCTTACTGATGAATAATATTTTAATGCTCTACCACCAGTAGTTGTTTCTGGGCTACCAAACATAATACCTACTTTTTCTCTTAATTGATTTATAAATACTATAACACATTTTGATTTATTTATTGCACCTGCTAATTTTCTTAATGCTTGTGACATTAATCTTGCTTGTAATCCAATATGAGAATCTCCCATATCACCATCTATTTCTGCTTTTGGTACTAATGCTGCAACAGAGTCTACAACAATAATATCTAAAGCTCCACTTCTTACTAAAGCTTCTGCTATTTCCAATGCTTGCTCACCAGTATCTGGTTGTGCAACTATTAGGTTATCTATATCTACACCTAAATGTTTAGCATAAACAGGGTCTAATGCGTGTTCAGCATCTATAAAAGCTGCTTCTCCACCCATTTTTTGTGCTTCTGCTATCATATGTAATGTAAGAGTAGTTTTTCCTGATGATTCTGGACCATATACTTCTATAATTCTTCCTCTAGGTATTCCACCTATTCCTAATGCTACATCTAGACTTAAAGCACCTGTTGGTATTGCTTCAACACTCATAGCTGTATAATCTCCTAATTTCATAACAGAACCTTTTCCAAATTGTTTTTCTATTTGACCTAAAGCCATTTCTAATGCTTTTCTTTTTTCAGTATTTTCTGCACTCATAATATTCCTCCAATTTCTTTTTAAACATTTGTTTGTATTGTTATTATATACTATTAATTTTTTTTGTCAATACCTAATTTCATATTTTTCAATTTTATTTTATATTTTTTACTTTACCCTTTATTTTATATTTTTTACATTCATCCCCACTAAAACTATATACAAACATATCAAGAATTAATAATCTACTGTTTACACCAAGTCCAAAAGTTATAAAACAAATAATTATTATTAGGACTAATTTCTCCTGATACCTTTTGATTTAATATTAGCATATTTTTATTACGATACAAAGTAATATATGGCATATCATCTTGTATAATATCAAATAATGTATTGTATTTTTCACAAACTAACTTATCATCACTTATTTTTTTTACTTCATTTATAATATCCTTTACTTTAGTGTTATTATATTTTGCCAAATTATTTTCTCCATAGAAGTATTCTAAATCTCTACTAAATCCATTATTTATTCCTGTAAGAATTATATCATAATTTTTATTTTGAAGATAATCTTTATATTGTGTATCATTAACTTTTTTGATTGATATTTCTATTCCAATTTGTTTTAATTGTTCTTTTATTAATTCTGCAACCTGCATTCTTTTTTCATTATTTGTTTGAACAATTAAATTAAATGATAAATCTTTTGTAACTCCAAAACTATTTTTCTTTTGCCATTTATTATTTTTATATAACCATCCTGCTTCTGAAAGTATCCTTTTTGATTGTTCATTATTAAATCCTAAGCTTACATTTTCTTTTTTATAAAGGTATGTTCCATAATCCAAAACTCCATTTGATATATAATATTTATTATTATATACTTCTTGAATAATATTAGATTTGTCTATTGCAAATCCTATTGCTTTTCTTACTTCTTTTTGACTTAAAATTTCGTTCTCACAATTTAAACTTAAAAAATCTAATTCTCTTCCTTTATATTCTTTTACTTTATATCCTAAAGTACCAATATATTCTTGATAATTTATATTAGATGTATGAATTATATCTATATTTCCAATTTTGAAACTATTATATAATTCTCCCATATCTGAAAAAAGTAAAATATTTATTTTTTCTATTTTAGAAATTTTATCTTTTTCTCTCCAATTATAATTTTTTTCAAGAACAATTTTATTGTTATCTATACTAACAATTTTGTACATTCCTGTTCCATTTATAATACCATTATTTTTAGACAAATCTCCATTAATATAATTACTTTTTTGTAATATCGGAAAAACTAGATTATCTTCAAAATAATCGTTTTCTTTATTTAAATCAATTCTAATTGTGGAATCATCTATTAATTGAACTTGACTTACTTCACTTACATTACTTGAATATATATTATTTCCATCTTTTAATTTATTTATAGTAAATTCAACATCTTCCACTTTTAAATTTGTTCCATCTGACCATTTTATATCATTATTTATCTTTATTAAATATGAACTTGAATTTATTTTTGCGAATTCTTTTGCAAGACATAATTCTTTTTTATATTCTTCATCTAAACTAATTAGTGGCTCAAATATTAATTTACTTATATTTATTATTTCTTTATTATTAGTTACAATTGGGTTTATATTATCATATTTTGAAACTCCAATTGTTATTTCTTTAGAATACTGAACTGTTTGTATTGTTTCTTCTACTTTATTTTTATTATTAGTTCCTACATTATTATAAATAAAATAAACAGCAAATCCAATTAGAGATATAACTATTATAATAAAAATATATTTTACAAAATTTACTTTCATATGTACTATTTATAGTTAGTTCTTTATTATTTTAACTAACTCTCCTTATATATTATATTTAGGTTTTTTAGGCTACCTATAAACCTTTTTTACAAAATTTTATATTCATGCTATTTAAGATTAATTTATAAATTATTAAAAATTCAGTTGCAAATAATATATTAATTATTTATTTTTAATATAATATATTTTTGTTATCATATATTAAAATATCTTATTTTTCAATAGTTTTTAATCAAAAAGAGAACATGAAAATCTCATGTCCCCCAATCTATTTTATTTATTATTTATTATTTTCTAGCTTCTACAATAAGCATCATACCAGTTCTTTCTTCTCCTTCTACTTGCACTTCTGCAAATGCTGGTATACATACTAAATCAACTCCAGATGGCGCAACAAATCCTCTAGCTATTGCTACAGCCTTAACTGCTTGATTTAACGCTCCTGCTCCTATTGCTTGCATTCTTGCTTGACTTGATTCCTTTACTAATCCAGCTATTGCTCCTGCTACTGAATTTGGATTTGACTTTGATGAGATTTTTAAAACTTCCATTTTTTGCCTCCTATAATTTTATTTTTGTTTTACTTTTTACAAATATATTTATACTACATTTATTAGAAAATGTCTAGTAGTTTTTTGGAAATATAAGGAAAAACACATCGCATTATTCTCTATTTTTCGGCATTTATTTTACATTTATTCTATATATTTTTTCTACTCGACAAGTTTCGTCATTTATTTCAAAAATACATCCATTAAAGAAACAATTACCATCAGCTAATTTATATCTTTCTGGTAATGATGTAACAAATCTCTTTATAGAAGCATCTACATCCATACCAATAACAGATTTATTAGGGCCTGTCATTCCAATATCTGTTATATATGCTGTACCCTTTTCAAGAATTTTTTCATCTGCTGTTTGTACATGTGTATGTGTTCCATATAAAATTGTAATTTTCCCATCTAAAAAATATCCCATTGCAATCTTTTCTGCTGTAGCTTCTGCATGGAAATCTACAATTATAATATCTGTATTATCTTTTAATTTTTCTACTAAATCTTTTACAACCAAAAATGGGTTTTCTGATAATACATTCATATCTGTTCTTCCAATTAAATTAATTACTGCAATTTTCTTACCTTTACAATTATATATTCCATAACCTTTACCGAACTACACCTTTTGAATAGTTAGCTGGTCTAATTATTTGTGGATGGTCTATAAAACTAAATATATCTTTTTTTCCCCAAGTATGATTTCCCATTGTAATTACATCAATTTTTAAATTAAGTAAACATTCAAAAATTTTTGTAGTTATTCCCATTCCTCCAGCTGAATTTTCGCCATTAACGATACAAAAATCTATATTATTTTCTTGTTTTATTTTTGGCAATATTTCCTTTAATTTCTTCACACCATTTTCGCCTACTATATCACCAACTGCTAATATTTTCAAATTCCATCTTCCTTTCCAAATAACTTCTATGTACATCATACTATATGAAATATAGAAAATCAAGGAAAAACATCTATTTTTTACTATTATGTTCCCAATAAAACTACTATTCATAATTTATTAATCCTGTTACAATTTCCATTTAATTGTTGGTGTGCTAATTTTGAAAAAACAATGTATAATTATTTTAAATAACAGGAAAGCTCTATATTAATTACATTTTATTCTACACTACAACTTTCCTATTATAAAAAACTGTAAATACTAACCTTATTAAATATTATTGGTTATTTATATTGTATCATTTTTAATAAAACAACATAAAAATGTCTAAAAAAATATATTATAAAATACACTAAATATAAGTTTATTATAATAATCTAACTTATATTTTATAAATAAAAATTTTATTTAAACTTACAAATAACTATCTATACAATCATCGTTCCAATTCCACTATCTGTAAGCATTTCTATAAGTAAACTATTTTTCTTACATCCATTTATAATATGAACACTCTTTACTCCATTTTGTGTACAATCTAGGCAAGATTTTACTTTTGGAATCATTCCTCCAGTAATTATTTTTTTATCTATTAATTCATTTATCTTTTCCTCATCTAATACAGAAATAACTTCATCATTTACTTTTACACCATCTACATCAGTTAATAAAATCAATTTTTCTGCCTTTATACTTGTTGCGATTTTATTTGCTACTATATCTGCATTTATATTATATACTTCTCCATCTTTTCCAATTCCTATTGGTGCAATAACTGGTATATACCCCATATTAATAATATTTTGTATTAATTCACAATTTATATTTACAATATCACCAACATATCCTAATTGTTTATCTAATTGCTTACATAAAATTGAAGTTCCATCAATTCCAGAAATTCCAATTGCTTTTGCTCCTTGTCTATTTATAATATTTACAATATCACTATTAGTTTTTCCTATTAAAACTTTTTTTACAATTTCTATTGTTTCTAAATCTGTTACTCTTATCCCATCTTTAAAATTGGGTTTTATATTATAATTTTGTAATTCTTTATTAATATCTGGTCCACCACCATGAACAATAATTACATTTATACCTATATATTTTAATAATATAATATTTTTAATAACTGATTGTTTTAAATCTTCATCTATCATTGCATTACCACCATATTTTATTACTATAGTTTTTCCATAGAATTTATTTATATATGGTATTGCTTTTATTAATGATTCTACATTTTCCATTTATAATCTCCTCCTTTTATTTATATATACTATTTGGGGTATTTAATCCTCCTTTCATAAAACAAAAAACTGCAAAAGAATCTATAAATTTTTTATTACACTAAAATAACAAATAATTTAAGACTCCTCCGCAGTTTACAAATTTCCTGTTTCTGTGTAAGTACATTATATTGTACTTTTATACCGCTTGAATTAATTCTAGGTATACTCTTAATTTTTTATTAAAATAACATATACTCATTTTATTGTCAACTACTTGTCCGAAATCTTTATATAAAATATAAGTTTAATCTAAAAATAACTAGAAAAACTTTGATATTTTATTATACATTTAGCTTGTTATTTTTTACTAAGATATTGTAGTAAATTATTTATATGTATGTTTTATGTAAGTGATGTGTTTAATTAAACACATCTATATAATTATTTAGTCTAGCATTTTTTATTACAACATATAAGCATAATTATTCTTATTATTAAAAGTAGTGCAAGCACAACTGCTAAAACTATAATTGCTGCTAATGCTCCTAAAATTGTTACAGATACTAATGCTCCTACTATTAATCCTATTGTTAAAGCTAATGCTATTGATAATATAAATACTATTAAATCTATACAACATCTTTTTTTATCTTTTTTACAACACTCTTTTCTCTCACATCCATATTCTTCCATCATAAATAATACACCTCCTAATAGCACTTCTTTTTCTTTGTGCTATTAATATATTATATGAACCTTACATAATATTGTGATTATTTTATAAATAAAAATACACCTATTATGTTATATGCTAATTCTCTAACATATTGGGGTGTATTTTAAAAATTTCAACTTAAAAATTTTTCCACTAACTTAACTACTATAAATGTAGCTATGCCAGAACAAAATGATAGAATAAGAATTATTCCTATAAAGATTTTTATGAAATCTTTCATTTTTTTAACCTTCTTTCTAAAATTAGTGTATTTAATATAATATTATAAACTCATATTAATTTCAAGTTTTTTGTATCGATTTTTATAATATATTTAAAAATACAAGTTACCATTTTTTTCTTTAAAGAATAAAATATGTATATCTATCGAGATTTTAGTAGATACTATATTTATGTAACAGAAGGGAGTTTTTTCTATTATGAAATCTTTTTGTATAAAAACAAATAACAATAAAATAATAGAATATCTACTAAAAAACATTTCAGAATTAAATATAGAAGATGTATATTATAGTTCTAATAAATTCAAAATATATAATAATATAATTATACATTATTTAGGAAAGGATTCTACTTTATTTTATAATAAACTATCTAATATTATTACTAATTGTATTATTAATTTTTATGAAGAGAAAATAATAAATCATATTTTAAATTACAATTACTTTTATTTTGATTTTTATGAAAAGTGCCAAATAACTAAAGAATGTGTACAGCTTTTAGATATTAAAGAAACAAGTGATTTTACTTATAGAAAAGAATGTATATTAAATAATGTATTTGAATATATTATGGAACATAATTCTATGATACTTTCTGGATTTGTTAATTTTAGATTACAAAATTATATAAAATGTATAGATTCTGCTGTAGATATTGCTGTTAATAAATTTATTTTAGAAAAAGAATATAAAGAATTTATAGAACTTTTAAAATTATATATTAAATCTAAAGAGCCAAATATAAGCTCCATCCATTTAATTTATATGAATGAAGACTCAATTCTACTAGATGAAAATAAAAATATCCTTGCAATTTCACAAGATGTATTTAATGCAAAATATTTATCAGATATATCATTTTCTTCTAATGATTATATATTAAATACTTTATTAGATTTAATTCCAAAAGAAATAAATATACATTTAATTCAGGAAGATGATGAATTTATAAAAACTTTAAAATTAATATTTGAAAATAGAATACACATTTGTAATGATTGTGATATTTGTAAAACATATAGATTAATAAATAAAGAAATATCTTCAAGAACATAAATCTTTCATATTATAAAACAAAAGAGGGTTAAAAACCCTCTTTATTTACCAAAACAATAATTGCACCATATGAACCAATTTCATTATTTTCAGAATTGTAATTAATGCTAAAAATAATTTGTTCCTTATGTTTAATATTTGGTACTTCGATTTTATGCGTGTTTTTACTTCTATTTACTATAATATACATAGAATTTTCATTACCTTTTCTTTCAAAAACAAGAATTTCTTCATCTAATCTAATAAATTCAAAATCTGCATCTTTTAAGAAATGACATTTTGTTCTAATTTTTCCAAGACTTCTAAAAAACCGTAACAATTCTTTATCTCGGTGATTCCATGGATATGTCTTTCTATTAAATGGGTCTTTATATCCATATAATCCAACTTCATCTCCATAAAAAATAGATACATTACCAGGTAGAAAATATTGAATTATAGTTGCTATTTTAAATTTCTTTTTGGCTTCTTTATAATTCTTACCTTCTAATTTATCATTATCAAACTGCCACTGTCTATTCTTTATTACATCACCTAAATCTGGAACATCCCATATCCATCCACGATTTTGCTCGATACCATTTCCTCCAAGAGTAGTCATTGCCCTTGTTATATCATGAGTAGATAAGGCATTCATTGCTGAAAATATACTATCTAGTGGATAATCATTTAATATCTCCATAACCACAGATTGTAACTTTTGGAAGTCTCCAAATCTTACATATCTTAATATTGCATCTGTCCATGGATAATTCATAACAGTATCTAGGCTGTGTCCCAATAAGTAATTTCTAGTATTACTATCTTTTTCTTTTGTTGCTGCATTTTCCCATACTTCCCCAATTATAAATGCATCTTTCTTATTTCTAAGAACAGTATCTCTTATTTTTTTAAGGAAATAGTCTGGTAACTCATCTGCAACATCAAGTCTTAATCCATCAATCCCAAGTTCAAACCATTTATCAATTACTCCTCCTACTGAAAATAAAAATTTTTGCCACTCTTCATTATCAGCTTCAATAACTGGTAGATTTTTAAAATCCCACCAATATAAAAAAGTTCCTTGCCATTTTTTATACCAATTATAATATGGAGACTCTGGCCCTATACTTGCTCCAATGGAATCATATCTCCCATCAGAATTAAAATAACGTGAGTAATTGCCTGTATGATTAAAAACTGCATCCAAGATTACTTTAATTCCTAATTTATGTGCAGATTCACATAAATTTTTTAGGTCTTCATTTGAACCTAAATATGGATCTACTTTTTCATAATCACCTGTATCATACCGATGATTTGATTGACTTTCACAAACAGGACTTAAATAAATAATTGTAACACCTAAACTATTTAAATATTTAAGCCTACTTTGTATTCCTTTAAGATTACCAGCAAAAAAGTCATTGTTCTTTACTTCACCATTTTCGTCTGGTAACCAATTAGGAAGCTCATTCCAATCTTTGTGTAGAATTCTACCTTCTGTTTGTTGTAAATTTTGTACAAGTACATTACAATCTCTTATAAATCTATCCCCAAAAATATGATATATAATTCCACCTTTTGCCCACTCAGGAGTTTTAAAGTCTTTTTCACATGCAGTAATTCTCCAAAAAGGAAATTGCTTTGTAGTAACACATGGCATTAAACTTTCTGGTTCTTTCTTTATCCATACATTGTTACAATTTAAATTTAATGAAATTGCATAATTATATACACCTACTTCATCAAAAATAATAGTTGCATTAAAAAAACTAAAGTTATCTTCTGTTTTTTCATATTCCATATTAAATTCTTTTGGTATACTATTACCTTTCTTATACATAATAACTTTAGCATTTTCCACAAATCCTAAATCATTAGAAATCCGCAAAGAAATAATACATTCTTCTCCTAATTCTACAGCTCCTTTGTTTGAGCTTGCAATGCTAATCTTGTTTTCTTGAATATTATTCATGATGTAAACCCCTTTCTTAAAAAGCACTCATAAATGAATCGAATTTATTAAAATATAGCTATTTTTAGCTATTGTATTATTTATACTATTCCTAAAATATTTTGTCAATAAAAACTAGATTTCAATTCTATCTTTAAATTTACTTTGAACTATATCTTTTAACTTTTTATTTTTTTCTAAATTCAATCCGTGAATCTTCTTGTTCAATTTTTAAAGATAAATCTTGAACCTGTTTTAAAATAGGAAGATCTTCAAATAAATTTGCTATTTTAAATTCTGGAATTCCATGTTGTTTAGTTCCAAAAAATTCACCTGAACCTCTTAATTCTAAATCTTTCTCTGCAACTACAAATCCATCATTCGTATCTTGCATTATTTTCATCCTTTCTCTTACTACATTAGATTTAGAATTATATTTCAATATACAATATGATTTATATTCACCTCTCCCTACTCTTCCACGTAATTGATGGAGCTGTGCTAATCCAAATCTTTCTGCATTTTCAATAACCATTATACTACTATTTGGAACATTTACTCCAACTTCAATAACGGTTGTAGAAATTAATATATCAATTTTTCCATCTTTAAAATTTAACATTATCTCATCTTTTTCTTTTGGTTTCATTTTACCATGTATAAATTCTACTCTATATTCTTTAAATGTTTCATTTTTATATTTTTCTGCAAGTTCTACAACAGCTTTTGCATCTATTTCTTCATTTTCTTCTACTAAAGGACATACAATATAGCATTGCCTTCCTTCATCTACAAGTTTCTTTATAAAATTATTTACTCTTTCTTCCATACCTTTAGTTACTGCAAAAGTATCTATTTTCTTTCTGTTTGGAGGTAATTCATCTATAATAGATATATCTAAATCTCCATATAAAATAAGAGCTAGGGTTCTTGGAATAGGAGTTGCAGTCATTACCAAAACATCTGGATTTTGACCTTTAGAAGCAATCTTACTTCTCTGCCTAACTCCAAATCTATGTTGTTCATCTGTAATTACTAAACCTAAATTTTTAAAAACTACATTATCTTCTAAAATTGCATGTGTGCCAATTAATACATCTATTTCTCCATTTTTTAATCTTTCTAAAATATCTTCTTTTTTCTTTTTAGTAATACTACTTATTAAAAGTTCGCATCTAATATTATATTTTTCCAAAATTTCAGTAAAACTTTCTAAATGTTGACTTGCCAAAATTGATGTAGGAGCCATAATAGCTACTTGGCAACCACTTTTTACTGCTTTATATGCAGATATTATAGAGACTATAGTTTTACCAGAGCCTACATCTCCTTGTAATAATCTATTCATAGATTTATTATTTTCCATATCACTTTCAATTTCTTTTAAAACTCTTAATTGAGCATTTGTAAGTGAAAATGGTAAATCTTTTATAATCTCTTCAAATTTTATATTAGAATTAAATTTAATTCCTTCTATATCTTTATTATACTGATTTTTTAATCCAATTAATGCAAGTTGCATTACTAAAAGTTCTTCAAATACCAACCTTTTTCTTGCTATCTTAAATTCTTCAAATTCTTCTGGAAAATGAATTTTTTCTGTTGCATCATTTATTTCTAAAAGCTTATAATCATTTAATATATATTCTGGCAAACTTTCTTCTAAATTCCCCATTACTTGCTCTAATCCATTTTCTATAATCTTTCTTAATGTATTTTGTGACAATCCATATGTAGATGGATATATTGGAATAATTCTTCCTGTATTATTTTTAGTATTTATACCATCAAAAACAGGTGAACTCATCTCAAATTTTCCCATTCTAATATTAGCTTTTCCAAAAAAGTAATAAGTTTCCCCAACCATAAATTTATTTTTAAGATAACTTTGATTAAACCAAATAATTGTACACTTAGCAGTTTCATCTTGTACTAATAACTTATACATACACATCTTATTTTTCAAGCGTATTTCTACAATTCTAGAAACCACAACAGCTTTTATTAAAGCTTCTTCTCCATCTACTAAATTTTCAATCATCCTTGGTTTGCTTCTATCTTCATAATCTCTTGGATAATATGTAATTAAATCTTCTAGTGTAAAAATGCCTATTTTATTTAATAAAGTTACTCTATTAGGCCCAACACCTTTAATATATTTTACATCTTTTTTTAAATCTAACATAAAATTATAATACTCCTTCCAAACGATAGTTCTATTATTACACAATAAAATTTATTTGTAAATATTTTTATTTTTGTTTATTTTTTTATATTGTTGGCATATAATAAATATAGCTTAAAGTCAAGGAGTTAATATTTAATTTTTAAATTTGATTTATTGTGTACATATTGGATATTAAAGTTAAATAAAATATATATCTTATGTAGATATATTTCTCATTAAAATAGGAAAGGATTGATATTTATTATGAAAAATTATAAATTAGCTGTTGTTGGTGCTACTGGAGTGGTTGGTACTACTGCATTAAAGGTTTTAGAAGAAAAAAAATTGCCTATTAATGAATATGTATTTTTTTCATCATATCGTTCTAGTGGAAAAAAAATAGAATTTATGGGCAAAGAATATACTGTTCAAGAATTAAAAGAAGATTCTTTTGACAAAGGTTTTGATTTTGCAATTTTCTCTGCTGGTGGAGAAACCTCAAAAAAATATTCTCCAATAGCTGTATCTAAAGGATGTATAGTTATTGATAATAGTAGTGCTTTTAGAATGGATGAAAATGTTCCATTAGTAGTTCCTGAAGTAAATAGAAATGATATTTTGAAAAACAATGGAATTATTGCTAATCCTAATTGTTCTACAATTCAGGCTGTTGTTGCATTAAAACCATTAGATGATAAATATAATATAAAAAGAATTGTTTATTCTACATATCAAGCAGTTTCTGGGGCTGGCTCTAAAGGTATTCATGATTTAGAAAATGGTATCTCTTCTTATTTAAATAACTCTAAATCTTATAACTTAGAAAAGTTTCCTTATCCTATATTCAATAATTGTTTACCACATATAGATGTTTTTTTAGATAATGGATATACAAAAGAAGAAGAAAAAATGATTAATGAAACTAGAAAAATCCTTGGAAAACCAGATTTAAAAATAACAGCAACAACGGTAAGAGTTCCTGTTTTTAATTCTCATAGTGAATCGATAAACATAGAATTTGAAAAAGATTTTGATATAAAAGATGTACTTAATACATTAAAAAATGCTCCTGGAATTATTGTTCAAAACAATCCAAATTCAAATGATTATCCAGTTTCCTCACTTGTGTCTGGAAAAGATAAAGTATATGTTGGAAGAGTTAGACGCGACTATAGTGTAGAATCTGGAATTAACATTTGGGTTGTTGCAGACAATATTAGAAAAGGTGCTGCAACTAATGCTATACAAATTTTAGAAGAATTAATTAATAAATAATTAATTCAAACTAATGTATATTTTTAATATAAAAGACTAGTAAATAAAAAATTATCTACTAGTCTTTAATAAATTTATTTTAATATTTTTTTAGATCTTATAAATACTACTATTCCAACTATAGCTATACCAGCTACTATAAATATTATTGTATTTTTTATACCTGTTTGTGGTATTTTTCCTGGAGCTGTTGTTTTATCTCCTACTGTAACTGTATATTTTATTGTGCTTCCATCTTTTGCAACTAATGTTATATCTTCACTTGTATTTTTATCCATTACTTTCCAAATTGATTTTCCATCTTCACCTAATGTCCATCCATTTGGTATTTTATTTGAATCTAATTCTTTATTTGTTGTTATTGTTACTTTTATTTTTCCATTATCTTGTACATCTTCTTTTTTATCAGTTACTTTAAATTCTTCTGATTTATCTGATTTTGAATAATTGAATAAATTACTACTTACCTTTACACTTTTTGTTTTATCTTTATTCATAAATATTCCATCAGCTAAAGTAACACCTATAGTTCCTTTTGTTATATCTTCTGGAATTGTAACTTCTACACTAAATTTTCCATTAGAATCTTTTACTAATTTATATGAAGCTTTTTCTGCCAAATCACCATTTAATATAATACTATCATTTGTTTTATCAGAATCTGAATTATCCGATACTATTTTTTTAAGTGCACTACTATCAAATGAATTTATACTTCCATCTCCATTTACATCTGCTAGTATATCATCAATTCCTTCTGTTATTTCTTTATTTAAAAACTTAGTTAATAAATCAACATCTGCTAAATCTACTTTACCATCTGTGTTAACATCTCCTCTTAGGTTTGTTCCTTCTGGTAAATTAATTT
Organism: uncultured Clostridia bacterium; assembly: GCA_948805675.1. Classification (GTDB taxonomy): domain Bacteria; phylum Bacillota; class Clostridia; order TANB77; family CAG-508; genus CAG-492. The sequence goes on along the minus strand of CAQIBN010000004.1, from coordinate 72,231 downwards.
TAAATATAACATTATTTCCATTTTTAATACCATCTGAAATAGTTATATTTGTAGGATTTTTTTCAGAATTATTTACATTTAACATAGTACTACTTTTTTCTTCATTTGCTACAGTTTGACTAATTTTAAAAACTTTTTGCTTTACAGTTATTCCTATTGTACCATCTTTTCCTTCAGGTACTTTTACTTCTACCTTATATGTGTTATTAGAAGTTTTCGACATTTTATATGTGCTATCTTGTGCTAATGTTCCATTTAATTTTATTGGATTTGTTAACAATTCTTTTTGACTTTGCATTTCAATATCATCATTAATATCTACATTACCATCAAGATTATAATCAGCAAGAATCATATTTAACTCTTCTTTTTTATTTATCTCTGCAATATATCCTAATATTAAATATGCATCTACATTATAGTCTTTATATTCTGGACGATTTGTCCCTTCAGTTACAGCATCAAAATCTGCATATTCATCAACTCTACCATTATCATTTGCATCTCCATTTAATCCACCATCATTAGGAAGTGTTATTATAAATGTAACAATATTATTTTCTCTTGTACCATTTGAAATAGTTAAATCATTGCTATCACCATTTGTTGCATTAACAAATGAAAGATTTGCAATTATTAAACCCACTATTAATAATATAACTAACATTTTTTTAAATTTTTTCATTTTCATATTCCTCCTTAGTTTTTTTATAAATACTATTAGTTTACTTTTGCTTTTGTAGTATATACTTATTAATATCATTTTGCAACATATTTTTTATTATACAAAATATAAACTACCTAAAAAACATTACATTATCTATCTTTTTCATATTTTTACATTTATATTACTTTTAATTTACAATTTTATTACATTTGTATTTATTGTACCTTTTTATTGTTTTTTTATACCATATTTTTTTAATATATTTTCAATATTTTTGTTGTTTCAGAAATTTATTAACTATTATTTTATATTTTATTCATATATTGACATTTGACTATATTATTGCTAAAATGTTAGATAAAACTAACATTTATTTTATATAAGGAGGCTTTATGCTAGAATTAAAAAATATAACCTTTTCAAGGGATAATAAAAAAATATTAGATAATATAAATCTAAATCTAGAAAATAATAAATTTGTTGCAATAACTGGCCCTAACGGTTCTGGAAAATCTACACTTGCTAAAATTATAATGGGAATTGAAAATCCAGATTCAGGTAAAATTATATTTAATGGTAAAGATATAACTAACCTAGAAATTTCACAAAGAGCAAATCTTGGTATTGGTTTTGCATTTCAACAACCTATTCGTTTTAAAGGTCTTACTGTAAAAGATTTAATCGAACTTTCTGCAGGTACTTCATTAAAATTTAGTGATACTTGCAATTATTTATCTGATGTTGGATTATGTGCAAAAGAATATATTAATAGACCAGTAGACTCTAAACTATCTGGTGGAGAATTAAAAAGAATTGAAATTGCTATGCTATCTGCAAAGAACTCTAAACTAACAATATTTGATGAACCAGAAGCTGGAATTGATTTATGGAGTTTTAATCATTTAATTGGTATTTTCGAAAAAATGAAAAACATAAAAGATAACACAATTCTAGTAATTTCCCATCAAGAAAGAATATTAAATATAGCTGATGAAATAATCTTACTAAAAAATGGTAAAATTGTAGAATCAAATCAAAAATTAGAAGATATCTTATCAGAAAATTCTATACACTGCAAAAAAACAATTCATTAAAAAGTTTAAAAACAATATATGTAATACCCTATATTTTACATATATAAAAATACTATAAGGAGATTCAAAAAATGGACAAAATAGAAAAGAATTTATTAAAAGAAATTGCAAATATCGAATCAATCCCTTCTGGAGCATATAATATACGTAAAGATGGTAATAGTATTTCAAGAAACACAACTGCCAATATTGATATAGTTCCAAAAAAAGATAAACCTGGTATCGATATTATAATAAAGGAGAATACAAAAAATGAAAGCGTACATATACCTGTTATTTTAACTAAAAGTGGTTTAAAAGATATGGTATATAATGATTTTTATATTGGAAAAAATGCTAATGTGGTTATTATAGCAGGTTGCCGGAATACATAATGGCTCATGTGCAACTTCTGAACATAATGGAATACATACTTTTCATTTAGAAGAAAATGCAAAAGTAAAATATATAGAAAAACATTATGGTGAAGGAGAAGGTTCTGGAAAAAGAATATTAAATCCTGAAACTAATATATACTTAAAAAATGGTTCAACATTAGAAATGGAAACTGTTCAAATAAAAGGTGTAGATTCTACTAATCGAACTACAAATGCATATTTACAAGAAAATTCTACATTACTTATATCAGAAAGAATTATGACACATGCAAATCAATCTGCAAAAACTATATTTAATGTTGAATTAAATGGAAAAAATTCAAAAACAAAAGTAAGCTCTAGGTCTGTTGCTAAAGATGAATCATTACAAGAATTTAACTCTAATGTAATTGGAAATAATATATGTTTTGGTCATGTGGAATGTGATGCTATAATAATGGATAAAGCAAAAGTTACTGCAATCCCTAAAATAGTTTGTAATAATGTAGATGCAAACCTAATGCATGAAGCTACAATTGGTAAAATAGCAGGTGACCAATTAATAAAACTTATGACACTTGGCCTAAACGAAAAAGAAGCCTCTGAATATATTATTAGTGGATTTCTAAATTAATAATTCAAATTTATATAGGTTTAAACCATTATGTGTTTATCTGGATTCCCTTCCAAATAAACACATAATTTTTATAATTCTATAGATTTCCCCAAACTAAGTTAAAATCAGCATTTATCATATTATCATTTGAATCAGTACCATATATTATATTTGTTCTCCCCTACCTTTACATTAAGATACAATGTTACCACATACTAATAGTTAATATTGATATACTAGTATGCACCTTTAGGCAAACTGTGAATTATAACGCAATCCTAAAATTATAAAAATAAAAAAAAACATTTCTTTTTTCTGGTACTTATCATATAATAATTGCATAGATTATATAAATATATTTTCTATTTCAATCATACTCTATAAGGAGTGAAATTATTATGAAAAAAATATTATTTAAAGGCTGTGGAACAGCTATCGCAACACCTTTCACAGAAACTGGTGTAAACTTTGAAGAATTAAAAAAACTAATTGAATTCCAAATATCAGAAGGAGCAGATGCAATTATAGTTTGTGGTACAACAGGAGAATCATCTACTATGACATTAGAAGAAAAAAAACAAACAATAAAATTTGCAGTAGATACTGTTTGCAAAAGAATTCCTGTAATTGCTGGAACAGGTGGTAATTGTACAAAATCTGTAATTGAATTATCTAAATATGCTGAATCTATAGGAGCAGATGGTTTATTAATAGTTACTCCATATTATAACAAAACAACTGCATTACGGATTAATAAAACATTATGAAACAATTGCGAACTCTACTAAATTACCTATAATTTTATATAATGTTCCTAGTAGAACTGGCTTAAACATATTACCTGAAACATGTCTTGCTTTATCTAAAATAGACAATATAGTAGCAATAAAAGAAGCTAGTGGTAATATATCTCAAGTTGCAGAAATTGCTAATTTATGCAAAAACGATTTACATATTTATTCTGGTAATGATGACCAGATTTTACCTGTACTATCTTTAGGCGGACTTGGAGTTATATCAGTTCTTTCCAATATAGCACCTAAAAAAACTCATTTAATTACAAAAAACTTTTTTGAGGGGAATATTTCAGATGCTATTTCTATGCAATTAGATGCTATTAACCTAATTAAAGCTCTATTTAGTGAAGTAAATCCAATCCCTGTTAAATCTGCTTTAAATCTAATGGGATATAATTTTGGTAGTCCTAGATTACCTTTAGTAGATTTAAGTAATGTTTGTCTTGAAAAATTAAAAAATGAAATGACTAATTACGGAATATTGTAAACAAATGTAACTAGTGTTATAATAAAAGTATATTAACATATTAGTTAGTGAGGTTATTATGAAAAATTTATTAACAAAAGATATAAAAGAATTTAATATGATTATATATGATTTAGTAAATCATCCTACTGTTCAAAAGATGAAACTTTTTAGACAACATTATGATACAAACTGTTTTGAACATTGTTATGATGTTGCATTTTATAGTTATTTAATTTGTAAAAAATTAAGATTAGATTACATTTCCGCTTCTCGTGCACGGTATGCTTCATGACTTATTTTTATATGATTGGAGAGTTAAAAGACCAGATGGAAAAAGTTTTCATGGTTTTAGACATCCACGTATTGCATTAAATAACTCTTTAAAACTCTTCTCTTTAAATGAAAAAGAACAAGATATAATACTAAAACATATGTGGCCACTTACTATAATTCCACCTAAATATATAGAAGGATATATAATATCTTCTGTAGATAAATATTGTGCTATTAAAGAATCATATAATCACTATCTTGAATATTTTAGTAAAAAGAAATTATTCAGATATAGCTATATATTTTTATGTTTGTTATTTTTTAGAATTATTTAAAAATATATTTTGTAACAATTTTAAATCACTTTTATTTATAAACTAGAAATACATATTACAAAATTAATATAAAATTTTAAAATTGTAAAATACTTTAATATTCTTAGTTAATATATTTACTATTATTTAAATAACCAATATTTTATTAACTAAGAATATTTATTATTATAATATTTGGAGGATATAATATGATAAATGTACTTATTAATGGATGTAATGGAAAAATGGGACAAGAAGTTTCAAAATTAGTAGATAATCATGAAAATATGGTTTTAGTTGGAGGTTTTGATAGAGAAAATACTGGAATTTTTACATTTCCTGTTTTCACAAATATTAATAATATAACAGTAAAACCTGATGTAATAATTGATTTTTCTATACCTAAAGCAACTCTAAAAATATTAGAATATGCAAAACAAGAAAATATACCTATAGTTATTGCTACTACTGGATTTACTGATAAAGAACTATGTTTAATAAATGATTTTTCTAAAAGTATTCCTATTTTTAAATCTTCTAATATGTCTTATGATATAAATTTAATGGCAAAAGTTTTAAAAATGATTGCACCTGTTTTAAAAAATACTGATATAGAAATTATTGAAACACATCATAATAGAAAAATAGATAGTCCAAGTCGGAACAGCCCTACTTCTTGCAGATATGATAAATGAAAGTTTAGGAAATAAACTAAAATATGAATTTAATCGTCATAATAAACATGAAAAAAGAGAAAAAAATGAAATTGGTTTTTCTTCTATTAGAGGTGGTAATATTGTAGGAGAACATATTGTCCAGTTTTATGGAGAAAATGAAACATTTGAAATAAAACATACATCTTATTCTAGGTCTGTTTTTGCTGAAGGTGCTTTAAAAGCTGTTGAATATATTGTTGGTAAAGAAAATGGATTATATAATATGGATGATTTAATAGAGAAAAAATAGATTTATTACTATTAACTACCTATTTTAGAGGTTAAAATATTAGTGTAAAAATTAACTAATTAAAATGTCTAATAGTCTATTGGTATTTTAAAAAATTTATATAAATACCAATAGACAAATTAAATTTACTACACCTTTAATCTTAAAATAAAGTATAAAATAATGTTAAAAAATATTACTTAATGATACAGTTTCTTTATCTTTTACATGTTCTAATAAAAAATAACATCTGTCTAAATTCTCTCTTCCTTGTTCGTAATCTTGTGTTAATATATTACTATTTAAAGCAGTTAATTCTGATTCTATCTTTTCTAATTCATCATGTTCTAAATAATATGCTAAATTATCATTTCGTTTTTCCCATTCACCATTTAATTTATTAATTTTTTCTTGTATAGTTTTAGATTCATTATTATTTTCTAAATCTTGTCTAATTTCATCTAAAGACTCTTGCATAATTTTTGCTGTACTTTCTGTATAGTTTTGTGTAATTATATTTAAACCAAATATCAAAATAACAATTAGAACAATAATTATTATTTCTTTATACATATTTTATTTTCCTTCCTCTTCTTTTTTTTGACAAAAAATTTGCGATTTTCCATCTAAAGTTACAATTAAAGCTTCTTCTGGCTTCATACCAAATTTCTGGACTTGTTTTCTTAACCAAATTTCATTTTTTCCTATTTTACTTAAATTATCTTCCATTATAACTCCATCTATAACTAAGTCATATGGAATTCCTTCATAATCTGGCATAATATTAAAATCTTCTGGTATAGAATTTCTTTTATTAGGCTTTTGTATTACTGTTACTTCACCATTAGTTTCTAAAATTGCATATTCTACATCTCCTATATTAACTATACCATTTCCTCTAAGTCTTTCTTGCAACTCATTAATAGTAAAACGTTCTTTTTTTAATACTTTCTCATCTATTTTTCCTCTATATATAAGCATTGATGGTTTACCACAAATTAATTCTCTTAGTTTTATACTTTTTAAATTTATAATTGATATTAGTAAATGCATTAATAAAAGACCAAGTATTGGAATAATTCCTTTTGAAATTGGAATACCAATTTCTGTCATTGGTATTGATGCTAAATCTGCAATCATAATTGCAATTGCAAGTTCAAACGGCTGTAATTGACCAATCTCCCTTTTTCCCATTAATCTCATTACTACCAAAACAAGTATGTATAAAACAATGGCTCTTATAAAAGTAATTAACATCTCTCTTTTTCCCCTTTGCTTATTTATTTCTATTTTTCTAACTTAATTATATCTTCTTTTATAATTATAATTTTTTTAAAGTTAAATCAAAATTTTATATAAAAGTTTGATTATCAATATTGTTATTATTTTTCCAATTATTAATAAAATTATACACACATTTTTGAATAAAACTTTATATTTCGTAAATAATAAAATTATAAAACCATATAAAAATTAAAAAATTGATATTTTATCACAAGGAGGTTTTATCTATGTCAGATAATGGAGTAAATAGCCAATCACAAAATACTACTAGTACAGTTTGGCAAATAGTAGGTAGATTAGTAACAGCAGCCATTGTACTTGCAATTACTGCATTCTTCACTCCTGGATTTAGTATAAGTAACTTTTGGGCACTAGCAGCAGCAGCCATTGTGCTTACTATAATAGATTATTTAATAGTAAAATTCACTGGTCTTCATGCAAGTGCTTTTGGTAAGGGATTTGTTGGTTTTGTCCTTTCCGCAGTAGTTTTATATGTTACTCAATATTTTGTAGCAGGTTATACTATTTCTTGGATAGCAGCAATTATTGGTGCTATAGTTTATGGTGTAGTTGATTACTTTTTACCTGGTGAACAAGCAATGTAGTTTTTTTGTAAAAAAGAATGTATTTGTTTTCAATTATTTTGAAAATAAATACATTCTTTTCTTTAATTATATTTTTTTAATTATTTACTCCTAAATACTTTTTAAACTACTTTTGTATCCATTTAACTAAATTCAAATTCTCCTCATCAAGTACCATTTTATGCTTTGGAACAACTCTAAATGTATATCCAAAATCTCCTCCTGTAGATAGTTCTACTTTAGCTTTATATCCATAGATTCTATTTTCATCATTTTTTTCTACTAATTTCATTGGAATAATATGAATATTATCTACAATTCCATTATCCATAATTTGTCCATAATATACTTGAACTTCGATATTTTCCTGATTAATATTTGGTAAGCATACACTACATTTTACTTCTATTGTATTTCCTGCATCTATAGTAAGGTCATTTGCATTATTTTCTTCTCCGAGTAATTTGTATATCATCCCAATTTCTAATTAAATTTTGTTTCCATTCATTAAATTCTGTTACTATTGATAAATCTTCATAATATTTATTAGTTAAATCACATAATGGCATATATAAATTTTTAGTATAATCAACTAACATTCTAGCTGTACTAAATCTTCCACCAGTAGAAATTATAGAATTTTTCATCATCTGTATCCAATTATTTGAAAAATCATTTTCTTCTTTATTATAGTACATAGGAATAATTTTCTTTTCTAATGTCATATATATGCTTTCACTATCATTATTATCTTGAATTTCATAATTATCATATTCTAAATTTGTACCAATAGTCCATCCATTTCTTGTGTTATATCCTTCAGCCCACCAACCATCTAATACACTAAAATTTATAACTCCATTTACAGATGCTTTTTGTCCACTTGTTCCAGATGCCTCCATTGGTCTTCTTGGATTATTAAGCCAAACATCAACACCACTAACTAAATATCTAGACATTGCAATATCATAATCTTCTAATAAGAATATTTTTCCTTTAAATTGTGGCTTCATAGATATTTCATGAATATATTTTATTAAATCTTGTCCTTCTTTATCTGCTGGATGTGCTTTTCCTGCAAATATTAATTGTACTGGTCTTTTAGAATCATTTAATATTTGTGTTATTCTTTCTAAATCTCTAAAAATAAGTGTTGCCCTTTTATATGTTGCAAATCTTCTTGCAAAACCTATTGTTAAAGCATCTTCATTTAAACCACAAACAATACTTGATATTTCTTCATAACTATATCCATTTCTTTTTAATCTCTTAGTAGTATTATCTTTTACTAATTCCAGCAATTTACTTTTTCTTTTTTTATGTTCATTCCATAATTCTTCATTTGGTATATTTTTTATATTTTCCCAAATATTATTATCATATATACTATCTTGCCAGAATGGAATTAAATATTTATTATATAAATCTTTTAAATTTCCTGCAAGCCATGAGCAAGTATGAATACCATTTGTTACATATGTAATAGGAGATTCGTTTGATGCAATATTTGGCCAAACTTCTCCAAATAATTCTCTTGAAACCTCTCCATGTAATTTACTAACTCCATTTTTCTTACCAGCTACTTTTAAAGCTAATATTCCCATATTAAATCCACTATTTTCTATAATAGCATCTGGTTTCATTCCTAGTCTAAAAAATTCCTCTTTTGTTATTCCAAATCTAGTCCAATAGTTTTTAAAATATTTCTCTACTAAATCTAGTGGAAATATATCATTTCCAGCTGGAACTGGTGTGTGTGTGGTAAATACAGTTTTAGAACCTACTATATCTTTTGCAATATCAAATGATACCTTTTTTTCATTCATAATTGTTTTTATTAGTTCTAATATTAAGAAAGAAGAATGACCTTCATTCATATGATATACTGTTGGGTTTAAATCTAGTACTTTTAGTAGATTTGTTCCTGCCATTCCTAAAACAATTTCCTGCTTAATTCTCATTTCTTGATCTCCGCCATATAATGTTTTAGTAACACATCTATATTCTTCTAAATTTTCATCTATGTCAGAGTCTAATAAGTATAATTTAACTCTTCCTACATTTATTTGCCATACTTTTAAATATAATTTTCCTTTTGGAAACTTTACAAATATTATTAAATCATTTCCATTTTTATCTTTAACAATTTGTATTGGTAAAGTAGTTCCATCTATAGTTTTATATTCTGTTTCTTGATCTCCATAACCATTTATTTTTTGATGAAAATATCCATTTTTATAAAATAAACCAACAGCAACAAGTGGAATTCCCAAGTCACTTGCTGATTTTAGATGATCTCCTGAGAGTATTCCAAGCCCTCCTGAATATATTGGTAAAATTTCATCTAATCCATATTCTGCTGAAAAATATGCAATTAAATTACTTTTATTATTTGGATATTCCCTAGAAAACCATGTATTTTTACTATTAACATATCCTTCAAAATGACCATTTATTTTATCATATTCTTTTAAAAACGCTTGATTTTTTGCTATAGCTTCTAGCTTTTCTTGAGAAACTAGTTTTAAAAATTTAATAGGATTTTTATTCACTCTATCCCATAAATCTATATCAATTTCTTTAAATAATTTTAAGAATTCAGTATTCCATGACCACCATAAGTTATTTGCTATTTTACCTAAATTATCTATTCTTTTAGGCAATTGTGGTGTAACAGTTATTCTATTAAAAATATACATTTTTTCCTCCTTTGTACATCAAAAAAATTGTCTTTTGTTTTTTCTACTTATATATTATCTATTAATGAATTTCATTTGTCAAATAAATTAACTAAATATTTAAAATTTTTATAAATGTTTTTATTGGATTTTACACATTATTTTGTTTCTATATAACAAAATAAATGTTTTTATGTAGAAAAATTGCAATATATTCCAATTTTTGATATACTAATTTATATTTATTAAGCAACAAAAAATTCTTGTTATAATAGATTTTATATTAAATAAATATTAAGGAGTGAAATAGTATGAAAAAATTTATTATTCGCATATTACTTATAATATTACTTGTACTTATTATTCTTTGTGGTTCTATTATTGGAAGTGGTTATTTACTTTATAAAAGTACTATAACAAAAGTTAGTTTATCAGATAAGATAAAAGAAATAAAGTCTTCTGAATCATTTGTAACACTAGATGAAATCCCTATAAATTTCAAAAATGCAATTATTGCTGTAGAAGACCATCGTTTTGAAAAACATGGTGCAATAGATTTAATTGCCATAGCAAGAGCAATATACTCTAATATTCGTTCTCATGAGCTAAGAGAAGGAGGAAGTACAATAACTCAACAAGTTGCAAAAAATATGTATTTTATTTCAGAAGAAAATGTAGTGAGCAGAAAAATTGCCGAAATATTTGTTGGATATGATTTGGAAAAAAATTATTCGAAAGATGAAATATTTGAATTCTATATAAATACTATATATTTTGGTGATGGATATTATGGTATTCGTGAAGCTACAAATGGATATTTAAATAAAGAACCTATAGATATGAATTTATATGAATGTACAATGCTTGCTGGTATTCCAAATGCCCCTAGCGTGTATGCTCCAACAGTCAATCCAGAACTAACTAGGAAAAGACAAGAAAAGGTAATTAGTTCTATGGTTGAATATGGTTATCTTGGAAAAGAGGATGCTGATAAAATTTTAAAATTAGAAAATAATTCAGATATTTAACTAAGAAACATATAAAAATACCCACGGAATAATACCGTGGGAGTTCTGCGGATTTTTTTCTTAGTATCTACTAGAAAAAATTATTATCTTACCTTCTTTTTCTAATACATACCAACCTTTTTTATTAAGTAAATTAATTAGTGATTGTGTAACAAACTGTTTATCTTTGCTAGGACTATATTGCTCATCTTCACGAACATTTGAAAAATAAAAATCAATCACTGGTATAGTCCCTGAAAAACTTGGGCTATTTACATCTATATTTTCCACTATAAATCCAGCCCAAGTTGCATTATTTAACTTATCATAGTTATCTTTGCTATCATAGCAAAACTCTAATAATTTCTTTTCAGACTCATTAATAGTTTCTTCTAGTAAATGCATTTTTTCATATGCTTCACCTAATTCTTCCAAATCAAAGCCAAAATTTTCCCAAAATTCCGTTGCTGTCTTCATGATATTTCACTCCTATATTATATTTATCCGCAGAAAACTCAATGCTACTTGCATTGTTGACCAAGTTAATTGTATCATATTTACATAATTTTGTCAAAAAATCATAAAAATAGGCAGATTGAAATTAATCAACCTGCCTCATATTTTAATTTATATCCACATGTACTATGCCATTAATATTTGAATTGTTAGTATATGTATATCTTAATTTACCTTGATTTACTAGAGATTTAGTATAAGCTAATAAAGTTCTTATTAATTGAAGAAGAAAAAAAGCTAATTGATGTAGTGTCATTTGAAAATAAAGATTATATATTATTTATTGTTTTATTATAATAAAGCATTTATTATAATACAATAATGGTCCTAATATTCCGTTATGACTATTTTTTTAATTTAGCCAACATTTTGTAATTTATTATTTTCATTTTCCATATTTAAAATATTGAATTTATAATATATAGTTATTTCTTTATTTTCTGATATTTCTATCTTATCTACTAAAAATACAAGCATTGTTCTTGTTATTTCTTTCATATTAACGAAGTCATTAACAAGTTTATTTATATCTATTGAACTATCTTCTTTTTCTTCTAGTTCTTGTAACTGCTTTATTCTTTCTTCTACTTGTTTTCTGTTTTCTATCTGCTTTGAATAAAGTCTTGTCTTCAATAGGGGGATTAAAGTTTTGTTGGAGAGGGTATTTAACTTTTGTTAAATAGGTATTTTTGTTTTTGCTTATTGGTATTAATTTTCTCATTTCTACTTGTTTACTATTTTCTTTATATATTAACTCAATATCAATATACTTTTTGTCTTTTAATGAATTTACTAATTTTGATACTTGGGTTATTGATATATTTAATAACTCACTTATGGTTTTGTTTGTTAAATAGCAATAACTATTTTGTTTACTTAAATACAAAATTATTGAATATATGATTTTTTCTTTATCACTTAATTTTTCAGCTGTTAATATTTCTATTGGTATCCATATACCTTTTAAATTTAAGTTAGACATTCCCTCACCTTCTTTCGTTTATTCGCTTTATTTTTAACTTTTAGCCTTTTTAAATTGTTTTTAGTATAACTTTATATTTTTTAAATGTAGACAAAAAATTTCCATAAAAATAAGCCCTAGACTTATTTCTAAATCTAAAGCTTTTTACTTTTCTAAATTTTCGCGACAGTGTCGCAAAAATTCAAAATTAATCTTTTTCTTCTTTTTTATTTCTCTGTTCTAATTGTATTTTTGCATTCTTTATACTTGACAAAAACTTTTCTTCTAGCAATTCTTTTGGTACATAATTTGTAAGATATTGGGCAACATGTATACCACTATTATCTAATTCCAATAATTCTGCCATTGTATCACTTTTAGTAGCACATAATATAATAGCTACTGGTGATTCTTCTCCTTCTGCTTTCTCATATTTATCTAGCCATTTTAAATATAATTCTACCTGTCCTTTATGTTCAGGTTTAAATTCATCTAATTTTAACTCTATAACTACTAATCTTTTCAACTTTCTATGATAAAATAATAAATCCATGTAAAAATCCCTACCACCTATTGTAATTCTCTTTTGTCTAGCTAAAAATGCAAAATCATTTCCCATTTCTAAAATAAATTTTTCTAATTCACTAATAATTGCATTTTCTAAATCTTTTTCGCTATAAGTATCTTTCAGTTCTAAAAAATCTAATATGTATGGATCTCTAAAAAATAAATCAGTTGTCATTTTATTTTCATTATTTAATAATTGTAAATCATTTATAATTGTTTGCTCTGGCTTTTTAGATATAGCTGTTCTCTCAAATAATGCTGAACCTATTCTTTCTCTTAATGTTCTAACAGACCAATGCTCGTTTATACACATTGTTGCATAGAATTTTCTTTAAATTCATTTAATTGCAACATTCTATACAAGTTTGAACTACTATAACCTCTACCATAATTCCTAACCAGTTTTTTGCTCAATTCTTTTATTACTTGTTTTCCATATTCTGGTTTTTTATTATTCAATAATTCCACTTTTATTCTATTTCCTATATTCCAATTTAATATAACTAACTCTGTATTAACATGTATAGCTACTTGTTGTTTAGCTTTTTCAATCATACCTGCTACATCATTATATAGTGCATCTATATTAATATTATCTATATTTTTTAATTCGTTCATCATTACCTTCTTTCTAATTTTGCAAATACTGTCTGCAAAATTTAATTATCCTTTATTAATTGGCATTATATCACTTATTTCAAAATTTTTCATTACAAATTTAAAAAAAGATGAACTTGTAATTATATTTTTTACAAATCATCTTTTAAATATGTGAAAATTTTATTATTTCTAAATTGTTGCTAGGAGGAAACCTTTGCTATTACTACATTTTAATTTTTCGTCATAAGAGAATAAAATCGTTATGATTAATGGTATTAATGTAATCCCTCTTATATCTCTCATTCCAGTTCTCCTCCCTTGTTTCATCATTTATTACATTTATTTTGAAACTTGATATAACCTATACAAAACTACATTAAATACCTATGCTTCTGTATTAGCAAGATTTGAAGGACAAGAAGATGATAAGTTAAATTTCTATCTTAAAAATATCGGAATAAAAGTCTAGTTGCATTAAAATTGCATTATAAAAATCGTAGAATGTTGATATTTCAACGTTTCTACGATTTATTTTTTGGTTGGGCTGGCTAGATTCGAACTAGCGCATGCCAGAGTCAAAGTCTGGTGCCTTACCGCTTGGCTACAGCCCAATGTATTTAAAATGGGGTGGAAGATGGGACTCGAACCCACGGCCTCTAGTGCCACAAACTAGCGCTCTAACCAACTGAGCTACATCCACCATCACTCTGCACCCTTTAACAAATGCATTTATAATTTTAACCCATTTTAATATTTTTGTCAACAATTTTATCATTAAAATTTTATTTATTTTTTAAAATTGATTAGTAACAGAAATTATCACTTGTTTACCTCAACTTATGATGTTCTTCTAAAGATAAATTAAAGTAAAGAACCTTTTCAATTTTTTTACTAAAAATAATGATATATTAAATTTTTATAGTAAATTTCTATTTTACCAAATACTATATTTATTTCTCCCTTGCACATAAAATTAATCTATATTTATTATCTGAATGGCAAGTTACTAATGTAACCTCTCTCTTACCTCCTGTATCTCTTTGTGCATATGAATAATCTTCTTGCGGAGTTATATATTTACTATATATTATATATTCTACTTTATTTCCAGACAAATCTGTAATATATATTTTATCTCCCTCAGCTAATTTCTTATTGCTTCCAAAAAAAGTTCCATTTCTGTAATTATGACCTATAATAACAGTATTCCCGATATTATTTAAACCTACACCATATTGCATAGCTACAGAAACATCTATACATTTAGCATTAGTCATAGTTTCAAGTACTGGATATTGAAGCCCAACCTTAGGAAGTTCTATTTTTCCTAAAACACCATATCCTTTATATGTTAAACCATAATTCACATTAGAATTATATAACTTCGTTTTATTATTTGTATTTGCTATATTATTAGATTGTTCTATAGAACCATTATCAACCTCTACTACTAACTCATTATTTTCTTCTATAAATTTATCAAACCTTTCTATTTCTCTTGTAGCATCTGATATATTTTTGTGTTTCTTATAAAAATAATCATAACCTATAAAACTTACAGAGGCTAAAATAAGCAATATTACTATTACTAATACTATATTTAAAAAAGTATTAAATTTTCTTCCAGTCATCACTTTAATCCCTCCTAAATATAACTACATTATTATTATAACATAATTAAATCCAAGATTCTATACTTTTTGCACTTTATATGAATGTTTAATTTGTATCTAAATATTCTTTTTTAAATTAGATTTAAAATAATAGCATTAATAAAATATATATTACTATTAATTTTAATATACTATCCTACAATTTTGTCTCCCATTTTTTTACCTGCAAGCAAATGAAAATGTAAATGCATTACTTCTTGTCCTGCATCTCTTCCACAATTAACTATTACTCTAAATCCATCTTTATCTATATTCATATCTTTTACTATTTTATTTATTACTTTATATATCTTTGAAATTAATATTTCGTCATCTGATTTTATTTCTAAAAGATTATTAATGTGTTTTTTAGGAATAACTAATATATGAATTGGAGTTGCTGGATTTATATCTTTAAAAGCTAATATTTCATCATCTTCATAAACTTTATCTGACGGAATCTCCCCTTTTATTATTTTGCAAAAAATACAATCTTCCATATTGTTCTCCTCCAACTTTATAATTTATTATATTTATTAAACTTATTTACTTAATTTTATTATTATTTATTTGTGATTTCTAATCTATCATTCTTAATTTATCCAATTTTTCCATAATTATTCATCTATCAAAACAGCTTTTATTCTTCTTACTCCTGCGGAACTAGATTCTTCTTTTTTTATTTTGAATCTTCCAAGTTCAGAAGTATTTACTACATGAGGACCTCCACAAAGTTCTATAGATACATCTCCTATTTTGTATACAGTTACAATTTCTCCATACTTATCCATAAACATTGCTTCTGCACCCATTTTTATAGCTTCTTCTTTATTCATTTCTAATTTTTCTACTGGTATTGACATCTTAATATATTCATTTACTAAATCTTCTACTTCTTGTTTTTGTTCAGGTGTCATTTTTTCATTATGAGAAAAATCAAATCTCATTCTTTCTGTTGTAATATTACTTCCTTTTTGATGCACATGATTTCCCAAAACTTTCTTAAGTGCTGAATTTAAAAGATGTGTAGCTGTATGATATTTAATTTCCATATCTCCTGTTGAAGCAAGTCCTCCTTTAAACTTCTGGTTAGAACCTGCCCTTGACTTTTCTTGATGAACTTTAAATTTCTCATAAAAACCTTCTATATCTACTTCTAATTCAGATTCTTTAGCTAGTTCAACTGTTAATTCAATTGGAAATCCATATGTATCATATAATTTAAAAGCTATATCTTTATTAATTCTATTTTCATTTAAATGAGAAACTGCCTTTTCAAATTCTCTTAATCCTTTTTCCAAAGTTTTATTAAATTTAACTTTTTCATTTCTTAAAACTTCTAAAATTGTTTCTCTATTTCTTTCAAGTTCTTTATAATATTCTGAATATTGACTAATAATTAATTCTGCAAGTTCACCTTCCCAATTTGAATTAATATCTATCTCTAATTTTTTTGCATAACGAATCATTCTACGAATTAATCTTCTTAAAATATATCCTTGGTCAGTATTTGAAGGCTTAATTCCTGCATCATCTCCACTAATAATAACAATTGCTCTTATGTGGTCTGCTATAATTCTCATACTTTTTGTATATTTCTCATCATCATAAGAATGATTTGAAATATCTTCTATCTTTTTTATTACATCTTTCCAAATTGATGATTTATAATTATCTGTAACACCTTCTAATACTGCTGTTACTCTTTCTACACCTAAACCTGTATCAACATTCTTATTTTTAAGTGGCGTAAATTTTCCTTTTTGTTCATGATTATATTGCATAAAAACATTATTCCATATTTCTACCCAATTTTCATTTTCTGGGTCAAATACTTCTGGCACTTTTTCTTCACTACGCCAATAAAAAATTTCTGTATCTGGTCCACATGGTCCTATAAGTTCCATATTAGGCCACCAGTTATCATCTTCACCTAAATACTTAATTCTTTCTGGTTTAATTCCTACACTTTTCCAAATTTCAGCTGATTCATCATCTGCTCCTACCATATCATTTCCTTTAAATACAGTAACAGCTAATCTTTCTACTGGAATTTCTAAATATTTTGTTAATAATTCAAAACTCCAAGTAATTGCTTCTTGTTTAAAATAATCTCCCAAAGACCAATTTCCAAGCATTTCAAAAAATGTATGATGAGTTTTATCTCCTATCTCATCTAAGTCATTTGTACGAAAACATTTCTGTACATCTGTTAATCTAGTTCCTTCTGGATGACTCTCACCTTTTAAATATGGAACTAATGGTTGCATTCCTGCTGTATTAAATAAACATGTAGGGTCATTTTCTGGAATAACTGGTGCACTTGGAATAATTTTATGTCCTTTTTCCTCAAAAAATTTTAAGTATGTTTCTTTTAAATTTATACTCTTCATATACTCTCCTCTTTTTCTTATAAAATTTATACAAAATTATATTACAATTCATAAAAAAATACAATACATAATACTAAACAAATATCTATAGAATTACTAATTATTGCATATTTCCTATAGTTTAGCTTACAGTTCTTATATATCATAATAAACAAATAATATAGAAGAGCAAATTCTGGAAGACATGCTTGAAAAAACACCTGATGGCAATTTTTATTGTTAAATTGCCTATATCTAAAGCCACCATAAAATAACAAGGTGGCTATTTCTTTATTCTAATAAATTCTTTTTAATTACCTATTAATTCCAAATTATCAAGACTACTTATTTTTATTTTTTCTATGCTATTTTCTAATATCTTATCTATATTTTTTGTTTTAACCACTATATAATTTGTTGTATGACCTTTAATATATTCTCCATCTTTTTCTTCAAAAAGAACTTCTACTTCTTTTCCAATATATTTATTATTATGTATTTTTTCATTATTGTCAGATAATTCAATTAGTCTTTTACTTCTTTGCTCTTTAATATTTCCATTAATCTGATTTTGCATAGTAGATGCTTTTGTTCCTTTTCTTGGTGAATATTTAAAAACATGCATTTTATAAAAATTAATATCTTTTAGAAAGTTATATGTTTTTTCAAATTCCTCATTTGTTTCTCCTGGAAATCCAACAATAATATCAGTTGTAAGTGATACATCAGGATAAGCTTTTTTTAATAAATCTGTACAATCTTTAAATTCATTAGTTGTATATTTTCTATTCATTCTCTTTAAAGTTTCATCACATCCACTTTGAAGTGATAAATGAAAATGGTCACACACTTTTTCTAATTTTGTTAATCTTGATACAAACTCCTGTGTAATTAAAGTTGGCTCTAAAGAACCAAGTCTAATTCTTTTAATTCCTTCTATTTTGTTTATATCTTCTAATAAATCTATTAGTCTATATGAATTTTTAAAATCTCTTCCATAAGATGCAACATGTATTCCAGTAATAACAACTTCTTTTATTCCTTTACTACTTATTTCTTCTATTTCTTTTAAAATGCTTTTAGGATTTCTACTTCTAACTCTTCCTCTTGCATATGGAATAATACAATATGAGCAGAACCTATCACAACCATCTTGAACTTTTATTACAGCTCTTGTTTTTTCTGTATATGTAACACTACCAAAGTCCAAAAACTCTGACTGATACATTACATCTTTAACTTTCTCTTTTATATTATTTTGCATATATTCTTCTATACATTCTAATATATTAGTTTTTTCATTATTACCTAAAACTAAATCTATTTCATCTATTTTCTCTAATTCATTTTTTGCAACTTGTGCATAACATCCGAACCGCAATAAGTATTGACTTTTTATTTATTTCTTTTACTCTTCTAAGCATTTGCCTTGACTTTTTATCTGCCATATTAGTTACTGTACAAGTATTAACAATATAAATATCCGCAAAATCATGAAATTCTACTATTTTGTATCCAGCCTCCATAAATTTTTGCATCATACCATTTGTTTCATACTGATTAACTTTACATCCCAAAGTACAAAATGCTACTTTTTTTGCTTCTACTACTTTATTACAACTCACTTTTTCTACTCTCTTTCTAATTTTACACTAAATATTTTTATTTTGTATATCCTTACATATCTATAATATATAATTTATTTGTTGTTCTAACTCTTCTAATTCATCTATTAAAAAACCCCAAATCATACTTAAATTTACACCTTCATAATCATGTACAATTCTATTTCTTAAGGATTTTAGACCTCTCCATTCAATTCCGAGGATTTTGTTTTATTAATTCATCACTAACTTTACCTGTTAATTCTCCAATTTGACTTAAATTAAATACACATGCGTTTATAGTTTTCTTATCATTTTTAAATTCTTCATAAGAATAACCAGCAATAAACTCTTTTAATTCTTCTATATATTTTAATATCTTTTTAAGTATTATTGGGTCTTTATTTCTCATATACAACAACCCCTGTTTCTTCAATTTCTCTTTCTATTTTTGAATTCCTATCTATTTCAGATTTTTCTATTACATCAACATCTTTATTAAACTTTTCTCTAATCATATCAATAATTGCAAAGAATTTTAACCCCTTAATCTTTCCATTACTATCAATTAAAATATCAATATCACTAGTTTCAGTCGAAGTACTTTTAGCATATGAACCAAATAATACTGCTTTTTGTACATCAGTATTATTTAGGATTTCGCTTAACATTTTTTTTATATCACTAATCGAATACACTTTTGTAGTCATATAAATACCTCCTATATTCTCTATATAGTATTAGTATAACATATACTACACAAAAATACTACAATAAAATTTTGATATTTCAATCTATCAACTCAAACCCCATATGTTTTTGTAACTCAATATCAATCGTCTTTCTTACATACAAATTATTTTCTCTGCAATATTTCTTAACAGCCTCCTCTGTTTCTAAACCAAACTTACCATTTGGAGTTCCATTAAAAAATCCAAGCTCTTTTAACTTTTTTTGAATCTCCATAACATCAGAACCATACATACCAGACTTTAAATTTCGAAAACCTTTTCCAAAAGCTCCATATATTCCATCTACAATAGTAACCTTTGTTCCAATTGGTATAATTTTATACAGTTCTGCCACTTCATCATTATTCATTCTTATACACCCATGAGAACTACTCCACCCAACTGAATAAATTTCAGTAGTTCCATGAATTCCAAATTGTCCCCAAGGGCAATCAAACCCGCATCCATCTTCCGCCAAATCCTTCTCCCCATTTTCCTTTTGAAATTATTGTCCATGTTCCTATTGGAGATGGGGTGCTTGGCTTACCTCCTGCACATTTATATTCTTTTTCTAAAATATCATTTTTAAATAAATATAACCTAGATGATTCTACATCTACCAAAATTTTATATGTATCTTTATTTTTTGCAATAACATTATTATATATTATTTGTATTGTTACTATAAATACTAAAATTATTGTTATACTTATTAAACATTTTCTCATTTTCATAAATCAAATCCTTTTTGCTATTTTATAGTTACAAAATATTGGTTTTATATATCATAAGTAAGGTTTTTGAATAGTCTTATATATTATATATATGATTAAAACCTATTATCTATTCATTTAGTTTGTTCTAGCTAAAATAGATATCTTTTTAATTACAAACTAAAACTTAAAATTTTGTTATTTTATATTTAAACCTACAAGAAAATGATTTTACTTACTTCATTATACTTACATACAAATATTTACTTAGCAAAATTAATTAACCAATAACATATATAATTCTGTGTAAAAGTCTTGGATATGAAAAGGTTTTAAATCTTTTAATGAAATATCTAATTTCTTAAAATAGTTATATACTTTACCTTTTACAATTCTTTCATAACCAGCATAATTTGTTATAATATATAGTTATTTCTTTACTTTCTGATATTTCTATTTTATCTACTAAAGATACAAGCATCATTCTTGTTATTTCTTTCATATTAACAAAATCATTAACAAGTTTATTAATGTCTATTGAATTATCTTCTTTTTCTTCTAGTTCTTGTAACTGCTTTATTCTTTCTTCTGCTTGTTTTCTGTTTTCTATCTACTTTAAATTAAGTCTTGTAAAATCTTCATCTTCAAATAGTCCATTGTATTTATCTTCATATAACTTATCTATTGTCTTGTTTATATCTTTAACTTTCTTTTCTAAAATAAGAATTTCATTTCTGACATTAAACTTATCTTTGATTATCTTGTCTTTTGATGTATTTGCTATTTTAGTGTATTACTCCTCATTTAAAAACTCTCTACATCTTTTCTTAATTTGCTCAATTACAAAGTCTGTTACTTTTTCTAGGTTGTTGCTATGTGGTGTGCATAATCCTAAATGTGTGTTAGTAGAATGAAGTAAACCCCAATTATTAGACAAAATTAAGTTTAATAATTGGGGTTCACTTCATAATTTCAAATTTAGGCTTTTTCTCATCATTTTCGTATGCTAGAAAAATCTTTTTAATACCACTTCCACGTCTTTCCATAAAATCATATTCCAGGATTGTTCTTCTTGCTAATTTTCCACCTTCTTTAACCCAACCATTTGACATATGTTTCTTTATAAATTCCATTGCATTATCAATTTGGTCTAAAATACTTCCATAAAATTAAATATCATCTTTAGCTGATAATTTATCTAATCCCTCCTAACAAGTGCAAGATATAAATGAACCAACTACTGAATTTTGGTCAGAATATAATAGAGCAGTATAAGTTAATTTTTCGCCATTCAATAAACCAAATGACTCTAAATCTTCTTTTTCTATTTTATAATCTTTTATATCTTCAAAATACTCCTTTAATTTCTCAAATGTAAAATCTTTATATAAATTATCTGTTACTAATTCATCCCAACCTTGATTTCTTCCCCTTAAGATAAGTTCATTTAATTCTGTACTATTTGCTCTATTATTTCTTTTTATATTCTTTCATCTCTTTTTACAGTAAGTTTTTCAAAATCTTTAATACTAGGGACATCTGGTAATTCTATTTTTATATCTTTTAATGCTTGTTTAGATTTTTAAGTAATAATTAATCAAATCCCCTTAAAATCCCACAAAAAAACTCTTGTGGGAAATAATTTCTAAACAATATACAAAATTTCATTACTTGGAAAATATCTTTTTAATTTATCTTTAAAAAACACTTCTCCTTCTTCTTTAATTTCTTTTTTATACATATATTTTCCTCTTCCTCTTACTGTCATTATATCTTGATTATATAAATTGATTCTATCTGGAAAAGCATCATTATTTATCATTCTATGAACATAACTATATGTCATAAAAATGATTTCAAAAAATACATCTTTTTTCACTTCACTACTCAAGTTTTCAGCTAAATACTTTATAAGCTCTTCATATAAATTTCTCCAATTATCTACTAAAATTACTGGTGCTATTAATATCCCAACTTTATACCCAGCCTGTTTTAGCTTATTAATTGCTTTCACTCTATTTTTTAATGGTGAAGTACCTATTTCAATTTGTTTTATAATATCTTGTGGATTAACACTCATTCTTACTATTATTTTCCCATCATGATTTAATGGTAGTATTGTGTCTACCATATCAAATTTTGTAGGGAATGTGAGCATTCCTTTAGGTGACTTTTTAAAATTTTCAATTGTCCAAACAAGGTTATTTGTAATTGTATTTTCTAATATCAAATCACTATTACTGCCTATTTCAAATGTAAGATTTTTATCTGATTTATTTGCTACTTTAATAATTTTACCTAACATCTCTTCTCTATTTACAAATAATCTTAAATATGAGCATTTGTTAAAATTACAAACTAAATAGCAATATAAACACATAGCAATACACCCGAGATGATGTATATGGAACTAAATAATCTGAAACCTTATGATTTTCTACAAATTTATGTGTTTTTCTTATTCCAATAATTAAGTTTTTCTTCATATTACAAAACTCAGAATTTTCTTTTTTTCTCATTTCTTCTATATTATTGTGATTTTCAATTTCCTTTAACTGTACACCTTTTTCTTGGTATTCAGATAATAATTTTTTTCCTAATTCATAATTCCATGCATCTTTTTCATAAAAAATTTGTCTTGGTAAAAACATTAATTTATCCTCGCATAATCAATCTTGTAAAAACGTTTTAGATTGATTTCTTTCTATTTTTTTGATTTACATATTACATAAAATTATTTTTACCTTTTACACACAAAAAAATACATATAAAAATGAATATGAGGTTGAAAAAAGTTTGAAATTATATAAAAAACAGCATAGTACAAAACTACACTGCTTATAAATTCTAAGAGTATTAGTAATAAATTGTATTATTGATATCCTCCTACTAACATATATTTTATTTAAGATATTACATTCTTTTTCATCCATTCAACCCTCTCTTGATGCATTTTATTTCTTAATTCAATTCCAGGAGAAAGATTGTACTTACTTTTTATATATTCTCCATCAATCTCCTTCAACATTTTTCTGCCTATTTTTCCAAATTCTATTTTTTCTTTTTGGTCTCCTCTACAATTTCTATCACATTCTACTACTATTTCTAAACCTTCTAATCCAAGTTCTGTTTTAGCAACATTTTCTATAAATGTAACTTTCTTGCTTGCCTTCATTTTATAAAATATTCCACCGTTTCATATGCTCTTTGCAAGATGTTTTTCCACATTTCATCCAAGAATTTGGCATTTTTAATCTTTTACATAAGTTTTCTACTTGAGTTATTCCTTTTTCTTCATGTCCTATATGATGTGGATACTCTTCTTTTTTAGTCAAACCCTTTCCTAAATCATGTACTAATACACTAAATCTAATTTTTTCATTTTCTGTTAGCCTTGCACTCATATCTAAAGCAAGCATAGTATGATTGTAGCTATCTCCCTCTGGATGATATTTAATTGGCTGTTCTGCTCCAATTAATTTTTCTATTTCTTTAAAATGAACATCTAATACATTCGCCTTTTTTAGTACCTCAAAAAATATTGATGGCATAGGCTCTTTTAATGCTTTTCTTAATTCATCAAAAACTCTTTCCGCAGGCAGATATTTAAGTTCTAATTTTAAAGCTTTCATAATATTTATTGTATTTTCTTCAACTTCAAAATTTAATTTACTTGCAAATCTTGCTACTCTATATACTCTTAATGGGTCTTCTATAAAACTTTTAGAAGTTGCTTTTATAATATTATTTTCTAAATCTTGTATTCCGATTAAAAGGATCTATTATTTCTTTAGTTAATACATCTTCAGCTATAGAATTTATTGTAATATCTCTTCTTTTTAAATCCTCTAATAAAGTAACATTTTTTCCAGAAATTATTTCAAATCCTTTATGTCCTTTTGCTATCTTTCTTTCAAATCTTGCCATTGCAAATTCTTTTCCACATAAATCAAATACTTCAAAATCTTTTCCCCTTTTTATAGCATTCGGAAAAAGTCTTTCAAATTCATATGATTCTAATCCAACTACACAATAATCTTCATCATGATTAACTTTATTTAATAACTTATCACGAACAGCTCCTCCTACTAAATAAAGCCTTCCACCTTTTTGTTTAATTTTCTCAGCAATTTTTTTAATATCATAATCTTCTAATTTACTCATTTAAATATACTCTTCTTCCTGGATAAGCAAGTTTTACTTTTTCTGCTTCCAACACTTTTAATACACAATCATTAATCTCTTGTTTAAATATAAAATAATCATCATAAATAGTATTTGTTGTATACAAATAGATACATATATTAATTCCATCTGTATCTATTTTGTTAAAATTAATTCTTAATGAATCTTTTACTACATCTGTATTAGAACTTAAAACTAAATCCAATTTAGAAATTATATCTTGTATTTTTTCTGAACATGTTTCTAATGGCAGTTTTAAATTAATATCAAATCTCCTCTTTTCTAACTTACTCCAATTAATAATACTTGCATTAGAAAGTGTGGAATTTGGTATTGTTACTAAAGTATTTTCATTTGTTCTAATCCTAGTACTTCTAAAAGTAATATCTTCAACTGTACCTTGATATTTGTCAGTTTCAATATAGTCCCCTACAATAAAAGGCTTATCTGTAATTATAGCAACTCCTCCAAATAAGTTTTTAGCTATATCTTGAGCTGCAAGTGCAAATATTACTCCACCGTAACCCAAGCCCTGTAATTAGACCACTTAAATCATATCCAAGTTCTGTTATAACTAAAAAAGATGCAATAATATAAATTATACATTTCGCAATTTTACTTATAAAATTTACTAATGTTTGATCACCAGAAAATCTATCACTTTCTTTTAATTTTATAAAAATTTTCTCTTTTGGATTAAAGAAACCTGTAATCGATTTTGATATTATTATGATAACTGCAATTTTAAAAACTTTTATAACCAAATGTTTTATATCTTCTGGCAAACCAAGTATTAAAATTGATAAATATATTCCTAAACATAATAATACACTTTTAATTAGTCTATACCAAGGATTAAACTTTATTTTATTCTTATGTTTTTCTTTTAAATTAAACAATTTTACAACTAAATACGATATAATTGAACTTCCCATACTAAATAATATGATAATTACTACTGCTATTAGAATATCAATTATTTGATTTTTGCTAATATTTTGAAAAAAATTTACTATTTCTTTTATTTGTTCCATATATCTTTTATTCCTTTCATATATTACACACATACTATAAACAAAAATAGCAATTCATGGTGATTTTATTAAAATATATAAGACTATTTAAAATTAAACTATTAGCACTATGTAGTAACCTATAAAAAGTATAATGATTATTAATACCAATTATTGTTTTTGTGCAATAACAGCTTTAATCTTTATTTCTTGTTCCATAAACATTTTTTCATGTTCAGTTTGAATATTTTCCCAAAAACTCTCTTCATTTTCTAAGTCATATGTTTTCTTTATAATTTTAAATCCACATTCTTCAAAGTATCCTAAAGAATCTCTAAACAATCCATCATCATCTGTTTTAAAATATATTTGACCATTTTCTTTTAAAAATGTTTTATATTTTTCTAATTGTCTTGTATGTGTTAATCTCTTTTTTCTATGTTTTCCTCTTGGCCATGGATTACAAAAATTAATATATATTCTATCTATATTATCATGCTCATTCATTATTAATAATATTCTTTCAATGTCAAATCTTGTTATAAAAACATTATTAACTTCTATTTTTTGTTCTTTATATTTTTCTTCTATATTTCTTTTAGCAAGACCCAACATTGCATCAACTACATCTATAGCAATATAATTTATATTTTGGTTTTTTACAGCTAAATTAGCCATAAAACTTCCTTTACCACATCCAAGTTCTAAATGAATTGGATTATCATTTTTAAAAACATCTTTCCATTTTCCTTTATAATCTTCTGGATTATCTATATAGAATGTACTTGCTTCTAATTCTGGTCTAGCCCATGGTTTAAATCTTATTCTCATTTTTTATTTCATTCCTTATTATCTATATTTAGGTTTTTCAATGGAATCTACCTATAACCCTACTTAAATTTAATTGTAATATAATTCCTATTAACATATTATAGTTATTTACTTTATGCTTAGATTAGATAACTATAATATAACTAAACAGATTTTATTCCACAAATTATGAAATTTCTTAACTATTTTTTATCTTTTCAATATACATTTTATTATCCACAAGAAAAAACTCTAAGTTTTTAGGCTCTTCTACTTTTCTTTATCTATAAACATTCTTTTTAAGCTTCTCATAAAACCATTATGTGCTACTATTAGAATCTCTTATGTTGTGCTAGAACATTTAAGATTTATTTAAAATAAATTCTTCATATTCACTAACACTACTTGCTTGAGTTGCCATATAACTATTTGCTAATTTTTCTGAATTAGTTAATTCTTCTCCTAACCATTCAGGAACTCTATAATCATTAGCTTGTTCTACAGATTTATATTCTATTTCAGCTATACATACACCTTCAAAAAATCCATGAAACAAATCAAGATCCACATTTAATCCATTTTGTAATGGTATTTTATATCTTGTTTTTATTATAATTCTACCTTCTTTTGCATTTAGTAATTCCTGATAAATATTTTCTGGCAATTGTATATTGTGTTCTATACATTCAAAAGAACCTTCTGCAACTCTTACTTTTTTAGAAAGAATACATTGAATTTGTTCTTCTTTTATAAATTTTCTTAATCTAATAGGAGCTCCTCCTTTATTTAAATAAGATTGCTCTATTATTTTATGTTCGAACTCGTCTAGATTTTTAGGCAATCTTTTAACTTTATATTTTTTTTCAATTTCTAATTCCTTATCCATAAATACCTCCTTTAAATTCTTTATTCAATTTACTATTCTTTAGACTAAATATATAACTACAATATATATCTGTTTTCCTATAATTCACACATGATAAATCTATTGCATCATTTCCATAAAATTCTATATTTACATTTATTAACTTTTACTTAATTAAATAAACCTTTTACTGTTTTATAATTATTAAAAATATTCCAATTTAAGAATAATTTAGTAACATTATAATATTTGTCATTTTTATCTTGAAAAATAATTTTCGAATTGTAATTTTCTCTTATGATTTATTTAACATTCTTATTGCTTCATCTTCACTTTCTGCAAAAAATATATCTTTTCCATTATTGCTTTCATATATGAAATCTTTTAATGGTTTACTTGTATATTTTGAGTAATCTCCATATAAAGCAAATTTTGTTTGATAATTTATGAATTTTTGCAAAATTTCTCCTGCTAGTCCTTTACTTAATATAAAGAAATCTTCTACTACTGCACTTTTATTTAATGCTATTTTATTACAGTTTGTTTCATATTTTATAGTCATAATGAAATCAATTGCTGACTGAACATCTTTTATCATAAGTTCATTACTATTAACTACTGCTATATTATTTATAATTTTTGTTTCCATTTTCTATCCTTTCTCAAAATTGACTATCTAATTTTTGTCAAGCACTTTTTTATGAATTTATTATATTATTTTTTCGTATGGCAAACAAGCCAAAACGATATATTTTTTAAAAAATTGTATCTTTTTCACTTCTTTTATGGTAATTATAGTTATTTTTCTAAGAATTGTTTGTTATTTTTGCACATAGAATATAAAATTCTTAGGATTTTTGTAGAACAAGCAGTTAGGCTTTCGTAGTAGTGTTTGCCTTCTGCTTTTTTATTTTGGTAATAAATATATACAAGATGTTCTGAATAATTTGAATCATTATAATATGGCGAATGCTTTGATGTTTCTATCATTTTATCTCTCAACTCATTTATAACATTGTTATTGTTTTGTACTATTTTAGCCATATCCGAAAGATTTTTAGTATCTTCATGTTCTTTACCAGCTCCTGGATATGAATTATTTGAAGCTATTTTTATGTTTGTCGTTAACCTTTTATAAAAGTTTAGATTTCTTCCATTTGTTTTATATAAATTGTTATATAATGCATCAATTCGCTTTTCTCTTATTTCTGCGTGTGGAAATTCTTTAATAAAGTTTAATGCTGTATCATCATAAATTATTGTTAATTTCAATATTTTTCTAGCTCTGGGAAACATATATTTATTAACCTTTTGTATCTATTCTTACAGCTTACGTTATTTCGTAGCAAATAAAAATATTGTCTTGTCATTGCCTTTAAATTAGCATATAAATCCTTTTTAGATAAATAATTTTACAACAAAAAAATTAGATGTAAACTCATTTATTTACATCTAACAGTATACATGTAATTTGCAATCTAAATAATTAAAAAAAATTTTTTTAATCTTTCTTTCTAGTTAAGAAAATTCCAATGATTAATCCAATAAGGATAATGGGTGCTATTTTGATAAATAACCATTCAATAGAATGAAAAAGAACTCCTAAAACAGAATTTTCAGGATTACTATAATCCCAATTTAAGTATGGACTATTTAATAAAATTAAAGATATGAAAATAATTATTATAATTATACATAATGAGATTAGCAACCAATGAGTTATTTTTCTCCTCTCATTCTTCATTTGTGATAGTTGTAAGTTTATTATCTCTAATTTTTCAGAAATTACTTTTATATCATCAACTTTAGATTCAGAAATATTTTCTCCAAGTAAAGTACTTACAGGTGTTTCAAGAACTTCTGATATTGTGATTAACATTTCTGCATCAGGAACTGATAACCCCTGTTCCCATTTAGAAATTGTTTGTCTAACCACATTTAACTTTATAGCAAGTTCTTCTTGCGAAAGTCCTTTCGATTTTCTTATAGATTTTATGTTTTCTTTTAACATTTTACAACAACTCCTTTCTTTACTAAAACTATTATATAAAGAATAGTCTGTTGCTACAAGCAATGCTTATTAACATTTTAAATTTATCTACGTAAATCAGCATTTTGTTTTTACTTATATATTGTAATCTAGCGATTACTTTTATAATCAATATTTGCTAACTTTGCTTGTTTACACAAATCTTTTGTTTGTATTTTATATTGCTTTCCATCTTTTATTGTATAAGTTCCACATTGTCTAAACTCAAAATCAACATTTTTTCTTATACATTGTTCTCTAATATCTAATACCCAGTCATAATTAAATACCCTAGCATTTATATCAGATTCTCCACCGACAAACAACTAATTCAATATTATCAAGATATTTTTCAATATCTATTTTCTCTAATAATGGCTGTGCTGTTATACATTTATGTTTTATTGGTAAATCTTTAAAAATTGATAATTTATAATCTGCATTTTTTTGATTTTCAATAGTACAACATACAACTACATTGTCATATCCATTATTCCAGTCATTTGGGATAGATTTCTCAAATCTATCTATTCTTTTTGTTAGAAACAGAAAAGTACAGTCCTGTCTTTCTTTAATCATTTTCCAACATTCATTTCTCCACTCGTCTGCTTCTGCAATAAGATAATCCGTAGAAAAACATAAATAAACAATTCCAGATTTCATTTTATAATTGCCATTTTTTAATTTCTCTATTGGTTTTTTAAAGTCTTTTGTCTTTATAATTTCATTAGTATTTATATTTCTTTTTGAATCTCCTTTATGAATATAGCAATGTAAACAGCCATCACTACATTTTTTACAACCTCGCCATGGATTCCACATTGCCATATTATCACTCCTAGAATTTTGATTTTTCATAATTATAAGGAATACTGGTACCAACAACAACATCTTCTATTTTTTCTATAATTAGCCAGTCATCCATATTTCCTTGATGCTCAAAGTCTAATGGGGTTATTTCTTGGGCATCTATAAATTCCACTAAACATAGACATTTTTTATGCCATCTCTCTTTTTGTTTGTCGGTTAATTGTAATTTACTATTATTATCTTCAATAGTTTTCGTTATTTCATCTTCTGATAATTTAACAAAATTTTGAACATCTTTTACAACAGCCTTTGCTGTTATTTTTTTTGTTCCTTTTTCCATAAAATAAAGTATTTCATCTTTAAATACTCTGCTATGTGGTATTTTTCTTCCTGCTGCACCTCTTATAATCATTGTTTTACTACCATCTAAAATTTTATTTAATTCTTTTGATTTATCATCACAATATACTAAATGTACCATACTTTTGCCTCATCTTTCTAATTTTCAAATGTAAGTTGTTGCTTAGATTGAATCTAAATCATTATTCAAAAACTTCCTATTATCTATCTCAACATAATCTCTTACCTTTTGCAATTCTACATAATTTGTCACTCGTAATCTTATATAACAATTTGTAATCTCAGCGACAACTTTACTATTTATATAAATAATTATAAAAATTAAATTCCCATTATTGAATAACCACTATCTGCATAAAGTACTTGACCTGTTACTGCAGATGACATATTACTAAATAAGAATGTTGCTACATTTCCCACTTCTTCTTTTGTAACATTTCTTCTTAATGGCGATTTTTCTTCTACAACTGTTTGTATTGAACCAAAATCTTTAATACCTTTAGCAGATAAAGTTTTAATTGGACCTGCTGAAACTGCATTTACACGAATTCCATCTTTTCCCAAGTTATCTGCTAAATATCTAGTACTACATTCTAATGCTGCTTTTGCAACACCCATAACATTATAATTTGGTAATACTTTAGTAGAACCATGATATGTTAAACATACTAAACTTGAATTTTCATTTAATAAATCAATTTCTTTTGCAATTCTAGCAATTGCTACAAAAGAATAAGCACTAACATCATTTGCATGCGCAAATCCCTCTTTACTTGTATTTATAAAATCATTTTTTAAATCTTCTGTGTTAGCATGTGCTATTGCATGTAATATACCATCTACTTTTCCAAAGTCTTGTTTTATTTTGTTTAAAGATTCTCTAACTACATCATCTTCAGATGCTTGGTCACATGTATAAGCTTTTGCACCTTCAAATTCAGAAATTAATTCTTCTATTTTTTCTTTATTTTCTTCTCCAACATATGTGAATGCAAGTTTTGCTCCTTGCTCATATGCTGATTTTGCTACACCATAAGCTATGCTCCATTTGTTTCTAAGTCCCATTATTAATATTGTTTTATCTTTTAAAATCATTTTTTTATCCTCCTATTTTTTATAATTATAATCTTTTAAATTATATATTAATTTAATTCTAACCTTTTGACCAGTATATTTATCTGGTCTTTATGGAATTTCCTCTAAAAACATTTTTCAGGTTTTACAGATATTTTTCGAGAGTTATATAAATTTGTATAAACTTATTCTTTTACTTCTTTATATTATTTTTCCTCTATTTTACAAATTCTTCTTTATTATATTTCTATTCTTCATACTTTTTTATTACAACAGAACTATTATGTCCACCAAATCCTAACGAATTAGACATTGCATATTTAATTTCAATATTTCTTCCTTTATTTGGAACAATATCTAAATCACACTCCTCATCTGGCACTTTATAACCTATAGTTGGTGGTACAAAGTTATCATTTATTGCTTTTATACATGTAATTGCCTCTACTGCCCCAGCAGCACCAAGTAAATGACCTGTATTTCCCTTAGTTGAACTAACCATAACCTTTTTGCTAGCATCTCCTAAAGCTGTTTTTATTGCTGATGTTTCAAAAGCATCATTTAAATGTGTTGATGTTCCATGAGCATTTATGTAATCTATATCTTCTTTATTTATGTTTGCATCTTCTATAGCAGATACCATAGCACGAGCACCACCTTCTCCTCCTGGTGCTGGTGAAGTAATATGATATGCATCTGAACTTGCGCCATATCCTACTATTTCTGCATATATTTTTGCTCCTCTTTGTTTTGCATGTTCATAATCTTCAAGTATTAAAACACCAGCACCTTCTGCCATTACAAAACCATTTCTCTCTTTATCAAAAGGAATACTTGCTCTTAACTTATCTGTGCTTTGAGATAAAGCCTTCATATTAGTGAAACCTGCAACACCTGTAGGAGTAATTGTACTTTCTGCTCCTCCAGCAATAACAGCATCTTGATATCCATGTTTAATTAAACGATATGCTTCACCTATAGAATGTGTAGAACTTGCACATGCAGTTACTATTCCAAAAGATTCTCCTTTAGCTCCTAGCTCTATAGATACATTCCCAGATGCCATATTTCCTATACACATTGGTATATACATTGGAGAAACTCTATCTGGTCCTTTTTGTAATAAGACTTCAGTTTCAGATTCTATAGTTCTTAATCCACCAATACCTGTACTAATTATTACTCCAACTTTATTCATATCAGTATTTTCTTCTGTTATTCCACTATCCTTCATAGCTTCTTTTGATGCAATTATAGCAAATTGAGAAAATCTTTCTAATCTTTTTACACCTTTTCTATCAAAATATTCTTCTGGTTTAAAATTCTTTACTTCTCCTGCTAGTTTTACTTTAAAATCTGTAGTATCAAACTGACTAATTTCATCTATACCACAATCTCCATTTTTTATACCTTCCCAAAATTCATCTACTGTTTTTCCTATAGGTGTTATTGCACCCATACCTGTTACTACAACTCTTCTTTCCATGTTATCTTTCCTTATATAATATATTTAGGTTTTTATTATATTGGATTTACCTATAAACCTGTATTTGCTTTATTATTTTATGCCAATGTTATTCAATATAAAGGTTGAATCTTTGAAAATAGCCAGCCTTTGTGTATAGCTTACTATATAACATAAAATAATTACCCTATTTAGATATTATCTTTTTCTTGTGCTTGTACAGCTGTAATTGCAATTGTATCACAAACTCTTTCTACACTACATGCTCTTGATAAATCATTAATTGGCTTTTCTAATCCTTGACATGCTGGACCATACATATGTACATTTGAAAATCTTTCAAAAATTTTATATGCGATGTTTCCTGCATTTATATCTGGAAAAATTAATACATTTGCTTCCCCTTTTAATTCTCCATTTGGTGATTTCATTTTAGCAACTTCTGGCATTATTGCAGCATCTATTTGCAACTCACCTTCACAAATTAAATTTGGAACTTTCTTTTTCAAATGCATAGCTGCTTTTGAAACTTTTTCTGTAGAGGCTGATTTAGCACTTCCCAAAGTAGAATACGATAAAAATCCCACTTTTGCTTGCTTCTTAAATAACCACTCATATGTTCTAGCAGATACTTTTGCAATTTCTGAAAGAGCAAGATATCCGTGGTTCTTCATTTAAAGCACAATCTGAAAATAAAAATGTATAATCTTTATTCCCAAAGTCTTTATTTTCATGTTCTACAATAAAAAATGTGGATAATAACTTTGTATTTTTTGTTTTGAATATTTGCATCATTGGCTGTAAAATTTGCTTTGTTGAGTGGGTAGCCCCTGCAACTAATCCATCTGCTTCATCTAATTTAGCCATCATCATTCCAAAATATAATGGGTCTTGCATAAATTTATCTGCTTCTAATTTAGTGTAATTACATCTTTTACTTAACTTCAAAAATTCTTGTACATATAAATCATGTCTTGAATCTTTACTTGGTTCAACTATTTTTATATTTTCGATGTCTATATTTTCCTTATTTGCTATTTTGTAGATTTCTTCTTTATCTCCTACTAAAATGATATTTGCAATACCTTGATTTACTACAATTTTTGTAGCCTTTAATATACGTACATCTGTAGCTTCTGGCAATACTATTGTTTGTTTATTTGATTTTGCCTTTTCTTTAATATTTTCTATAAAATTCATTAATTTAAACCTTTCTTTTTATGCATTTAATCTATTATATAAAAAATCTATTATTATTTATATAATAAATTTTGCAAAAAGTCACTATACTAATTGGTCATTTTTGCAACTTTTTTAGTATCTTTAATATTTTTCTAGTTTATTTTATGTTATTTCTAATGTATTCTATTGCAAGTTTACTTCTTATAAAAAAAGGAATATTATTTTTTACACCTTTCTAGTCTTTTAAGTGTATTAAAATATGTTCTTATACCTACTCCTGTTCCAATTATACCAATATTAACCAATTTTGTTTCCTCCTTATTTTAGTTAATTTGTTACAATTTTACTACAAAAAATCAAAAAAGAAAAGTCTATTTATAACACTATATAAAATTTTATTGTAAATTTTTTAACAGTATTATGTATGTATATACAAAAGTAAACAACATTTTTGTAAAGTCACAATAAGCCTTATATTACTTACAGAAACAAGTTTGTTTTAAAAGGCAAATCTAATCTATTATAGTATGATAAAATACATTTCAGCATGTATAATGAACCAGTAACCTTGTACATAAATTCAAAAAAAAAGACGACTGCAATTTATCTTTGTAGTCATCTTTGATTTTAATAATATTTACTTTCTGAATATTTTAATATATTTATTTTACATACTCATTTAAATGTTTTACCCTATAATTTAATTCTCCAAATTTCTCAGTTGTAACATATCCTGGAGCAGAATTTATTACATCAGGTATTCTATTAACTACACTTGCACAAGTTAATTCTACTGTAGAAGGCCTTGCAACCACTATCGATGTATTTGGCTCACCATATATAGTCCATTCATTTTTATCATAATCTTCTTTAGAATAGACTTTACCTATACATTCACTTTCAATTATAATACCTTCTTTTGTATTTGTTGTAACAACAGCACTCATTCCTGTAGCATCTCCTGCTTTAATTGTCATATCTAGTGTAGAAGAATAAATATCTTCTTTATATGTTTGTGGTACACACTTTTGAGTTCCGAGTGATTTCAGTTAACCCTAATTTTGAACAAATCCATCCGATTTACATTCCACATATATGATGGCATAAACTCTCCTTGCTCTATTAACATTTTCCTTTCTTCATCTTCAATATTATCTGCTGAAGCAATTTTCTCCTCAAAAGCTTGTAATGTAAGACCTGCTCCATGTGCCTTAGCTAATGCTATACCATAATCTTCTACATTATAACTTGAACTACCTTTTATTTTTGTAATTTTATGTGTAGAGCCTGCAATAGAACTAATTAATTGTCCCCAATATATATCTTGATAACCACTTCCTGTTATAGTACATCCATTTTGTTTTGCAAGTTTGTCTATACTTTTTGTAACTTTTGGATTAGAGTTCCATGGATAAAATGCTTCTTCACATGTAGTAATTGCATTTATCCCTAATTTTGCACATAACATAAGTGAATCTTCTACATCTTTTAATAAACTCATTGTTGTAACAATACATATATCTGGTTTTGCCTGTTTTAGCATTTCCTCTGCATTATTTAAGCTTGTTACACTCACATTTTTGTATTCTGTGCCAATTATTTCGCCTATATCCTTTCCTATAACACTTGGATTTACATCAATTGCACCTACTACTTCTCCACCTTTTTCCTCTACATATCTCATTGTATAAACAGACATCTTTCCTGTACCAAATTGAACAACTCTTACTTTTCTATCCATCTTTTGTAACATCTCCTTTATCCCCAATTTTTTATATAAATTATATCCATAATACAATTTTATATACAAACTAATTAAATAAACTTAATCTACTTCTTTATTATTATTTTAATAATTAATTTTAAATATTTATATAAAATAACAATAAAAATCTATGTTAATTACCATTTTCGTTCCACTATCAATATTAAAATTATTTTTCTTTATAAAATAATAGTATTTTATTTTCTTTTATGATATAATTCTTAAAAATTAATTTAAATGTTACAATATACAAGGAGTTGAATAAAATTGATGTTAACCTCTGATAGTGAAGCTTTAGCTGAAAATAAAGTATTAATTTTATATATATTAAACAAAGTAAATAAACCATTAACAAATGATAGCCTTTATAAATTAGTGCTATCTGCACTTGATATGAATTATTTCTATTTTCAACAATTTCTTTTAGATTTAATAGAAACAAAATTTGTAGTAAATTATCATAAAGAAAGTCGGAAGTGTTTATGAAATTACTGAAAGTGGAAAAAACACTCTTGCACTTACTATGGACATACTTCCAGGTATTATAAAATTAAAAGCAGATACAAATTTAAAAAAAGAATTAGAAAGTACAGAAGAAGAATACTCTGTAGTAGCTGAATATACACCTCGTAGCGAAAATAATTATATTGTTTTTTGTAAAATAGTTGAAAATAGTGAAACTGTTTTTGAAGTAAAAACATTTGCTGGCTCAAGAGAACAAGCAAAAGAAATTGTAGATAATTGGAAATCTAATGCAGAATCTATTTATCCTAAGATATTAAGAGCTTTGACTGAAAGAAAAAAACAAGAATAAGTAAAAAAACAAAGAACAGTTTTAGGCTACTGTTCTTTGTTTTTTTACTTATTTATCAATCCCTCTTTGTCTGTATATACTAAGTAAATCTTGTTTTAATTTTGGTATATCTACTTTAATTATTGTCCATATAATTATACTATTTTAATAATACTTTTAAAATATAAGTTTCTTATTAAATTATTACTTCAATTTCTTTATATATTCACCATAATTATCAGAATTCAAAATTCCACTACCAACAACTGCAACATTGATACCTGCATCACTAGCTTCTTTTATATTATCTACATTTATTCCACCATCTGCCTCAATATCTATCTCTAAATCATTTTCTATTACATAATCATTTAACTCTTTTATCTTCTCTATAGTAGAAGGAATTAATTTTTGTCCACCCTTTCCTGGCTCTACAGTCATTACTAAACACATATGTATATATGGTAAATAATCATATACCTCTTTTAAATTTGTATTTGGTTTTACAGCAATCCCCACTCTACAATTATTATCTTTTATATACTTTATTAATTCCATTACTTCATTTTTATTTTTACATGCTTCTAAATGAAATGTAATTATATTTGGATTTAACCCCAAATAACTTGTTACATAAGACTTTACATCATTAACCATCAAATGAATATCCAATGGTATATTAGATATTTGTTTTATATATTCACTATATTCTAACATTAAACTTGCTGTGTTATTTTCTACAAATTCTCCATCCATAACATCTATATGAAAATAGTCTGTATGAGCAGTCTCTAAGTCATATATAGCAGTTATTATTTCTTCTTTTTTTACAGATAATAATGATGTTGAAACTTCTACCATTTATGTGCCTCCTTATCTTTTAATTCATTATAGATTTTGCAATATCTTTCATATCTATCTATACTTATTTTTCCATCTAAAAGTCCCTGTTTTATTCCACAGTTCTCTTCTTTAATATGACTACATCCTACAAATTCGCAGGTTTCACCATACTGTTTTAATTCTTTAAAATATTTGTATAAATCCTTACTTTCTATTTCACTAAGTTCAAAACTAGAAAATCCTGGAGTATCTGCTATATATGATTCATCATCTAATTTATATAATTTAACTGAAGTAGTAGTATTTTTTCCTCTTTTATTTTTATTACTAATTAATCCCTCTTTTGTTAAATTATCACTAAATAATGAATTAATTAAGCTAGACTTTCCCACACCTGAATTTCCAGAAAATGCTGTAATATTATTCTTCAAAATATTTTCTAAACTGTTTACACCAATTCCTTTATTTGCAACTGTTCTTACAACTGTATAACCAATATTTTTGTATATTTTTTCTATTTCATCAGCTAGTTCTTTTTCATCTAAATCTACTTTATTTATACAAATAATAGGCTTTATACTTTTATATTCTGCATATGCTATTTGTTTATCTAATAATAACAAATCTGTTTTTGGCATTTTTATAGAAACCACAAAAATTATTTGTGACAAATTTGCCATTTTAGGTCTTTTAATATAATTGTTTCTATTCTCTATATTATTTATAATTCCTAATAATTTTTCTTCATCTATAATGTCTATTTCTACTACATCTCCTACAACAGGTGTTATATCGTCTTTTTTTAACTTTCCTCTTGCATTACAATTAATTAATTTATTATCAATCTCTACTTGATACATATTAGAAATATTATTAATAATTATTCCTTTTGTCACTATTTATTTTCTCCTTTTCTTATTTTTGAATTTACTATTTTGGTACAAAGTTAAATATAAAATTAAAAGTATATCCTAACTTGAAAATAGTTCTTATGGATATTTAGCCATGTTCTTAATGTTTATTTTAAAAAAAATTGTGCACATTCTTACATTCATTATGTGCACAAATTTCTTTATTGTCATTTATTCTGCTGTCCAAACTGTATTTGCATCATTTAAGTTCATTTGAGTTTGTCTTTCTAAAATTCCTGAAACATACACTTTAACTGTAATTGTTCCTACTCCTTGAACTGTTAAATTTAT
Source organism: uncultured Clostridia bacterium (assembly GCA_948805675.1). Lineage (GTDB taxonomy): Bacteria > Bacillota > Clostridia > TANB77 > CAG-508 > CAG-492. The sequence goes on along the minus strand of CAQIBN010000004.1, from coordinate 33,035 downwards.
ATTTTCTGTATCTTTTCCAATTTTCTTTTTATATACAGTATCTTCTGTTCCAGCAGATGTTACTTTTACCATAACTTCTACTTCATCTGCTGGGATTTCTTCTCCATTTTCATCAACTTCTGGCTTATATTTTGTAATTGATTTTACATTTACATTAACTGTTCCTTTTTTTATTTCTGCTAATTTATTTACTGTAATTACAATTTTGCTTCCTTCATCTACTGTTTTTCCTACTTCCAAACTCTGTTTTAATACCACTCCATTAGATTTTTTAGTATCTTCTTCATATGTAACAGAAACTTCAAATCCGTGCTTCAGTTAAACTTTTTTTAGCATTTTCTTCTGCTTCTCCAATAACTGAAGGAACTGCTATTTTTTTAATTCCTGTTCCTTTACTTACATAAACTTTTACAGTTTCACCTGCCTTAACTTCTGTATTTTCTTTTGGCTCTTGTTTTATTACAATACCTTCTTGTATTTTTTGACTAGTTTCTTCAATTTTTTCTATCTTTAAATTAACATCATTTAAACTACTTTCAGCTTCTTCAAATGTACTTCCAGCTAGTTTTGGAACTTTAACAAGTTCTGTTCCTTTACTTATAACTATTGATATAGTACTTTTTTCTAAAACTTTATATCCTGCTGGTGGGTCTTGCGAAATAATTTTTCCTTTTTCTATTTCATTATTATATTCTTCTGATGTTATTTGATATGTAACTTTTATATCTTTTAATTTAGCTTCTGCTTCTTGTAAAGTTAACCCTGTAATATTTGGCATATCTACATTTTCTGGAGCCTTGTTTAGTCCAACAATTAGAAAGTATGGTATACCAAAACCTAATGCACAAACTAATACAAATATTAAAATAAACATAGCAATTTTAGCTTTTGGATGGTTATTAAAATAACCTACATCTTTGTTTTTGTTTTTAATATCTTCCCTTTGCTCTCTATGTAAAACCTCACTATTAATTGTTGGTATTCTTTGTGTAAGTGTTGCATCAAAATTATGCTCTACTACAAAATTGCCATCTGGATTTTTTAATGCTAAACTTAAATCTCTTAACATCTCTGTTGCAGATTGATATCTTAAATTTTGTTCTTTTTGCATAGCTTTTATTATAATTTGATTTATTGCAAATGGAATTGCAGGATTTAACTTTATTGGTTCAACTGCTTTTTCTTGCATATGTTTTAAAGCAATAGAAACTGGAGTATCTGCATCAAAAGGGACTCTACCAGTTAACATTTCATACATAACTACACCTAAAGAATATAAGTCTGACTTAGCATCTGTAAATCCTCCTCTTGCATGTTCTGGTGAAAAATAATGTACAGAACCAATAGTAGTTCCAAATGCAGTAATTGTAGAATTTGAAACAGCCTTTGCTATTCCAAAATCTGTAACTTTTGCTATTCCATCTTCTGTTATGATAATATTATGAGGTTTTATATCTCTATGTACAATATTGTTTTTATGTGCAACTTCCAAAGCAGAAGCTATTTGTATTGCAATATTAACGGACCATTTCCAAGGAAGTGTTCCATCTTCTGAAATAATTTGTTTTAATGTTTTCCCTTGAATTAATTCCATTACTATATAATATAAATTCTCTTCATTTCCTACATCATAAATAGATACAATATTAGGATGTGTTAAGCTCGCAGCAGCCTGAGCTTCTGAATTAAATCTTTTAATAAATTCATCATCTGTTGTAAATTCATCTCTTAATACTTTTATAGCTACATATCTATTAAGAACATGACATTTTGCTTTATATACTGTAGCCATACCGTCCATTTCCTATCTTTTCTATTATTTCATATCGATTACCTATTATTTTACCTTCTAAAATCATATAAAACTCTCCCTTATAATATTATTACAACTGTAATATTGTCATATCCACCAAGCTCATTTGCTCTTTCTACTAATTTTTCTGAAGCTAATTCTGGATTATCTTTTATAATATTATATATTTCTTCATCCTTTAGCATATTTGTTAATCCATCTGATGACATTAGTAAAATATCATCTTTTATAAACCCCTTTACCATAACATCTGGCTCAACATATGCTGTACATCCTAATGCCTTCATAAGCATATTTTTCTTTGGATGATTATACGCTTCTTCTTTTGTTATAGTTCCATCTTTTACTAACTCTTGTACATAACTATGGTCAACTGTTAATTTTCTAATAAATTCTTTTCTTATTCTATATACTCTACTATCTCCGACATGTCCAATATATACTCTATTATTATATATTAAACATACATCTAAAGTAGTACCCATACCCTCTAATTCTTTATTTTCTTTAGACTTTTCATATACAATCATATTAGCATATTCTACAGCATTTTTTATTAGTTTTAATATACTTTCTTTATCATGTTCTATTTTGTAAAAATTGTTAGTAATATAATTTTTTACAGAAGTAGTTGCAAGACTACTTGCAATTTCTCCACCGTTATATCCACCCATTCCATCAGCCAAAATAAATAATTTTATTTGTTCTTCTGGACCTGATATATAATAATAATCCTGATTCATTTCTCTTGCTTTTCCTACATCTGATTTAGCAAAAACTTTCATATACTCCCCCTATTTTAAGTTCTTCCTTCTTAATTGTCCACATGCTGCATCAATATCAGAACCTAACTCTCTTCGTATTGTTGCTACAATTCCCTTTGAATTTAAATAATCTCTAAATTTTATTATGTTTTCATTTGTACTTTTAGTAAATTTACCATTTTCTATTTTATTTATTGGTATTAAATTAACATGACAAATCATACCTTTTAATAAACTAACAAGCTCTTTTGCATCTTGCAAATTATCATTATTATCTTTTGCTAATGCATATTCAAAAGAAATTCTTTTATTAGTTATTTTTATATAATCCTTACATGCCTTCATTAATTCTTCTATATTATATCTTAAATTAACAGGCATCATTTCACTTCTTTTTTCATTATTAGTTGCATGTAATGATATAGATAATGTACATTGTATATTCTCATTTGCTAAATCATAGATTCTTGGTACTAATCCACTTGTAGATATACTTATATGTCTTGCTCCTATATTTAATCCTTTAGGATTATTCATTATTCTAATTGCATTTATTACATTATCATAATTATCTAAAGGCTCTCCAATTCCCATAAAAACAACATTTGAAATATTAGATTTGGTATCTTGCTCTACTGCTAAAATTTGCTCTACAATTTCTCCTGAACTTAAATTTCTAATAAATTTAATTCCAGTTGATGCACAAAATTTACACCCCATTTTACATCCAATTTGTGATGATACACATATTGTTTTTCCATGATGATATTCCATTAAAACTGTTTCTATTGCATTACCATCTAAAACATCAAATAGATATTTTTTTGTTCCATCTGATGACTCTTGCTTTTTTAATATATCGAAATTACAAATTGAAAAATTCATTTTTAATTTTTCTCTTAATTCTAAAGAAAGATTATTCATATCATCAAAACTTGTTACTTTATCTACATACAGCCATTTAAAAATTTGCTCTGCCCTATAACTCTTTTCTCCAATATTTACTATCTCTTTTTTTAAATCTTCCAAATTATAATCTTTTATGTTTTTCATTTTTCTCTATTCTTTCTTTCTGATATTTATTCTATTTTTTTATATCATACAAGCTAAAAATTTTCAAGCAGTTTTTCCTTTTTCATTTTTACAAATGTTACAAATAATAATTCATTTTATAATATCATATATATATTATAGGTGATATTATCATGAAACTTTTAATTATGAATAAAAAAACTATAAAAAGACTTTCATATATTTTTCTAATTATTCTGTTTTTTTCTGTAATTCTATTTATTTACCTAGACAATAATAATAGTAATGCAAATCAAACAGAAAAATATTTATCTGATGAAATAATAAAAAAGATACAAAATATATGTAAAAACACAGAGAAAACTGCTTATCTAACTTTTGATGATGGCCCAAGTAAAATTGTTACCCCAAAAGTATTAGAAATATTAAAACAAAATAATATACTTGCAAACTTTTTTGTTGTTGGAAAACATGTAGCAGAATATCCAGAGCTTGTAAAACAAGCATATGAAGATGGCCATTTTATTGCAAATCATGGCTATTCTCATAATAATTCAAAACTCTATAAAAGCAAACAAGACTTTATAAATGAAATATTAGAAACAGATACTGAAATTGCAAAAGCTATTGGTAAAAACACTTATAGTTCTCACATTTTTAGATTCCCAAATGGCTCTATGAGTAAAATACATTATTCTGATAAGAAAAAAGCCATAAAATATTTAGAAGAAATAGATTATACATATATAGATTGGAATGCTTTAAATAATGATTCTATGAAAAAATACTCAAACTCTGAACTTATAGCTAATCTAAAGAAAAGTGTTAAAAACAAAGGTACTTTAGTAATTCTAATGCATGATACAGGTGATGTTAATAAAACATATGATGTTTTGGAAGAATCTATTAATTTTATAAAATCGGAGGGATATGAATTTAAAACATTCTATGACCTACTAAAATAACAATTACAGCTTTAATCAAATATGCCAATTAATATGATTTTTCAAAAAATCCAAGATTGTATATAGATACATTTGAGCAAAATCAAAAAAGTATATGTATTTAAGTAATACATATACTTTTTTATTTACTTATGCTTATATATTTTCAAATTTATCTTTCAACTTTACAAACAAATCTATGTATTCATTTTTTATCTTCTCATATATTTCTCTTGATGTATCTTCATTATATAAATGAGATAATAAATTTCTTGAAAGCATCATTTGTATCCACATTTCGCCATCTTCTATTATCCCTTGTTTAAATCCTAATTGTATAACCTCTCTTGGACTTCCTGTTTTTTCTGTTAATCCTAAATATTCTAAGTAATCTTTTACCATTTTCCAAGATAGTTCAAATGTAAATTCAAATCTATGTAATATTCCATCAATCGCTAAATCGTTTATTTCTGTATTTAGAGCTTCCATAAGTCTATCTAATGCATTCAAAAAATCGTTTTTTCTTTGCATAAATCTCTCCATTATAATACTACTCCTTCTCTTAAAATAGAATTTATAAATTCCTTCTTAGTAATTTTCTTCACAAAGACAATATCAAATGTATATGGAATATCTAATAAATCAAATTCATTTAGTATTTTATATTCGTCTTCATCTTTTATATCACCAAATATAGCAATATCAATATCCGAATTTTTTTTATAATCGCCTCGTGCTCTAGAACCAAAAATCTTAAATTGATATTTGTAATATTTATTTGTTATTTTTTTTATCTGTAAATATATTTCTTCTGATAATCCATATCTCATTTCGTTTACACCTCTTTTTTATTATAAATTAATACATATGTTTTTTCAATATTTTTTTATATATTATTAATGATAGGTTTTATTTCATGGTATAAAACCTATCATTAGTAGTTGCTAACACGCTTCAAGATTGTTTTAAATTTGTACATATATTAAACATTGTTTTATCTTTTAAATAAGCTGTAAAATGTGCAAAACAGTCATTCTATATTTTTTTAAATTCTTCTAATCTAATTTCATATGTCTTCATACATTCTTCTTCAAAAGCAAGTTTTGGTTCATTTACTCCCATCAATTTTAATAATTTTTTTGTGAAAAGAGGATTTAAAATTAATATTGGTCCGAGCAAGCTTGTTCCAAAAAAGTTCCTTATACGTATCCCCTCTAAATTAGATTCTTTATTTATTCCAATACCTTTAGCTACCTTTATAAAATAATTTTCTTTATTCTCTCCATATTCCATAGTAAACTGACTTTTAAATCCAACTATTTCTATATCATCAAATTGTCCTATAAAAAGACAATTATATCTGTTAAACATGTCTCTTTTTGATTGTAAATTAATTATTCCTAATCCTTCTACTTTGCTTCCATCTTCATTCTCAATATAATTTTCTAATATTTGCATTGCATTTCCTGTAAATAAAAATACAACATCTTTATTTATTAATTCTTGAATTCTTTCTTTATATTCTAATAATTTTTGAATTACTTTTTCTTGCATTTTTTCTGTCATTGGACCTAGATAAATTAAGTTTACATCATTTTCTGCAAAATATGGTATATCTTCTATTGATGTATTAATAAATTCTGCATCTGGTAAACACTTTTGTAAATATTTCATATTACTTATATCACCAAACAAATTACATAGCTCAGGAAATAAAACTTCTATCTTCATTATTATTCTCCTCCATTTTCTTTTGTATTTTTATTTTTTCTTTTACTTTATTTTTTACGTTTTCACATAATTCAAGTGAATATAAATCATATAAAATAAATACTTTCTCTATACCATTTGTTTCTATATTAGATACAGCTTCAATTTCGTTTCTAGCATAAACAATTTTTTCTTTTGGTACACCTGCCATTAGCAAACGCAAAACTGTATCCATATACCTCTTTCCCCCAACAATAATTTGTTTTGTTTCTTCACTATTTAAGAATTCATAATCAGCATCATAATACCATGTTATTACTTCTGAATCCTCATGTAAATCGTCCAATATTAATATTACACATTTGCTAACTTTTTGTTTTCTCACATAATCAAATGCTCTAGAACATGCAATTGGATTTTGACCTTTTGCAAGATGCATAACTATTTCTATTCCAGATTCTTCTTCTTTTTTAAATCTGGTTTCAACAACATTTAATTTTTGCATAGATTCTTTTATCTTTTTAGAATCTATACCAATTTGCTTTAATACAGTAATTGTTGCCAGAATATTATAGATATTAATTATATTATCAGATATTAGTGGATAATTCTCGACTATTCCTTTTTCTTTAATTGTTATATTTCTTTCTTCTTCATCTATATTAGTACATAAATAGTCTATTTCTGGTGTTTTAAAATCACAATTTGGACAATGCATTTTACCTATATGATGATATCTATAATAATCATATTCTAATTTTGAAAAACAATTTGGACAAATTATAATATCTCTTACAATATTTTCACTTTCTATTGTATCTTCTGAAATTTTATCTATTCCAAAAAATATTTTTTTATTTTCTTTACCTAAACTACTACAAATAGGATCATCACCATTTAGTATTAATATAGTTTCTTTTGGTAAATTATCATTAATAATACTATATATAAATTCTGTATGTGCATTTCTTTTTAATGAATCTCTAAATAAATTAGTACATATTAAATATGTTGGTTTTAGATATGGATATACTATTCTTGAACTTCTTTCATCTATTTCTAATACAGCAATTTTCTTTTTTACCTTTCCTATAATAGATACTCCATTAATTAAACTTGTAGTAATTCCAGATTTAATATTAGAACCGAAGTTTATTTTCTATAATAGAATAACCATTATCTATTAATATATCATCTATAAAATTTGATACTGTAGTCTTTCCATTTGTTCCTGTTACACCAATTATTATTTCTGGTTTCTGAATTTGTTTGATAAAATCCTTACATAGTTTTAATGCAATCCTTCCTGGAAAATCTGTTGCATTCTTTTTTAATAATTTTAGAATTTTCATACTTATTTTTGCTATAAATAGTGCTATAAAAAATTTTAATTTTCTCATATGTATCTCCTTTACTTTCTATAAAATATGTATCTAATATTAATACAAATAAGTACCATATAATGTTTTATATTTTGACCAAATTTTACTCTAATGATTTATTTTATACAATAAAAAAATAAATAGTTAGTATCCACATTGTAATAAATAAGTAATATCTTTTATTTTTGTAATAATATTTTTTTAAAACTAAGAAACTTTTTATCGTTTCTTAGTTTCTTGTTTTTTATGCGATTTTGGAGTAAATATCATCCAGCAATTTCTCTATTCTTGAAATCCTTGATTCAAAAACAGTGTTTGTCATATCGCTTATTTCATTATATTCCTGTATTTTTTGTAACTTTTTCATATTTGTTTTATGATTTTTTTCTACTATTTTAATTGTATTTTCTTGGTTGTTTTTTATTTCATTAACTACTTCTTTTATTTGCTTTATATCTTTACTATTAACTTGTTCTAACATGTTCATAAATTTAACCACCTCTTTGCAAATAAAATTGTATTTATATTACCACAAAACATTTGTGTGGTCAATAGTTTTTTGTCAAATTTTATCATTTTTATTACTATTAATTTTTATAGTATATCCATCTATATTTTATATGTTAATTTACTCTTATTCATCAACTTTTATATGAACATCTTTTAATTGTTCTTTAGATACTTTAGATGGTGCTTTCATCAATAAATCTCTTGCTTTTTTATTTTTAGGAAAAGCTATTACTTCTCTTATATTTTGACTATCAGAAATTAACATTACCATTCTATCTAAACCTGGTGCAGCACCTGCATGTGGTGGTGTTCCATATTGGAATGCATTATAAAGTGCTCCAAATTTTAATTTAACATCATCTTCTGTATATCCTGCAATTTCAAATGCTTTAACCATTAATTCTGGATTATGATTTCTAACAGCACCTGATGCCATTTCATAACCATTACATACTAAATCATATTGATATGCTAAAATATCTAATGGGTTCATATTTTCTAAAGCTTCCATTCCACCTTGTGGCATAGAAAACGGATTATGATTAAAATCTATTGTGCCTTCATCTGATAATTCATACATTGGAAAATCTACAATCCAACAGAATTTATAAACATTTTTTTCTATTAAATCTAAACGTTTTCCAAGTTCTATTCTAACAAGTCCTGCTATTTTTTGAGCTACTTTAAATTCGTCTGCAACAAAGAAAATACTATCATTTACTTTAACACCCATGTTTTGAAGTCCAATTTTAACTTCTTCAGTTATAAATTTAGAAATACCTCCAATATACTCTCCATTTTCATCTATTTTAACCCATGCTAAACCTTTTGCTCCCGCTTCTTCTTTTGCAAATGTGTCCATACCATCAAAGAACTTACGTCCTTGAGATGCTCCATTTGGAACAATTATTATTTTTATGGTTTTTCCTTTAAATGCATTAAACTCAGTATTTGCAAAAATGTTTGTTCCATCTTGTATAATTAATGGATTTCTTAAATCTGGTTTATCTATACCATATTTCTCCATTGCTTCTAAGTATGGAATACGTACAAAAGGGCCTTCATCTACTTTCCAAGTTGTGTTTTCGTTAAATACATATGGAACAACATTTTCTGCTACTTCAAAAACATCATCTTGGGTTGCAAAACTCATTTCATAATCTAATTGATAAAATTCGCCTGGCGCTCTATCTGCTCTTGGGTCTTCATCTCTAAAACATGGTGCTATTTGATAATATTTATTAAATCCTGAAACCATTAGTAATTGTTTAAATTGTTGTGGTGCCTGTGGAAGTGCATAAAACTCTCCTGGATGTAATCTACTTGGCACCAAAAAGTCTCTTGCTCCTTCTGGTGATGAATTAGCTAAGATTGGTGTTTGTATTTCTGTAAATCCTAATTCATCCATTTTATTTCTTAATGATTTCATTATTTTAGAACGAAGTAAAATATTATTATGTATTTTATCATTTCTTAAATCTAAGAATCTATATTCTAATCTTAAATCTTCTCTTACAGATGAAATATCTACTTTTTCTGAATTAATTTCAAAAGGAAGTACATTTTTACATTTTCCTAATACTTCTATTTCATTTACTTCTATTTCTATTTCTCCTGTAGGAATTTTATTATTTTTATTTGTTCTTTCTACAACTTTTCCACATACAGAAATTACACATTCTGTTACTAATTCTTCTTTAACTGTTACTGAATCTGATATAACGCCCTGAGTTATTCCAAATTCATCTCTTAAATCTATAAATTTCATTGCACCTAAGTTTCTTATTCTTTGAACCCAACCTGCAAGTTTAACAGTTTCTCCAACATTTTTAATACTTAATTCTCCACAATTATGGTCTCTATATTTATTTTTCATTCTTATCTCCTTTTTTATTTTTTAGATAGCAATTTATACTTTTTTAATTATTACTACCTTTAAGTTTGTATTATTATATCAAAAATCCACTAAAATTCAATGGTTTATACCATAATTTTAGTGGATTTATATTTTTTAACCAATATCTTTGTGTTTAAAACTTTTTGGCTATTATTTAACTTATATATTCTTTTATAAAATCATATAACTTATGTGTTGGTAAACCAATAGCAGTAGTATGATTTCCAACTATTTTCTCTATAAATACACAAAAACTAGTCTGAACAGCAAATGCTCCTGCTTTATCTAATGGTTTACCAATTTTAATCCAATTATCGATTTCATCATCACTCATATCTTTTATATAAATATCTACAATATCGTAATCTATATATTCTTTATATAATTCTCCTGCTTGTACTAAAACAGCTAAACTAGTAATTGCTTGCACTTTTGAATTTTTAAGTTCTTTTAACATTCTTTTTGCATCTTCATTATCTACTGGCTTTTCATATATCTTTCCATCCTTTAAAACCATTGTATCTGAACCAATTACAATTCTATCTCCACTTGTTTGTTCAAATACTGTTTTTGATTTTATATATGCAAGTCTCTTAGATTGTTCTTCTATAGTTAAACCTTCTTCAAAAGTTTCATCTGCATTGCTAACAATTACTTCATATTTTAATCCCATTAAATCTAATAACTCTTTTCTTCTTGGGGATTGTGATGCAAGTATTATATTCATTTATCTTTCTCTCCTTATATAACATATTCAAATTTTCATTAATGTATCTACCTATAACTTTATTATCACTCATGATTATTTAATAAAATTATCATATATTTCTAAACTATAATTTAATGTTTTTTAACTTATCATTTAATTTATTGTAAATTGGAATAATTTGTTCTTCATGTATATTTTTCACTACATCTTCTATATTCATCCACTGTACTCCACTATTTTCATCTTCTTTTATTCTTATCACATCTTTTTCATCCGCTTCTAGTAAAAAACAACAATCTAAATGTAAATGAGTAGCAACACGCTTTCCTCTTTTTTCATGTGCATTTACTCCTAGAATTTCTAAACTATAAATTCCATTACTCAATACCTTAAAATTTTTAATCCCAGTCTCTTCTTCAGCTTCTTTTAATGCTACTTTTAATAAATCTTCTTCTCCATCACTATGTCCACCAGTCCATGCCCACGTTTTATAAATATTATGATATATCATTAATACCTTTGTTCTTTCTTTATTAACTATCCAATTTGAAGCTGTGAAATGAGCAAACTCGTTATCTCTTACTAACAAATTATCAAAAGTGTCCATATATTTTAGAATTACTTCTTTATCTTTTGCTTCTACTTCATCATATGGTACATATTTTTCTATTTCTTTTCTTAAATTCATTAAATATCCCTCACTAACCTTCACAATCAATAGTAACATAAAAAAATTTCCGAATCAACTATTTTAGTTACAAATAATAATTCAGAAAATTTTATCTTTTATTTATTTAAAACGATTTCCTTTAACCACACCTCTTACATATTCATAAATCATAATTCCTGCAGCTACAGATGCATTTAAACTCTCTGTTTTGCCAAGCATTGGAATTTTTACTTTATAATCTGCAAATTCTTTAACCTCTTTCGATACACCATTTGCTTCATTTCCAATAACAATAACCTTTTTCTTATACTCTATATCATATACACTATTTTTAGTATCTAGTGCAGTAACAATTGTTTCATATCCGTTTTCTTTTAAGTTTTGTAAACTTTCTACTAAATTTTTACTTTCTATAATATTAACCCTAAAAATTGCTCCCATTGTTGACCTTACAACTTTTGGATTATATACGTCTGCTGTATCTTTTGATACAACAACCTGTTTTAAATTAGCACTATCTATAGTTCTTAAAATTGTACCTAAATTTCCTGGGTCTTGCAATCCATCAAGCACAACTATTATATCTTCTGAATAATTCATTTTATCACTATGATTATTTTTTTCAAGTACTGCCAAAATTCCTTGTGGATTAGAAACATCTGTTATAAATCCAAATACTTTCTCACTTACATAAGTACAATCATATTTTGCAACTTCATATAAAGTTTTTTGATCTATGCTTTCATCATTTATACAGTCTTCGCAAATCACAATAGACTTTATATTTTGATTTTCTTCTATTGCTTCTTTTACTAATTTAATACCTTCAATTATATAGCAATTTTCTTCATCTCTATATTTTTTATCTTTTAATTTTTTTATCTTTTTAATAAAATCATTTTCTTTACTTGTTATTACTTGCATACAAACTCCTCTTTACATATATTATTCACTTTTTTATTAATTTACATTCATATTTTTTAGTTAGTAGTAACTTTATTTAAACAATTTTTTAAAAACTCTTTAACTTTTTCTATAATCTTTTCTTCAGAAGTTGTATATAGATTTAATGTAATATATGGCTCTCTTCCAGGAGAAAATTTAATTGAATTTCTGTACTCTTTTATTAATAAATCTATAATTTCCATATTAAAACTTTCTACATCAAAATAGAAAACTGCTGTATCTTTTCTCTGTACAATTTTTAAAATATTTGATTCTTTACATAGTCTCTTTATTCTAGCAATCTCTATTAAATTCTCTACTTCTTTTGGCATATTTCCATATCTATCTATTATTTCATCTGTTACTTCTATCAAGTCATCTTCATTTTTGCTAATTGCAATATCTTGATAAATTTCAATTTTTTGACTGCTATTTTCAATATATTCATCTGGAATAAAACTTGATATGTTCATATCTATTTGAACATCTTTTTCTTCTTCTATTTTTACACCTTGCATTTCTTTTACTACTTCATCTAATAATTTGCAATATGTATCATAACCAACTTGTTCCATATGTCCATGTTGTATCTCTCCGAAGTAAACTTCCTGCCCCTCTAATCTCTAAGTCTCTCATTGCAATTCTAAATCCAGAGCCAAATTCTGTAAATTCCTTAATTGCTTTTAATCTTTTATCTGCAACCTCTGTTAAAAGCTTATCACGTCTATATGTAACATATGCATATGCTTGTTTGTCACCTCTACCAACTCTTCCTCTTATTTGATAAAGTTGTGCCAAACCTAATCTATCTGCATTTTCTACAATAATTGTATTTGCATTTGGGATGTCAATTCCAGATTCTAATATTGTAGTACAAATTAATACATTTACTTCTTTATTTATAAATCTCATCATTATATCTTCTAACTGTTTACCTGTCATTTTTCCATGTGCATATGCAACTTTAGATTCTGGTACAAGCTCTGAAATAAATGTAGCTTTTTTATCTATTCCTTCTACATTATTAAATAAATAAAAAACTTGACCATCTCTTTCTAGTTCCTTTGTAATAGCTTCTTTTATAATTTCATCATCATATTCTAATACATATGTTTGAACAGGTCTTCTATTATGTGGTGGTTCATATATAACAGACATATCTCTTACACCAACAATTGACATATGAAGTGTTCTAGGTATTGGAGTTGCAGTCATTGTAAGTACATCAACACTATTTTTTAATCCCTTTATTTTTTCTTTATCTTTTACACCAAAACGATGCTCTTCATCTATTATTAATAACCCTAAATCTTTAAACTCTACATCTTTACTAAGAATTCTATGTGTACCAACCACACAATCCACTTCACCAAGTTTTAATTTTTTTATAACTTCATCTTGCTCTTTTTTAGTTCTAAAACGATTTAATAGTTCAACATTAACAGCAAAACCTTCCATTCTAGTTTTAAATTCTTCATATTGTTGATTTGCAAGAACTGTAGTAGGCACTAAATATGCAACTTGTTTTTGGTCCATTATAGCCTTAAAAGCAGCTCTTATTGCTACCTCTGTTTTTCCATATCCAACATCTCCGGCAAAGAAGTCTATCCATTGGCTTTTCATTTTCCATATCTTTTTTAGTTTCTTCAATACATCTTAATTGGTCATCTGTTTCAGAATATGGAAAGCTTTCCTCAAACTGCTTTTGCCATTCGGTATCTTTTGAAAAAGCATATCCTTTTACTTTTTGTCTTTTTGCATATAATTCTATTAACTCTCTTGCCACTTCTCTTAAATTAGATTTAACTTTTGTTTTTGTATTGTCCCATTCTCTTCCACCAAGTTTATTAAGTCTTGGTGCTACTTCTTCACTACCAATATACTTTCTAATTGTATCTAAATTATTAGTTGGAACATATAAAACATCATCATTTTTATATTTTATTTTAATGTAATCTTTTGTTACATTATCAGCTTCAATTGTATTTACACCAATAAACTGTCCAATTCCATGAAATTTATGAACAACAAAATCTCCTATTCTTAAATCTGCAAATACAACCTTTTCTCCATCTCTAAAAGCCTGACTTTGTTTTCTTTTTTTATGTTCATTATTAAAAAATTCTTCACTACTAATAACTAATAAATCTAAATCATAACACTCAAAACCTGCTGACAAAGCCCCTTTTGTTACCAAACAAACTCCTTCTTTTAAGCTATTTTCTTCTGGTTTTTCATTATACATATGAGGAATATCATTTTCTGCAAGTAAAAGTGACATTTTCCTTGCACTACTTTCATTTCCACCCAATAACACAACCTTCTTTTTACTATCTACAGCAGATTTCAATTCATCTATAAGCATACTTGTTTCACTTTTAAAGAAATTAACTTCTCTATAATGAAAATGATATTCTCTTTCACTATTCTTTTTATTTGATATATCTTGTTTTTCTAAATATATAAGTCTATCCCATTTAATATTTTGTTGGTACTCACTTATATTTTTTATAGAATCTGGCACAACTTTATTTTTTTCTATTAAGCTATTTACTAGATTTTTATTATCTTCTATTATATTTTCTATTCTTTTAGAAATTTTAGAATCCTCATCTAAAAATATAATTGTATCTTTTGGTAAAAAGTCTAAGAAATTATTTTTTTCTGAATAAAAAGAATTAAAATATTTATCTATTTTACTAAAATAATTTCCTTCTCTAATTTCTTCTATATCAGAATTAATAATCTCTTGTATACCTATATTTTCTATAGATTCTTCTAATATATTATTTATAACTTCTTCTAAAGATTTTTCTAATATAAACTCATGAGCAGGATATATGCATGTACTATCTAAATTTTTGATAGATCTTTGAGACGAAAGTTTAAAAATTCTTATTGAATCTATTTCATCACCCCAAAACTCTATTCTAATGCCTTCATTTTCAGAAATAGCTACATCTATAATTCCACCTCTAACACTAAAACTCCCCCTAGATTCTACAAGTTCTACCCTTTCATATCCAAGTTTTATTAATTTATTTTTAAGTTTCTCTAAAGAAATTTCTACACCTACATTTAGATTTATAATATTTTTATATAAAGATTGTTTAGAAATCATATTTTGAATTATAGCTTCTATTGTTGTTACAACTATTTTTGTACTTCCACTTTCAATACTTTTTAAAACCTCTATTCTCTCATATGGCAAATCTTTGCTTTCACATGCAAAATCATATGTTACAATTTCTCTCTTAGGAAAAAATTTAACATTATCTTCAAAAAATTTTAAATCATTTATAATTCTTTTAGCCTGTAATTCATTATATGTAATAATACATACTGGCTTATTAGAAAACTCATTTGTTGCACATGCTATTTGAACTTTTGCAACATCAGATAGACCCGATACCAATACCGAGCCTTTATTAATTCCTTTTAAATATGATGCAAATAAAGGTAAATTCCCTAAATCATGCAATAAAAAATTCATTTTACATTAAACCTCTTCTTTAAATTTTTCTAATGCTTTAGCAATTTGATCTGGACAAGAAGTTCCTTTATATCCACAAGGAATACCTTTTAATCTTTTTATAACTTCATCAATATTTTGTCCTTCTAACATTTTACTAAGCCCTACTGTATTTCCAGCACAACCACCAATTATTTTTAGTGATTTTATTATATTATTTTCTATATTAAATATCATCCTCTGAGAACATACCCCCTCTGGTATATATACATATTCCATTATTACCACTTTCTTTCATATATTTTAATCTTCATAAAATTTAGCACTAATATTGCTATTTGAGACCATATTTCTTTAAATTTTACCCTAACATTATATACAAATTTTACATAACTTTCAATACTATAATCATATTTTTTAAACCAATATAATATGATTATATAAATTATATTTTGCTAAAGAATGAGACTGTTTGAATATAATTTATTAATAATGTAAGAAAGGATACATTGAAAAATTTATGAGAAAATCAAACTTTTATATTATTTCATTAAAAAGAAACATACTTCCTATTACTTTTTTAATTTTTACATTACTTTTAGTTATTTTTTCCAAAACAAATCTAAGTTCTGCAAAAGATGGTTTATTATTATGGGCAACCGCTGTTGTCCCATCACTTCTTCCATTCTTTATTGCTACAGAACTATTATCATATACTAACATAATAAACTATATAGGAAAAGTATTAAATAAATTCATGCGACCAATTTTTAATGTGCCTGGTGAAGGAGCTTTTGCATTTATAATAGGTATGATTAGTGGTTATCCTGTTGGTGCAAAAATTGTTACAAAACTTAGACAAGATGGTATTTGTACAAAATCTGAAGGGGAAAGAATGCTAAGTTTTACCAATAATTCTGGTCCACTTTTTATAATAGGAACTGTTGGTGTTACTTTATTTGGAAATTCTACTATAGGATTCTTACTTTTAATTACCCACATACTTGCTTGTATTACTGTTGGAATATTACTTGGGATAATAGATAGATTTAATAAAAAAAGCGTAGAAACTATAAATAATAAGAATGTTAATAATACAGTTACAAATAAAACAATTAGTTGTTCCTTTTCTAACCTTGGCGAAATCTTAGGAAAAAGTATTAATAATGCAATATCTACTGTTCTAATGATTGGAGGCTTTATTGTTCTATTTTCTGTTATTCTTTCAATTCTGCAAAATAGTCATATTATTGATATATTTTCAAATTTTGTTAGTATAATTTTTAAATACCTTAATATTGATACACATCTTGCATCTGGTTTTGTTACAGGAATTGTAGAATTAACAAATGGTGTAAAACTAGCTAGTACATTAAATAGCAAATTAATATCACCAAATATAATTCTTTGTGCATTTTTACTTGGATTTGGAGGTCTTTCAATATTACTTCAAGTACTTAGCATAACATCTAAATCAGACCTT
The DNA here is from genome assembly GCA_948805675.1 of uncultured Clostridia bacterium. Taxonomy (GTDB): domain Bacteria; phylum Bacillota; class Clostridia; order TANB77; family CAG-508; genus CAG-492. Next base: position 15,704 of record CAQIBN010000004.1, on the reverse strand, counting down.
TCTATTAAACCATATATAATAGGTAAATTAATGCAAGGACTATTTGCGTCTTTTTATACTTATATTGCTATAAAAAATATTCCTTTCTTTAATTTTGATATAGAAAATGTATTTGCAAATCACTCAAATAGTATTAACTATAATATTAGCAACATATCAACAATTGTTTATTTCTTTATAGGTATAATATTATGTATGTATGTTTATATAATTAATAAAAAAAATCAAAAAAATTCATTAATAACAAAAAGGTCATATAGAAATAAAATAGATAAAAAACTTTTTAATTAATTCAAAATATATTACATACTAAATTATATATAAATTTATTTTAATTAATATAATGAATTAGTAATAAAAGTGATTTATATTGCATTTTATAGATAAAATATCTAATACATTTTCATATTTAATATATTTTTGAATACTATTTATTAATATAAGTTTATTCAAGGAGGTTTTAGTTTTATGGAGCGAAATATGGACTTTAATAATTTTGGAGGTTTTCCTCCACCTTATATGAATTTTGAGGCAAACTCTGATTTTCCTCGGAATGGAAAATCCTATGTTTAATCCTGTAATGCAATATGAACAAGCATATATGTATTATAGGTATCTATCTATGCAATTAGAATATAAAATAAAATGTAAAGAGTATGAAAGACTATGCTCAAAACCTGAAAATTCAAGACAAGATAAAAGAGTAGATTAAAATATCATAAATAAGATAATCATTTTGTTTTTGGCTTATATCTAATGCTCTATAACTATAGTTGGAGTGTGTATAAACTCCAACTATAGTTATAGAGCCATTTATTTGAAATGCTCAAAATTGCCTATTTTAGTTAATTTTTATGTGCCTTATTTTAAACAAAAAACTAGTACAAAACACGTTTCATATGTTGCACTCCAAGTATTGACACAGAGCAAAAAAAACAACTTATAAACTTTATAAGTTCATAAATTGTTATAATTGCATAGATTTCCTTACAAATTTTTTATTCTTTTTCTAAATTATGAATTAATTGTAGATAATTTATTATTAAATTGCAATACTTTTTATTTACAAATTTAGGCATTTATTTATTTTGTAATTTTATAAAATTATTATAAAGCTTACATGCTGTTTCTGGACTATCTGGTCCTTCTGCATTCTTTATTGGTGCAAACTCTTCTTCCCTTTTTACTCTTAATATACTCATATCTTCATATTCTTCAAAGGCATCAAAAATAAATGCTTCAAATTTATATGCATTTGGCTTATCTACTTGTATAAAATTATTGTTATTATCTAAATAATTTGCTTTTTTAAATGCTACATGATATGGTAATTTTTTATTTGATAATTCTTCTAATGCTTCAATTGAATATAAATGACTTAATATATTAACTTCACCAAAAACAAGTTCACCATTTACATCTTTTTTACAAGCCATATCTTCTGGAAGTTCTGTGTATTCTATAACTTTTGGTTTTCCAGCTATTTTACAAAATACCCCTACTTTTTCTTTAGGATTTGTTTTTACAACAGATTTAGAAGATATTTTATTATTTTCTTTTATAGTAAGACCTGTTAGTACTGGGTCAACAATTTTTAACAAAATATTGTCTACACCTCCAACAAAAATCCATTTTATATTATTTTTCTTCATATCCTCTATAATACCATCTTTTTTCATAGATTGATAGATACTTCCATTCCCATCTGATGCTTCTTTTATTAAACAATTTTTATCAATTATTAACTCACCTTTTGTATCTACAAGTGGAAGATTTCCTTGTACAAAAAACTTTACTTTTTCTTTAGGATAATCAAAATAATTATTTTCTTCTAAAAACTCTACTGTTTGATTTTTATTTTCACTACTTGTCATTATATACCAAGGTATAATTACATTATATTTATTATTTGCTTTTTGAAGTGATTCTACTATTATTTGAAATAAATATTTTTCTTCTTTATTTACATTTATTTTAAAAGTTCCTTTTGGTCCAATATGCCCAAGTCTTGTTCCTTGACCACCTGCCATTGTTACAACAGCATATTGACCGTTTTTTATTATTTCTTCACCTATTTTAGTATATTCTTCTAAATTTTTATCTAATAATTTTGATTTATCTACATAATTTATATGTTCTATTTTATTAACATCTATGTAATTAGGTTCTTTAACTTTTTTATATAAATCCATTATATGTTCAAAATTAATTGAATTTACTTGATTCACTAATTCTGTTCTATCATCTAATCTATTTAATAAATTTAATAAATTTGCTTGATTAAATTTTTCTAATTTACTTTTTGCATTTTCATATTCATTATACATTTTTCCCATCCTTTACTTCTATATTATATGCAAATTCTATCACAATGGTTTTATTGTATCAAGTCTTTTTATTATTTGCAAGTAAAACTTTCCCTAAATCACATTATGTAAATTATTGACGTATTTTTCTAATTGTGGTATAATAAGGTAGTGTTAACAAAAAAAGATATCTTTTAAGGAGGAAAATAAAATATGATTAATAATAAAACTCTTATATTTGGCCATAAAAATCCAGATACAGACTCTATTTTATCATCAATTGTAATGGCTAATTTAGAAAATGAATTAGGAAACGAAGCTATTCCAGTACGTCTTGGAAAAATAAATAAAGAAACAGAATATGTATTTAAATATTTACAAATAGAAAAACCAGAAGAAATATCAGATATCGAAGATGGTCAAAATGTAATATTAGTAGACCATAATGAATGTACACAAAGTGCTACTAATATATCTAATGCTAATATTTTAAAAGTAATAGACCATCATACAATGAACTTTATTGCACCATACCAATTATACTATAGAGCTGAACCTGTTGGTTGTACAGCTACTGTACTTTATAAAATGTATAAAGAATATGATGTTGAAATTACAAAAACAATTGCTACATTAATGGTTAGTTCAATTATTTCTGATACATTATTATTTAAATCTCCAACATGTACAAAAGAAGATAAAATAATTGCTGAAAAACTTGCAAATATTGCTGAATTAGATTTAGAAGTATATGGAAAAGAATTATTAAAAGCTGGTACAGACATTAGTGAATTTACTCCTGAAGAAGTTATTAATATAGATAGCAAATTATTTGAAAAAGGTGATAAAAAGTTTAAAATAGCACAAATCAATACTGCTGATTTAGATGATGTATTTAAAAATAAAGCATATTTTGAAACAGCTATTAATAATGAAATTAAAAATGAAAATTTAGATTTATATGTTTTTGCTGCAACAGATATTTTAAATTCAAATTCTAAAATTATTACATTAGGTAATGATGCAGGTATAGTTGAAAAAGCTTATGGAGTTACTTTAGATGACCATACTGCTATGTTAGAAAATGTTGTATCTAGAAAAAAACAAATGTTACCAAAAATATTAGAAAACTTAGATTAAAAAGTATAAATAATATAAAAAAAGGTAAAATGAATATATTAGATATATTTATTTTATCTTTTTTCTTGTTATTTTATAATTGCCTATATAATATTTTATATTTCTTCTTTATAAATCTAATTTTTTATATAATATTGTTTTATTTTACCATTATATGGTATAATCTTTTTATATAATATAGGAAAGCTCTAGTATAGAGTAATAGGATGGTGAAATTTTTGAAAGAATTAATTGTAAATAAAGAGAATTTATTATTCAATATAAAAGAAATAAAAAAAAGAATTACCAAAAGCAATTATACTATTATTGCAGTAGTAAAAGGAAATGGTTATGGCTTAGGAATTGTTCCCTACACTAAATTTTTATCTGAAAATGGTATAAACTTTTTTGGTATATCTAGTATAGAAGAAGCTATAAATTTAAGAGATTCAGGTATTAATGAAAATCTTATTATTTTAACCCCTTTTATAGATAAAAGTGAAGTAGAAATTTTAATAAAAAACAATATTATTTTAACTATTGATTCATATGAATCTGCAAAAATTGCAAATGCTATTGCTAAAGAACAAAATAAAACTATTTTAGCACATATAAAAATTGACACTGGATTATCTCGTTATGGATTTACATACTCTTCTACTAATGAAATCTATACCATTATAAAAGAATGTAATAATATTATATTTGAAGGAATTTTCTCTCACCTTTCTAATTCTTTAGCCAAAGATAATTCATGGAGTATATTACAATTTAATAGATTTACAAAAATAACTAATGAACTTAAAAACCTTGGTATAAAATTTAAATATGAGCATATTTGTAACTCATCTGGATTTTTTAAATATCCTAATATGCATTTAAATTGTGCAAGAATTGGCTCTGCATTTCTTGGAAGTGCATATGGTTCAGGAAACTTCTTAAAACATATTGGTACTTTTCATACAAAAATTTCTAGAATTAAACAACTAAGTAAAGGTGATATAATTGGATATGGAAATTCTTATATAGTAAACAAATCAACTAAAATAGCCATTATTCACACAGGATATTTTGATGGAATTGGTATAACACTTGAAGACCAAAGATTCAAATTTCTAAGTAAAGCAAAACGAGTATTTATAGATTTTAAAAAATTATTTTCAAATGATTTTATATACTTAAAAATTAATGGCAAATTATATAAAGTTCTTGGTCAAATTCGGAATGTATGATACTATTATTGATATTACAGATGAAAACTTTAAAGAAAATGATGACATTTATTTTGACGTTAGACCAATTTATATTGATTCTAGCATTAAAAGAAAATATAAATAAACTAATTTAAAGGAGTATGTTATGAAAAAATTATTATTTATTTTTGCTCTTTGGGCTTCAAAAATCGTCTTACTTTTATGTAAACTTTTCAAAAAACAAGGCTCTATGATTTCTGGAAAAGTTGCTACTAACATCCAAAAGGACTTTGTAAAATATTTTACTAATATAGATTATTCAAAAACCATATTTGTTACTGGTACAAACGGAAAATCTACTACTACAAATTTAATTGCACATACAATTAAATCGGCTGGAAAAAAAATAGCCACTAATACAGAAGGTGCTAATATGATGAGTGGTATTGCTACTACATTAATAAAAAACTGCAATTTATTTGGCAAATTTAATAAAGAATTCTTAATTTTAGAAATTGATGAACGTAGTCTTTGTGCAATACATAAAGTTTTACCAGCAATTAACTTATGTATTAGTAATCTTCAAAAAGATCAAGTACAAAGAAATGGTGACCCAGATTTTATCTATCGTATGTTTGCAGATACTATTACAAAAGATATGACCTTATTTGTAAATAATGAAGAACCTCGAAGTCGTGGTTTAGAAGATTTTGCAGGAAAAGTAGTTTATTATAGTCTTGAAAAAAATGATAAGACTTATGAAAAAGATGATTTTTACACAGTTACTCTTCCCTGTCCAAAATGTAATCACAAAATTAAATATGATTACTATAATATAGAAAATATAGGAAAATTTAAATGCACATATTGTTCTTATAAGAGTGTAGAAAATCCTAATGTTCTAATAACCGATATTAATTATAAAGAGAAAACTTTCAAATGTGAAAATGAGGAATATATTGTTACTTATATAACCCCTTTCTATATTTACAATTATGCATTATGTATTGCAATTTGTAAACAATTTGATATTAATTATCAAGATATACAAAAAGGATTTAATTCTTTTGTAAATCCCGCAGACAGAAGAGAGATATATAAATATAAAGATAAAATTATACACTATTTAAGAATTAAACAAGAAAACCCAGAAACTCTTCAAAATGCATTAGATATAATTGCATGTGATAATAAAGAAAAAGCTATATTTATGGGTTTATATGAAATTAAAGATTTCCCTCCTGCATATAGTAATACTTTTTACTTCTTTGATTGTAATTTTAAGAAAGTTGTACAATCTAATGTAGAACAATATATATCTTTCTCTAAAACAGTATGTTATGATTGTGCAAATCGTATGATTTATGATGGTGCTCCTATAGAAAAAATAAAAGTATTTGATATTGAAGATGATTTTGATACTATTTTTGAACCATTAAATGAAATAAAAACTAATAATATTTATATTATTACAGGAATGAAACCTTATAATAAAATAAAAAACTATTTTAAGGAAGGTGAAAAAAATGAATAATGAAATAAACTTAGCTTGGATGTATCCAGATATCCTAAATCTTCATGGTGAAAGAGGTAACGCTCAAAGTTTTAAAATAATTGCAGATAAATTAAATATAAAATTAAATATTCAAAGAATTGATGATATTGAAGAAAAAATAAATTTTTCTAATTATGACATTTTACTTTTTAATAGTGGAGAATTAAAAGTACTTCCTACAATTTTAGAATCTCTTAATAATATGTCAAATGAATTAAATGAATATATAAAAAATAAAAAAACAATTATTGTAACTGGCACTACTGGTGCACTTTTAGCAAATACAATTACTAGATATGATAAATCAACATTTTCTGGATTAAAACTTCTAAACATGGATATAAAAGAAAGAACAATGGTTATTGGTGATGACCTTTATTACACTTTAGATGATGGAACTGAAATAATTGGTTCACAAATTCAAATGATTGATATTACATTAAATGATGAAAAACCTCTTGGAACTATTAAATATGGCTATGGAAATAATGGACAAACTACTGAAGGTGTTATTAAAGATAATATTATATTTACAAACTGTTTAGGCCCTGTTTTTGTAAAGAACCCTTGGTTTGCAGAAAAAATTTTAAGAACAGTATGTAATCAAAAAGGTATCGAAATTTCAGAAGACACACATCCTAATTATGAGATTGAAATAAAGTCACTAGAGTCTACAAAGCAATTTATAACAAGTAAAGTAACAAATCAATAATAATTTTACAACTATATTTTGTCATATACTAAGTAAAAACTTTGTTTTTTATTTAAGAATATATAATTATTTCTAGTATACATTTAATAAAATTACTACTTAAATTAAAGTAACTAAAAAATAAGTTTAATATATTTTTAAGTTACTTACTTTAATTATCTTAATTAAAATTTTAAAATTAAAAATAATCTATTTTACTTAATAATACAAGTAAAATAGATTATTCTTTAAGCATATATTTTTAATTTTCTTAGTATTTTATAAATTTTATTCCCCATTGGTAAAGCACAAATTTCTTCTTTATTTAATATCTTCAAATATGCTACAACAAATAGATATATTATTGCGCCAATTCCAATATTACATATTGTTAATATATAATTGTTTATTAAAGACTTTAGAAAATAATTTATTGTAAATATTACTCCCCCCATAACTACTCCTGCAAATAGTGGTTTTATTAAATTATTTTTTATATTAAGCTTAATATTTATTGCACTTTTTATTGCTCTATATGTAATAAAAAATGTAATTAACTGACATATTAATGAACTAATAGTTGCTCCATATATATTTATATTTGGATTTCTTATTAAAATAAGATTTAAAATTATTTTAATAATACTACCACATGTTAAAGCTATTGCTGGTATATATAATTTATTTAATCCATATAAAGCACCATTTAAAGTATGATTAATAGCAACAAATATCATAGTAATTGAGGCTATTTGTAATATACCTGCTCCATCAGATGCACTTGGATATAACATTTTAAGTATAGGATTTGCTAAAACTATAAAACCTACTGCGCAAGGTATTACTATTAGTAATGATGCAGACATTGAAAATGATATTTTATTTGATGCTGATTTATAATCTTTTTTTGCAAGCTCTGATGATATTGCTGGAACTAAAGCTGATGAGAAAGCCAAATTAATAGCTATTGGAAGATTAGCAATAGTATCTACTTTAGATAAAATACCAGTTAATTTCATTGCTTCTTGTTCCAGAAGTTCCTTCCCTTGAATTATACCTTCATATGCAATTTGAATACAATTACTTACTGTTACTGTATCAATTAGCATATTTACAACAGAAATGATAGACCCAATTGTAATTGGAATTGAAGACATTAAAATAGTTTTTGCAACAGATTTTACAGTTCTTGTATCTGTTTTTTGTTCTACATTTTTATATTTTTCTGCATATTTTTTATTATTTCTTCTATAATACATTAATAAGTATGAAAAAGATATTAATATGGCAAGTGTTGTAGATAAATTTCCACCTGCTGCCATAATATAAGGCTCTTTCCCCACTAATGCATATACAAATGTAATTGTTAATGTACAATTAAATAATTGTTCTAGTGTCTGAGAGACACTTGTTGGTTTCATTGTGCCAAGTCCTGCAAAATACCCTCTAAATACTGCTGATGTTGTAACAAAAAATATTGCAGGTGCGAGTACTCTTAATACATATTTAACATCTGGTACATTTAAAATTTGACTTGCAATAAAATCTGAAAATATATATAAAAATAATGAAAAAAATCCTCCAACTATAGCAAATAATCCCATTGCAATTTTAAATATTCTGTGTGCAGATTTGTATTCACCAATAGCTACTTTTTCAGAAACTAGTCTTGAAACTGCACTTGGTATTCCTTGTGAAGAAATTGTTAATAAAACCGCATAAATTTGATATCCTGCTGAATAATAACCATTTCCTAAATCTCCAAATCCTGGTACATTCATTATTACAAGTCTATATACCAAACCTAATACCTTTATTAAAACTTGAGAGAACATAAGCATTAAAACATTCCCCATAAATGAATTTTTCTTTTCTTTCAATTTATTTCCTACTTTCTTTTGAATATTAATTTCTATTTTTGTATTATATATTACTGTATATTTTTTTTCAATGTTATTTTTAAGGTTATTTTAAGTTTTTTGTTTAATTTTAGTAAAAAAATATTTTAACTTGAAAAACCTTTTTTAGACATTTTTATAAAGTTTAAACTTGTACATATTGAATGAATTAGAAATTTATGTTCTTACTAAACTATAACAATTTTATATCTTAAATTTTAAATATAAAATAAATATAATCTATGTATAAAGTTAAATTTCTAAAACAACATTTAAATTATATAATTAGTTTTTTTCATCTTTATTAAATTAATTTATAATATTTTTTATAATTTTATTTAATTTGGTTATACTATTTATACTATGTGGAGGTGATTTTTTGAAATTAACAATTTGCGAATTAAGTTATTTAAATGAATTAATTTTAAGTTGTGTAAACACAATAACTTGTATGTCATTATTTAAGAATCAAGTACAAGATAATGAATTAAAATCTATTTTAGAAACACATTTTCCTATTCATATAGAAGATTATAATAAAAAAGTGGAATTTGTGAAAGATGTTGAATCTGCATCTGGAAAATTAAATGTTCCACAAATGAATACTTCTATATTTACAGAAGATGTAAATAGTTCAAAAACTGCAATCCCAGTTACAGTAAATACAAATGTAGAAAAACTAAATGATAGAGAAATTGCTATTTCATATTTTCTTACATTAAAAAGAGCTGGAAAAGAATATGCAATAGCTTCTATGGAAGCTACTAATCCAAAGTTAAGACAATTTTTAAAAGATGCTTATACTATGAGTTGCAATCATTCATTTGAAGTTTATGAGTGGCTTGCAAAAAACAATTTTTATCCTATAACTATTACTACTGGAGAACAAACAGGAAACATTTCAAGTATTTATAATCCAATTAATTTATAATAAATTTTCTATGTGTGCATTAAATATAATTCATAATTATTTTTTTATGCACACATAAATTTTTTTAATTAAAATTATATTTTAAATGTAGGTATTCCACTTGAATATGGAGCAATATCATACTGTTGAAAAAATATCTCTATAAATTTTGGATACATATAGAAATTATTTAGTCTAAAATTTTCTAATACAAGTTCACAATAATTATCAAAATATTTATCACTTCCATTTACAATTTGTTCTCTTATTTGTTTATTTATCTCTTTTAAAATATCTATGATATAATATGGATTATTTGGATATAAATAATCTAAACAAAACATTTTTGCAATTAATAAATTCCAATTTTGTGCTTTTCTAACTGTATTTCCATGAGCTCCACCTGTAAACATATATTCATCAGAATATAAACTTACTATCTTATGTGTATTGTATGTAATATTATAATTTAATACTATTTCATATACCATTATAGGATAATTATTTTCTTTATTGTATTTATATAACTCTACCGCTTCTTTATATAATTCATTTCTACATTTTCTTTCAAGGTTATATGCAATTCTTCTGTTATATAAATTAAATATAAGCCTTCCATAATCATATATTCCATATACTATTTCAGGATATTCTATTTTATACTTAAGTACTAGTGTATCTTTATACATTAATTCACTTTCTAATGTTTTTATAATTATATTATTCATTTTTTTCCCTCCTTTATTTAATATATTTATTTTAAGTGTATTAGGTTATAAATTAATTAAAATTTTTAAATTTGATATATGAACACTTTGTTATTTAATTTTTTGAGCTATTGAAATAAAAAGATATATTCCTGCAATGGTATAAAAAATGGCTGTTAATATGCAGTAATTTAACTAAGAGAGTAATAACTCAATTACTAAGTACATTGATTTTATATGATGAAATATCTGGTGAAAGTTTTATTGCAAATTTATCAAGAGTTATTGCAATTTTATGTATCTTTATAGCAATTATTATAGAAAAAAATAAATTATAATAATTATCCTAAAATGGTATTCCTATAATGTTCCTTATATTTATTATTACAATTCCAATAATCTTAAAAGCAAATACAGTTCTAATAGTCTTTTACAAATTTTTAATAGATGTTGGGAATATATTAACTAATATAGAAGAAAATGCATCTACACTTTTAAGTTTTGACAAAATTACTAATCTAAAATTTAAAGTAGATTATTTTTGGTATATAGAATTAGTATTAAACATTGGTACAGAAATTCGGAGTTATTATAATTATTTTGTTCCGTAAGAAATTCATTAATTATATTATTTATTTTCTTTAGTATATTTTTCATATTAAGAGAATATATAATAACAAAAATACATAAAAATGTTCAAATCTCACCTTGAAATATAATAACTTAATCTATAAAAAGAACTAGAATTATATAGATATATTCTAGTTCTTTTATAAAATTATATTTTATTTACAATCACAATTATTATTCATATTACATCCGCAATTATTTTGATTGCAATTCATTTTTGTCATATAAAATTTCTTTTCTGCAAGCTTATCTTGAACACCTCTTAATGCTTCTCCAAATCTTTGGAAGTGAACTACTTCTCTTTGTCTTAAGAAACGAAGTGGATCTATTACATCTGGATCATCTTTACAAAGGTCTATTAATTTTTCATAAGTTGCTCTTGCTTTTTGTTCTGCGACAATCCGCCATAAGCATTTAAAAATTAAAATTTCCAGTTGATTTCAATAGGTATTTCCTTTGTTTCTGGGTCACGTTTTCCCACACTGATATAATCAATTAATTGATTGACAATATCATGTGTTAAATGCTCTAATTCTAAATATTTTTCAAGTTGTTCCCTATCACTTGTCATATTGTTATGCCTTTGTTCAATTTCTGCTAACTGCATTGATAATTCACTTATTAATTTTTCATAAGTACTTTTATCTTTATGCAAGTCCGCTGATAATTCAATAAAATCATTTTCTGTTATAATCCCCTTTACCTTATCAAGATATAAGGTTTTTATACCGTTAGAACAATTGCACATTTTTGACTTATAATCCTTTAGTTGTGTTTCGATATTTTGAATATTCTCTTCAAGCTTCTGATTAAAAACAACATTCTTTTCAAGTTCATCCATATTCAGATACTTTTCAGTAAGCTTTTTTAATTCAGATAATACGTAGTCCTCCAGAACAGAAACGGAAATAAAAGAACCTATACAAGCGTCTTTACAAGCGTTTTTTGTAGCACACTTTAAATAACGTCTTTCATGTGACTTTGTAGAACGCATAATATAACCACAATTCATACACTTGACTTTTTTAGCAAAAATCCCAATCTCACCATTAGAAAATGGTTTTGCTTTTTGCTTAATCATCTGTTGTACTGTATTCCATAAAGTCATATCAATTATTGGTTCATGTGTGCCCTCTACCCTTATCCATTGTTCTTTGGGTATCGGCTTGTTTTTCTTACTTTTATATGAAATACTCCCATATTTTCCTTGCACCATATTTCCGATATAGATTTCATTAACAAGCATATCTGCAACAGCAAAATATCTCCACAGCGTACTTTGTTTTGTAATTGGCTGTTTATATCTAAGTCCGTGCAAACGCTTGTACTCTGTTGGATTTGGTATTCCCTTTTCATTTAAGTATCTTGCAATTGCACTTTTTCCCATTCCTTGTGAAAACAAAGTAAAAACTTCTCTGACTACCTGCGAAGCTTCTTCATCAATAATTAAATGCCCTTTTTGGTTTGGGTCTTTCTTATAGCCATATAACGCAAATGCTCCGATATGTACACCATTGTGCCTTTTATTTGTTAAGACACTTTTTATATTGTCAGACATATCTTCCAAGTACCATTCATTTATTAGTCCGTTTATCTGACGGGCTTTTTTATTCCCCTTATTTTCAGTATCCGCATTGTCGACTATACTTACAAATCGGATATTCCATATCGGAAATAATCCATGTATATACTTTTCAACAATTTCAAGCTCTCTTGTAAATCTGGACTGCGTTTTGCACAAAACAATATCAAACTTATGACTTTCCGCATCCTTTAAAAGCTGATTAAATGCCGGTCGGTTTCTGTCAGCACCTGTATAATCGTCATCGCTATAAATATTAAAGATTTCCCAATCTTTTTTTACGGCATATTCAATTAACATTGATTTTTGATTTTGAATACTTTCGCTGTCATCTTCCTTAGATAACTTGTTTTTATCTTCCTCAGAAAGACGGCAATAAATTGCTACCTTCATTGTTTTTATCACCTCATTCGATAAAAACAAATCGGTTCTGCTTGTACTTATAATACTACAATTGACCCGATTTGTAAAGAGGTTTTTTACATTTTTTGTCAAATTTCTCAGCTTCATAATGGTTTATTATTTCTATCCATTTCTGAGTGTATTTTTGTGAAAGTTCTTTTTCGTTACTGCTTTGAAATATATTTGTACAATTTAAAATTTGTTTTCTTGACAATGTAATCCCCCCTGTCTTTTTTATAGGTATGTAGTACTGTTTGTCCTTTATTCTTAAATTTATTTTATAAATAAAAAAAACAGGATTTTTTATTTCCTGTGTTTTTATAATACATATTAAATTGATTATTGGTTCAAGTATTTACAAATAGCTAATTTACTTTCACTAAAAAAGGGGATTTTATTTTTGTAACAACATTCTTTTATTTTAAATAACTCATTATCTACATCAACATATTTCATAATAATATTTTCTTGATTTAAACAATCCATTAAATTTTTCTTTTTATAAATAAACTCTTTTGGAAATCCCTTTAACTGATTTAATATTTGTGAATTAACAACAATACCACTAGAAATAACACCATTACAATAATTACAAGTTTGTTTTATTACTTCCAAATATTCTCGTGTTGGTATAAAACAATTTGGACAAATAGGTCTTAATGTCAAAAAGGTTATAATATTTTCCATATATAAATGCTTTATAAAATTAATTCTTTTTTGAGGACTCGGAATTAATTCACACGGTTCCAATTTTTTATATGAATTGTAAGCAGAAATTGAAACACAAGCAAAAAGATATTTATTATCTTTTTGCATAGTTCTATTTATATTACTTAATTTTTTTATATTTTTATATGTAAAAATATTTCTAGTAGTAAAAAGAATATTACACTTAAATGTATCATATATTTTTTCAATCAATTCAATTCCTATTTCAACATTTATAAAATTCTCCTTAAATCCAGATATATAAACAATATCAAATTTATTATGACTTTTTAAATCTTTTATAATATCATTAATAGAATAATTTTCTTTAGTAGAAAAATCATCAATAAATGTATAACAGTGATTACATTTAAAAGGACATTTTCCTCCAAATGATGCAAATTCCCTTTTATAACTTATTTGTAATTCTTCTTTCATTTTTCTTCTCCTATCTATTAGTAAGTCCTAGTTCATCTTTACCATCAACTGTTGTTTCCTCATCTCCACCAAAATATTCTTTAGAATCCCATGTTATTCTATATCGACAACATTTTTCGCTTTTCAACACTATTTTAATTTTTTTATTATCATTACTTTCCATACTATGATTAATTTCATATTTACTTTGTTCTAATTCAATCGGATTTCCATCTGCTAATAATTTTTGTATGTCAACATTTAAGGTACATTTATTTTTATAATTAAGCTCAACAATGGTTTTTTCTTCAAAATAACTAACACTTCTATTTATATAACTTCCCCAATAACGTATTGGAACTGAATAACAATATTTTAACTTTACTTCGGTACCTCTTGTTAATTTTATTTTTTTCCCGTTATCCAATTTATTATATTTAATTTTAAATGGTATATAATTGGTATTATCATTTATATTAATGATGCTTAAATTTATTCCATCTGAAAATCTAGTTTCATCTGGTCTTTTATATGAAATACAAGCCTTTACATTTAAATCTTTCCATAAAATTTTATTACTTCTATAAAAAGTTTGTGATTTATCCTTATCAGTAATAAATTTATTAGCATAAAATTGCGCACTATAATACTCTGGTATAATATTTGATGTAATTATATAATGTTTTTCAAAGCAAAAATGATATTTTTGATTTTCTAAATCAAAAGTTATTTTAACTTTATTTTCAGTATATTTTATACCATTATACGCAGTTTCTAATAATAATTCATTTTCACCTTTTAAAATTTCATTTTCTTTTTTTAAATTATCTAAAATTTTTAATTCTTTATCTTTCCGCTTATTTTGAATATATGTAATGGTTAAAGATACAATTAATAATATAATAAAAGTATATTTTAAAATGTCCAAAAATTTTCCACCCCATATATTACAAAATTCATGAAAATCATTTATATATCCAATGATAACCATAACACTACTAAATATTTTAAATAGCATTGAAGTTAAAATTTTTTTAGTTATATCAATCATAACGTCTTCCCTTACTTTTCCAATTATTTCTAAAATTATTATATAATTTTTTAAACATTATTTCAACCGTTATTTTATATTTTTGTAATAAAATATAAAATTTCTCTTAAGAAATTGTTTTTTTTCAACAAAAAATGTTTTTCTACCTGTTCCACCAACCCATTACAAAAGTGTTCTAATCATATAAGACAGTGAATAAAAATAAATAAAAAAATAAAAAACGGTGAACCCCTGTAGATACGCTATGATTTAATTTCAGTTGTAATAGAGGGGTCTCCTATTTCATACGAGACCCCTCTATTACAACGTGCAATACATATAATAAATTATATTTTAAATCATAGCTTTATTTTTTTATTTATTTTCATTATTATTTATTTTAGGAGGTGGAACAGTGTGAGAGTAGAAGAAAGAGATATGTTAATTCTAAGGGAAGTTGAAAGATGGAGAGTTTGCGGTAGCAGACATATTAAATTTTTGGCAGGTTTTACAGGTCAAAGGGCAACTGACAGAAGATTGAAAATTTTAATTGAAG
>CAQIBN010000003.1 GCA_948805675.1 uncultured Clostridia bacterium | reverse complement strand
TAACCCCGTCCCCAACTGTTCACCCAACTGTTCACCTAACTCTTCAAATCCTCAATCACCTAAACCAAAACTAATTCCTAATGCACTATTTATCTTGTTCATAACAGATTCATCATCTATATGACCAATTTTTTCTTTTAATCTACTTTTATCAATTGTTCTTATTTGTTCTGCTAAAACAACTGATTCAGCTTTAAGCCCACAGTTCTCTGGACCAATTTCTATATGTGTTGGTAACCTATTTTTTCCTAGTTGAGATGTAATTGCTGCTGCTATTACTGTAGGACTATGTTTATTTCCAACATCATTTTGTATTATAACTACAGGTCTTATACCACCTTGTTCAGAGCCTACTACAGGACTTAAATCTGCATAAAACATATCTCCTCTTTTTACTATCATCTTACTCAACTCCCAGTATTTGTATATCTATAATCTTATTTAGTTGATATATTTAAATATTAGCTTCTTAAGATAAAATGATAGCTTAAATAATATTTTAGAAATCTCTTATTCCTATATTTTTTAACTGAAATGCTAAAACCTCTTCTTTACTCAAACTATCTATTTCTATCTCTTTATATGATATGTAAACTATAGTTTTTTTGTTAACATCTTGTATTAACATTTTAGTTGGCTTATAGGTTTTTTTGTCGATATATAACTTTTTATATGATATATATTTACTATCTTTTTCCACTTTTGTTTCCATTACAATTTCATTATTTTCTTCTTTTATGTTTTTCTCATTTGAATCTTTATAATCTTTTATAAAGCTACCGAATCCATAAACAATTATCTACCATATATTGATAATTCTCATATATACTACTTAATCCTAAATTAGTATTATTAATTGTTAAACTAATACCATCATTTATAGTTTCAATTCCTTTTATATTATTTGGCTCTACAACTTCTTGCTTCGATATATTTGGTGATACATACTTTTGCATTAATATATACTTATTTTCATTTTTATTACTGCAAACTTCTACTTCAATCCTTGCCTTATATGAACTAATATTTAAAATATATTCCTCAATTTGCTCAATTGATTTATTAGTTATATTATTTCCAATATTAATTTTTTTATAATTGTTTTTTACAAAAAAGAAAATTATGATAGAAATAATTATTAATAAAATAAATATAATTGCCTTTTTATTTTTCATTCTCAACCCTTCTTTCACTTATATTTTATACATAATAGAAAAGTTATCTTACCTTCTATTATAACTTAACTATTAAAGAACAATAGTGGGCTGAATTTATATCTGTTTGTTAATTAATACTCTTACAGCCCACATTTAATTGTTCATTTGCCAATTTTGAAAAAAATTGTGTACAATTATTTTATATAATAGAAATGCCCCATTAGTTAAATTTTACTTTTTTACTAGAACCTTGCTATTAAATAAAAAAGAATAGATAAAATCTATTCTTTTTTATTTATATTCATATTAATTTAAAGTATTCTTCAAGACAATCTATAACTTCCTGTTTTGTTTTTAATGTATTTATTTTTTCTCTTACTTTACTAGCATCCTTTAAATTCTTAATATACCAACTAAGATGTTTTCTCATTTCTTTAATTCCAATATCTTCTCCCTTTTCTTCTATAACTAAATTAATATGTTCTATTATTAATTTTAATTTTTCTTCATTACTTGGAAATGAATTATCATACTTTCCAGTTTTCAAATAATCTATAATATGTTTAAAAATCCATGGGTTCCCGAGTGATGCCCTTCCTACCATAATACCATCTACATTTGTTTGCTTAAACATTTTTAAAGCATCTTCTGGCGATTTTATATCACCATTTCCCAGAACTGGTATATTTACATTTTCTTTTACTTTCTTTATTATATCCCAATCTGCTATTCCAGAATAAAATTGTTCTCTTGTTCTGCCATGAACAGTTATTGCAGAAGCCCCAGCTTCTTCTATTATTTTTGCTACTTGAAGTGCAACTATATTTTTATCGTCCCAGCCCTTTCTTATTTTTACTGTTACTGGAATATTAGATGTTTTAACTACATTTGTTACTATTTTATTTACTAAATCTAGGTTTAATAAAAGTTTGCTACCATCTCCATTTTTAACCACTTTTGGTGCAGGACATCCCATATTTATATCTATAATATCTGCTTTATCTTGTAAATATTTAGTGGCATATACCATAGATTCCACATCACTACCAAAAATCTGAACAGCTATTGGTTTTTTCTCATTTTTCATATTTAAAAGTTTCTTTGTTTTTTCATCACCATAAAATAAAGCTTTAGCACTAACCATTTCTGTATAAACTAATGATTCTCCAAATCTCTTAGCTAATACTCTAAATGGCAGGTCTGTTATACCTGCCATTGGTGCTAATACTATATTATTTTCTAATACTACATTTCCTATCTTTAAAGGGTTTATATACATTGTTATCTTCCTTTACTTATTATTAGTTAATAATTTCTATTTATATTTAAAACAATTACCTTTTTTACTTATTCTATAAAAATTGCCTTTTTTCTTCTTGCACTTATATTTAATAATAAACCTACAAGTACAAAGTTAGTTAATAACGAACTTCCTCCATAACTTACAAATGGAAGTGGTACACCTGTTATTGGCAATAGCCCCATTGTCATTCCTATATTTTCTACCATATGGAACATAAAAATGCCTGCTATTCCCATAGCAATGTATGAACCGAAGGTCATCTTTAGCTGTTTTTGCAACATATACTGATTTTGTAATTAATACTACATATAAAGCAATAACACCTGCACCTATAATAAATCCCATTTCTTCGCCAATTACAGAAAAAATAAAATCAGTTGTTTTAGGATATAAAAAACCTAATTGAGTTTGGTTACCTTTTGCAATTCCCATTCCAAAAACTTGTCCTGCACCTATTGCAAGTTTTGATTGTATAACATTATATCCAGCCCCCCTTGGGTCTAAATTAGGATTTAAAAAAACATCTATTCTTGTTTTTGCATGTTCTGGTAATACAAAAAAATATAATAATGGAACAATAATTATAACTGATAAAATTGCTCCTATTATATATTTTTTATCAATCCCAGATACAAAAAGCATAAAAATAGTCGAAACTAAAAAAGCTAAAGCTGTACCATAATCTGGTTGTTTAATAATTAATAATACTGGAACTGCAACAATAAGCAAAACTAAAAATAACTTTAGTGGTTTACTAATATCATTTTTATTTTGTTTTTGCACTTTAACAATTCCTTTTGCTAATAATAATATAACAAATATCTTGGCAAATTCTGCTGGCTGAATAGAAAAAGGACCTATATCAAACCAACTTGTTGCACCATTAACTGGAGTAGTAAACAATACTAAAACTAATAATATAAGTATAATGCCATATCCAATTTGAGATACATTTGCTATTAATTCATAGTCTAATGAAATAATCATTATAACAATTGGTATACTAATTAATAACCACATAACTTGTTTTTTCAATTCGTCAAATCCTGAGCCTTGAGTTGATGAATATAAAGCAACCATTCCTATTCCAATTAATAGAATAGTACAAATTAAAATACCCCATTCGATATTTTTTAATAATTTCTTCTTCATATTACAATCTCCATAATATATTTAAGTTAAGCATTTGCCTTAGTAACTGTCTTTTTTGCAACTTTTTTTGTTGATGTCTTTTTAGATGTTATATTTTTCTTTTTCTCATTTATCTGTTCTTTTTTCTCAGCCTCTTTTTCTATTGTATCTGAATCTTTTAATTTTTTCTTGTCATTAACTTGATTATTATTTTCAGAATCGTTATTTTCATTATTCTCTTTACTTTCCTGACTCTTTTCTGTTTTATTATCTTCTTTATTTATCTTGCTATTTTCTTTTATTTCTGTTTTACTGTCTTTTGGCATATCTTCATTTTTAGTTTGACTCTTTTTTATTGTTCTTTCTTCTTTTTGAGCTTTTGTTTCATTATTATTAGATTTCACTTTTTCTACATTTTTATTTTCATTTTTTATGCTAACAATAGGAATATTTGCATATAAAGCTGGTGCACCAGATGTACCATCTTCATTTGTTTTATTTGTTAACCTAACATCTATTTCACTTTCATCAACAGTGATATATTTCTTTATTACATCTATTATTTCTTGTTTCATCATTTCTAAAAAGTCTGCAGATACATTTGCTCTATCTTGCATAAGAACTAAATGCAATCTTTCTTTTGCCATATCTTTTGATTTTGCATCTTGCAATTCTCCCTTACCAAACTTCTTAAAAAAACTAATTATGCCTTCAAACATGCTTATTTCCTCCACATTAGTAATTATTTTCTTCTAAAAAAGCTTAATATTTTAGCAAAAAATCCTTCATCTCTACCAGGAATTGTCACTTCAATATTATCACCTAAAACTCTTCTAGCAATTTCTATATATGCTTTTCCTGATGGTGCTTTTTTGTTTGAAACTGCAGGTTCACCTTTATTGGTTTGTGTAATTATATATTCATCATCTGGTATAACACCAATTAAATCTATAGAAAGCAAATCAACGATGTCATCAACATCCATCATTTCTCCTCTTTTAACCATATTAGGTCTTAATCTGTTAATAATTAACTCAGGATTTTTTATTTCAGAAGCTTCTAAAAGGCCAATAATCCTATCTGCATCACGGATAGATGAAATTTCTGCTGTTGTAACAACAATAGCTCTATCTGCACCAGCAATAGCATTTTTAAAACCTTGTTCTATACCTGCTGGACAATCTATTAAAATATAATCAAATTCATCTTTTAGTTTACTTGTAAGTTCTTTCATTTGTTCTTCATTTACTGCACTTTTATCTCTTGTTTGGGCTGCTGGAAGCAAGAAAAGTTCATTAAAACGTTTATCTTTTATTAAAGCTTGTCTTAATTTACATTTTTCTTCTACAACATCTACTATATCATATACTATTCTATTTTCTAATCCCATAACTACATCTAAATTTCTAAGTCCTATATCAGTATCTACTAATACTACCTTTTTCCCATTTAGTGCTAGTGCAGAACCTAGATTAGCTGTAGTTGTTGTTTTTCCTACTCCACCTTTTCCAGATGTTACAACTATAACTTCTCCCATAAACTATTTTTCCTCCTTAGGTTACTTAATATTGTGCAATAACCATATTTTTTTACTATAATATATTATCCTGAAACTAGCAAAAAGTCAAGAACATTTGGGGAGAACATTTGGGGACGGGGTTAATTGTTCACTCAAAATGAACACTATGGACAGGCTTAGAAATGCATTAAAATCATATGTAGAAATATAATTTTTTATAATATTTCTTTTATTTATATTGAATTTCTGCATAAGTTATTATATATTATATACACTTTAATCTTATTAAATTTATTTACAAGGAGGTATTTCTTTGCCTAGACAACCACGAAGTATTATACTATCAAATTTTATTCACATTATGGTTCAGGGAATTAACAAGGAATATATCTTTTCTTCTTCAAAAGAAAAGAATAAATATTTAAATCTCATAAAAGAAAAAGTGAATGATTTTAAAATCATAATGATTGCATATTGTATAATGGACAATCATACTCATCTATTATTAAATTCTACTTCTATTTCAGAAATTTCTAATCTTATGTTAAGAATTAATACATCTTATGCTAAATGGTACAACTTAAATAATCAAAGAGTTGGATATGTGTTTAGAGATCGATTTTTAAGTGAACCAATAACAGATTATAAATATTTGTATAATTGCATCTCTTATATTCATAACAATCCTGTTAAAGCAAATATAGTTGTTTCACCAAATAGCTATTATTATTCTAGTTATAACGATTACAAAAATCAAACTGGTATTTTTAACTCTAATATTTTAAATCTATTGTCTTTAACTCAATCTAATTATATGAGTATTTTATCCAAATTAGATGATAAACAGAAATTTAAAGATTATGAATTCGTTTCTACAATTTCGCCTCAAGAAATTATTAATAACTTTCTTTTAACAAATAACATAAATACTATAACATTATTAAAATCTAGTGTCTTATTAAAGCAGTTAATCATTCTACTAAAAGAAGAATATAAGTTCCCAATTACAGAAATAAGCAAATATCTAAATATACATAGAAATAAAATTTATAGAATTCTAAATAATAAATAGTTTACTATTTAACAATAACGCTCCCTGTCCCTAATGTTCATTCTATGTGAACATTTAACCCCGTCCCCAAATGTTCGTCCCCAAATGTTCACACTGTTCTTGTCTTGACATTCATATGTTTTAGGCATATACTTTAGTAAAATTATAGCTAAGGAGGTTAGAAAAAACAAATGAATGATTTAATTGAAATTAGATGGCATGGTAGAGGTGGCCAAGGTGCAAAAACAGCATCACTTTTACTTGCTGATGCAGCATTTAATACTGGTAAATATATTCAAGGTTTTCCAGAATATGGTCCTGAAAGAATGGGTGCACCTATTACTGCTTATAACCGTATTTCTAATACACCAATTCGTATTCATAGCAATATTTATGAACCTGATTATGTAGTTGTTGTAGATGATACATTATTAGAGTCTATAAATGTGACTGCTGGTTTGAAAGAATCAGGTGCAATTGTTATAAATACAACTAAAGACGCAGATTATCTAAGAAATGTATTAAAAGATTATAAAGGAAATATATATACAATCGATGCAAGAAAAGTGTCTATGGAGGCTCTTGGAAAGTATTTTCCTAATACTCCAATGCTTGCTGCTATTGTTAAAGTTAGCAAAATTATGACAGATGAAGAACTTCTAAATGATATGGAAGCTTCTTTTAAACATAAATTTGCAAAAAAGCCAGAAGTAATTGAAGGTAATATGAAAGCATTAATGCTTGCCTTAAAAGAAGTTAAAAAGGTAGATTAGTTTAGACTAAATTTTTTCTAAATAATCAAACATTTTATCTAATTATCTAAAAAATACTAAAATAAAAATCTAGGAAAAGGAGTTAATATATATGTCTGAAAATATTAATATACATACACCAGCAAGTAAATTAACTATTGGTGGAAATATATATGAAGCTGGAAATGCAAAAGAATTTAAAACAGGCGATTGGAGATCTGTAAAACCAATATACTTATCTGAAAAATGTAAGCAATGTGGTTTATGCTTCCCAGTATGTCCTGATGATGCAATTCCAGTTAATAAAGAGCAAAAAAGAGAAGACTTTAACTATGACTACTGCAAAGGTTGTGGAGTTTGTGCAAGAGTCTGCCCTTTTAAAGCAATTGAAATGAAAGAAGAAGGAGGTAACAAATAAATGGGAATTAGAGAACGTTTAAGTGGTAATGAGGCTGCAGCTATTGCAATGAAACAAATTAACCCTGATGTTGTAGCAGCTTTTCCTATTACCCCTTCCACAGAAATACCACAATATTTTTCTACTTTTGTTAATAATGGAACTGTTGATACAGAATTTGTTGCTGTTGAAAGTGAACATAGTGCTATGACTGCATGTATTGGTGCAGAATCTGCAGGTGCAAGAGCAATGACAGCAACATCTGCAAATGGTTTATCTCTTATGTGGGAAATGATTTATATAGCTTCCAGCTTAAGACTTCCAATTGTTATGTCACTTGTAAATCGTGCAGTTTCTGGTCCATTAAATATTCACAACGACCATTCTGATGCAATGGGTGTACGTGATAGTGGCTGGATTATGCTATTTAGCGAAAATAATCAAGAAGCTTATGATAACTTATTAATGGCTCACAAAATAGCAGAACACAAAGATGTTTTACTTCCACTAATGGTTTGTCAAGATGGTTTTATTACATCACATTCTATAGAAAATATTGAATTATTAGAAGATGAAACAGTAAAGGCATTTGTTGGAACATATAAACCTGAGCATTATTTATTAAATCGCATGGAACCAATTGCAATTGGCCCACTTGACTTACAAGCTTATTTATTCGAACATAAATATCAGCAATCTGTAGCTATGAAAAATGCCAAAAAGGTAATCTTAGATGTAGCAAAAGAATTCGAAGAATTAACAGGAAGAAAATATTCTTTCTTTGAAGAATATAAATTAGAAGACGCTGAAATTGCAATTGTGTGTATGAATTCTACAGCTGGTACTACAAAATATGTTGTAGATAACTTAAGAGAAAAAGGAATAAAAGCAGGACTTTTAAAATTACGAGTATTCAGACCATTCCCTGCAGAAGAAATTGCAAAAGCATTATCAGGATTAAAAGCTGTTGCAATACTTGATAAAGCAGATTCTCTAAACTCTGCTGGAGGTGCACTTTTCGAAGATGTTACATCTGCTATGTATGTAAATAAATATCAAGTTACAATGTGTAATTATATTTATGGTATTGGTGGTAGAGATGTATCAGCTAGAGATATCGAAAGTGTATATACAGATTTACAAAAAATCGTTTCTGATGGAAATTTAGACAATCCTTATCGTTATTTAGGATTAAGAGAAAATTAAAAATAATTGGTTTATAGGTAAATCCATAAAACCTAAATATATTATACAAGGAATGAATAATATGGCATATAATTTAAAAGAAGTTATTGCTGAAAAACCTTCAAGATTCACTTCAGGTCATAGAATGTGTGCTGGCTGTGGTGCTCCGGTTGTAGGAAGAATGGTTTTAAGAGCATTAAAAAAAGAAGACCATGCAGTTATATCTTGTGCTACTGGTTGTATGGAAGTATCAACATTTATTTATCCATACACATCTTGGACAGATTCTTTTATACATACTGCATTTGAATGTGCAGCAGCAAATAGTGCTGGAGCAGAAGCTGCATATAAATCTTTAAAAAGACAAGGAAAATTACCAGAAGACGAACATACAAAATTCATAACATTTGGTGGAGATGGTGGTACTTATGATATAGGACTTCAAAGTTTATCTGGAGCAATGGAAAGAGGACATGACATGGTTTATGTATGTTATGATAATGGTGCATATATGAATACAGGTATTCAACGTTCTTCTGCAACACCAAAATTTGCAGATACAACAACAACTCCAGCAGGAACAGTTATTCCAGGAAAAATGCAAGCTAGAAAAGATTTAAGCAAAATAATGGTAGGACATCATATACCTTATGTTGCACAAACAGCTCCACTTAGCAATTTTAAAGACTTATATGAAAAATCTGAAAAAGCAATTTATACAGAAGGACCTGCATTTTTAAATGTTTTAGCACCATGCCCTAGAGGATGGGGATATCCTACAGATATGTTAATGGATATTATAAAACTTGCTGTAGAAACATGCTACTGGCCTTTATATGAAGTAATAGATGGAAAATATAAGATAAACTATAAACCAAAGAATAAACTACCTATAGAAGAATTCTTAAAACCACAAAGAAGGTTTAAACATATGTTTAAACCTGGAAATGAATGGATGATAGAAGAATTCCAAAAAGAAGTAGATTCAAGATGGCAAGAATTATTAGATTTAGAAGAGATAACAAATAGAGAGCTTAATGCAGAATAGAATAATTATCCCCCAGTATAACTGGGGGATTTTCATATCGGCCTATAAGGCCTTAATACTAGCAAACGCTAAAGCGTCACAGTTTGATGGCTTACGCCACTTTCGCTTGCGTTCTTATTACTTACTACCCTTTAAAAGGGTCTTTATATTCTTTTATTGTAATTTGGTCTGACATCATATCTTCCTTTAATTGATTTTCTACATAGTTATATACTGCTGATTTGTTATTTCCTACTGTACTTACATAAAATCCTCTACACCAAAAACTTCTATTTCCATATTTATATTTTAAATTCGCATGCCTTTCAAATATTATTAATGTACTTTTTCCATCAATCTCTTTGCTGTATTTTGTGCATATAAATCTTCTGTAATATAATCATATATTTTATTAATTTCTTTATATGCTGTTGGTGTAATTATTACTTTGTATTGTTTAGTATCCATACTTCTGTCTCAACTCCTTAAATACAACATCTGATTCCATACCTTCGCCATTTTCAATTTCTTCTTCCGATTCTTTTAATTTTTTAATTATATCTTCTTTCATATTTTTATTTTTATATTCTTCCATCGTCATAACTATTACATTATTTTTATTGTTTTTAATTATTACTATCTCTCCATATTGATTTACTGCTGTTTCTATTTCTTTAATATTTGTCAATTGTTGCATATAAATACACCTCTCTCTTTTTAGCTATTTATAGTATAGCATAAAAATACCTACTTTTGAATAATTTTTTATAATTTTATTATATTTATTATCTGTAGGTAATTTCATTATATGCATATGATTATATTTTATATAATTTTTAAAATGACTTTATAAATTATTCTATATATTTATTAAGTATTTTTAAATATTTTTCTTTTGTAATTTTATTATCTTTTAATTCCTTATTATAAGGTTTCATATATTCAATATAATCAATTAATTCCTGTTTATATTTATTGTTTTCTTTGTTATTATCTGCTCTGTGCCATCTTCTAACATATTGTTTTTTATATTCTCTAAATTTCTCTATATATTCTGTCCTTTTACTTTCTTTTATAATGTAGCTTGCTGTAAGCGTTTCTTCGATTATTATTTCGTCTTGAAAACCTACTCTACTGGTTCGACTGTTGCACACGTTTTCAGAATCTTCATTGTCATTTTATAAAGAGGCTTTTTCCTCTTTATCTAGCATTATATATTGATTTTTTCATATAATTAACATAAATAGCTCTATTAAAGTAGGGTTTATTAATAGTACTCAGAATTTCTGATAAGACTCATAAGTTAAAAAAATGTAACTTGTATTTTTACAATTTACTGTTTATTTAAGCATATAAATAGTTTAATATTTGTATGTAGTAGCATTATTTCAAACCAAAAACAATCTATTAATATTAACCTCATATCCTATATCATAAATAAAGAACAATATAATTTTCTACAACTATATTGCTCTTATCTATTTAATCTAAATTATATAAATTCTGCTCAATACACATCTTTGCTCTTCCAGCTGTTTTTTCATTTGATGAAAGTGCATTTTTTAAAAATTCTGGATGAGATATTAAAAATTTTCTCATTGTTTCATCTGGATTTTTCATATATTCATTTACCATATTATATTGTTGCTCATTTATAATATTTAATTCTAAGGCTTTATCAAATAAATTCTTATCAACTTGTACAATTGACATACATTTTATTCCATTATCCTTTAAAACTTTTGCTCCTCCTTGCATTCTATCAACACAAGACATACTCCATTTAATTTTTGCTCCCAACTTCTCTATAACTGGTATCCAAGCACGTGTATAACTTGATGATGTGTTTATCATATCAACAATATGTAAAACTTTTTTTCCTTCAATTTTCTCTACTGGTTTTGTATCTTTAAAATTAAAATCACTAACTACAGCATTTAAATCTTTATATATTGTTATATGTGGTTTTTTTAGTAACTTAGCTATCATATAAGAAAAAAACCAATCTCTTCTCTCTCCACCTGAAATATAGTCAATTTCATCAATATCTATTTTATTTTCTATTTCACTTTTCATTTCATTAATAACATGTCTATAAATTTCATTTTCATCATATTGCTTTTGAACTTTTTGAAATACTTTTTTTGGTAACTCTAGTTCATTATTTTTTTCTTCATTAATATAATTTAATAAACCTTCAGAATCTTGTTTACTTCCATATAGAAATTCTGCATTAATATAATATGGTCCTATTTTTCCTGATGTATACCAGAATGGACTATTTTCTGGGCATATGTTTACAGCATTTGTTTTAAATAAAAATCCGAATAAATTCACTCATATTTCACACTCTCCTTTTATGGCATTTTTTTTATATTATATTAATTACTCCTCTATGTCAAGAAGAAAATAAACACCATTTGTTTGCAATTATTTTATATAATAGGAAAGCCTCTATTGATTAAATTTTACTCCAGTCTTGAACTTTCCTATTATATAAAAAACATCTTAATTGTTCTTTTTCAACAATTAAAATGTTTTTATTATTTTACATTATTAATATATATATTAAAAACTATTTTTTATTCAAATATATATTTTTATTACATTACTATAGTAATATTATAAACACCCGATTTATTATCCAATTTTACTCTTTTTTCCTCTATTTCTTCTCCATTTACTATAAATTTATTTACACCATTACTTTTTCCATCTGGATTTTCTACTTTTATATTATATATACTTTCTCCATTTTTGTATCTTATACTATATTCTTTCCAATCATTTGGAATACTTGGATTTACAGCCAAAAATCCATTTTCTATTGTTAAACCTAATATATATCTAACACCTGCTGTATATATCCAACTAGATGAACCTGTATACCATGTCCATCCTCCTCTTCCAGAAAGATTACCTTGACCATATATATCTGCTGCAATTACATATGGTTCAACTTTATACTTGCTTGCAGACTCTTTAGTTCTTGCATGTTCTATTGGATTTATCATTCTAAAATACTCTAAAGCTTTTCCTCCAAATCCTAACATACTTTCTGCTATAATTGCCCAACAACTAGCATGAGTGTATTGTCCTCCATTTTCTCTTGTACCTGGAACATAAGCTTTAATATATCCTGGTTTTAAATTTCCTTTTTCAAAAGGAGGGTCTAACAATTTTATTATTCCATTTTCTTTATCTACTAAATGATTTTCTAAACTCTCAAGTGAAATATACTTTTTATCATTATCACCTGCACCAGAAATAGTTGCCCAGCTTTGTGCAATACTATCAATTCTGCATTCTTCATTTTGCAAGCTTCCTAATATATCTCCATTATCCATAAATGCTCTTTTATACCATCTACCATCCCATCCATTAGTATTTAATGCTTTTCTTAAATTTGCCATAACATTTTTATATTTTTCTTGTCTTTCTAAATCACCCTTATATTCACAAATAGGAATAAAATCATCTAACACTTTATACATAAAGAATCCGTAGCCACACACTTTCTCCTTTACCTTTATTACCTACTGTACTAAATCCATCATTCCAATCACCACTGCCTATTTTTGGTAATCCATTATCTCCAAATTTAAATGAATGTTCAATTGCCTTTATAGCATGTTCATATATAGTACCTTTAATTTCAGAATCTTCATATTTATCATAACGTTCATCTATTCCTTCTTCTAAAGGTGCTCCTTGTTTGTAATTTGTAACAATGTCTAAAATTGAATAATCATTTGTATATCTAATATAATCTGAAAGTACAAATGGAAGCCATAATAAATCATCAGAAAACCTTGTTCTAATTCCTTTTCCAGTTTCGTCATGCCACCAATGTTCTACATCACCTTCTAAAAATTGATGTTTGCTATGAGTAATAATTTGTTCTTTTGTAATATTTGAATTTACATACTTAATTGCAATTGAATCTTGAAGTTGATCTCTATACCCAAAAGCTCCTCCTGATTGATAAAATCCGGTTTTTCCCCACAGTCTACAACTTAATGTTTGATAAATAGCCCATCCATTTAATAAAATATTTGTAGATTCAAGTGGTGTATATACCTGTAATTTTTCTACAAGCTCTTTCCAGAATCTTTTTACTTTATTTAATTCATCATTACAATAACTTAATTTCATATATTTATAGGCTGTATCTTGACATTCGAGTTTCGTTTTTTCTTCCCCTAATAATAAACATATTTCTTTATTTTCAAATGCTTCTAAATCTATTTCTAACTCTATTGCAATAATAGAATTTTCACCAAATCTTAAATCTCTATTTAATTCTGTAGCACTTAAGCCTTCTGGATTTCCTAAATGACCTTTCCCAAAAAAGAATTTCTTATCTCCTGTATATGATGTTATTTTCTCACTACTACTAACATAACATATATTATCGAAATCTGAATTTGCCA
The DNA here is from genome assembly GCA_948805675.1 of uncultured Clostridia bacterium. GTDB lineage: Bacteria > Bacillota > Clostridia > TANB77 > CAG-508 > CAG-492. Next base: position 172,519 of record CAQIBN010000003.1, on the reverse strand, counting down.
AATTTTTGGCGAAAATCATATTAGAATTATCGTTAAACTCTAAATTAATATATCCATTAGATTTTATCTCATCTTCACCAAGAACAGGTTTTATATAATAAACTAATTTTAGTGTTCTTTTTCTTGGAAGAGTATTTTTCAAATTTAATATATTAATTTTTAAACTATCTTCATTTGGTACAAAAACTGTTAAATTTTGTACTATATTATTACTATTATGAAGATATCTTGCATAACCAAATCCATAAGTTACATAATAATCATTATTATCTGGCATTGGATTTAATCCGAAGAGACCATTTTCTATTATCCTCTAAATCCTCTATAAATATTGTTTCTGATGGAATATCTAATATACTATTATTTGACCAAGCACTTATTCTGTTTAGTTTACAATTCTCATTCCAAGTATAACCTCCCATGCTTTCAGTAACTAATGTTCCAAATTTAGGATTTGCAATTACATGACTCCAAACATTTGGTAATCTATTTTCTTTATTTACTTTTATTAAATACTCTTTTCCATCTTGTGAAAAACCTCCATACTCATTATAGTATTTTAATTCTTGCATATTTATATTTTCTCTTTCTCTATCTTGTTCATCATTAATTATTACTTGTTTATTAGGTTCATAACTTGCTGTTTTTAAATTATCTAAATATTCATCTTCCAAATCCTTAATTTGTAATTTTATATTTCCTAAATGACTATCTAATGTTAAATTTGCTCTTACCTCTAAGAACTTTATTTCTTCTTTACTTAAATTATTTAAAATAAATATACCTGCATTTTGATTTTGCATAAAAGCAATATCTTTATTAAATAATATCTTTTCTATCTCATCTTTTACATAATTTTCATAAGAACTCTCTTCTTCATTTATAATAACTAAATCTATATAAATATTTTTAATTCTGTAATATTCATATGCTTTTATAGCATCTTCAATAACTTTAATATCATTTATATTTCCTACTTTTATTAATAAAATAGGTATATCCCCAGATATTCCATATCTCCATAAATCATACACAGAATATTTCTCATTCATATTAGTTGGGATTTTGAATTTTGATACACTATTATCAAATAATAAATATGATAACATTTTTTGGTATACTTCAATCTCTTTTCCTGTTAATCCTAAATACCTATTTTCCGCTTCCACTCTAGCTTTTGACAATTCGAATGTTCTTTTAATATTTTCCTCATTTCTAAATTTTTCTAATTGTTCTAAAGCTTTTTCCTTATTCTCATTTACCGATATTATTAAATGCATTGTTTTTGTATCATTTGGAGCTATCTTTATTGTTCTTTTTAAAGCTACTATTGGGTCAATTGTTAATCTAATTTTACTTGTAAAAGGACTCGAATTTTTTACAAGCATAGGAAGTCCCAAATTTCCTCTTCCATTAAACTTTTCTTTATCTATTTCAAACTCTAAATCTCCAATTGTTTCATCTTGAGAATATAAATTAACTGCCAAAAACATATCACTTTTATTATTATCTCTTGCAGTTCTTTTAACCAAAATAGTTCCTGTATCTTCATTATATTCATAAGTTAGAAATAAATTATTAAATGCCATATGAGAATAATCCTGTTCTTTACTTGAAAGCACTGGTTCTAAAAAGCTTGATATCTCTAAAAGTTCCTCTTCTATTCCATAATTTTTAAGTTCAATGCTTCTAAGCTCTACTGGCTCATTTGGAGCAATACATACTTTAGTAGTAGTTTCTATACTTCCATCTAATCTTATTATTTTATCTTTATCTTGAGTAAACTTAATTTGATATTTATCTGGTTTAGATAAATATTTTGTATAATTTGATGTCCATATTCTTTTTGTTTTTACATTCTTTATAAAAAAGAACATTCCTTGCTCTATGTCTTCTGTTTTTTTATATCTATTAATTAATATATTTTTATACTTGCTATATCCATTTCCTTTATCTCCCATAACTATTGTATAATTATTGTTAGAGATAACATTAGATATAGGTAATTTTTCATTAATTTTTTGTTGCACTCTTTCTGTATAAACCTCCTCTATTTCGTATTTTATTTTTTCCACTTTCTCCTTTTTCTCCTTTGTTATAATAACATTTTCTGGCATTCTTTCTTCTAATAATATAGCTATAGATTGCATTTCTGGGTTTTGCATAAATCTTTTTTGAATAATTTTGTCTTTAACTAAATTATTAATAGATAAAAGTATTAATCCTTGATGATGTGCCATATATGTTTTTACTGGATGTGACTTTTTACCTTTTTCTAATCTACTTGGAGTATAATCAATTGATTCATAAAAACCATATTTGTTATACATCCCTTCACTTTCTAATACTCTTAAATTATTTATTACATCTTTTGGCTCATCTGCAATCCACATTATACTACCATAGCTTGATACTACTAATTCTTCTTCTAAACCTCTTTTTAATCCGTAACCATGGAATTCCAAATGCCTTATATTGATAATTATTAGATAAATCCTTTAAATTAAAAGCAGATTCTGATATTCCCCATGGAATTCCTAATTTTCTTGTATATTCTTTTTGACTCATTATCATAAACTTGCAAGATTCATCAAGTAAACTTGCTGGATATTTAGGAATGTTTATATTTGGCATCAAATATTCAAAAGCAGTCCCAGACCATGATATTAATCCTTTGTATCTATTTAATATAGTAAGAGTCCTACTTAAGTTATACCAATGTTTTGGTGAAACATCTTTTTTTGCGATTGCAACTAAACTTGCTTGTCTTGCCTCAGATGCAAGTAAATCATAATATGATTCTGTTAGTTTATTTTCTTCCACATTAAATCCTATAGAAAATAATCTAATCTTCTCATTATACAATTTACTAAAATCTGTTTCATTTATTAATTTATCAATTTGATTAATAATAACATCATAACTTTCATTATTTGCTAAACTCATATAAAACTGTCTTACAACATATAAATATCCGAATAAAATTACCACTGTCTACTGATGAAACATATCTTGGCATAAGTGGTTCTAAATTCCTTAAATTATACCAGTTATATAGATGTCCATTCCATTTTTGCAGATTACAAACTGTATTTATCATTTTCTGAAGCAAATTTAAAGTATCTTCTAATTTCTCATATCCTAAATCATAAGCAGAAATTACTGCCAAAAGCCCGAAGTCCTATATTAGTTGGTGATGTTCTTAATGCAAGTTTTTCTTTTCTATTTTCCTGGTAATTATCTGGTGGCAAAAAATTACTTTTTTCATTAATATTTTCTTTAAAAAAGTCCCAAGTCTTTTTACCAATTTCCAAAATATATTTCTTATCTTTTTCATTTAATTCATCAAATTTATTCTTCTCTTTTATTTCTTTACTAATACTATACATTATTAATGGAGATATTATCCATAATATAGAGATTATAGAAATAAATATACTAATTAAACCTTGTTTATTTATAAACGCTAATATTAGTCCTAGAACACCAACTATTACATTTGTAATCATAGATTTATAATAAGATATTAAATCTTTTTTGGCCAATTTCTCTGCTTCTTCAGAAGTAGTCCATTCTAGTAAATTCTTTTTTGAAACAGTCATTCTATAAATAGATTTTATCCCAGCAGATATAGATATTTTCGCCTTATCTGGAAGTGTAATTATACAAATAATTCCTCTTAAAATACTTCCCATTAAACCTGTAATTACTGATGTAAAAGTATTTTGTCTTTTTTGTCCGTCTTTTCTAAAAATAATTCTATTTATTATATCTATAAAACTTGAAATAGTTATAGATATAAATAAAACTAATAAAAAAGGCCATATTTTAATTTTATATATAATACCTAATATAATTAAAAATATAATAGATATTAATGCGAAAACTTCATTTAAACTTCTTAAAATATTATCTAATATTTTATATTTAGATAAAAGATTTAAAGGATTTTGTTTTATTTTATGTTCTTTATTTTTTATCTTATTTTTAAGCCATTCTAAAATTTGATAATCTCCTCTAATCCATCTATGAAGCCTTGTTTTAAAACTTGTATAACTTGTAGGATATCCATCCATAAGTAATATATCTGAAACTAAGCCACATCTTAAATAACTACCTTCTAATAAATCATGACTAAGTACTTTATTTTCTGGAATTTCTTTATCTAAACAAGTATAGAAAATATTAACATCATAAATTCCCTTTCCTGTAAAAATCCCTTCATCAAAATTATCTTGGTAGGTATCTGATATTGCATTTGTATATGAGTCTGTTCCTCCGAAGTCCTGCAAAAATCTTTGTAAATGTACTTTTTCTGCTAGCAATAAGTCCGAATTCCTACTCTTGGTTGCATTATAGCATGACCATCTATAACACAATCTTTATTTTTATTTAATATTGGTAAATTTAGTACATGTGCCATTGCTCCGAGATAGTTCTAGTGCAGAATTTAGTACCAAATCTGTATCTGAATCTAATGTTATAATATATCTAATTTTAGGTAATTTACATTTACTATCTTTTTTCCAATCCTCTATAGTATTTACTTTAAATGGATTTTTAGTTTTCCCAAGTATATATGAATTAAATTGATTAATAAATCCTCTTTTTCTTTCCCAACCTAAAAATTTTGCTTCTGACTCATTCCATAATCTATTCCTATAAATAAAATTAAATTTTTGAAAACTCTCATCCTTATATTTTTCATTTAGATAATTTACCATATTTATTGCAGATTTAACTACAATATCATCAAAACTCTCTACCTCTTTATTACTACTACTACAATCACCAAGTAATGTAAAATACAAATTATCACTTTTATTTGCAAGATAATAAACTTCTAACTTTTTCATTAATTCTTCTACTTTATCTTTAGATTTTATAATTGTTGGTATTATAACCATTGTAGAACTTTCTTTTGGTATTCCATTTGTAAAATCGAGCTTTGGTATCATTTTAGGACTAACAAATTTACTAAGTAAATATTGCATAATTTGAACCACAACTGTTTGAACTGGAACAAAACAAAGTAATCCAAATATAACAGATATTGACATATTTTTTGTTTGATAATATAAAAACCATGATAAAATAACAGTAAATATCAAGCTAAATATACATATACTACAAATATAAATCTTTGATTTTTTCTCATAACTTGTAAACTTAATTTTCTTATTTAATAAGTTAGATAATAATTCTTGTTTTCCATCATCTATCAAGTAATATCCAATATGAGATTTTTTTAAATTTATAACATTATTATTATCTTTAATTATATCTATCTTTTTCTCACTTATAGCCTGTTTTTGTAATCTAGTTCTATCTAAGTCTTTTACATCATTATTTTTTTTATCAAAGTATTTTTCATTTATACCCTGTATTGCAAATTGTTCATTATTTACATTATCTATATATTCAAAATTTACATATTTATTATTTATATTTTCATTTACCTGTAAACTCAAATTTTCTATATTATCAAAAGAGTTTCCATTTGCCTTATTTTCTTTTTCATGTATTAATTCATCATATGAATTTTGTGCAAGTTCTAAACACTTTTTAGCAATATATATTTCTGATACTTTTGTTTTTTTAGAAATATCCTTTATTTTATTCCTATAGAATATTTTTGTTTTATAATCCATATTTTCATAAACTTCAATAGGGTCTTTTTTTAATATTTCTTCTACACCATTTATTTCTTCAAATATCTCTAAAAAATTTATACGAATAATTGTGTTAATACTAGTTATCGCATTTCCCATAGAGACCTTTTTTACTGCAATATCAAAATGTTCTTTTTTAATAACTTCTGATAGATTTGTCCCCATCATATCTACTTGATTTTCCAATACTTTTATAAAGCAATATGATTGTTTTCCATAAGACTTTAATCTATATGACATATATTCAATAAATGGATATTTCATTTCTCCATATCCTAAAATCTTTGTTTTATAACTAGGTAAATTCTTATATTTTAACATATCTTGCTTTTTATTTTCTACTAATCTTTCTATAATATTTTCTGCCTTATATTTCTGTATTTGTGAAGAATATATTTTTTCGCATAAAACTCTTATTTTTTCTATTAATGCTATTTCCAAAAATAGTCCTATATTCCATATTTCGTCCATACTTAGTGTATTTTTATTTTGATAACTTTTAAGTAAATTACTTAAAATATCACCATCTATTTTAGAATCTGTAAATGCAATAATTTCAGAAGCTAAAACATAAATTCTTGCAAATCCTTTATAATTACCATTAGAAATCCCTAAAAAATTCTCATACTTTTTTAAAGACAAATCTTTTATTATTGTTTTTACAGTTTTTTCTATAATATAAAAATTATCCAAAATCCACTCACCAGCTGGATGAATAGGAATATCATTTTTTAAGTGGTCATTTAATAATACATACACCATATTTATAAAATCATAATTTTCTTTTACTCTAGGAATAGGATAAGTATTTTTATCAGATTTACTTTTTAAAATATGGTCAGAAGCTATTTTTTGCAAATAATTTTCTAATTGATTTTTATTTAAAACTGCACCATTTATATTTAAGACTCTATATTCCTTCAAAATTTCCACTCCTTGCCTAATATGTTTTACACATATTTTCTCCAAGTTGTGGAAATTTTATGCATGAAAAAAACAAACATTTTGAACGAGCATTTGAACATTTGGGACGAACATTTGGGGACGGGGTTAAATGTTCAAATAAACTAACATTTTAGACAGAATTAGAGAAAAAAATGAACACTGAAAACAGAGTTATAATTTCCGCTTCAAATGTTCATTTTTAGATATATATAAGGTCATTTAAAAAGATTCACTTATTCAATAAATTTTAATATGAGCTTTGTTTTTTAACACATATTTAGTAATATATATGCGAACATTTAACCCCGTCTCCAATGTTCACCTGTTCACCTAGAGCGATTATTTGGATTAAATGGATCTGCTATTGGTGGTAATCCATCATCATCTCTATCTAATTCTTTCTCTAATTCTTGTTCTTCAACATTATCATATATATCATATATATTTACTTCTTCTCCTTGTCCGAGCTAAGCTTTCATATTTATCGATTTCTGTTGTAATATCGTGATTTATAGTATTTTTCATCATATCATCAACTTCTTTTGTTGTCCTTTGTTTTATATCACCTCTAGTTTCTAAATCTGAAGACATATATTTTTGATTTATATTATCCCATCTGAGTTCTTGAAATTCCAAAATACCTGCCTGATTTAAATTCACTGCAAAGTCATATTCATTATTTGCCTTTAATTGTAAAATTGCTGAGATACTCTGAGTTGTTACTGGCTCTCCGTCACCATCTAAATCTACAGTTGTTTTCATTGTTCCTTTTCCTGGCATAATTGTTTCTGCTTCTACTATTTTACCATTATCTTTTCCTATTATTATAAATTCATTTCTGCTTTTCGAATATGCAAGTCTTGCATATCCATCAAATCCTCTTGCTTCTGGAACTTTATCATAAAATCTTTTATCTATAATTTCTGTACAAGACTCTATATCTCCTTCTTGTAACCCAAGTTCTTTTTCAATCTCTTCTGATTCTATATTTTGTTTATCTTCCTCTATTTGTGTTTCACCTTTTTTATTATCTTTAGTGTCTTTTGACTTTTTATTTTCTTCTTGCTCAAGTCGTTTTTCTAAATCTTCTTTTGTTATAATAGTAGGTTCTCTTTTATCTATATTTAGTGCATTATAAAAATCCTTTGAACCGAGACTTTAAAAGTTTTTTATAATCATCTGAAAAAATTAATTTACCACTTTTATCAGTATTTGCAATAAACTGTCCATCTTTGTAAAATTCAAATATAGAAACTTTTCTGCCATTTTCCTCTTTAATTTCTTTTTCTACTACAATAACATTTATCTCTCCAAGTCCTAGCCCATCCTTAGTTGGAGCCAAAAACTCAAATTTATCAAATTCATAAAAAGCCTTTATATTTTGTTCTTTTAAATATTCACTAAATCCCTCATTTACATTTTGTACTTTTGTAGAGTCTTTATCATTTATCTTCTTATCTTCCATATTATCACCCTGAATTTATTTTAACATATTATAATAAATTATACAATCCATTAATTGACCCTTGAACATTTGGGGACGGGGTTAAATGTTCAAATAAACTAACATTTTAGACAGGATTGAATAAAAAAATGAACACTGAAAACGGAGTTATAATTTCCGCTTCAAATGTTCATTTTTAGCTATATATAAGGTCATTTAAAAAGATTCACTTATTCAATAAATTTTAATATGAGCTTTGTTTTTTAACACATATTTAGTAATATATATGCGAACATTTAACCCCGTCCCCAATGTTCGTTCGTGTTCACTCTATGACACCATCATAAACTGTTACACTACCAATTGCACCTTTAATTACTGGCGAATTTGGATTTATATTTCCATCATCAATACCAATTGTTAATGTTCCTTTATTATTAATTGCCTTTCCAGAACGATTCTCTACTACAGAAACTACTACCTCGTCTCCTTCTATATGTGGTAAAGTATCTACAATTGTTAATGTTCCGTTATTTTCAATTGCATAATCGCCATATGGTAAGATAATAGAATTTCCATATAAATCTATTGTAATATCTTGACCTTCCTGTATTACAATTTTTTCCTCTAAAACATTGTCTTTTGTGAGTGTTATAATCGATTTACTATTTCCTGCTGCTTTTACTGCCTCATGTAATGAATCATAATGTACTCCATTCATAATTGCTACTTGGCTAAATGTTGCGTTTATTGTAAGTGTTGCACATTTATCTCCATTAGAGAATTGTACTGTATATAACTCTGGTGTATCTTGTATATTTCCATATATTGCTTTTCCTTGTGTATCTATTATACCATCATAGAAATTAAATTTGGCATTATTACCATTACAATATATACCATATTTTGGTGAAGTAATACTTGGTAATGATACACTTACAGGATATTCCTTAACACCTAAATTGATAATTGATGATTCACTTACATATATTCCATATTGTTCACCATTTTCTCCTGAAATGTTAATTTCTCCACTTAACATATCAACTGTTCCTCTAATAATATATATACCTGTACCTCTACTATCTATATTTATATTATTTATAGTTGTTGTTCCATTATTAATTATTCCAGAACAGTTATCTGCAACTATATGTACATTTTCTATTTTTAATGTACCATATATATTACATATACCAGCATCTCTTGTAAATCCTCTTTTAGAATTTGTTTGTATATCTCCACCTGTTATATTTACATTTCCATAATTATTATACACTCCAGACTCTTTTGCAATAATTGTTCCACCTTCCATAATAACAGAATTTTTATTATTAAATATACCATTAGTAGAATTTATTAATCCATCTTTCATATTTACATTTGTATTTTTTTCAACATATATACCATATGATTGATATTCTCCTTCGATTACTATATTTCCTCCTGTTATTATTATATTTGCTAATTCTAAATCATTAGAATTATTTGAATATATAACATTAGTTGTTTTTCCAATAGATGTATTAGAAGTTATATTGCCACCTGTTATCTTTATAGTTCCACTTCCTGTATTGTATATACCATAACCTTTAGAAATATATTCATAATCATTCTCAAAATGGATATTTCCGCCAGAAATTTCTACATTACCTTGTTCTTCATTAGTAATTAGTTTATTAGTTCTGTATTGAGTTATATTTACATCTATATTTAAATCTCCATTATTTTTTATTAAATTCTTAGAATATCCTTTAATAATACCTGTTTTGTTTACTGATGTATCTATTATTTGTAATTTTCCATTATTATTTATCATATCACCATAATTAGATATTTCATATCCATTTAAATCTAATACAATATTTTTGTCTTCTTGAATTGTTGCTAAATCTGTTAATGTGCTAATAAATGGTTTTATAACTTTTATTGTAGATACATCACTTTGGTTTACTCCACATGCATTAATTGCCTCTTGTAAAGAATCAAATGTTTCATCACCAATTCCGTAGAATTCCTGTAATATGTCCTATTGTGGAAACATATTTATTATTTTGTGTTTCTATAAGTATAGTATTATTTATTGGTACATTTACTTCTCCTTTTAATATTTCTTTTGCATTTATTGTTCCATCATAATAATTAAATATACAATTTGTGCCTTTAGATTCTACTCCTATACCACTTCCATTTATCATTACACTATTATTAAAATTTGTACCATCATCTTTTCCAAATGTAAGTGAACCTGTATTTGTAATTCCTGTTCCAGTATCATTTTTAAAATTCAAAATAGTTCCATTATCAATTGTTAATGTTCCATTATTTAAAATAGCATGTGAATAAGAATTTATTATACAGTTCTCAATTTTTGCTTTTGCACCTTCACTATTTCTTATTGACACGAATTGTAAACTTGCTGTAGGTGTATTATTGTTAAATGTTCCTCCTAAAACTTCCAAAGTTCCAAAATTTTCTATTAATGTAGATGCACTTAAAAATTTTCCATCTACTATTTTTACACTAGAATTTGCATTATTACGTATACATGTAACATAATTATCAAAAGTTCCTCCATTAATAATTACATTTGCAGAATTTAATAGTTGTATACCAATTCCTTTTGAACCTATTCCTATTTTTCCATCATTTATTTCTAAATATCCATTATTCATATTTATTACATTTCCACCAGATTCTTTTACATTAAACTGACCATTATTAATAATTATTTTACCTGTGCTATCATTTTGTGTACCATTATTTTCAATAGCAGTTCTTCCATTTAGGTTTCCATCATTAACATGAATCTCTCCAATATTATTATTATATATTGCAACTTTTTCTCCGAAAATTTCTCCACCTTCTATTGTAACCTTTCCATTTGATGCATTATTTATTCCTATTCCTCTCATTGAATTAGCTTTTGCATTTATTGTACCTGATATTACATTAACTTCACCTGTAGATATATTATTAATACCAAACATACCTGTTAATGTTGCACCATCTACAGTAACACGTCCATTTCCGCTATTTGTTACTATATAACAATCATATTTTTTATTATCTTCTAATGTATAATCTGTTACTATTGTTGTAATTTGTCCAGAAGAAAATATTATATTACCATTTTCTTGATTATTAAATAATTCATAACTTGTATTTTTTAGTAAACCTGTTTGTAATTCACTAGTATCTTTTATTTCTAAGTTTCCCTTATTAATAAATGTATCTTTATTACCCGCAGAAAGCTCATATCCATTGATGTCTAAAATTATATCTTTATTTTCTGATATCTGTATAGAATCTGCTGTTTCAATTATTAAGCTATTCCTTAATATTTGTATTGTTTCTTTTACATTATCAGGACAACTATTAACTGCATCTTGTATTGTTGTATATTCTTCTTTAGTAGAAACTATTCTTGCAATTGGTAATAAATCCAATACTGCAGTTTCTCTTACATTTTCTGAATCTTCAGTTTTAATTATTTCATATCCATCTGCTTGTTTTGTAACAGTTCCATATATTGCTTTATTAACTTTACCATTTAATATACCATCATAAAAATTAAATGTTCCGTTTTCATTATATAAGCCATAATCACCACCATAAATTGAAGGTTGTGTTTTACTTACATTTCCATCATCTACCCCAAGTGTTACTATCCCCTTTTGTTTATTCCATATTGCTTTAACACCTTGACTTACATTAGAATTAGTTAGTTCTCCACTTACAAAATCTAAAATACCATTATTGTAAATTCCATAACTGCTGTTACAAGTCATTATTACATTTTCTATATATACTTTTGCATCTAACTCATTTTGTAAAATATTGCCATTAGACTTATTTTTGTATTCTCCACCTAATATTCTCATTGTTCCACGGTTATATAAGTTATTACCATAAGTATAATATTTACCTCCATTTATAGTAATATTACCTTCAATATTACTATTCCATATAGTATTTGAATTTAATTCAAAATCTGCATTATCTATTATTACTATGCTTGGCCCTTCTACCACAATTCCATTAGAATTACTACTACCTCTAAATATACCATTTTTAACAGTAACATTACCTTTATTAGTTCTAATTATACTGCTAGTACCATAAAAGCTTCCATTTTCTACTATAATATTTCCATTTTCATTATATATACAAGCTCTATTACCAGTATTATTTACTCCATTTATATTTCCAGATTTAATTTCTATTGTTCCTGAATTTTTGTTTTGAATTGCTATACATCCCTCAACAATTCCATTATTTATAGTTACTTTTTCTGTAGAATTATTATTTATGCCTATACCATATGTACCCAAATTACTTATTTTTCCACTATTTAATGTAATTGTTCCTTGTCCTTCATTATTAATAAGTGTTATATAAGAACAGTTCTCTCTAGTAGTATAAATATTTGCACCATTTATTTCTATATTACCTGTATTTTGTATTCCAGTTTTGTAATTATTAGCATTCATTCCTAAAGTAATTATTTCTATACTTACATTTCCTATATTCAAATTTGAATTATTAGTTATTACTGGTGCAGAATGACTTAATAAAACTCCTTCATCTTGTACTAAATTACTATCTTCTGATGTTGATTCATTTATATTCTTAATTTCTAAGCTTCCATTATTTTCTATTCCAGAATTACTACATAAATTAGTTATTGTGTGACCATTTAAATTTAATATAATATTTTTACTTTCTGAAATAATATTTGTTCTACTTAAATATATATCATCTAATATATCTATTGTGGTAGATGTACTTTCAGCATTATCTACACATGCATCTATTGCACTTTGAAGAGTTAAATATGTAGTTTCTCCAATTTTTGCAATTGGTTTAGATTGAGCACCTAATGTTAAAACTTCTAATATATTATTATCACCTTCATAAGAACAAATAATTTCTACATTATTTGGTATCTCATTAATATGTCCATATATTGCTTTTTTATTTTGACCTTTAATTGTTCCATCATAATAATTTACTGTTCCATTTAAGTTGTATATTCCAGATGTTAATCCTCCATTAATAATTGGTGAATCTATACTTATTTCATCACTATTGTTTCCAATATTTATTGTTCCTGTATTATTTGATATACAATTATATCTTGTAAATGTAGCAGATGTATATATATTACCACCATATATATTTATTGTTCCATTACTTCCAATATTTTCTATTACATTATTATTAGAAGTTATTTCTCCATCATATATGTTTATTGTTCCATTATGCCCATTATATAAAACACTATTATTAACTACATTAAAATAACCACCATTTATATTTACATTTCCAGTACTATTATTTGAAATTTTACTATAGAACTTACCATTATTTATATTAATAATGCTTGCACCATTATTAGCCAAAATTTCATTATAGAAGTCTCCACCATTTATTTGTAATTCATTTGATGTACCACTATTATAAGTATAATTATTAAATATACCATCATTAATTTGAATTTTAGAGTTTTTGTTTCTGTAAGTTGCTCCATTAAATGCTCCATTATTAACAATAATATCTCCAGTTGTAGAATCTGAATTGCTTATAAGAGTTCCATTTACACAACATACATCATTTATAACTATTTTTCCATTACCTTCATTTCTAATTGCTGTATTTACAGAATTTACAGTTGCTCCATTTATTGTTATAACTGATTCTTCTTTTGCATTTGAAGTAAGATATATAGAATTAGCCATACCACTTAGATAACCACCATTTATTTGTGCATTACCACTTAATTTTATTCCTGATGTGCTACTTGTAGCTTCTGTATTTAATCTACCATTATTTAATATAACATTTCCTGTTCCTTCTATTATAGAACTATTTGGTTTTGTACTATTTAAATATGGAGATATTTCATTTACAAATTCTAATTTTTGTCCATCTAGTTTTATACTATTTATAGTAAATTTATCATTTCCACTAGTATCTGAAACATAACCTAAATGTAAGTAATATTTCTTTCCTCCTTCTATACTAACAGAATAATCTTTAGAACTTACATTTCCTGCAATATAAATAAATCTTCCATTTTCATCTTTATAATCTGGTGCTGCTGAAGTTTCTTTTATTACCGCATAACCATGGTTCTTATTTACATTACCTGTAATTTCAGCATTAACATTTACTACATGAGTACCTTGTTTATTTGTTAAATCAATTTCTATATAACTTCTTGCTGGAGTTGTAGTTCCTCTTATATTATTAGACTTTAATACTCCATCAACATAATCAAAAGAATATTTGTCATTTTTATATAGTATGTTATCTTCTTTATTATTAGCTTTTAATATTGATACATTTCCATCATTATGTATAACCTTTCTAGTATCATTTCCACTTCCTTGTGCCTCTACTTGTAATTTTCCACTTTTAATTGTTAAATTTGCATTCTCTTTTTTACCTAATTTTATACTATTAATTGTAAGCTTATCTTCACCTACATGATTTCTAGTATTTTTGTAATATCCTAAATGTAAATAATATATGTTTCCACCTTGTAATATTGTTTTATAATCTCTTGCTTCTTTTTCTCCAGATATAATCATAAATCTTCCACTAGCATTACTATAAGCTGGTGTAGATGTACCATTACTAATAGTTGCATAACCAACATCACCATTTTCTTCACTAGAAATTTGTGCATTTACAATAACTGCAAATTCTCCTGTTTCATTTGATAAATCAATTACAGCATAACTTGTAGCTAATCTAGTATTTTGTCCAGCAATATTAGAAACTATTTTTCCATTTTCTTCTATTAATGGATAAATACTTTTTGATTGTAAATCATCTGCTGTATAATTTCTATAATTTTCTTTAATAGAATATGAATTAAAAATTGTATCATATGTTGTATTTGTTATTTTTCCTGTTCCTTCTGGAGTTTCTTGATTTGCTGAACTATCAACAATTTCTAAATCTCCTGCATTTTCTAGTACATAATCTTTTACAGTTGTTGTTATTGTATGACCTGCTAAATCTAATTTTATATTTTTATTTTCATTTACTAATACAGTTTTATTTTTTGTTATATCTTTAATAAGAGTAATCTCAACTTGACTTCCATCACTTCCAATAGTATTATTGGCTGCCTCTATTGCATCTTCTAATAATACATATGTTTTTCTACCAATTCTTGCTTCTGCATCTGAAACAATTGCAAGTATAGCCTCTTGATTAGAATCTGAATTTACAGTTACAGTTGCATTATATAATAATGGTGTTAAATCTACCTGACCATCTATTGCAGTACTAGCTATAATTTTTCCATCAAAGAAATTAAATATACCTTGCACATCTGATAGATTTTCTTTTTCAACACCTTTTGTAGCCCCTATAATCTGTGGTGTTTGTTGTATTGGTTTTTCATCTACTCCAAGTGTAAATTCTGAATTTGTTTTTATATATACACAAGTTCCTTTTTGACTAATTATCTTTCCTGTTCCAAGCTCACTTGTATCTATTATACAAACTTTTGAATTATCTAAGTTCATAGTAGGTTTTGATTCTGAAGATGAATTAATTGTAAATCCTTTTAAATCAATCTGTACATTTTGATTTTCTACATTCACTGCCTCATCTTTTATATTTCTTAAAACTTCTAACATACTTGTGTTATCTGTAACGTCTAAACCTGCATTCTTTAAAGCATCTAATGCATCTTTAACACTTGTATATTCTGTACCATTTAGACTTTCTATTGGTGAAGATGTAATTCTTATTACAGGATAAATCTGATAATAATAATATACTTCTACTATTTCATCAGTAAATTCACCTGTAGCATTTTCTGGTGTATTTACTACATAATATTCTTTACCATCTATATATTCTCTATTATCTGTGTTTATAATATTTCCATTTTCATCATAATCTGGAATTAAATTATCTGTACTATATTCTTCACCTAAAGTATGTGATGTATATATTTCATCATTTGCTAAAACAGTTGCTTCTTTTCCAAATTCAGGACCTGTTTTATCTAAATAATGGTGTACTATAACTTGATATGTTAATTCTTCCCAGTTAGCTGTATATGTTCTATCTCCCATACTTCCTGTTTTTATTGTTACATCTTTTGTTTCAGTTGTTAAATTACCTGTTGTTCCTGGGTTCTCTTTTATAGTTCCACCAGTCCATCCTTTAAATAAGAAATTTTCTTTAGTTGGGTTAATTAATGTTATATCATCAGATTTAATATTATATGTACTTATATTTGTTATTTCATTTCCTTCTTCATCTGTTCCAAGACTTCCTCCATCTAAATTATAATCTATATTATAATTTATTAATTTATAATATACATTTATAATATTATTTTCTGGATTTGTTGTAATTATTAAAGGTAATGACTCAACTTTATCTAATTCATATCCATCTTTAACTTTATCTTCATAATTAGTTATCTGACTTTCGAACTCTGCCTTTTCAGTTATTTTCGCATCTTCATCTTCTATTCCATCATAGAAATACTTTACTATATAGTTAAATTTATCTTTTTCCTTAGTCGCTTTTGCAGTTAGTACTATATCATTTGCTGGCATTATTATATTACTATTCATATCTAATATATCATTTAAAATATTTACATTATTAGATTCCCAATTTTGCCAATTTGTAATATATCCCTCTGTTTGTTTTAGGCTTGCATTTATTGAAACATCTTGTTGATATTTAAACTCACTTTCTACTTCTGTTTCAGATTCTTCATTATTATTTATAGAAACTAAATTTATATTATCACCTGCAACTAATTTTAGTTTATAACTATTTCTTGAATAATATAATTTTAATACTAAACTTCCATCTGATTTTACAACTCCAGATTTTGTTACTTGTGACCTTATATCATCATATGTAAAACCTTCTATTGTTATAGGTTTAGCATCTACTTGTGTATCCATTGTTCCTACAAAATTTTCTTCACTTTGTAAAGAATAACTATTACCATCTAAATCTTCTGTATAATGTTGTACTTTATAACCAATATCTGTTTTTGCTAACCAGTTTGCTATATATTCTTTATTACCTGTACTTCCTTTTTGTATTTTAACTTCTACATTTGGTACATCTCCATTAGAACCTGTCCATCCTTCAAATGTATAACCTGCTTTTTCTGGGTTATTTAATATAATATCTTCTGTTTTTACTGTATATGTAGTTGGATTTGTTATTTGTTCTCCATTTTCATTTGTTCCTAAACTTCCTCCAACTAAATTATAATTAATATTATATGTTATAACTTTATAATATACCTTTATAATATTTTTACTTTCATTATCACTTATAGTTAAATTAATATTTCCAGTTTTTTGCTCATCTAATTCATATCCATCTATATTTTTATCTGGATAAGTAGTAATAGTATTATTATAACTCTCCTCTTTTTGTTCTGTTTTATTATCATCTTTTATATCATCATAATAATATTCTATTTTATATTTATATTTATTTACTGTTTTAAGTGCCTCTGCTCTTAAAACTACATTACCTGCTGGCATTGTAAACTCTGTACTTTGATTAACTTGATTTCCTAAATTATCATTTTCAGAAATCCATTTATCAAAATTAAATGTATATCCAATTTCAGATTTTAAAGTAGCATCTATACTTACATTTTCTTCATATTTATAACTTACTGTTACTTCTTCTTCTGAACTTTTACCCATTGCTATTACACTTGCAACATTTTCACTTGTTTTTAATGTTACATTATAACTATTTCTTGAATAATATACTTTTAAAACTAAACTTCCATCTGCAAGTATTGTTCCAGAAATAGTATTTTTAGATTTTTCTTCATCATATGTAAATCCTTTTATCGAAATTGGTGTAGCAGTTACCTCATCATCCATTTTAGCTTCTAAATCATTTTCTTCTTTATATAAAGTATAATTTTCTCCATCTAAGTCTCCGAGTATAATGTTCAACTTTATATTTTATACCATCTTTTGCATTAAAATGTGCAGTATATTCTCTGTTACCTGTACTTCCTTTTGGAATTATTACATTTAAGTTTTTTACTGGTACATCTGTACCTGTCCAACCTAAAAATGTGTATCCTTCCTTTTCTGGATTTTGCAAAACTATATCTTCTGTTTTTACTGTATATTCACTTGGGTTTTCTCTTGTAAATGTTGTATTTTGAATATTACGATAATCTATACTATATTTAATTTGTTTATAATATATTTTTATTTTATTTTTAGTTATGTCTGTTCCTATTTTTAAACTAATCTTTCCAGTCTTTTCTTTATCTAATTCATATCCTTTTATATTTTTATCTGTATAATTAGAAATTACTGTTCCAAAATTAGCAGATATTGTTTCAGTTTTATTATTATCAATAATTTCATCATAATAGTATTCTATAACATAATCATATTTATTTACTGTTTTTGTTGCTTTTGCTGTTAAAGTTATATCACCAGCAGGCATTCCAATTACAGTTTCTCTTACTTCTTGATTTGAAAGTATTTTTTCATTTGAAGATATCCAAGATGACCATTTAATTGTATATCCATTTTGCTCTTTTAGTTTTGCTAATATACTAACTTCTTCTTGATATTTCAAAGTTTTTTCAAATTTTGTTTGTGAACTTTTTCCATTTAGTGTAACATTTGAAATATTATCTCCAGCAATTAATGTTAATTTGTATGTATTTCTTGAGTAATACATATTTAAAACTAAACTTCCATCAGATTTTACAATTCCAATAGAATTTGATTTCTCTTCATTATAAGTAAATCCTTGATAACTCTTTTGCTTTGCAATTACCTCTGAATCTGTCTTTGCTCCAAGCTCTTCTCTTGATTGTTCTTTATATATGCCATCTATATTTTCTGTATAGTGAATTACTGTATATTTTGTATTCTCTAAAGGTTTCCAATTTGCTTTATATTCTTTATTACCAATTGTTCCAATCTTTATTGTAACAATATCTTGTGGAGTTTTTCCATTAGAGCCTGTCCACCCTGTGAATGTGTATCCCTGTTTTGTAGGGTTTATTAATGTAAATGTAGGTGTTTTTGCATTATATTTAGTAGGGTTTTTTGCTTCATCTTTTAGCTTTCCACCATTTAAGTCATATTTAATTGTATAATTTACAATTTCATAATAAATATTTGAAACATTTTTCTCTACACCAATTGTCATAGGATAGTTTTCTTTTTTAACAATTTTATAATTTGCAACATCTGGTAATTCTGGTGTTATATTAGTTCCATATTTAGCTACATCTTTATAACTTAAATCTTCATTTTTCACATTATCAAAATAATAATTTACTTCATAATCAAATTCACCTATTTCTTTTGTAGATTTTGCTATTAATTCTAAATCTCCATCTGGCATTTTAAATATAGTTTTCTTTTCTGGTTGATTTTGTAAAAGTTTTACATTATCAGATTCCCATATTTTCCATTTAATTTCATAACCTTCTTGTACAGCCTTTTTTAAATTTGCATCAATTGTAACTTTTTGTTCATATTTATAAACTCCATCTCCAATTACACTTTCTACATTTTCATCTTTACCTAAGGTTAATTTATATTCATTTCTTGTATAATATAACTTTAATGTTAAATCTTCATTCAATTTTAAACTTCCAGATTTTACATTATTTATATTTTGTTCATCATAAGTAAACCCTATATATTTTTTTGGTAAAGCTTCTACTTCCTCATTTATTTTACCAGTTAAATTTTCTGTATCTACAAGTTCATACTTACCATTTTCTAATGTCTCTTTATAATGTTCTACTTTATATTCTTTAATTCCATTTCCTATTTTTATTAATTCAAATACCCCTTTAGATTTATTCTCTAATTTTCCATATGTATATGCTGTTACCTTATAAATTCCTTCTCCACTAAGCTCTATTTCTTGCTCTTTACTATTTAACTCTACATATTCTTGAATTTTAGAGCCAGTTATTTTATAAACTGTTTTTTGTGTTTCTTCTTTATTTAGTTCTGTTATTTTTAATTTTACACTTCCAACATATTTTTCATCTGGTCCAATATTTCCACCAATAATTTCTATTTTTGGTGACTCTATTTTCTTTACCTCTGGAATACTCAAATTATCATAAACAATATATTCAATGATGTTTTTTATATCTTCATCATCTACTATTTTATTACATGTTATATCTCCTGATTCTCTTTCTTGTGCTTCAGATATTTTCCATCCTTCAGTTTTCACATAATGTCTAATATCTCTTGTAAGTTCTATTTGATTTAAGATTCCATCTCCCTTTATGTTATTTATTCCTTTATCTACTGAATTTATATCTCCTAGAACTGATATTTTAAAAACTCTATCATTTTTCATATATTTTGCATACATACCAGAATAAACATAACCATTTTTTACTTCTTTTTTGCATGCCTCATCCTCATATACTTTTACCTCATCCTCTTTAATAAAATTATTTTTAAAATCTTTTATATGTGTTTGAGGACTAACTCTTGAAATAAATTCATCTGTTACTAAATATTTAGTACTTTCAGGGTTATCTTCATTTTCTTTTAAAAGCTTTGCCACAAACTCTTCATCTGTTAATCCACTATTATTAGCAGTTATAATCCCAACTACTCCACCAAGTAATATTAAAATTAACAATGTAATTAATAAATTAACTTTCCATTTCCTCATTATATTTTTCCCCTTACATATTTATAATTTGTATTTTTATAGCATATATTTTTTTCAATTGAATTAAAGATTTTTATAAAAAAAGTATTTTTGCATATCTTTTTATGCTTAAATATATCTTTTATTTATTATCTTGTTTATTTTCTTTTTCTTTATTTTTTGTTTTTAAATATATTAATACAATAATACAAACTATAATTACAATTCCTAACACAATATAAACAACTCTTAATTGTCCTGTTTTAGGCATTTTTGTATTATCATCCTTAGTTGAATTTTTATTTACTGTTGTATCAGTTGTATCACTTGGAGTTTGAGCTTTCACTATTTTTATCTTTATAATTCTATCACCTTCATGAATTAACTCTTTCCCATCATTTGATGTAATTTTTTTTAACTTAATCTCTGTTTCCATTTCACCTAAATTTTGTTTTAATTTTAATTTTATTTTTCCTATTTCCTCATCTTGTTTTACACCAGATACCATTTTCACAAATAAAACTTTTCCTTGTTTGCTATGACCTGAAATGTCATTATATTCTACTTTCCAATCATTTTTCTTTTCAAATTCCATACTCTCAAAAATACTTTTATCATATTCAAGTGATGTTTCAATTACATTTATTCCTTCACTTCCAGCATTTATGTTACTAATATTCATATCAATAATTACTTCATCACCTGGATTTACTATCTCCTTTTGTGCTTTTGCGGTAAATGTAAAACTACTTGCTTTTACATTTATTGCCATACTTATTATTAATATTAGCATAATACAAACTGTAATTTTTTTACTTATCCCCCCTATTAATTTATACATATAATTCCACCTATTCCTTCCATACTAATTTATTTTTAACTATATTTAAATTAACTTATAAAACAAATTAATTCAACTAAAAAAACATTACAATATTGTTAACCTATTGTAATATCCCTAAAATGCTTACGGAAGTATATAATAACCTAAATAAATTTATAGTATTAAATTTTCATTACGATATAATTACAAAAATATAATAAATTATTTGTTAATGTAATAAAGAAATATTACAAGTATTTATATTAATTTAACTTTTAAATATTTAAAAATTTATAGTTCTAAATACAAAATTGTTTTATATATTTATATTAAAAGATATTGGGGGAATTTTTTATGATAGTATTAAGTAAAAAGAGAATAATAGCAACTATCTCAATGGTATTTGTAGCTTTATTTGCTTTTGTAATTCAAAGAGCAGAAATAAACAAAACTGTAGAAACAGTTTCTTTACCTGTAACAAATAAAGTAATTGTTATAGATGCAGGTCATGGTGTACCAGATGAAGGTGCCCAAAGTTCATCTCGGAACAACAGAAGCTGAAACTAATTTAAAAGTAGCAATAAAATTGCAAAATTTATTAGAACAAAGTGGTGCAACTGTTATATTAACTCGTTCTGATGAAAATGCTATTTATGACTTAGATAGTAAAACTTTAAGAGAAAAAAAAATATCAGACATTCATAATAGAGTTAAAATAGGAAATGAGAACCAAGCAGATATATTTGTATCTATTCATTTAAATAAAATACCTCAAAGTCAATATTATGGATGGCAAACTTTTTATAAAAGTGGAAATGAACAAAGTATGAAACTTGCTAAAAGTATTCAATCAAATCTAAATGAGGCAATTCAGCGAGAAAATAATAGAGTAGCAATGAAAATAGATAATATATATATTGTAAAACATGTAGAAATTCCAATTAGTATAGTAGAATGTGGTTTCTTATCTAATCCAGAAGAAGAAAAATTATTACTTGAAGATAATTACCAAAACAAACTAGCTTGGGGAATTTATAATGGTATAATGGATTATTTTTATCAATAATAAATAAAGAAGGTAACAATTTAAAGAAATAATGGTGAATTTAAGTCAAATGTTTTATATAATAAAACATTTAATTAAAGTCACCATTATTAATCTTTATAAAATTTTCTTGTTTTTATTTACTTAGTTTAAATACTTGCCTTTCTTTTATCTATTACATATGTACTACCTGGAATTGTTTTTGCTAAATGTTTAACTTGCACACCAGCTTCTCCTATTTCCAATATATTTTTAAATCTTTTTTTATTTACTTTTACAACTCCAACAGAAATTGATACAATAGGAAACTGCTCTATAATTCCTCTTCTATTTTCTACTTCAATATAACCTTTTGTTATATCTTTTTCAGTATAATAGTTTACTATATTTTTATCAAATTCTGCAATTATATTTTGACATGCTTTTTCACAATCTATATCAGAAACAATTGCTACAAAATCATCTCCACCAATATGTCCTACAAAGCTGGATTCTAAATCCATATTATGAACATTTTTAAGAATAACTCTAGCAGTAAATTTTATAATCTCATCACCTTTGAAAAAACCATATACATCATTATATGCTTTAAAATTATCTAAATCTATATAAATCATAGAAAAACTTTTATCATTATGAAGCCTTTTTTTCATTTCTGCTTGTATTTGTATATTTCCAGGTAATCCGAGTTAATGGACTTACTCTTCTATTAATATCTAATAAACTTAAAAGATTTACTATAGTATAATAAAAATATTCTTCATCTATTGGAGAAATAATAAAGTATTCTACACTATTTTTTAAAACTTCTAATCTATGAGCTTTTTCTCTATTTGAAGAAACTACAATTATAGGAGTTATATTATTGTCATCATTTTGTTTTATTTTTTTACATACACTAATAATATCTTGTTTTATACTATCTTCATTTATAATTATTAATGATGGTATATTTTTTAAAGCTATATCAATTTGTTTTGTAATAACTTTTTTAAATTTATATTTTGTATTATTTTTAAAAATATTAATTGTCATATTTATTAATTTATCATCATCATCTATTATATAAATATTTTGAATCATTACTATTTCTCCTTATTTCTTTTGTTAACCTTTTCTTTTATTTTTTCCTTAAGTGCTTTAAAATCAATCTTCTGACTTAAAACTAAAGTTATATTTTCAGATTTCATTGTAGGAAATGCCTTTTTCAATCTTTTAGCTCTTTTATATATTTTTAACTTAAGCACTTCTTGTTTCAATTTTAAATCTTCTATTATATTTTCTATATCTTTTATTTTTTCTATAGCATCTTCTTTTGTATTTTTTAATTCTTTTAATTTATCTTTTATTATTTCACCTAAATCTTTAATCTTTTGTACAGTAATATCTAGCGATTTTACTTTAATTGTTGTAATAATATAATCTATAATTATTGCAATTAACAGTACTACATTTATATATATTAATCCTTCTTTATTTAAATACACTATATATTTTTCTATAAATGGATGTATATAAATCGTAAAAAGTACACCTAATACACCCCAAAAAAAGGAATTCATCAAACAGACTCTTCCTTTTATGTTTAAAAAATTTTCTGAATAATCCCAATATTTTGTATTAAATTTTTTCTCTAATATAATACCTACTATATATTCCCAAACTGAAAGTACTATAAACCCTGCAATAAATAATAATATAACATTATCTTTAAATTTGTCTAAAAATAATAACATTATAATTGCACCAAATCCATATATTGGACAAAATGGGCCATATAAAAATCCACTATTTATAGGCTTTCTTTGGAGAATAGATTTAAAAACCGACTCTAATACCCATCCAAAGAAAGAATATATAATAAAATATAATAACAATCTTAAAATTTGTATAGAGTCAATATTCATACTTCTCTCCTTATCTATTTACTCTGTTTAATAAGTAGCCTTACCAACAAACTCTTGTACTAAACCACTTCTGTTATATGCTTTTATTACTATAACATTTTCTCCTTTTTTCATTCCTAGTTTAAATTCAAATTGCTTTCTATTTTCTCCTGTATTTTCTTTTGTATCTATTGTACCATTAAAATTATATTCTACCTTTGTAACTTCATCTTCATCTGTTACTTTTATTAGTAAATCTGAACCAGATTTACTTACAGAAACTTTAGGTTTAGAAGTACCTATTATTTCTTGCTTATCTTGTTTTGTATTTCCTGCCTTATCTGTAGCAGTTACATTAAGAACATTAGAACCTTTTTTAACATCTATTTCTTTTACTATTTTTTTACGGTCTTCACCTGATGCCTCTACTTTAACTTCTTGTTCATCATTCCATTTATATATTATATATGCCATTTCTACATTATCTTTTGCCTCTATAGTAATCTTTCCAGGAACTGCAGATATATTTACTTCTGGTGAAACTATGTCTATACTAGGGTCAAACTCAATCTTAAATTGTTTTTTATATTCTATTTTATTAGAATCTATAACTGAAATATTAAGTGTACAATCTCCATTTGGTACAACTACTGTTTCATTAAGTTCTGTTTTATTTTGTGCATCTATTTGCATTGATTCACCATTATCCCATGAATATAGGACTTTACTTATACTTTTATTATGTTTAACACTAATTATAGCATTCCCATTTTTTGCTTCTATTGTTATATTTGGCATATCATTTTTAATAATAGATTTTTCATCTTTATTTTTTACTAAAGCATATGTACCTTGAATAATAAAAAATATAGAGAAAACAATAATTATTATACAAAAAAACCTAATTATATTATTTATATTTGAATTTGCCTGTTTATCTCCTGTAAAAAGTATCTGGTTCATTATTTCTCCTTCCTTTAATTCGATAAAATCTAATTTCTCTTTATTATACTATAAAAATTATAGCATAACGATTTTTTAATGTAAACTATATTTATTATTTTCTACAAAATTATTATTTATAATCATGGATTAACAAAATAATATCTCTATATCACAAATCAATAGCTGGCTGAATTATATTTCATACTTAATTTACTCTCTTACAGCCCACATTTAATTGTTCGTGCGCCAATTTTTGTAAAAAATTGTGTGCAATTATTTTATATAACAGGAAATTCCCTATTAGTTAAATTTTACTCCAAGCTCGAACTTTCGTATTATATAAAAAAGCACCACAGTATTATACTTCAAGTATTATACTGTAGTACTTTCTTAATACCTACTTTTGTATTTTATATAACATAAATTGTAGAATTTACTTTAAATTATGAGTAACTATTTTTATTTAATTACAAACTTCTTAATACCAATAATTCCTCCTGCTAATATTACAAGTACAACCATTACTATACCTGTATACATCATTATTTGTCCTGTTTTTACTGATAACATTACTGGTGCATCATCAATATCATCTTCACCTGGTACTTTATTATTTGGAGTAGAATCAATATCTGGACTTCCAAATTCATTATAATCTTTACTTATTTCTGCAACATTTACTTTTAATCCCATATTATTCTCTTTGTTTATCCAAGTTAATTTAATTGTTACTTCTGCACTTTCTCCTGGTTGTAATATCTTTCCTGCCAACTGGTCTGTAACCACTTTTCCCTCTTGTTCTTCCCAATTCGGATTATCTACTGCTTCAAATTTTAGTCCTTGTGGTATATAATCAGATATTTCCTCTACACTTCCTGGTATTTGACCTTCATTTGTTACTCTTATTTTATATTCAAATTTTACAACTATTTTTTCTATTTTGCTCTTTTTTAGATCTACTTTTACTACTGCTTCTGGGTCATCTTCTGCTTTATGTCCTGTTTCTGTTACAGTTTCTTTTCCATCTTCTATAACAATTGCTTTTGTTACCCATTTTCTTAAAGCTAAATCAAAGTATTGTACTCTAATTTTTTCTATATCTTGGTCATCTTCTCCATCTATCCATTTATCTGGAGTAGAATCTTTATCTGTTATTTCATTTCCATCTTCATCACTATCATCTGAAATTTGTGCTTGGTTAATAACAATATCTTCAGACTCATTTGGAAGAGTTACTTTAAATGCTACTTTTACATCTTTGTAATCTGGTTCTTTTATTGAACCTGCATTATAATTTTCAATATTAAATGGTTTTAATAAATTTTCTCCTTGTGTGTTTTCTTGTTCTTTTGATAAATAATCACTTGTTATATATTTAGCTTTAGAAACATCATCTGTTTCATTTCCTTCTTCATCTAACATTAGCCATCTATATTGTTTATTTGTTTCATCTTCTGGAATAAATTCTAATCCTTGTGGTATATCATCTTTAATCTCTTTTGCATATCCTGCAATTGAACCTTCATTATATACTCTAATTGTATATTCTACTATATTTTGATTTCCAACTACTAGTGGTTCTTTTGTATGTTCATAAACATAATTTCCATTTTCGTCTATTTTAAATACTGGAACTCTTGTTGTTATTTCTTGTTTATTTTCACTTTCTGTTCCAACTCCTGTTGTTAAGCCTGTAATAAATTTTCTTAAAGCTAAATCAAATTGTCCATTTTGTACTGTAACTGTAATCTTATCTTTAGTAGAATTCAATTTTGCAACTCCTGCTATTTCTGAATTTGTAATTACATATTCATAATCTTCTATTCCTGTTTTTACAGTTAGTCTAATTGAATCTTTAAGCATTATATATCCTTCTGGTACTTTTGTTTCTACTATCTCATATTTATAAGTAGCTTCTTCTGTTATCTTTATATTTGGTAAATTAATTTTACCATCTTTATCTGTAACTAAACCTTTTGTATTAATTATATTACCATTTACATCATATAAAGAAACTTCTTTATTATCTTTTTTTACTATAATATCAAAAGTTACTCCTGCAAGTGGTGTTTTACCATCTTTTTGGTCTACTTTAATTAATGTTAAATCATATTGTCCTTCAATTGAATTATTAGGAATTGTTATTGTAACTTTTCCATTTGTTAATGTTACAACAACTGTAACTTTTGTTCCATCTTGTAATTCTACTTGTTTAGATTTTACCTCTTTACCTTCTTCAAAAGAAACTTTTGTTGCTTCATAATTTTTATTAACAATTTCCTTTGTTATATATATATCAATATCATCTTTTATACTAATATATGGATTATCTTGCATAACTACTTCTGTAATTGTATATTTATCTACACCTACTGTTTCTATAGGTTTATTGCTAACAACTGTAACTTTACCATCTTCTTTTGTAGGTCCATATGTGTTTTCTTCTTTTGTTCCTTCTTTTACTTTAAAACTTACACCTGATAATGGTTCATTATTCTCTTTTGTTTTTAAAATCTCCATACTATATGAACCTGTTAATTTCTTGTTTGGTACCTTTACAGTAATTTCAGGAATTTCACTTTCATTGTTTACATTTACACTAATTGAATATAATTCCATATTTGAATCTTCTATAAGATTTCCATTCTTATCTGTAATATAATATCCATATTTTTCAATATACTGCTTATATATTTCACTCATATTTGTTGACAATTCTAATTTTAAGTCTTCATTTAATACTACACCAACATGAATTATATTATCCTCTAATATATTAAGATATCCATCTTTACTAGAATTTTCTTTAATAGTGTAAGTATATACTTTATTAATATTTACACTGTTTTCTTCTATTGTTTTATTTCCATTAATTATTTCATTATTTGATAATATCTCTCCGTCTTTTCCTATTGTAAATCTTGCACCATCAATTGATGTATCTTTTTCATCTACCTTATTTAAAATAAATTTATAATTTCCTAATTGTTCTGCTACAACATTTTCAAAATCGTCATCATCTTCTATTCCTTTATATGCCATTACTCCATCTTTGTTTTTAGAATAGTCTTTTTTAGCTAGTTGTTGATATGAGTTATATTCTTCTACATTTTTTATATCTTTTTCTTTAAATACATTATCTTGATAAGAATCTATATCTGCTTCTCCATCATCTTTTTTTGCTTGTACAAAATCAGAAGATACAACGACACCATTTTGTTTATTCTCTACTTGATAATAACCATATTGTGTAATCTCAGCTACATTTGTTAATTGCTCTGGTGTTCCACCTTTAACAACTTCACAAACTACTTTTAAATCTTTCCAAAATTTAACTTCTTCAGGAATTTCATTATCCATATTTGTTACTTTTGCAAAACCATATTCTCCATTTGCACATTTAATTAATTTATCTTGTAAATATGTAGTTTCTATTACTCTACCATTTGTGCCTTCTACTTCATTCCATCCATAATCTTCTCCATCAACACTAGCAGATACAAATTTTAATCCTTCTGGTAAATAATCTGTTACTTTTTGTGCATATCCATCTTGGAATCCTTCATTATATATTCTTATTGTATAAGTAACCAAATCGCCTACTTTTACAGATACTGGCTCTTTTGTATGGTAATATCTACCTGTACCTTCCTTTATATATGCAATAGCACTAAAAACATCTATTTTTGGCTCTCTACTATCACCAATATCAATATTTTCTCCATCTCTTGTTACATTTGTAATAAACTTTCTTAAAGCCATATCAAATGTACCAATTTTAATTTGTTCAAAATCATCATCATCTTGAATATCTATATCAGGTTTATTTACATTTTGAACTGAATATCTATTTTCTTGTACTAAATCTTGTACATGTTTTTCATAATATTCTATATTAGTTTGTTCTTGACTCTTTTTATTAAATACATTATTTTGTTCAGAATCTATATCATATCCTACAGAATTAGCATAACGTTTATTTCCACCTTCATAGCTTCCATATTTTGTAATTTCAGCTATATTTGTTAAAACATCACCTGTTTTTGCTTCATTTGTTACAATACACTCAAATTTAATTTGATACATAGATTCATCTTTAAAACTTTCTTCACCACTAGCATATGGTTCTAAATCTCTTTGCATACTAAATTTTATAATATTACTATCAGTATCATATTCTAAATTTTTAGCTAAAGTTGAGTTACCAGCATTCCATTCTTTTACTGGAATCTTATCAGATTCATCTATCTTTTCTGTTTTTAATATTCTTAACCCATTTGGTAAATAATCTGTTATCTCTTCAATAAAAGCTCTTTTACTTCCTTCATTATATACAGTTACTGTATATTCTACTATATCTCCAACTTGAACATTTAAAGGAGTTTTATTCATTTTATATGTAGCATCACCATCTGACTCTATAGTACTTGTATCAATATTTAATAATCTATTATTATCTGAGTTCTGTCCCCAAACAGTTTCATAATCTGATTGTGTACTATTATATCTAAATACCTTTGTAATTTGTTTTGTAAGTGCTAAATCTAAATCTTTAGTAAAAATAGAAACACTTTTGTTTGAAGTTTCTTTTTTAAGTGTTTTATTTATTTCTAAAATTGGTTGTCTATCTTCTTGTGTATATAAATTTGCCTCCATAGAACTAATTCTATAATTAAAATCTGCTGTACATGAAAATGTTACTTTAGTATTAGTTGGTAGTTCTGCATTTGTTTTAAATTTTATATAAAATGTTTTATTTAATACATCTTTAACATTTGTACCTATTACTGTAGTTGCAGTCTTTGATGTAACATATTGAATTGATGTTGTTTCTATATTTAGTTTACCAGTAATATTATTAATTTGATTTACATTATCAGACTTTAAAGTAATTGGTCCCATTACATAAGCATTTTGTTCACCTTGTATTGAACTTATAGTTGTTGTATTACTTTTCTGTAATGTTATTTTATAAGCATCTGAATTTTCTGAAATACTATATTTCTTACCTTCGTCTTTAGTTCCATTTAATAATGCACTATATACAGCATATCCTATCTTGTTTCCAGATTCATCATATCCATTTGTTCCATTATTAAACAATTTAATTTTAGCTATATCTTGTTCGCTTGTAATCATATCTTCATGTGTATATACACTATTATTATTTTTAACTAATTTCCAAATTAATAGTTGCTCTATTACTTCTATAAATTCTGGGTCTACAGTTTTTACACCTCTGTCTATAACTTTGTAATCTTTGTAGCCATTATCTGCATATGTACTAATAACTTTATTTAAGTTTTCTAACATATAATTAGTACTTTCTTCATTTGTACCTGCTGTATACATATTTTTTATAAGCCACTCAAATCCATTAGATGTATAACTATCTTTTAATCCTGAAAACTTACCATTTTTTATATCGGTTTTGTTATCATAAGTACCATAATTATAACCATATACATCTTGTAATCGTTGTCCACCCATTAAACAAAAATAGCTATGTTTATTATCAATTTTATAATCTTGTATATTTCTAACTATACCATTTTTGTCACTATCAAATTTAAATATTGTACCATTACTTCTAGTATCTTCACCTGAATTATTCTTGCATATCCAAATTGTTACTGCCTGACTTGATGTAGCCATAATCATAATTAATACTATTGTAAAAGCAATAATCTTTTTTATCTTAGTATTCATAACTATATCCTCCTAATATTTACATATTCAAATGTATTACCTTTCATATTTTACTTTACTTACTTTTAAAATAAATGTCAATATAGGTATTTTCTTTATGAACAAAAGTAACTCTCTCACCTTTACGGAAGCTCTTTTTGCACATTCTTATATTACTTTTTTACATTTATATTACACTTTTGTAATATGTATATTTAGTATGTAAAAGACATGAAATGTTTCATATTTTTATATCTCTTACATCAAAAATACCAACAAATATTTAAAAAGAAGAGCTTAAATCTAAGCCCTTCTTAAAAGATTTTTTTTGTCTATTTTACTACAAACCTCTTTATTCCGTAGGTTCCCACTGCAATAATTGTTAATACACCTATTATTAATCCTATATACAATATTGTTTGACCTGTCTTTACTGTTAACATTACTGGTGCATCATCTATATCATCTTCTGCTGGTACTTTATTATTTGGGGTAGAATCTATATCTGGGCTTCCATATTCATTATAATCTTTACTTATTTCTGCTACATTTACTTTTAATCCCATATTATTGTCTTTGTTTATCCAGATTAATCTAATTGTTACTTCTGCACTTTCTCCTGGCTGTAATATCTTTCCTGCTAACTTGTGTGTTATTACTTTTCCTTCTTGCATTTCCCAATCTTTATTATCTGCTGTTTCAAATTTTAATCCTTGTGGAATATAATCAGATATTTCTTCTACACTTCCTGGTATTTGACCTTCATTTGTTACTCTTATTTGATATTCGAATTTTACTACTACATTATCTATTTTACTCTTTTTTAAATCTACTTTTACCACTGCTTCTGGGTCATCTTCTGCTTTATGTCCTGTTTCTGTTATAGTTTCTTTTCCATCTTCTATAACAATTGCTTTTGTTACCCATTTTCTTAAAGCTAAATCAAAGTATTGTACTTTTATTTTTTCAATATCTTGGTCATCTTCTCCATCTATCCACTCATTTGGTATAGAATCTTTATCTGTTACCTCA
Organism: uncultured Clostridia bacterium; assembly: GCA_948805675.1. Lineage (GTDB taxonomy): Bacteria > Bacillota > Clostridia > TANB77 > CAG-508 > CAG-492. Next base: position 140,352 of record CAQIBN010000003.1, on the reverse strand, counting down.
TTTCCATCTTCATCACTGTCATCTGATATTTGTGCCTGATTAATTACAATTTCATCTAATTTTTCTGGAAGAACTGCTTTAAAAGACACTTTCACTTCTTTATAATCTGGTTCTTTAATAGAACCTGTTTCAAATTCGTCTTTATCAAATGCTTTTAATAAATTTTCTCCTTGTAGCTTTTCTTGCTCTTTTGATAAATAATCTGTAACTATATATTTTGCTTTATTTACTTCATTTGTTTCATTTCCTTCTTCATCTAACATTATCCATCTATATTGTTTATTTATACTATTTTCTGGAATAAACTCTAAACCATCTGGAATATTATCTTTTATTTTATTTGCATAACCATTTACAGACCCTTCATTATATACTCTAATTGTATATTCCACTATATTTTGATTTGCAACTAAAACTGGTTCTTTTGTATGTTCATACACATAATTTCCACTTTCATCTACTTTAAATACTGGTATTCTTGTTGTTACTTCTTCTTTCTTCTCATCTTCTGTTCCAACTTTTGTTGTTACACCTGTAATAAACTTTCTTAATGCTAAATCAAATTCTTCAACAACAATTTTTTCAAAGTCATCATCATCTTGTTGTCCTGGTAAATAATCTTTTCCTATTTCATCATCTTTATATTTTGGTAAATCTGTATCTGATGGTATATTAATATTATTTTCTTTTGAATCTCTATCTACAACAACTCTGCCATCCTCACCAATATATTTAGTTATTTCTGCTAAATTTGTTAATTTTAATCTATATGGTGCTGTTTCTTTAACTTTACATTTAACTTGAATTTCTTTGTAATCTAACTCTCCAGTTTCTTTATTAAATGGTTTAATTAAATTATCTTTTCGATTCATCCCTTTTGATAAATAATTTGTCTTAATTGTTCTTAAAGATTTATCATTTTCATCTAACAACCATCCATATTTACCATTAAACTCATCATTTACAAATTCTAAGTTTTCTGGTAAATAATCTGTAATTTCCTCTGCATAACCTGCTATCTCTGCTTCATTATATACTCTTATTGTATAAATAATAATATCATTTCTATATACACTTACTGGTTGTTTTGTATGATTATATATTGCTGTATTTTGTGTACCATCTTTTAAATCTTCTGTATTAGGATTTGGCACTCTAGTAGATAAATCTTGTATTTTCTCATTATCTTTACCTTCATTTGTTATAACCTTTGAAGCAAACTTTCTTAAAGATAAATCAAATTGTTCATTTTTTAAATATAGGCTTAATTCTTGTTTTGAAGATTCAACACTTGCAAGTTCATCTTCATTTCCACTCACAATTTCTGCACTATCTAATACATATTTTGTGTTTACACCTTCTCCTTCGACTTTTGTAGTTACTTTTATTTCTATTGGCTCTTTCAATTTTACAAATTTATCTGGTGCTACTATTTCTTCTATTCTAATAATATAAGTTTCTGGTTTTTCTATTCTAATATTTTCTAATGTAATTTTTCCATCTGTTATTTCTAACTGTGTAGGAATAATTATCTCTTTAGAAATAATGTTATCATCTGCTTTATATAATTCAGATTCAGCATTTTCTTTTATAACAGATAATTTTACTTTTGCTCCATTTAAATAATTTTCTCTTAAATCTGTTTTACTAATTTCTAAATTATATGAACCTTTTATTTTTTCATTAAGTATTCCTATTTGTACAATTTGTAATTTCAAATTATCATTTTCTATTACTTGTGTATTATTATAATTAATAAAATCATCACCGATTTACTATTTTTATATCTGTAACATTATATTTTCCATTTATAAGTTCTACATAAATATTTGCATAAATATCTGGTATTTGTTTATATCCATCTATTTGTTTTTCTTGTATTTTTAAAGTATATACTCCTGTTTTTTCAAATAAAATGTTATTTATTTCTATTATTCCTTTTTGTTCATTAATAACACTTGTTTTAATGTTTGTTAAATTTATATTATTTAAAGTATTTGCATCTTTTAATGTTATCTCTTCTCCTTGTTCATTTAATACTGTTATATCAAATGAAATATCATCCATACCATCACTTGTGTCTACATCTTGTTTTAAAATCTTTAAATAATATTTTTGTGGATTTTTAACTTTAATATCAAAAACTGGTATATCATCTTCTTTTTTAGTAGTATCTATTTGTATAAAATCATCAATATTAGTATCATTAAAATATATATTAGCATCATCTTGTTGTTTATATATTTCATATGTATTTGTTGTTTCTACTCCATCTTTATCAACTGTTGTAATTGTTCCATCTTGTTTTACTTTTATTCTAACTTTAATATAATGATTATCTAAAATATTTATAATTCCTTCACCTAAAGTTTCTAATTCTTTAATATCATATTCATATATAGTATCAAGATTAATTAACTCTTCTTCAATTACTATATTTCCATTATAATCTGTAATAAATTCTTTTTTACCACTATTAGAACTGTTAATTTCAAACTTTATATTACCTAAATCCACATTTTCTGCACCAAATAACTTTTTATTTAGTTTTATTTTTATTCTATTTGGATTTTGTAACTTTACTTTAACTATATTATTTTCAACTAAAATATCAATATAATCATAATATTTTGCATCCGCTTCTTTTGTATCATTTTTTATTATACAATTTCTACCATTTTCGTAATTTTGTATACTAATCTCTCCATCTTGTGAAACATTTACTTTTACAAATAATTCATAATCTTCTAAAATGTTTACATATTGTTCGCTTGGTGCTTGAATTTCTTTTAATTTATACTCATATGTTCTACCAGTAGACACATATGTTTCTTCAAAAGATATTCTAGCATCTTGTGTTGTTCCATAAACTGTACCAGTTATAAAATCAAAACTATCTACACCTATTTTAGAAGTTTTTTCAAAATATATTCCTTTTTGTTCTTCAATAATTGGACTAACAATTTCAAATTTTGCATTATTTAATGGTTCTCCTTTTGTATCTACTTTATTTAAATCAAATATAATACTAATTGGATTCTTAATTTTTACCTCTAATGTAGATAATCCACCCTCTCCATCAGACATATTTATAGGTTTTATGCTAATATAATCAAATATCTTATATAATTTACCCATAATCTGATTAGTTGTTTTATCTTGTACATAGTAAGAAACATCACTTATATTTCCTTGTGAATTAATCATAACATTAATAATTAATTTCTTTCCATCTAAAATATTAATATGTCCATTTGCAGATTGTATTTCCTCAATTTCAATTTTTTTCATACCATAAGTTGGTATTTCTAAAAACTCTGTTTCATATGTAGATTCACCATTTTGAATAACTGTTTCTCCATTTACTTTTATAGTTGCACCATTGAGTGGAGTATAATTTTCATCTGCTTCTGTTTTTATTAATTTAAATTTAAATTTGAAAGGATTTTTTAATGTTATATTTAATATATTCTCATTATTTACTTTAACAAAATTAATTTGTTTAATATATGCTTCTAATTTTTTTATCTCTTCTTGTGTTAAATCTATGCCATTTTCACCTTTTATTGTATAGCTTTGTACAGAAAGAACACCTAATTCATTCATATGAACTGTTACTTCAATATATTTTCCTTCAAAAATATTTTGATATGGACTTGATACTCCTCTTTCATAAACTTTCCACTTTTGTGTATCTCCTGGTTTTATTGCAATAAATTCTTCAGATAAATGACTAGACTCTCCTGTTAATTGATAACTTTCATTAGTACCTTCTATTTGATAAGTTCCATTTAATGCACATATTCTTTTATTTCTACCATTTTCTTCTATAAATGCTTCTAATATAGCAGTTGTTATATTAGTACCTATTGTGTCTTGTTTATTTAGTTTTACTTTATATCCTATTGAATTCTTAATTTTAAAAATAACCTTTTCTTCTACATCATCTTTATAAATATTAATATATTCTCCATACTTTTCTTTAAATGATGTTGTTACATCTTTGTTATGGTCTTTTAAATCGATAACATTATAACTAACATTAGATATTTTACTTTCACCATTTGTTTGTATATTTACAATTAATCCAAAACCATCTAATATATTCATATAACCAGATTTTGCAAAAATCTCTTCAATCTTAAATCTGTAACTTAAATTACTATAAGCAACTATATTTTTTGCAATAATTCCATTCTTTAATATACCACTATAAACTGTTCCTTTTAATCTTTCATAATCTGTTCCTTCAGGCATATTTGTATTACCAATTACACGAACATCTTCTAACCAAATATTAAAGTTCGGACCATCTATATTTCCATTTTCTAAGATATCTGCTTGAATCTTATTTCCTGAAAAGTCTTCTTTTACTAATTCAAATTCATATAAATTTGCTTTATTAGGAATATATATTTGTATTGTTGGAATATCATTATTTGTAAATACTTTCCTTAGTCCTGTAAGTGTTGTCTCAACTCCATTTTCTACATATTTACATGTAATGTTTTCATCTAATAATTCACCAGTATCTGTGAATTTAACTCCTACTTCCACATTTCCTAATAACTTAGTATATCCTGCTGGCTCTTTTGTTTCTTTAATAACATAATTATGTGTATATCCAGACTCTATTACTAGACCAGAAACAACATCTAATATACCTTTATTAGTAGATTTACCTTGTTCTTCTGTTCCCATTGTAAACCCTTGTGTATCTGGATTTGTACTTGTTTGTGAAATATAAAACTCTGTTTCTTTTTCTTCTATCTTTTCCCCTTTTTCATCTACTTTAACCAATTGCAAACTATAATAATTTTTTGGCATATTTGCAATATAAAAATTAATATTATTTCCTTCTATTTTCATTTTTATTAAACTAGATAATTTTAATTTTTGTTCTTCTGTTAAATTTGAATTAGAATCAAACTCCCAATTTGAACCTTCATAAGACTCCCCTTTAATATTTCCTTCTTTGTCTGTTCTTACTGTAACTATAATCGGCTTATTTACTAAAGTATTATAATAATTATCAGAAACACTAATTTCTGTAATTTTATATTTGTATGTTGAATCTGCTTTTGCTTCTCTATTTTCAAAATTTAATTGTGCATTTGTTAAATTACCATCATGTTTTATTTGTTCTGTAACATTTGGATAAATTTGTTCAACCTTAAAATTAACTATTCCATCAAAAGGGTCACATTCTATAATATCTTTGTTTATATTATAAATCTTTTTATATAAGTTAAAATTATAACTAATTGCATTTTCTAAACTAATTTTTCCATTTTCATCTATTGTAATTACTTTCTTATCTGATTCTATATAGTTATACCAAGACCCATCTTTATATACTTTTTCAATACTATATTTTACTACTTTATCTGTTCCTAGTTCTACTTTAATTAAAGCTTTCTCAAAAACAGCAATATAATTTGTTGGAACACTTTGTTCTTCTAAAATATAGTAACATGTTGTTCCTATTGTTAATTCTTCTTTTTTTATTAATTCTTTTGTCTCTGGAACAAAGTCTTGTGAATTAGTAGTTACAGTATTTACTTTTTCTAATTGATTTGCATTTTCATCTGAATTATACAAATTAAATACTGCACCATTAACTCCATATGAATTATTGTGTTTATATAATTGTAATTGCATTGGTTTTACTATTTTATCATTTTTTATTATTAATTTAGCATTATTTGTATTAGAATTTATAACTAACTGTATACTATTTAAAGCTTTATCTAACTTTATAGAATCTTCTATAGTTCCATCTTTTGGTACTACACTTACATTACTTCTACTTTCTTCAATTTTACCAACAGAATTAACATATAAATTAACTTTTATTTGGTAACCATCAAAAATATTTTCATAACTAGTTTCTGGAGATGTTTCTTCTATTGTATATTCATAATTTGTATTTAATGTAACATTTCCATTTGTAATAGCTAATTCTCCATTTGTTAAATTAGTATTTGTTTGAATATTTCCATCTGGTCCATCAATTGTAAATCTTGCACCAGATAACTTTTTGCTTTCATCATCTTTATCTACTTTTTCTAAATTTAATGTATATCCCAAAGACTGGTTATTCTCAATTTCCAAAGAAATTTGTTTATCATTTTCATTATAAATTGCTGTTATTGTTACTGTATTTCCATTTTCATCTGTTAATCTACACTTATTTTCTCCCATTACAAATGGATCTCTATTAGTAGCTACATTTGGTTTTCTTAAGTAATATCCTGTAATTTCATAATTTTTTCCATCTTTTAGTTCTTTTCTTACATATAAACTAAACTTATCTTTTATCTTTACATATTGAGCATTATTTCCTACACTTATCTCTTCAAAATTATATACATCAATTCCTTTTTCTTTATAAGATTCTTCTCCTTTGTTATCTAATGTTATATATGGTAAATAAATTTCTCCTTTATCATTTGTTTCATATGTTGATGTACTTTTCCCATTTATGCTAACATCAAATTGAACGCCTTGTAATTTATTATTTTTATCTGAAGAATCTACTTTATTTACTATAACTCTATATTGCTCTTCTACTTCAACTTTATCAAAATCATCATCATCTTTGTTTTGTGCACCATAATCTATAAAACTTGTTGTAACTTCTTTTCCATTTGAATAATTCCTCCAAGCAACAGAATCCCTATCAGAACTTGAATTATATTCTATTGTATCATTTGGACTTTTCCAATTTGCTACTTTAGAATCTCTATCTTTAAGTACTCTATTTAAATCTGAATTATTTGTTACTTCTTTTGTAGTATCTCCATCTTTATATTTATATCTTGTAATTTCAGAAACATTTGTTAATATTCCCTTTGCATCTTGTTTTACTCTACATCTCACATAAACTGTTTTACTATGATACATTAATCCTTTTTCTTTATCATAAGGAGATATTAATTGTTTATCACTTAAACATTTAATTTTTATTGTATTATTTCCATTAACAACATCAAATCCATAAGGATGTTCTTCTGTTTTTAAAGAGCTTTTTGTATAACTTGTATTACCATACCTTACTGGAAATGAATCTGTTTGCATATCTAGCTCTAGTCCTTCAGGTAAATAATCTGTTATTTCTGAAGCAGTAGCTGGTATATTTCCTTCATTAAAAATAGTAATAGAATAAATTACAATATCTCCCTTTTGTACTTTTATTGGAGATTTTTGCATTTTATATTCTGCTGTTGTACTTGTCCCATTGTCTAAAGAAGAAGAGTTAATTGAAAAAAATCTAGTATACTGATTTTTTTCATCTTTATATCCTAAAAAGTTATTATTTTCATCTTTAAAATATCTAGAATATATGCTTTTTCCATCTCTTTTAACTTCTACAATTGCTTTTTTTAATGCCAAATCTACATCTACTTTATTTTCATATTCAACAGTAAATGGAATATTAACAGATTCTTGTGTTCTTTCTAGCATTAAAAATGGTTGAGGATTATGTTTATATCCACTTTGGTTATCTATACATTCATGTTTTGTAGTATAATACCATGCTTTAGTAGTATATGCTGAATTTTTAAAATTGAAGTTTATTGTATATTTTTTATTATCTTCTAATGGTTTATTTAACTTAATATAAAATGTTCCATTATATGTATTTAAATCTATTTTATTACTATCTGTTTCATTTTTTGTTTTATAAACTGTATTACTATAACCACTTGTATTTGAAAGACTTATTTTACTTTTACTATTATTTCCACTTATTTCTAAAGGTCCTATCCATCCATCTTTTGTTACTGTATAATCTTTTTGTTTTGTTATTTTTATCTTATTATTTACTTCAGTTATACTTCCATCTCCAGTATAACTTCCTTTTGTATCTGCTATTTCTTTTAATTTCTTATACAGATTATTAGAAGGTTTGTTTATATCTTTATCATTTTTTGTATATGACCATAAAACATATTGTTCAGCTTCAAATATTGTATTATCACTATATTTACTAGAGTCTGTAAGCTCTTTTATACCTGTAAGTTCTGCTAAATTTTGTCTATATATCTTTTTTTCTTCTGCTTTTACACTACTACCAAATCTTACCATATTATCAAATAACCATTTCATTTTATTTGCATCACTAGTACTTTTGGCATTACTATTACCATATGCATTAGATTTACTTTGTATAATAGAATCTTTTACTGTTCCACTTCCTGTATATGTATAGCCTAATCCATATAAACCAGCACCTTTTTTTAAGCACCAGCCAATATTGGTTTTATCTATAGTATCTTTTGACCATCCACTTCTTAAATAAATCTTTGATACACCATCACTATTTACTTCATCTACATTAACATATAATGGTCCATTATATGCTAAATACTCATTATTACTAGCACCTTTAAAAATTTGTGTTATTTGCTCTTTAAAAAAACCAGTAAGTACTATAACTATTGTAAAAATAGCAATAACTACACTTCCAATTACTAGCCTTTTCTTTACTTTGCTCATAGCTCTAGTCTCCTTTTCTATATAATATATTACTATTAATGCTACAATAATTAACTTTTGTATTCAAGTAAACAAATTAGTACAAAAATAATTCAATTCTTCAATCCTTTACGGATTCTCACATTCTAAGAACTATGTTACATTCTTTAATTTTTTATTACATTTATGAAATATATATATTTATTAAAAATGCCAAATTTCACTTTGTAACATCTTTGTAATATTTAAGTTTTATATAATATAAAACAAAAGATGTATTAGTTTTTAAATCTAATACATCTTTTTAAAATCATATACCTATTATTACTCCTTAGTAGAGCGTCTTTTTCTTATTATTATATATACACATATTACAATTATTGCTACTGATATCAATATATATATAATTCTTGTTTGACCTGTTTTTGGCATTCCTATTTTTAAAATTAATTGCACTTTAGCATCATCTATATCATCTTCTCCATCTTTTTTATTATTTGGTGTAGAATCTATATCTGGTGTTTCATATTGGTTGTAATCTTTACTAATCTCTGCAATATTCACTTTTAATCCCATATTATCTTCTTTGTTAATCCATGTTAGTAAAATACTAACTTCTGCAGACTCACCAGGATTTAATAGTGTATCTTTTAATTTATCTGTTACTACTTTACCTTCTGTTTCTTCCCAATCTGGATTATCTACCATTTCAAACTTTAATCCTTCTGGTATATAATCAGATATTTCTTTTACATATCCAGGTATTTCGCCTTCATTTGTTACTCTTATTTTATATTCAAATTTTACAACCGTTTTATCTAACTTGTTCTTTTGCAATTCTACTTTAACAACTTCTTCTGGGTCATCTTCTGCTTTATGTCCTGTTTCCTTAACTGTTTGTTTACCATCTTCTATTATTATTGTCTTTGTAACCCATTTTCTTAAAGCTAAATCAAAAGACTGTACTCTAATTTTTTCTATATCTTGGTCATCTTCACCATCAATCCATTTATCTGGAGTAGAATCTATATCTTCAATACCTCCTCCATTTTCATCAGAATCATCTGTTATTTGTGCTTTGTTAATTATAATTTTATCTGATGTACTTGGAATTACTACTTTAAATGCAACTTTTACATCTTTATAATCTGGTTGTTTTATACCATTAGATTCATACATTTTACTATCAAATGCCTTTAATAAATTTTCGCCAGATATTTTTTCTTGTTCTTTAGATAAATAATCTGTTACTATATATTTTGCTTTATTTACTTCATTTGTTTCATTTCCTTGCTCATCTAACATTATCCATCTATACTCTTTATTTAATTCTTCTTCTGGTAAGAATATTAATCCTTCTGGTATATCATCTTTTATTTTACTTGCATATCCATTCATAGTTCCTTCATTATAAACTCTTATTGTATATTCAACTATATTCTCATTTCCAACTAATAAAGGCTCTTTTGTGTGATTATAAATAAATTTACCATTATCCAATTTAAATTTTGGTACTCTATCTGTTACTTTTTCTGTATTTACCTTTGTAATAAACTTTCTTAATGCTAAGTCAAACTCTTCTACTATAAGTTTTTCAAAATCATCATCATCTTCTTGACCTGGTACATAAGTTTTCTCAATTTCATTTTCTTTATAATCTGGTAACTCTTCATCTGTTGGCAATTCTACAAGTTCTACAGAATCTCTGTCTATTACTTCTCTTCCATCTTTGCCAATATACTTACTTATCTCTGCAATATTTGTTATTTTTTCTTTTCGTTTTGCATCATTTTTAACTTTACATTTAATCTGTATTTCTTTGTAATCTAGTTTCTGATTTTCTACATCAAAACCTAAAATTAAGTTTTCAGTTTCATTTTTTGCTTTAGATAAATAATCTGTTTTTACTGTTCTTAAAGAAGTATCTGTTTTATCTATTACCCAACCAAATTTTTTATTAAATTCATCATCAACAAATTCTAAACTTGTTGGCAAATGGTCAACAACTTCTTCTGCATATCCAGAAACTTGTCCTTCATTATATACTCTTATTGTATAAATTATAGTATCTCCAGCACATACCTTCATACTATTTTTTGGATGATAATATTCTGCTGTAGTTGATTGGTTATTTTTTAATTTTTGAACATTTACATTTGGAATACGTTCTGTAATATCATATATTCTTTCATTATCTTTTCCTTCATTTGCAATTACTTTTGTAACACACTTTCTTAAAGATAAATCAAATTGTTCATTTTGTACTGTTAATGAAATTTTATTATCTTCATATTTATGAGTAACCAAACCATTATTTTCTCCAGAAGCCAATTCTACTTTTTCAAGTACAAATCTTTCATCTTTTCCTTCACCTTTTAAGTTTGTTGTTACATTAAGTTCAATTATTTCTTGTAAATCTAAATAAGTGTCTGGTGCTTTTATTTCTTCTATTTTAATTTTATAACTTTCTGGTTTTTCAATTCTAATATTTTTAATTGTAATTGTTCCATTTGTTACTTCAACTTCTTGTGGTAAAATAATGTTTTTAGATGTTACATCATTATTTGCTTCATAAACTTCAGATTCTTGACCATCTTTTAAAATTGTTACTTTAAATTTAGAACCATCAATTTTATTTTTTGTTAAACTATCAATTTTATTTAATTCTAAATCATATTTACCTTTAACTCTCTCATTATTTACACCAATTTGTACTGTTGTGCTATTTTCATCATATATAATTTTAGAATCTTTATTATTAATTTCTTCTGTTCCTCTAAGTACTTGCATTTCTTTTACTATATATTGACCATTCTCTACATTTATATTAATTAATATAAAAATGTCATTTACTTGTTTCCATAAATATGGTTTTGTTTCTTGTACTCTTAAAATATATCTTCCAGATTTCTCAATTAAAATATCATCAATTAAAATAACACCATGTTCGCCATTAACTTCACTTGTAAGTAAATTATTCAAATTAATGTTTTGCACTGGATTAGAGGCTTTCTTTAAAGTAATTTCTTCACCCTTATCATTAAATACTGATACTTTAAACTCTACCTTATTTAATCTAGTACCTGTATCTATATCTGTTTTTATTATTTTTAAGTTATATTTTTGTGGATTTGAAATATAAATTTTAACAATTGATATATCATCTTCTTTTTTACTTGTGTCTAATATAATATTTTTATCAATTATAGATGCTTCTCTATTTATAAGATTATTATTTAAATCATATATCTCATATCCATTTTGTGTAATAGTTCCATCACCTGTTACATTAATAGTAAATTTAATATAATTACTTCCTAATAGATTAGAAAAATTACCATTTGGAACATTTTTCTCTTTTAAGATATATTCATAATCACCTGCTGAAACAAAACTTTCCTCTATTTCTACTTCTCCTTCAGAATCTGTTGTTAGAATTTTAGAACCACTAATTTCACTTATTAATTCAAATTCTGTTCTTGCAAGATAAGAGTCTTGTATTCCTAAAACTTTTTTATGTAATCTCACTTTAAATCTTACAGGATTTTCCACCTTTAATCCTAAAACAGCTTTTAGTGTATTATTTTCTACAGAAATATGAACATATTTAGCTAATTTTTCATAAGTTTCGTTATCTACTCTTTCTCCTGTTTCAGTTTCTATATAGAATTTTTCTTTTCCTATTTCTCCATTTTCATTTACAACTCTTATTTTTCCATTAGATTCTACTTTTACATATAATCTAACTTGATATCCTTCTAAAATATTAACATATTGATTCCCTGGTGCTTTAGTTTCTTTTAATACATATTGATATATTCCTGAATTAACCCATGTTTCTTCAAACTTAATATCTCCTTTGTCTGTAGTAGTACCTGATATCTTTCCTTCTTGTGTAATACCATTTATTCCTTCTTTATCGATTTGTTCTTTATGAATACCTTGTTGTTGTTTTATTATTTCACTTTCAATCTCAAAATTAGCACCTGGTAATACATTTTGATTTTTGCCGTCTTCTGTATCTACTTTACTTAGTTCTACTTTAAATGTAATTGGATTTTTAATTGTAACATTTAATAAATATACTCCTTTTTCATCTGTAATAATTCCTACTTTTATATATTCATAAATTTTACTTTCTTCTTTTGTTATAAAGCTTCCATCCTCTTTATATATTTCGAAATATTCATTATTAATATTTCCAATATTGTCTAATATGTTTAAAACTCCATTTCCATTTACATTTAAGTTAATTTTTATATAATGTCCTTCTAAAATGTTAACATATCTATCACTTGCAGGTCTTACTTCTGTTATTTTATATGTTTGTATTCCTTTATGAGCACCTATTTCATTAATGTTTACTTCACCATTTACTTTTGTATATAAATTGTCTTTTTTTCCACTAAATGTGCTATCAATCGAAATTTGAGTTCTTTCAATTGGATTACCATTCATATTTTGTTTTAGTACTTTTACAGTATATTTTACAGGATTTTTAATCCTTACTTTTAACCTATTTTCTCCTCTTTCTTCTCTTTCTACTTCTACTTCTACATATTCTTTTATCTTTCTTTCTTCTTCTCCTTCTTCTCCTCCATTTTCTTTCTTTATCTTATACTTCTCTCCTTCTTTTTCTTCTATTATTCTTATTTCTCCATCTGCTCTTACTTCTATTTTTACTTCTATATAATATCCTTCTAATATATTTACATATCTTTCATTTGCTTCTTTTACTTCTTTTATCTTATATGTGTATATTCCATGGTTAACTCCTTCTTCTGTAAATTCTACTTTTCCATTTGCATCTGTTATACAAGATTCACCTTCATGCATACTACTAAATGTACTTTCTACAGATAGCCATGTTCCTGGTATTTTATTTCCTATAGTTCCTTTTTCTGATGTTTCTTCTTTTTCTAATGTAATCTTATATCTTACTGGATTTTTTATTGTAACACTTAAATTTGCTTTTTCATTACTATTATCTATATTAACATTTATATATAATTTTAACTTATTATAGCTTTCTGCTTCTATAGTTTCACCATTTCCATTTATTATATAGATTTTTCCATCTGATGTTATACCTTCTTTATCTACTATTTGAATTGTTCCATTTCCATTTACCTTTATATATACTTTTACAAGATAGTCACCTAACATATTTACATATTGTGCACCTGGTGTTTGTGTTTCTTTTATTGTATACTCATAGATTCCTTCATTTACCCATGTTTCCTCAAATTTTATTTTTCCTTCTTGTGTTGTTACTCCTGTAATTTTTCCATCTGATGTTATATTTTCTATTCCTTCTTTTTCTATCTCTTCTTTATGAATTGATTGTTGCATATTTACTATTTTACTTGTTACTTCAAATTTTGCTCCTGCTAATTTTGAAGAATTAGAATCTACTTTATTTACTTCTACATTAAATCTTACAGGATTTTTAATTTTTACTTTTAATGTGTATACAAAATCTTCTCCACGTTCTACTTTTACACTTATATAATCATATATCTTACAATTTTCTCTTGTCATTAATGTAGTTGTTCCATCTTTGTTAACTTTGTAAATTGTGTAATAATCTTGTGTAATATTTTCATTTTCATCTATTATATCAATTACTCCATTAGATTTAACATCTAAGTCTACATTAATATAATATCCATCTAAAATATTAACATATCTTGTATTTGCTGGTTTTTCTTCTCTTATTTTGTATGTATAAATTCCTTGGCGTACTCCATGTTCAATAAATTCTATTTTACCATTTACATTTGTTATATTATCAGCCCCATTATGCATTCCACTAAATTTGCTGTCTACAGATAACCATGTTCCTGGTATTTTATTTCCTTTTGTATCTTCTTTTTCTACCATTACTTTATATTTTACTGTATTTTCTACTAAAACTCCTAAGCTTGCTTTTAAATCATTATCTTGTACACTAATATGTACATAATCTTTTAATTTTTCATATGTATCGCTATCTACATCTTCTCCATTTGGTTTTATAATATAGAATTTTCCAGCTGATACTTTTCCTTGTTTATCTACTATTTGCAAACTTCCATTTCCATTTACTTTTACTCTTACCTTTACTAAGTAACCTTCTAACATATTTACATATTGTGCATTTGGTGTTTGTGTTTCTTTTATTGTATACTCATAAATTCCTTCATTTACCCATGTTTCTTCAAATTCTATTTTTCCTTTTTCTTCTGTTGTTGTTCCTGTTATTTTTCCATTTTCTGTTATTTCTTCTACTCCTTGTTTTTCTACAATATCTTTATTTACTGCTTGTTGCTCTTTTACTATATCACTTGTTATTTCAAATTTTGCTCCTGATAAACTTTCTAAACTTGAATCTACCTTATTTACTTCAACTTTAAATGTTACTGGGTTTTTAATTTTTACTTTTAATGTGTATACTGAATCTTCTCCAGCTTCTACTTTTACACTTACATAATCATATATTTTAGAGTTTTCTTTTGTCATTAATGTAGATGTTCCATCTTTGTTAGATTTATAAATTTCATAATAATCTAACTTATTGTTTCCTTCTGAATCTAATGTCCTAATTACTCCATTAGATTTTACATCTAAATCTACTTTAATATAATATCCATCTAAAATATTAACATATCTTTCATTTGCAGCTCTTATTTCTTTTATCTTATATGTATATGTTCCTTTACGAACTCCATTTTCTGTAAATTCTATCTTTCCATTTGCATCTGTTTTACCTTTTTCACCATCATGCATTCCACTAAAGCCACTTTCTACAGATAATAATGTCTCTGGTATTTTATTTCCTTTTGTATCTTCTTTTTCTACCATTACTTTATATTTTACTGGATTTTCTACTAAAACTCCTAAGCTCGCTTTTAAATCATTATCTTGTATACTAATATGTACATAATCTTTTAATTTTTCATAAGTCTTACTATCTACTTCTTTTCCAGATTCTGTTACTATATAGAATTTTCCAGCTGATACTTGGTTATATTTGTCTACTATTTGCAAACTTCCATTTCCATTTACTTTTAATCTTACCTTTACTAAGTAGCCCTCTAACATATTTACATATTGTGCACCTGGTGTTTGTGTTTCTTTTATTGTATACTCATAAATTCCTTCATTTACCCATGTTTCTTCAAATTCTATTTTTCCTTTTTCTTCTGTTGTTGTTCCTGTTATTTTTCCATTTTCTGTTATTTCTTCTACTCCTTGTTTTTCTACAATATCTTTATTTACTGCTTGTTGCTCTTTTACTATATCACTTGTTATTTCGAATTTGGCTCCTTGTAATTGTTCCAAACTTGAATCTATTTTATTTACTTCTACGTTAAATTTTACAGGATTTTTAATCCTTACTTTTAACCTATTTTCTCCTCTTTCTTCTCTTTCTACTTCTACTTCTACATATTCTTTTATCTTTCTTTCTTCTTCTCCTTCTTCTCCTCCATTTTCTTTCTTTATCTTATACTTCTCTCCTTCTTTTTCTTCTATTATTCTTATTTCTCCATCTGCTCTTACTTCTATTTTTACTTCTATATAATATCCTTCTAATATATTTACATATCTTTCATTTGCTTCTTTTACTTCTCTTATAAAATAAGTATAAATACCTTCTCTTGTTCCAGCTTCTGTTAGCTCTATTTTTCCATCTTTATTTGTTTTTTCTTGGTAAATTCCACTATATGTGCTTCTTATAGAAATCTCAGTTTCTGGTATCTTATTTCCTGCTGTATCTTCTTTTACTATTTCTACATTATATTTAATAGGATTTTTTATATTAACCTCAATTGTTGGAATTCCATTAACATTTCTTTGTTGTATATTAATATAGTTATGTAATGAACTTTTTGTTAAAATTTTACTTTCATTTTCATTAATCTCTCTAATCTGTACATTAACATTTAATAAATTTGCATTCATTGGAATAACAACTAATTCTAATTGTCTATAACAATTATCTCCTTTAAAAATGTTAATATATGGACTTTGAACACTATCTTCTTTAATAATAAATGTATATTCCTTACCTATTTCTACTCTATTATTTTCTAGTGTATATAAAGATTCACCTTTTGTCTTTATTCCATTAATATCAAATATTGCACCTGTTAATTCATTTCCTTCAATATCTGTTTTTTGTATTTGTAATTTAAACTGACTTGGATTTTTTATATTAACATTTACTGTTTCTACTCCATCTTTTTCTGTTATCTCATAACTTACAAGACTTTCATCAATATCGATAACTTTATCTCCATTTCTTTCAACTACTTGAAATCTTATAACTTCAATTTTTTTATTTGAATTCATTTTAACTTGTAAATGAATATATTTGTTTTCACCTAATATATTAACATATGGAGCTTTAGTTGAATTTTCATAAATATAAAAATCTTGTATATCACCTATTGTAACATCATTATTTGCTATTTCAAAACTAGATTGACCTCTTGACCCATAAGATTTACCATCTTTTGATATTTGTAAATATGCTCCTTCTAATGGTTCTCCATTTGTTTTAATTTTATTTAATCTTACTTTATACTGCATTGGATTTTGTATTTTTACTTCAAATACTGTTATTCCATCTTCTATCTTTCTTTCAAGACTTACAGAAGGAAATCCATCTATTATTCCTGTACTAAAATTATTTACACTATTTAAATTACTTGCATTCATTACAGCAATTTCATTTAATGTATCTATATTACGTATAGCACAATTAACAACTGCTACACTCATATTTTCATTTAGTCTTGTTACAATCTGAATCATTCTATCTTGACCTAATACATTTACATATGGCTCTGTTGTTGATATTTCTTTAATATTAAATACCCCAATATCTTTAACATTTACTTCATCTTGTATTTGCTCATAACTTACTTCACCTTGTGTACGAACACCATTAATATCAAATACAGCACCTGATAAATCATTTCCATTTATATCTGTTTTATGAATTCTAATTTTATATTTCATAGGATTCTTAATTTTAAGATTAATAACAGGTATTCCATCTTCTATAGATGGCTGTAGTTCTACATATTTATAAATAGAATTAGTTTTTTCTATTCCATTTATATGTTCACTATCTCTAATTATATAATCTAAATATTTAAATCCTCCATCTTTATTTAAAATAACACTTAATCTAATTTGTTTGCCTAAAAACACATTGGTATGATTATTTAATGTATCTGTTTCTTCTATAATTAAATTATATAATCGGTTGGCATAAATCTCTTTATATTCTTTTTCACAACTTGCTACACCATCTTTAATAGCCTCTACATAATCCACTTTTATTTTAGCACCAGATAATTCTTGTCTTCCATCAGCATCTACTTTTGTTAATTTTAATTTAAATTGCATAGGATTTTTTAATGTAACATTTAATATATTTATTCCATCTTCCTCAACAAACCCAATCTGTTTTATATATCTATTTAATGCTCTTAACTCCTCTTGGCTAACTTCATGTTCTTGTCCTTTTTCATCTTTATATTTTACTGTATAGTTTTCTACTAAAAGATTTCCTTGTTCATTCATTCTAACTACTACTTCAATATATTTTCCATCAAAAATGTTTTGGTATGGAGTCTCCACAGCTCTTTCATAAACCTTCCAAACTTGTGCTTCCCCTGGTTTAATTGCAATCATTTCTTCTGATGTAGAAGTTGAATTACCTGATTTTAACATATCTTGATTTGTTCCTGGATTTTTATAAATATTTAATGCACATTTCCTTTCATCACCTAACTCTGCTTCCATATAAGCTACTGTTACTGGATTATTTGCTGTATCTTCTTTATTTAATTTAATTTTATATCCAATTGGATTTTTCATATTTAATGTTACTTTTTGAATTCCATCTTCCCAAACAGTATCTACAGAAATATAAACATCTTTAAAATTCGATGTAACATCATATGAAGTAGGATTATTTATTGTAGGCAATTTTCTTACTGTAAGCTTAACTTCGTCTTGTATAATTTGTCCATTCTCATCTGTTTTTATAATTAATGTTACTTTATGGTCATCAAAAATATTTGTATAACCTATTTTAGCACTATTTTCTTCTATATCATACATATATGTACGATTTGGCAAACATTTAACATTATCTATAATTTTGCCGGATTCCAAAATTCCGCTATAGCCAAACCCATAATTAGAACCTATAGTCATATCTGTGCCATCTAATATTTTATTCGAATTTCTTCTAGCAGAAATTAAATTTCCATTCATATCTAATTTATTTAATTCAAATTTAAACTCTGTAGGTTGGTTTGGAATTACTATTTGAATAACTCCATTTGTTGTAACATAGCATGATACATAATCCTCTGGATAAGTAGTTGAACTACCCCAGTTAGATAATGTTATTTTAATTTTATCTTTTGTAATTTGACTTGAACTATTAACTCCATTTAAATCTACTCTAACATCAATAATAAGATTTCTTAGACTTTTATATCCTTCTGGCACATTTTCTTCTCTTATTTGATAGAAATTTGTTGAATTAGGAGTTAATTTAATATCTCTAATATTAATAACACCATCTACACCAGTTACTGGATTTTGATTTCCTTCTTGTTCTAGGTTTGCATCATATCCTATCCAATCTGGAGTATCTGTTGTATTACGCATTTTAACCGAAAATTCTGCACCTTGTATTCTTTTGCCACTAGTATTTTTATCTACTTTAATAATTTGCAAATTATACTTTTCTGGTGTTATCTCTTTTTTAGAATCTTTTAAAACAACTTCAATAGTATTTTCTTTTGCATTTAAATTATCATTTTTACTTATAATATTTAAATTGCATTTTCCACGTAGTATAGCTTTTTCATTATCATTTAAAACTTGTCCATTAGTAGACTCAAAATCAATTTTACTTCCATAAGTTCCTTCTTTCATTATATTTCCATTTGAATCTGTTTTTAATGTTAGAACAATCCTTATATTTTCAAAATCGTTATTATACTCTATATCATCATCTTGGTATGCATCTGGACTTTTCAATTCATAAATATAATATGTATATGTTGAATTTGGGTTTGCCTCAAATTCACTAAATTCTCTTCCAGATTTATTAAAACGTTTATCATCCTTATTTATTAGATTTTGTGAATCTTGAACTTTATATAATTCAAATTCTCCTCCTTCTAATTGTATATTATTATCTTCTAAATCTACTTTTTTAATAACCATTTTATATGAAATACTATTTGTCATTTTTAATATAAATGAATTACCATTTTGAACTAATTGTATGTATTTACCATCTACACTATTATTAAAAGCCACAAGTTCACTTGAACCTTCTTTTTGTATTCTTTCTATATTTGCACTAACATTTCCATCAGCAGTTACTACGACTTTTATTTCAGCTTTTCTTATTTTTATTCTATAATTACTGTTTGGTAATTCTGTTTCTTCTATTGTATAATAATAAGTTTTATTAAGAGGTGACTCTTTTACATATTCTATTAATTGCGAATTTTGTGTACTTGTAATTTCTTTAAAATTATTATACACACCTTCATCATTTTTCTTTTGTACTTTAAACCTTGCCCCATTTACAGGTGTAGACATATCTAATTGTGTTTTTAATAATTTAAGGTCAAAATCTCTTGTCTGTTTTGGATTTTTTATAACTAATTTTGCAATATTATTAACTGTATCAATATCTAGTTTAAAAAATTCATTTATTTTCATATAATCTATTAAGCCTGGAAACTTATCCCAATCTGTAATTTGTAAATATGCTCTACTGCTACTATCTATTTTTCCCTCATCATTTATAACAATATTTACATTTATATTAGTATAATCAAAAATGTTTTGGTATAAATTTTCTGCTTGTGTTTCAACAATTGTATATGTATATGTTTGCCCTCTTTTTACACCATTTTCTTCTTTAACTAATCTTCCTGTTGATTGTCCATTTTGTTTTAAAGTATCATTTGTTTGTATATTTCCATTTGGTCCATCAATAGTAAATTTTGCATCTCTTAAATATTTACTTTCATTATCTTTATCTACTTTATGAATCTCAAATTTGTAATTTGCATATGATTCGTTTGTAATTTTTACAATAATTGTTTGAACACCATCTACTTGTTTAAATTCTACATTCACATAATTATATAAATTATCTGTAGTTGGCAATATATTACCATTTGTATCTATAATATCAAATTTCTTGCCACTTGAACCAGAAGAGTGTGTAAAATGTCCATTTGGAGCCATCTTAACTTTTACTTGAATTGTGTTATCACCTAAAATGTTATTATACAATCCTTCTGCACTTGTTTCCTTAATTTTATATGTATATGTTTTATTATAATCAATCTTCTCATCTAAAAACTCTTTATTACCTGAAACAAGCTCATTCTCCCATATAGATTGATTATTTCTAGTTAAATCAAATCTTGCATTTATTTGTTTTTGTTTTTCATCTAATTTTATTAATTGCAATTTAATATCTTTTTTCTTATAGTTTGCGATTTTTAATAATACTCCATTTTCTTTAGAATATTCTATTGTAACATACTTTTTATGTCTATCAGAATATTTTTCATCATCTATTTTTTCTATTATAGGTTGTATTGTGCCATCTTCTAAAACTGTAATCTTAACAACTATTTTTTTATAAATTATTTGATGTTCAGAATTTGCTTCTGTTTCTTCTATTAAATAACGATATGATGTTCCAGCTTTCACATTTGTTTTTTCGTCAATTTGTTGTGTTCCTGTAATCCATTCATTATTTTTTAGTGGACTTCCTATTACATTATCATTTTCATCAATTTGTCTTACTATAAATCTACCACTTGTATCACCTTCATTAGTTACAGTAGAACCATTTATTTCTGCAGAAATTTTGTTTAATTTAAATTTATAGTCATTAACACAAATTAATTTAACTGTTTCAAAATCATCATCATCCTGAACACCTGGATAATAATCTCCATTTTCATTTGATAACACATTTTGTTCATAATATTTATCTAAATTTAGAGTATTTTTAATACTATCTGCTGTAGAATCTCTATCTGTATTATTATAAGAGTTATAATATGTACCATATTTGTTACCTCTTATATCTTCTTGGGCTGTAATTTCTGCTCTATTAGTTAAGTATTTTGCATTTTCGCTTGATTCTTTTACTACTTTACATTTAACTTTTACATCTGCATACCATGTAGTTGTATTAATTCCTTGTATTTCTTCAGACAATTGATTTTTATTTAATAAAATATTAGATAATTTATTAGTTTTTATTGTCCTTGATGTTTTATCATTTGAATCTAATATCCAGCCATATTGATTATTAAAATCATTATCTTTAATAAACTCTAATCCTTCTGGTAAATAATCTGTTATTTCCCCTACTTTACCAGCAATATTTCCTTCATTATATACACGAATTGTATAAGTTACAATATCTCCTGTTTCAACATCTAAAGCTTTTTTAGTATGACGATAATCTATTGTTCCTGTGCTCATTAATGCATCTAATCTAGAATTATCTCTTATTTGTGGCTCTCTATTTCCTACATCAATTTGTGTACCATTTCTTTCTATTCCTGTAATAAACTTTCTTAATGCTAAATCAAATTTTGTATTTTTATCTTTGTTTGCAATATTAATAGTAATAACATTATTATTATTTCCTAAAAATAACCATCTTGCATTATTACCATTTGGAGAACCAGCATATGTTCTAACTCTATTTTCCTCGTTTTTTGTATACTGAGTAATCTCTATTTTATTTGTATTATTTATATCTAAAGTTACTTTTATATTAAAGTCTTTAATTACAATATCATAATTTTCTGGAGCCTGTAATTCTTCTATTTTAAATTTATATGCCATCTGACTATTTTTCATTATATTTCCAATAGATTTTACAGTTACAATACCATCTTCTGGCATAGTAAATGTTTTGCCATTTTCCAATATAGATACATTTTGTGAATTAACAACATCTGTAATTTTTGCTATTCCACCATTAGTAGCATTAATACCAGTAATTGAAAATTTTGCACCTGCTAATTTTACATTTGTTAAATCATCAAATTTAGTAATTTTAAATTCATAATCTCTTACTGGATATACCTTTAAAACTTCATAGTCATCATCATCTTCAAATCCTGGATAATATGTTTCACTATTATACTTTTTAGTAGAGTCGTATAAAAGCATATCTGTAGAATGTTCTACTTTTACATTATTTGCAGTAGAATCTCTATCTTTTAAATATGTTTTTTTAGCTTCTTGTCTTGTAATTTCTGCTCTATTTACTAAATACTTTGCTTCTAATTGTCTAGTTAAATCTAAATTTACCTTACAAAGTACTTTTACATCTGCATACCATACACTATTTATTACAGAACCATTAACTTGCTCTTCTATTTTACAAGAATCAAGTAATATATTTTCTAAATAACTTGTTTTTATCTCTCTACCATTTACCTGCCAGCCATAATTTACTCCATCAACATTAGAAGATAAAAATTCTAATCCTTCTGGTAAAAAATCTGTTATTTCTTTTGCATATCCTTTTGCTTCTCCTTCATTATATACTCTAATTGTATATTCTACAATATCTCCATTATTTACAATATATGCTTCTTTTGTATGATAATATTCTGCTGTGTTATTATTCTTCCATGCTTGTACAGAAGAGCTATTTAGATTTGGATTTCTATCATTTATCTTATTACCATTTACACCTGTAATAAATTTTCTAAGTGCTAAATCAAATATTTTATCTCTAGGATTTTTTATTTGTACTTTTACTTTAACTTCTCCATTTTCATTTACTGCATTTACAGAAATACTATCATATAATTCTTTATAGTCGCTTTCATTTAATCGATTACTTTCTGATGAATATATACCAATTTCTGTATTTTTTACTTTTTTAGCCTCAAAATT
The DNA here is from genome assembly GCA_948805675.1 of uncultured Clostridia bacterium. Taxonomy (GTDB): domain Bacteria; phylum Bacillota; class Clostridia; order TANB77; family CAG-508; genus CAG-492. The sequence continues at coordinate 116,895 of CAQIBN010000003.1, read as the reverse complement.
AATTACTAACTTTATTTTATTATTACCAAATATATTTTCATACCCAGATTGTGAACTATTTTCCTCAATCCAATATGTTTTACTAGAAGTATCTATTATCTCCTCTTTTTCATATTTTGCTTCTTTTTCACTTAGAGTAATGCTTAATGTGTTATTATAATCATTTCCTACAGAAAGTTTAGTTTGTGGTAATGGTTCATTAGTATCTTTATTAACTTTTTGCAACTCTAATTTATATAAATATGGTTCATTTTTATATATTAATTGAATATCTGTATCTGTATAATAAATACCAATTGTTGCATAATTACAATTATGCTCTTTTCCCTTTTCTACTTCTTCACCTAAATTAATTACTCCATTTGAATATACATAATCTACTGACACACTTTTAATTATTACTTTATCTTTAGAATCATTTAATTGTTTATATACACGTAATCTCAAATATGAAAGTTCTGCACTAGACTCATTTTCTCCATTATCTAATTTATATCCATTTGGTGCTTTTAATTCTTTAATATAATATTCATCAACAGTATTTAAGCTATTTATGTGTATTCCCTCATTGTATATATTAGTTTTTTTACCAGCTTCTGTTGTTATTGTAATTCTGTCATCAGATTGTATAGCATTTTTTATTTCATATTCTGCATTTGCTAATGCATCAGAATAATCTGTTAAATTTTTATCTGACTTTGTAGATTTCTTTGAAATACTTATATTATATTCTCCTGGTACTGGCATATCTTTATATGTTATCTGAATATTAGTTTCATCATAGTTTATTTCAATTCCTAAATCTTTATTTATATAATTATTATTAATCCATCCTCTAGAAACCTTTGTTCCATCTTCTTTTATTGTATTCAAATATATTTTATCAATACTATATGTACCTTTTTCAGTATTTACATTTTTATATATTTGTAATTGTATATAAGTATTATTCAATTTATATCCATCTGGTGCTTTTATCTCTTTTATAAAGTATGTATCACATTCTTTAATATTTATTATTTTAACATCTGCTATAGTTTGTTTGTTTCCTTCTTTACTATCTACTGTAAAAGTATTTTGTTGTGCACCATCTATTTGCTGTTTTACTTCAAAAGATGCACCATTTAATGCATCAGAATAATCATCAAATTCTGTTACAGATTGTGTAGATTTTTTTACAACACTTATATTATATTTGCCAATTGGAGGGTTTTTAAATGTAACATTAATATATATAACATCACCATATTTTACACTTATCTTTAAGTTTCCCATTGAAAATCCAGAAGTTACATCTGTTGCTATCTTTTGGCTACCCAAATATACATCTAATGACTTATATGTATATTTTTTTGAACTACCAACTGTTCTTATCTCCTTTTTTACAAATATCTTTACTGGTTCACTAATACCAATCTGATAATTGTCTGATACGCCTGTTTCTTTTATAACATATTCATCAGACCTAATATCACTAATTTCTATATTTCCATATAATGATTTTGTTCCACCATTAACTGTTAATGTAAAATTTTGTTCATTTCCTACACTAGATTTAACATTAAAATTTGCAGTACCATTTCCAATACCTGTTGTAGATTCTTTGTTAACTCTAATATTATATCTTCCCTTTTCTATTTCTTTATAGTATGTAAAATCTAGGTCTATATTAGAAGATTTATTTTCTCTTTCTAACATTAAAAATGGTTGAGGAGGACATGAATCATTTACATTTTTTTCAGTTTTATAATAATGAGCTTTAGTTATATATGAGTTATTAGTAAAATCGAAATTTATATTATATCTTACATTCTCTTCAAAACTTGTATTTAATAATTTTATATAAAAAGTTCCTTCATATGTATTAAAGTTATTTATTTCATTTTTACAATCTTCATCTTTGTAAAATTTATATTGATATTTTTGACTATTAGAAATACTAACTTTATTTTTGGCATTATTTCCACTTATTTTTATAGGACCTATTACTCCATTTTCAGTAACAATTGCTGATTCTTTATCTAATATTATTTTATTTTCAGAACCATTTCCTTGATAATTGGAATTATCATTTGCCTTTTTCTTTAATCTTACATATAATTCATCTTTAGGGTAATTAATACCTACATCATTTTGATTATTATTATGTGTAAAAGACCATAAAAGAAATTGCTCTATTCTAAATATTTGGTCATCTGTATAATTTGTAAGATTTAACCCTGTAAGCTCTTCTAGGTTTTTTCTATACATGTCATTCTCACTTTTATTGTTACCTAATCTTAACATATTATCATATAACCATTTTAAGTTACCACTCTTACCTGTTCTAGCATAATCTGTATTGATATATGCATCTTTTCTATCAGTTATAATAGATTCCCCACCTGAATAACCAATACCATATATTCCAGCATTTTTCATCAAACACCATCCTGTATTAGAGGTGTCTGGAGTAGTATACAAACTTTCTCTTAGATAAATCTTGTCTACTTCTTTTGCAGAACCTGTATTTGTAGATTTTATACTAACATACTTTTTCCCATTATATGCTAGATATCCTTCATTGTTAGCATTTTTAAAAAATTCTGTTATTTTGGTAGTAAATACTGTTGTTATTATTGCTATTACAACAACTAAACTTACAAAAAATGTTGACACTATAAAAAAACTCTTCTTCCTCTTATCCATAATGATTTCTCCTTTTTTAAAGTCTTCTTTCTTCTTATTTATTTTATAATAACTAACATTGTGGTTCAAATAGCTAAATTCAATCAAATTCTTCTATTATTTATAAATCATTACGGATTCTCATATCTTAGTGTTTATGTTACTTTTTTTAATTTTCTATTACATTTTTGAAATATTTTATGAATTATATTTTAATTAATCTGTTCTTGTAATATTTTTGTAACATTTTATATACTTTAAATTTGTAAAACAAAATTTATATGTAATAATTTTATATAATAGAAAAAGAGGAAAACTTATATTTATAAATTTCCCTCTTTTTCTATTTAAACTTTATAGTTTTTATAGTCTTATATTACATCAATCTTCCTTTATTATTCTTAATTGCATCATTGCTTCAATTTCTTCTTGTCTTATTTTATACCCTTCTAAGACTTTTGTAATATTACCTATTATTGTAGTTTTAGCAGTTATAATTCCATGTTGTAATTCTAAATATGCATTTTCTCCTATATTATATATTCCTATAGAATTTGCCCCTTTTAAAATTAGCTCTGGCTCTTTTACTTCATTCGCTTCATTTATTTGCTCTTCATCTTTATTAAAAACTACTCTTCCATCTGAGTTTAATATTCCTATTGCTTTACTTCCATTTGCTATTAAATTTCCTGTTTTTAAAACTATATTTCCATCTTTGGAATTGTAAATAACAACTCCTTCATTACTTTTATTTTCAACATTTCCACCACATAAGGTTACATTTCCTTTTTTATTATCAATTGTTGTCATTTTTCTTTCTAATATAGATATATCATTTGTATCAAATTCTGTTTTTTCTTCTTCATCTGGTTCTTCCTTATCTACAATTGTTCCACCTTTTATTTCTAAGTTATTATAGTTTGTAATTTTACCAACTATTTTTCCTTCATTAGTATCTATTATTTCTAAAGAACCATAGTTTTCAAAAACATCTCCAGTTTCTGATTGTAATTTATATCCATTTAAATTAATCTTTGCTTTTGTTAATTCTGTAACAGTTATCTTTTCCTTTAGAACAATATCTTGTAATAATACTACTTCTTCTCCATTTTTTGCATTTAATAAAGCTTCCAATAAATTATCATATTCTATAACTTCCATTTGTCCTATAACTTTTACCCTTTTGCTTGAATCTGACATATTAGGTTCACTTTGTTGTATTGTATTGTTTTGCAAATTAAACTGTGTATTAGTTCTTAAAATATTCATATCCGCATTTGCAATAGCTCTTGATGTTGAAGCCACTAACGAAACTCTAACACCATTTCCATTCTTCACTTCTTTTGTTGTGTATCCATCTCTAATTTTTATATCAGATTCCCCTTGACACCAATTTGAATCTACTATAGTTTCTATAGTTCCAGAATTAATTATATATTTTCCAGTTGTATATCCTGAACTTAGAGTTTTTGTATTAGCTGTAATCCATGGATAAGATGATGTTGCTAATCCGTTTTCTGGTCCTATTGTTATTTCTCCCCTATTACGAACAATTCCTCCAGTAATCGTTCCACTATCTATATACATTGCACTTGTTACTCCACTAGAACGAATTGCATATCCATCAGATGTAATTCTAGGCACACCAGATTGATTTATATCTGAACTAATATATACTCTTCCATCATCATTATCTATACAATAATTTTGTCCTGTGATAATGTCTCCATTACTAAAATGAATTAATGCAGAATTGTTGTAAATTCCCATACCTTTACTTGATTGTAAATTAACATTATATAAATCTAAATTTGCCAATCCGCCTTCAGCATCTGCTTGATATATATTTTTTATACATCCTCCTGTTTCTCCTGTATGTATAATTGTTCCATTCCTTATATCAATACCAAACTGATTATTTAACTCTATTGCATAATTTGCACTACTTGTAATTGTGTAACCATTTAAATCTATTATTGCAATATCATCAGGATATATTTCTAAGCTAGCAGTATATGTTACATTTTTCAATAATTGTATTGTTCTTTTTATCATCTGTTCCTTTTCTGCATCAAGTGCATCAATTGCATCTTGTAATGTTAAATAATATACATCTTCTTTAACACTTCCACTAGCCAGTACTTTTGCTTCATATTGTGTCCATTTTGCATATAATGTTCTTGTTGATGTTGGAACATATACATTAGTTGTATTACTTACTGGTGTACCTGTACCATTATTATTAGATTCTGTTAAACACCAGCCATCAAATCTATATCCTTCTTTAGTTGGAGTTGGTAAATTTATCACACCTCCACTCCAAAGAGCATATAATGTTGAATTACTTGAATATGATGTTGTTGCAAAATTGCTTGTTATAAATCCACTTCCATTTATCATTTGCGAACTATTAATATTGTCTGCTCTATAATATCCTTTAAATGTATATGTAGATTTTATACTATCACAACTAGTTCCTCCATTTGAATCAAATGTTATTGTATACTCTCTTTTTGGTATTGTAATTCCATTTGAATTTGTTTGCATTTTATTTGTACAGCTACTTTCTTTATATATTCCAGTACCATATTTCTCATATACTGATGTACTACCTGTAGTTGTTGCATTTGCATTATTTAGTGTAATTGTATATACCTTTGGTGTCCATGTTGCCACTAATGTTACTGTTCCAGATGCAGACCTTAAATTTCTAAAGTATGTACTTTTTGTCGCAGTTCCACTCCATGCTGTTGTTGGATTTGCTGTTGTTCCAGCTTTTGCTTGGTCTGTTTCTAAACCTTGTGATGCACTTGATGTCCACCCAACAAATGTATACCCTGTTCTTGTTGGATTACTTATTTGTACATCTTTTGCATATGTTCCGCTGGTTGGCGCATTTGTTCCATGTGTACCTCCATTTAGACTATATGCTATTGTATATGCATTACCAGTCCATTTTGCATAATATGTCACTGAACCACTAATTGTTTTAACCTCTCCAGCATTTCCTATTTTATTAGTACATCCTGCTTCTTTATACCATCCACTAAATGTATATCCCTTTCTTGTTACTTCTTTTAATGTTACTCTTGTTGCTAATACTGTTATTCCTCCACTCTTTGATATATATGTTCTATTTGGATGTACTGCTTCTGTTATATTTCCATAATTATGGTTGTAATTTACTGTTAATGCTTTTTGGTAATATGCATATAATTCACTTACAACTGTTGTTGCTGGGTCCCTGCTATTTAAAGATTCACTTGTATATGACCATCCTACAAAATTCGCTCCATCATATGCACTTGGACTTGGTGTATTAACTGCAATATTTCCATATTTAGTTCCATCTGATAATGTTCTTATTGTTCCTTCACTTGATGTATGATTTGTTCCATCATAATAATAGTACTTCATTGTTTTTGTATACATTGCATAATATGATGTACTTGCAGTTGTAACAGTTGTTTTATCTACTATTACTGCTGAGTTTGTATTTATAGATACTCCTCCATATCTTGTCATCATATATCCCATACTATTTTGTACTACTGTTGGTACTGTGATGTTTCCTTCTACATAACTTCCTTTATAATTCATCAGTTTAGTTCCTGTTTCTTTTACAGATGACATAACCTTTGAAGTATAACTACTAGCACTATTTCCACTATTATAATAAAATGTTACTTCTGCTGTTCCTGTATAACTTGCATAATAATTTGTATTTGCACTAATTGTAACTGTTGTTCCACTAATTACTGTAGCACTCGCTCCACTATTTGTACTCCATCCTCTCTTAGTATATGCTATGTTGTTTACTGTTTGATTTGCTATACTTGGTAATGTAAATGTTGCACTTGTTGCTTTATTATATATAGTCTTTGTTTCATTTGTACTTGCATTATTATAATAATGATATGTTGCTGTTATTTGCTTTTTGTATATAGCATACAATGTTACATTACTTGTTCCCATTTTTAATGAAGCTAACCCTGTTGTTGCATCCTTATTTGTATTCCATCCTACAAATGTATATCCAGATTTTGTTGCTGTTGGTGTTAAATCTATTGCACTATTATAATTTACAGATTGTGTTGTTTTTGTTGCACTTGTTCCCCCATTTTCTGCATAATTATATGTTACTGTGTATGAATTTATATTCCAATTTGCTACTAATGTTACTGTTCCTACATCTGACCTTAAGTTTTTGAAATATGTATTTTTTGTTGCAGTTCCATTCCAAGCTGTTGTTGGATTTGCTGTTGTTCCTGTTTTTGCTTCACCTACCTGTAGACCTTGCGCTACACCTGATGACCAACCTGTAAATGTATATCCTTTTTTTGTTGGATTACTTATTTGTACATCTTTTCCATATGTTCCACTAGTTGGTGCATTTGTTCCATGTGTACCTCCATTTAAATTATATGCTATTGTATATGCATTACCAGTCCATTTTGCATAATATGTTACTGAGCCACTAATTGTTTGAACTTCTCCAGCATCTCCTACTTTATTAGTACATGCTGATTCTCTATACCATCCACCAAATGTATATCCTTCTCTTGTTACTTCTTTTAATGTTACTCTTGTTGCTAATACTGTTATTCCTCCACTTTTTGATATATATGTTCTATTTGGATGTACTGCTTCTGTTATATTTCCATAATTATGGTTGTAATTTACTGTTAATGCTTTTTGGTAATATGCATATAATTCACTTACAACTGTTGTTGCTGGGTCCCTGCTATTTAAAGATTCACTTGTATATGACCATCCTACAAAATTCGCTCCATCATATGCACTTGGACTTGGTGTATTAACTGCAATATTTCCATATTTAGTTCCATCTGATAATGTTCTTATTGTTCCTTCACTTGATGTATGATTTGTTCCATCATAATAATAGTACTTCATTGTTTTTGTATACATTGCATAATATGATGTACTTGCAGTTGTAACAGTTGTTTTATCTACTATTACTGCTGAGTTTGTATTTATAGATACTCCTCCATATCTTGTCATCATATATCCCATACTATTTTGTACTACTGTTGGTACTGTGATGTTTCCTTCTACATAACTTCCTTTATAATTCATCAGTTTAGTTCCTGTTTCTTTTACAGATGACATAACCTTTGAAGTATAACTACTAGCACTATTTCCACTATTATAATAAAATGTTACTTCTGCTGTTCCTGTATAACTTGCATAATAATTTGTATTTGCACTAATTGTAACTGTTGTTCCACTAATTACTGTAGCACTCGCTCCACTATTTGTACTCCATCCTCTCTTAGTATATGCTATGTTGTTTACTGTTTGATTTGCTATACTTGGTAATGTAAATGTTGCACTTGTTGCTTTATTATATATAGTCTTTGTTTCATTTGTACTTGCATTATTATAATAATGATATGTTGCTGTTATTTGCTTTTTGTATATAGCATACAATGTTACATTACTTGTTCCCATTTTTAATGAAGCTAACCCTGTTGTTGCATCCTTATTTGTATTCCATCCTACAAATGTATATCCAGATTTTGTTGCTGTTGGTGTTAAATCTATTGCACTATTATAATTTACAGACTGTGTTGTTTTTGTTGCACTTGTTCCTCCATTTTCTGCATAATTATATGTTACTGTATATGAGTTTATATCCCAATTTGCTATATATTGTAGATTTCCCATAGAACTTTCTGGTATTATTCCAGATTGTGTTGTTCCTCCTATTGTAACTGTTGTAGAATTTAATTGTTCATCAGTTGGAGCTTGATAGAACAATAATCTTATATAACAATCACTTGTTGGTGTATATGTTTTGGTTATACTTTTATTATCTATATAATTACCATTCAAATCATATACACTCCATCTTACTGAACCTGTATAAGTTGTATTAATTGTATAAGTTACACCTTTTTGTAAATACAATGGTCCAGAATGCCTAGAATCGGGATAATCAGGGTTTGCTTCCAATTTTCCTGTATCTAAATTAATAAAATTCTTTCCCCAACCAGGAACATATTTCCTGCTCCATCCTGTAAATGTATATCCTGCTCTTGTTGGTGCATTTACAGTTGCACCTGTTCCCTTTTGATAAGTAGTTGGGTTATTACTTACTGTACCAGAATTCAAATTATAAGTTATAGTATAGTCAGTTGATTGTGTTTTAATAGTTGTTTCCTCAGACTCTATACTATTACCTGCATTATCTGTTGTTTGTGTTTTTACAACATATGTTGTGTTATTAAATATTCCCCCATCATTACTAAAAATATTACTACTTTGCCATTTGCTCCATGTATCACCTTTTTTTATTGCATATTGTACTTTATTTATTCCACTTAGTGAATCTGTTTGTTTATTTGTTACAGTTATAGAGTATGTAGTTGCAGTTGCTATTGGAGCTGTAGTTGTTGGGGGTGTTTTATCTATTTTTAATATAATACTAGATTCTTCTGAAATAACTCCATTATTATCTATAGCCCTAAATCTTATAGTTTCATTTGTATTTGCACTATATGTTATAGTTCCTATATCATTAGTTGTTGTTAAACTTCTTGTTACCCAATTTCCATTTTCATACCATTGATATTGTTTTATACCAGCACCTTTTTTATCACTTATAAGTGATACATAAATATTTTTATTAGTCCATCCACTTGTATATGTTGCACCACTTGCATTTACTAATTTTGCTACAATTACTGGTGCTGATGGCCCAAGTACGGAAGTCTCTGTTTCTCCAGTTATTGTTTTTACTACAACATATCCATTTGGTGTTTCTGATACTTCTCCCACAATTGACTTTCCTTTAGCCCCTTGAATTATACCATCATAAAAATTAAATGTTCCAGAACCTACATGAATTCCTTCAGTTGCACATCTAATATTTGGAACTGTTATACTTACAGAAGGTGTACTTTCATTTGTTCCTATAATTATTGTTCCTGAAGATTCATTATGTATTGCTGTACCTTTATCTGATATAATATTTCCATCTGTTACTTTAATAATACCATTATTTATATTTTTAATTCCAACTCCAGCTGTTCCAGTATGTTCTATAGTTGCGCCAGATACTTGTATTATCCCATCTATAGAATTATATATAACAGAGTTTTTATTTGCTTGTTTTATTATTCCACCTGTTAAATAAATCATACCTGTTCCACTATTCCAAATAGTATTATTCTCTGTAGATTCTAAATTACCACTTTCAACTTTAACAGCTGGTGAAGATATAGTATTATCTGTTCCAAAATTAAAAATTGCATAACTTTTAGCTATTATTGTTGAATCTGAAACAGTTAATTTACCAGTAGACTGATTAATAACTCCTCTATCATTTATAGAAGATACATTTATTTCTTGTAATGTTAAAGTTTTATAATTACTAATTGTTGGTTTTGCATCAGATATACTTTCTATTTTTCCACTTCCAGTAACTGTTAATACCCCATTATTTGTTAATGTAATACCATCAGAAGTTAAAGTTGCATTATTTGTATCTAATATAATATTTTGTCCTGTTGCAACTGTTACACTTTCTGTTCTTGAACCAGTATATAACAATCTAACAATTGCATTATTTGTTCCCCCTGCATCTATAGCCTTTTGTACTGTTCCATAAAATGTTGTTTCCCCATTTATTGTTGTTGATGCTACAGGTTCTGGAACATCTACTATCTTATTATCCAAAATAGTACAATTTTCTAAATTGTCATATAAATAAATACTAGTATTATATATTCCATACTCATTATTATGGTCTGTAATATTAACTCTATATACCCATGTAGTTCCATCTGGCTGTAATGTTCCTTTTGCTACCACATTAGTTTCCCAATTATCTTGTATATCATCTTTTCCGTTATTTTCTGTCCATGTAGGAAATTGTATTCTATTTACACCTGAATAATTATCAACTACATCATAAACATATACATCATATCCTGTTGGTGATATATTCTTTATTTCTACGTTACCACAAGTTGGCCCTTGTTTATCTACTGTAATACTTTTTATTTCACTTTCTATATTTCCTACTTGTGAAACACCTTGACATACGCCCTTTGGTACAGAAACTTTTACTATTCCACTATCTGGTGTTTTAACTACTAAATCATATTCTCTATTTTTAGTTACTTCAGTAAAGGTTTCTTTAACTGCATTTTCCACATTTATTTCACTACTTGTGAATTTGTTTATATCTTCATCCCATATAAATGTATACTTTAAATTGTCTGCATTAGTAAAACCATTTACAAGTATTTGGTCTGATGTACAATTTGTTTTAACCTCTTCATCTGTTAATGCTCTATCATATATTCTAGCAGAATATACCTTACCATGAAACCATTTAGATAATGATGGTTGTCTTCCTATTGCAACTACACTATTACTTGATCTTATAACACCTGAAATCTCTTTTTCTGAATTTAATATACCATTAATATATAATTTTATTTTTTTACCATCATAAGTTAATGAAACTGTATATTCTTTATTAGGCTTTATTTCAGTTTTACTAATTACATTATACCAAGTACCACCAATATTATATTGTCCAGCAATCTTTTTAGTTGTCGAATTAATTAATATACCTCCACCAGATGAATTCCAATTACCAAATATATATTGATTTTCTGTTGTATCTAATTTATTACATAAAAATGTTATTTCCATTGTTTTATAATCTGTATTGCTTATATCACAATTTACCCAATCATTTACTCCATCAAATAATAATGATTTTCCTCTCCATGTTGCACCGACTATCTCTCCATTTTTATTATTTCCACTTAAATCTGTCCAAATATCTACATCTTGGGAATTTCCATTTCCTGTATTATTTGCACCATCTAATTGCATTAATAATCCGAGATTTTACAACCATGTTTTGTGCATTAATTACTACATTTGCACCTTGTATAATATCTCCTATTTGCTTTATAGTTGTTGGCCCTTCTCCATCACTAAAAACCAATTTAGCATATATATTCTCACTTTTTTCTAATTCAAACTCTCCATTATAATCTGTCCATATTCCATCTTCTCCAATTTTATACTGAATCTTTCCTTCATATTGTTCTGCAATCTGCACTATAATCTTTTTTGTCTCTGTGTTTACTGTATATGTTATATCTTCTTGCTCTATTACTGCCTTTTTAAAATTTAAACTCACCATATATTCATCATTTTTTGTATATTTAGCCAAAGCAAATAAACCTATTACAACACATACTGTAATAAATAAACAAAACAAAAATGTAAACATAAATATGAACTTGCTATTTTGTCTTATGTTCCCTTTCATAGGTATTCACCATCACCTCTATCTAACAACTATACTCTATATTAATTAGTATAAATATTTAATATAAATTTCTATTTTTATTGTAAACAAATATAATATATTTTACAATAAACCCATTTTATAACCAATAAGTATGTATTTACGGATATTTAAATACACAGCTCTTTTACTTTTTCATTACATTTTTGTAATACTATTGTATAATTTATAATTTGTTTTTTTTATTATTCGCTTGTTTTTGCTTATTCCCTAAGTATTTTAGTATTATTCTGCTTTATCTATAAAACCACACAATCTAACTAATAAAGCTAGAACAATAATTGGCTTAATTATATCTCATAATTAACTAATCCTCTTACAGGTTACATCCAATTGTTGATGTATAAATTTTTTAAAATTATATATGATTATTTTATATAATAGTGAAACTCTATTAGTTAAACTTTCCTCTTCATTGGAACCTTATTATTATACAAAAAAATAACCGATGATTTTTATTAAACCATCGATTATTCTATACTTTAACAAATTTTATTAATATTAGCTAAAATCTGTTTTTTAGTTTTAATATTTTTAGACTATACCAAAAAAACCTTTATCTTTAATAATTTACTGTTTCTGATTGGTTGTAGATATAACCTTTATATTTCTTGTTATTTCTTTATCAGCTACATTTACAAATATCACTTTATAAGACTTTTCTTGTTTTTCTGTACAACCAAATTCTCCTTTTGCAATACTACCTAAATTATTTCCATCTAAATCAGTAAAGTAATACTCTGGTAATTCAGTTTTATCCCTAGAAACTACTTTTAGCTCATATTCTAATGATGTCTTAGTTATATTATTATTACTATCATAATTCTTTACAGTAACTATTGCATATGGATTTAATTTGTTCTCACCAGCTTCAAAACTTTGAACTCCGAGTTTCTAATATCATATCTGCTACTTTTACATTTCCAGAACCCAATATATTTCCAGAAAATCTAGCCCAAGCAAAATATATTATTAGTATTAGAAATAAAGAACCTATTAAAACATAAATTATATTTCTAATTATAATACTTTTATTCTCAGAATGTATCATATTCATTCACTTCACTCTCTTCGCAAATATTATCTTAATAATTTATATATCATAATTATTAATAAAATAATTATAATTATTACAAAATTCTTATATATAAACATAAATACATTTCCGACCATAGGAATCTTAAATTTATAAACACCTTCTATACGATTTTCTTCTACTAAATTTTTATCTACTGCATTATTATTATCACCTTTAGTTTGGTATTTTATTTTTCCATCTTCATCTATTTTTTTAACAATTCTGTGAACTATTACTGTATTTCCTTCTCTAAAAGCAATAATATCTCCAACCATATATGGCTCATCTGCAATTTTTACTATAACCATATCACCAATATTTATATTAGGTTCCATACTTCCTGATATAATAACAAATGTTTTTATACCAAAAAGATCTGGTGTTTTATTTGGATTTTTAATTGCTTTTGAAACAAATAAAATATTAAATGCAACCATAGCAATTATTATTATATATTGTAAAATTGAAACAAATTTACTTTTTTTCTTTTTTATTTTTTTTGTTTTATCTTTATTATTTTTCATATGTATATTACTCCTCAACTACTGCAGAGTTTATTTCTATATTAATTTTATAATTTACATTTTTATCTTGACCTATTTGAGTATCTCTATCAGAGTCTTCCCAATACCATTCTAATGTATATCCTTCTTTAGCTTTACCAACTAATGAATTGTTTTCAGTTGTTTGATTGTTTATATATATCCATTCATTATCATTTCCTAAAACATAATTACTATTCTTTTTTAATCTATATTTCAAATTTATTTCTTTATCGTTTTCCTCTTTAAATTTAATAAAATAAATTATCTTTTTATTTGACGAATTTTCAATTTCAAAATTGTATCTACCTCTCATACCAGGAGCTATTATATTGTGGTTATTAAAATGTGAATTAGCAAAAATATTTAAAATAGCACTTTGTGACCATTGTTTTCCATTTTCCCATACCTTTATAATATCAGAATCTGGATTTTCTATTATATTATTGTTACTATTATTATTTATACCATTATTCATATTATTAAAATTATCAGTTATTAATGAATTATTAATTTTATTACCTTGTACTTGATAAATATTATTCTGATTTACATTATTAGAATCCCCAATAATATTTTGTTCATATATAGTATTATTGTTTTCAGAAACCTTATTATTATTTACATCCATTAGTAAGTTTACTTTAATCTTACCAATAAGAAATATAATTATATAACTTACAATAAATAAAATAATAAATAAAATAGTATTCATTCTTTTCATATTTTTATTTTTTTCATTTTCTTTATTTTCCTTTTCCTCATCCACCCTTATCACTCCAATTTCATGTTTAGCCTTCATGAAAGGATATATTGATAACAATATATCCTTTCATGAGGGTTAATTCCCTCATTTAATATCAAATTTATTATTCTGCTACTGCAGGATTTGATTGCCATCCTGTTACAGCTATATCACATGTAACATCTTTACCAGCATCTTGAGTATCTTGTATATCATTTGCTGCTTTTTCCTCATCAGTTGTACCTGTTTGATATGGCCAAGCCCAATAAATTGTTGCTGTTTTTTTCATAGCATTTTCTGTTGTATCATAAGGAATATATCCAGATATTGTAAATGACCCATCAGAAACTGTTACTTCATTTTGCATAGCTGAATCAGTATAGAAATGTAAGTTTCTTGGTAAATTTGTGAAGTTACTTAAAACTACACTATATTCTACTGCAACTTCACTTCCTGTTGCATCTACAGAAACATCAAAGCTACCATTTGTTCCAGGTGCAATATGCTTTGGAGCAACTTTACCATTTACACCACTCATTGTACCTAAAAGGTCAATATCTTCTGTTAAATTTTGTGATTGTCCATTTACTTTAAAACTCCAAGCTGCTACAGATAATGTTCCAGAACCAGTAATTGTGCTTGTGTATCTTGCAAATGCCCAGATTCCTACAAGTAAAATAACTATAGTTAAAATTGCTAATGCAATAATAATTTTGTTCTTGTTATCAGTCTTTTTTTCCATTATTTCACCCCCTTTAATCTATATACATAAATTTTGTTTACGTATTTATATATAATAATAAGTAATAAAATTACTTAATTACTAACAAGTTAATTGTGTATATCTTCTTTCATATTTTCTTTTATGTTCTCTTCCTTATTTGCTTCTATATTTTGTTCTAAATTTGTATTTACATTTTCTTCATTAGTTTGTTCATTTTCAACTAGTTCTTTTTTCATTTCTCCTTTATTTGATTTAGAACCAATTAATCTAATCATAATTACTATATATATAAATATTGAAAATAATATAATAGCTCCTAATGGTGTTTGTAAAAATAACATTATATTTCCTAATCCTGCTATTTTAAACATATATTTTCCTTCAATAGAAGACTTAACTGACTCATTTTTAATTATACTATCATCTTCTATTACAATTTTTAATTCTTCATTTACTTTACTAATATCTTTAACTTTTTTTATTGCACCACTATTGCCTCTTCTATAAACAATTATATCTCCAGGTTTTAAATCTTCTATTTTAATATCTTTGATTACTGCCATATCTCCAACATTAACACCTGCTTCTGGTGAATCGGCTACTACTATAAAAGGTTTCCAGTTAAAGAAATTTAGAGTTACTTCTTTTTTTGTAATTGTATTATATAAAATAACTATGTACATAAATAATATTACTAGCAATATAACTAATATAATAATATTAAATACTTTTCTTAGGTTAAATTTTAAATCAGACTTTTTCTCCATTTTCTACTCCCTTTACCCTTGTTTAAATTCATTATAGCATTACAAACATAATTCTACAATGTTTTTATATAAAGTAATATTGTTTTAATATTTATGTAACACTTTTGTAATAATCACATTATCTAAAAGTGTGAATATAACCATTTTTTATACTTTCATAAACATAAAAAAATCCAACTCAACATAAGTTGGATTTTTTTTCTAATACATTTAATTATAAAATTTAAATTTTATTCATATCTTTTAAATTAAGATTAATTATTAACTTTTATATGTTATAAAACATATTTTTTAATTAATATTACTCCAGTTGCTAAAATAGAAAATATAGCTACAGAAAGTATTACATATACATTTTCTTCACCTGTTGTAACTGTTAACATTACTGGTGCATCATCTATATCATCTTCTCCTGGTACTTTATTGTTTGGAGTAGAATCTATATCTGGTGTTCCATATTCGTTATAATCTTTACTTATTTCTGCTATATTTACTTTTAATCCCATATTATTTTCACTATTTATCCATGTTAATAATATAGTAACTTCTGCTGTTTCTCCTGGTTGTAGTAAAGTATCTTGTAATTGTTTTGTTACTACTTTTCCTTCTACTTCTTCCCATAATGGATTATCTTCTGGTACAAATTTTAAACCTTCTGGTATATAATCAGAAATTTCTTTTGCATATCCTGCAATTTTTCCTTGATTTTCTACTCTTATTTTATATTCAAATTTTACTTTTACATTATTAATATCTGACTTCTTTAAATCTACTTTTACTACTGCCTCTGGCTCATCCTCTGCTTTGTGACCTGTTTCATGAATTGTTTCTTTTCCATTTTCTGTAACAATTGCTTTTGTTACCCATTTTCTTAAAGCTAAATCAAAGTATTGTATTTTTACTTTTTCAATATCTTGGTCATCTTCTCCATCTATCCATTCATTTGGTGTAGAATCTTTATCTTTTATTTCATTTCCATCTTTATCACTATCATCTGAAATTTGTGCTTTATTAATTATAATTTCTTCTGACTTATCTGGCACATTTACTTTAAAAGAAACTTTTACTTCTTTATATTCTGGTTCTTTTATACTTCCTGACTCATATGCTTTTTTATCAAATGGTTTTAATAAATTTAACCCTTCTGTTTTTTCTTGTTCTTTTGATAAATAATCTGTTGTTATATATTTTGCATCATCTGCATTATCAGTTTCTTTTCCATATTTATCAAACATTATCCATCTGTACTCTTTATTTAAATCGTTATCTGGTAAGAATTCTAATCCATTTGGTATATTATCTTTAATCTCTTTTGCATATCCTGCTACTTCACCTTCATTATATACTCTTAATGTATAAGTAACTATATTAGTGTTTGCAACTAATACAGGTTCTTTATCGTGATTATAAACATAGTTTCCATTTTCATCTATTTTAAATACTGGAATTCTACTAGTTACTTCCTTATCGTTTACACTAGTAATAAACTTTCTTAATGCTAGGTCGAATTCTTTTTGTTCTGTTTTTGGTGTATTTGCTATAGATTTCATATCTTTTATTTCTGTTAGTGTTGTATTTTTGCTAACTTCTACTTCAATAATTTCTTCACATTTATTAAATCCTGTTGGTGCCTCTGTTTCTACTATATAATATTTCTTTTTAGCTTTTTCAAAATCGTATTTAAATACTTCTGCACCTGTTATATCATCTGTAGTTTTATTACTTTCTGTAGAATTTGCATCTCCGCCAAATTCTAACCCTGTAAAAACTGCAATTCCTTTATTATTTGATATTACTTCTATATCTTTTCCATTTACATCTTTTACAAATATTCCCTTTTGTGCATTTTCTTTACTTGTTGCTATTTTAAATTTTGCCCCTTCTAATGCCACATTAGTTTCTTTATTATATTTATATACTGCTACTGCTCCTGTATGTACTTCTGGTTTTTCTGACTTTTTAGTTTGTTCACCAGAACCATTATCATATTCTAATGTTGCTTGGTTTGGTATTGCAGTATTTATTGCAATTATATTTCCTTCTGAATCTTTTGCAAAAGTAGTTTTAAATCTAATTTCTATTATTGATTCTTCTTTAAAAGACTTACCAGCTATAAATTCACCTTCTATAAATGATATTTTTAATTTTCTTGTATTTTCATCATAGTTAATTTTATAATCTGTATCTTTTACTAATTGTTTTTCTCCTATTTTTACTGTTACCTTTTCTAAACCAGAAAATTGTAATCTTTCATCTATTTGGTCTGTTACAACATATTTTTTATAATTTTTTATATCATTTGGAATTGTACTTTTTATTACCCAATCATGTTCTTCGTTTCCATTATATCCTGAATCTTGATTATTTACATCTTTTACACCTTTATGTATTTCAGGTTCTGATAAAATTATTACATTTTCAAAATCGTCATCATCTTGTTCACCTTTATAGAATTTATTATCATCTTTATATTGTGGTTTTACTACTTTTTCATAATATTGGTCAATATTTTTTATATCTTCTTTCTTATTAAATACATTATCTTGTTCTGAATCTATATCTACTTTTTCTTTATTTGCTTCTATATAATTACCTTTTTCATCATTATAACCATAGTTTGTAATTTCAGCTACATTCACTAATAATTTACTATTTTTTATATTATCTTTTACTTTACATTCAATTTGTACTAATTTACTAAATTCTGGTTCTTTATTATCTTCTCCTGATGATTGTTGTGAACTATATTTAGCAAATCCTTCTGCTCCATTTCCTGCAGGTATTAATGTATCTTTTAATTTATCTGTTTTTACCATTGTTGTTCCATCCTGATTTTCAGTTATAGTCCAATTGTTATCTTTATTAATTTTACTATCTTTAACAAATTCTAATCCTTCTGGTAAATAGTCTGTTATTTGTTTTGCATATCCATCTATATAACCTTCATTATATACTCTTATTGTATATATAATAGTATCTCCTGGTTTTACATTAATAGGCTTTTTTGTATGATAATATGCAGCTGTTTTATTTTTTGAGTATTCTAAAGCAGAAAATACATCTATACTTGGTTCTCTAGTTTCCCCAATATCTATTTTTTCTCCATTTCTTCTTACTTCTGTAATACTTTTTCTTAAAGCCATATCAAAATCTGTTGGTTTTACATATGGTTTATTTGGTATAGTAAGTTTTACTGTATTTCCAGATACAGATAATGTAGCAACTGCTTGTGTATTATCTTCTAATGCAACATTTTTACTAGTAATTTCTCTATTTTTTTCAAAAGATACTTTTGAAACTATATAAGCACTATCTGTCTTTGATTTTGTAATATAAAATTTTATTTCATCTCTTAAGCTTATATATTCATTATTCCCTACATCAACTTCTTTAATAGTATATTCATCAATTCCTTCTTCTGTAATAGGCTTTGATGTTACTACTTTAACCTTTCCATCTGTTCCTGTAGGTCCATATTTTTTCTCATTACCAGCCCCATCACTTACTTTAAAAGTTACTCCTTGTATTTTTTTATTATTATTTGTAGAATCTACTTTTTCTAATTCTAAATTATAATCTCCTTTTAGTTCTTCTTTTAAAGAGATATCTGTTTTAGTTGTTGAATTATATCTTTCTGTTCTTATAGTAACTACTGGTTGATTAGAATGGTCATATGTATCTAATAATTTTGTATATGTTTTATGTCCACTTAAATTAACATTAATATTTATGTCATGTTTTACACCTTTTGTAAAACCTTTATTATATTTTATTTTAATCCAAAATTCATTTTGGGATTCTGTTAGATTTATTTCCTTACCATTTTTATCAACTATTTTAGTATCATCTACTTTATTAGAATCTACTGTTATATTAAAACTTTTAGAAACATATTTATGATTGTTCTCTAGTTTATATGGTCCAACTAAAGCAGTTTTTAAATCATCTGATACTGTTACTTTTGTTGAATTTTGTTTTTGAATCTTTACATCAAACTTTTTACTTGGGTTATTTGGAGATGTATAACCATTTACTTGTGCAACTTTTGATAATTCATCTAAAGTTGCATATAAAGCTACATAATACTTTTTATCGACTTTTGCTCCTGGTATTGAATTATATGTACCATCAGAATTCCTCATAGTATTATTATATGCTTTTTCATTATTATAGACATTATTCCATATTACATATTGTTGTACTGTATATAAAGTGCTTGTATCTTTAAGTAGTGCATTAACCATGTTTTTAATCCATTCATCATTTATTGTATTTGCACTAACACCTATTTTTGTACTTAATGCATTATTTCCATTCGCATCTTTATAATTACTATATTCTTTTACTATTTTAATTAGGTTATTTTTCATTTCTCTTTTTACTGCTTCGTCTTTTTCATCTGTTAAATACATATTATCAAATAACCATTGTATAGCACTAGAATTTTTTACAACTTCTCCTGTTGTGTTATATAAACTTATACCATCATCATTCAAAACTGTTCCTGAACCTAGATGTGCACCACCTCTTACACAATAAATATTTTTAAATCCACTAATTTCAGCTGTATATACTTTTGTTTGTCCTACTCCATGTCCTGTATCATTTATACCAGATACAGCAATCTCTGCGGATTTAACAATTGTAGGCATTACTGTTCCCATTATTAAGCATATGATTATTATGCTACTAACTAATTTTAACAATTTGTTTCTCATATAATTAAACACTCCTTAAAAATTTATTTACCTAAACTTACTTATAAAAAATGAAATATCATATTTATTTATTAATATGATATTAGTTTTAATTTTATTTATCTTATGTATAACTTGTTTTTATTAAAAATCTCATATTACAATTATATTACATTTTCGTTACAAAATCAACCATTTTATGTATATTTTTCTGTTTTTTTCAAATTGCCGCAGTGTTTGATAGTTTTAATATATTATTAATTTTAAATATTAAAAGAAATGTATAAAAAAATTTTGCAAAAAAATTTGCAATAATAAAAGATACAAAATGCATTGTCAAACTCATTATATCATTGTATAATGCTTTTGGTGATAAAATTGAGTAAGAAGAAAAATAATAACAAACAAAGTAATTTTTTATTTTCAAATGAAATAAAAAGGATGAAAGATAGTTTTAAGAAAATGATTGATAAAATGTCTGATGAGGAATTTCTTGAAATGACTTTATTTTTAATGACATGTTCAGATGGATATATTGAGGATTTTGATGAAGATGAAGAATTGGACTACCAAGAGGAAAAATTTAGTAGTAATAGAAAAAATAATATTAGCAATTTCCCAATAACTGAAAATAATAATATGCCTTTTTAGAAAAAAAATAGAGCAGAAATGCTCTATTTCTTTAACTATTTAATGCACCTGACATAATTCTAAATTTATAAGTATTGTTCCAAATCTCTTGTAAATTATCGAAATTTTCATTAGGATTTAACATTAAGTTAGCTAAATTATCTAATTCTTTATATTCCTCTTCAGATAACTCAAATTCCTTATCTTGTATATATTTAGGCATATGTAAGAAAATAATCTCATCATTCATTAATGAATGGAAATCATAAAATAATCCTCTTATTGAAGCTTTTAATCCTAGAGTTAGAGGATCAGAAGAATATAGAATCGTTTCAGGTTTATACTGGATTTAGGTCAAGTTTTTGGACACATTTTTTTACGAATTTTTTTAATTATCAGGCTTTGATTGAAGAGTTGTTATAAACATTAAAGTAAACTCCTTTAACATTTATTACAACTTTAAAATTATGCTATATTTTTTAAATATTCATTATATTTTTGATTTTTTTAAATTTTTGTGTCATAATCATACTACAAAATATTAATTGGGAGGGAAATATGAAAAATAATTATATAATAATTGGTGACAGTATTACATATGGAATTGGAGATTTTAAAAGTGGTGGATACTCTACAATGTTTAAGAATTTTATTGTAAATAAAGATGATTCGAAGATATGCAATAATCTTGTACATGTAGTAGGTTTCCCAGGTGATACAAGCAATGACATACTAAATAAGCTTGATAACATTTTAGATAGTTTTATACATGATGAATTTGATAATATTATTATCCTTTCAATCGGAATAAATGATACACAAGAATTTAATGGAAATTACAAAACAAGTGTCAACAAATATAAATCAAATATTGAAATAATTGCTAAAAAAATTACAGATAAAGGATTTTCTCTTATCATTTTGGGATTAACAAGAATAGAGAGTGATAAAAAATTTTTATGGAAGCCTAATAAGTATTATGATAATAGTGTTATTTTTGAATATGATACTGAATTAGAAAAACTATGTAGAGAAAATAAAATTAAATATATTCCAATGCAAGATGTCTTACAAAAAAAGGATTTTATTGACGGACTGCATCCAAATCAAAATGGACATAAAAAAATATTTGAAAGAATTAAAGAATATACAAATGAATAAAAAATAACTAGTAAGTTGTTACTCTAATTTTAGAAAGAATTAGAAAAGTAAATTACAATAAATAGAAACTGTAATTAGTTGAAAAACTTAATAATAAAAAGAAAAAATTATACGTTTAAGTACAAAAAGGGTTAATGTAACTAAAAAAAATCAACTGAAGTTTTAAGAAAATATTAAAAATTCAACTATTGATAAATATCGACAAAATGTTGATATTTCATGCAAAATAAAAAATTACTTATTGAATAATAACTAAATATTAGTAAAATAAATGATATTAATAGTAAAATAGGTAATATATAAATTAATTTTTCTCTAAATTTAATATATACTTTATTAAAAATTATGTTAGATATAATTCTTACTATTCTTGATATAAATATGATTATACCAAAATAATATGTTGTATTTGTAACATTAAAAAAATTTTTTAAATTATCTTGTATAAATAGCTCTGTATTACTAAATCCTAAAGCTATGCATGCTCTTATTATTCCAAAAAATAAAATAATATTAAGTATTATTTTATTTTTTAATATACTTTTATTAAAATTACTTTTCTCTTTAAATTTTTCTGTACTTATTATTTTTACATCATTTATAAATAAAGACATTAAAAATATTATTATACAAGAACCAGCACAAGAAAACATAGGAAGGTAGTGATTTAAATTAAATAAATAACTTGCTAATAATGCTATTATTGCCGTTAAAATTGAATAGATCAAAAATGATTTGTTTTTATATTTAATATATTCATTATCTCTATTTAAAAATTTTAAATTATTACGAAGTATTATATTTATCATATCATTAAAAACAAAAGCTATTGACTCTACTATAAATCCCAACATTATTATATAAAAATTTCCCAAAGTAATACATAATACTGATATTAATAACATCAAAGAGCCTATACGTATAGAATATGTGTTACCAATTTTCTTCATAATTTTTAGAATAAATGGTTGAGATATTATGCTTATTAATGTTGAAATGGTTCCAAGCATTGTTATTTGCGATAAACTTAAATTTTTAGCTATTGTAAAAAATAATGTACTTATTGGAGTATAAAATAATAATCCATATGAAATCCCCATATACCAAGGGAGTATCTTTAATACTTTTTTTGATTTATTTATTTGTTTCATGTATACCTCTTAACTACAGTAAAAACAGTAAAAAAGTTTTGTTTGACAAAAATTAAAAATCTGTGTATAATATAAATATAGGAAACGTAAACCACAAACGTGGCTTGCCGAGAGATTAAGCACATCTAACTCGCCAAAGTTAACAGATGTGTTTGTTTATTTTATTCCTTATTTGTCCACATTATAAATATAACAGTCAATAAGGCTACGTTTATAGTTACAGAAATCATAAATCCTATAATCAGGAATAATAAAAAATCTACCATAAACACCACCTCACTTTCCCAGAGATGAACTCTGCTATGTACGGTGGCAAACCACATCTGCTTATTCTCATTTCCTATAACACTTACTATACACTATATCGACAATTAACTCAAGAAATTATTACAAACTTTCGCAAAAATTTGGAACTATTTCTAGATTTCCGCTTATTATTTAATGAAAATATAAACTATAAAAGTAATTATTCCCCCAGAAAATATTAATCCTAATATCTTCCATAATAAGTCTGAGGTGATATTTATTAACACAGATTTCCAAAATCCTTCCTTTTTTTCATTTTCAATATTCGTATTTTCTGCAAAAGTATAATTTTTAATCTTATTATTATCTCCAATATTAATACTCATTGTTGCTTTCCTCCTAACTTATTGAATAAATTATCTTTAAGTTTATTGTTATCTCCAATTTGTATAGAATCATCTTGAAAAATAATAACATCAATTTTTCTATTTAATTCTTTTAAATCTTTTTCATTAACATCAATATCTAAGTTATCTAAATTTCCAAATTCTTTATCTAAGGCTATAACTAATTCTATCAATTTTGTTCTAATTGAAGATAAAATCCCAATGAAAACTTCCCTGGAGTAATTCATATATATACTTAAACACTGAATAGATGTGTTCTTTTATACATTTCCAGCAAGGAATGTTAAGTCTTTTCCAATATTCCTATTGTCTTCTGTTGCAAATTGGTCAATTGTAGCTATATCTTCTGGGAACTTACTTTTTCCTAATTGTTCAATAAGTTCTTTATCTATAGAATTATAGGGCAATGGCTGATTTTTTACTTCTAATCTTCCATTTATTCCAGAATATATAATTTGCCCTAATCCAGCATTATGGTAATTTGGAATTTTCTTTTTATCTTGCTATCCATTCGATTCATTTTTTGCTCATTGTATAAGTTCTTTATTATCAATATCTGATGCAATAATTAGTAACCTGTTTAATTCTACTTCAATAGATATTTCTTTATTTGCTAATTCTTTTATTATTTTACTTTTTGCCATTCCCCCACCTATAATAAGAATATATATTAAATATATATTCTATCTCAATAATTGATTTATAATAATTTTAATATATTTTGCTTTTTCTTTATACTTTTCAGTCCCTTTTTTTGAAAAAAATCAGCTAATTTCTCTCTTAATATATTTGAATTTTCTTCTAATATATTACATATTTTAACTATTATTTCAAACCCTTCTTTTATGCTTATTGCTTGTTCAAATTTCCACCCTTTAAAGTCATCTGTAGGTGTAAATTTAGGAAAAAAACTACTAGAATTATGCATTATATCATCTCTAATTACATTTTTATATTTATCTCCATATAATCTACTAAATATAGAATTTGTTTGCTCAAAAAAAGTTTTATCACATTCTTTTAATTTTTTTCTTACATTATGATGAATTATATAATAGTATATCATAAAATTGTACTGTTTAAAGATGTTCGCTTGTATTGGTTAAAAAAATATTATAATATAATAGCAACCTTTCGCTGTCAAAGGTAGTTCTTACATAAGGACGGAAAGGGGGGCAAATGCAATGACACAAACCGAGCTTATTCGAGAATTGATTGAAAAGTTATTAGCTGAAAAAGAAAAAAACATCATACTTTAAACAAAACTTGAAGAATACAAAAAGAGTAGAGACTAGAAGCGTCATACATAGTCGAAAGTGGGAAAGTTTTACGGGGCTTTCCTGCTTCTTATTTTGACATAAAAAAAGTATGTGTAATTGCAGTTACACACACCAGTTACATAAATGTCTCATACGACCTATGACACATTTGCTTAAGCTATATATATAATAACATATTTTTTTTTAGCTGTCAAATGAATTTTTTGATAAATTTTAATACTTTATCATAGTAAATATTAAATAGTATAATTTTAAAATATACTAATTTTTAATTAAAAATGTTAAGTATAAATATATATAAATGTTAAGTCTGTGTTAAGTTCATTTTAAAAGATTAAAAAAATTTAAGCTTTAAAAGTACTGAAAATACTGGACTCATTTTTCAATCAGAAAACAAACAAAAGTGTGTAAACGTTGATTTATCAATACTTACACACTTTCTCTTGGAGGCTATCATCAGACGAGTTAACTCTTTAATCCCTTGATAACACTGACTTTTTTGCATTAAAAATTGATGTGTTAAGTTTGTGTTAAGTTCATTTTACTAGTAAAATTTTATGTGATGTTACCTCATATAATTTTCACATTTGACAAAATTAATAAATCTGTGTATAATAAGAATAGAAAATGAGAAACCATAGCAATATGGTTACCACTATATAGCAATAACAACACATTCCCTTCGGTCAAAAAGTAGAATGTGTTGTTATTTTTATTCCTTATCTAAAATTCTATTAACATATTGTATGTATATAATTGTCAATAAGGCTACGTTTATGGTCAACGATACCATTAAGGTAATTAATAAGTACAATATAAAACTCATAAACACCACCTCACTTTCTGATAGCAAGCTATCGAGTAAAGTGGCAACACAACTACTTATCTCATTTTCTATAAATAATACTATATAGCATTTTTTAAGAAAATACAAGCAAACATACAATAATTATTTTAATTGAAATATAAATTATGGAGCAATTAATGGAAAATTTGATAAATAACGATAAACTTTTTAATTTAAAAGATATAAATATTAATGATATAAACTTTAAATATTGCCAAAATGTTCTAATTTCCTTAGGATTAACTAAAGATTTTATATTATTTAATAATCATTACTTTTTTGGATTTAATGATATTGACAATCAGGAAATTATTCATCAAAAGTTCAAAAAAATATTAAAAATTTTTGAGGTTTTTACTAATAAATTATACAAAAAATATAGTTGTGAAAAATTAATATTGTTTTTAGGTTCTATATATTCAAAATTAGAAGAAATAAGAATTATGAATTCTAATTTAAAATTAGAAAATATTACAGACGAAGATATATTAAGAGAAATAACGTATTCTTGTTCTGTTGCAGACTTAATGGGAAGAAAAATAAAGTCTATGATAGAAACAGCAATTATAAAAGATAATAGAAAAATATGTTTTAATATTAAAAATCGCTATTACAAAAGATATTCTATATTGCTATATTATTATGCAATTTTTACATTTTACAACTCTAGAAACAGATTTTCACAAAGTTATGAAAATGGAATTTCTACATTTCAAATATTTCCTAATGATATTGATTCGATTTGTACTATGGTACCAAATATGCGTAATAGTACTAACAAAAATAATTCATATACTAATTATGATTCTGGAATAGGTAAAGAGAAAAATAAAAGTTTCAATAATGTATTTCGCTTAGAAAAAGGAATATCGTTTCAAAATTATTGCAATTTAATGAGTGGATTAATTAATAGTTCTAAACAAAGAAATTTAGTGAGAAGTAAAATTTCAAAAAAACAATTCGATTCTATATTATTAGATACTTATAACGATATTGACTTAAATCTATTTCATAAAGAATGTGTTTTAACAAAATACAATATTGATGTTGATGAGAAAGAATTATATAAAAATAGTGGAAAGTATAGATTAGATACTGTTCCAATAATAGATATTGGGAAAGATTACTATATAATAGTAAAGGGATTTATTATCAATTCTAGAAATTATTGGAATAATGTATATTCTATAGGGTTAGTTCCATATATATGTGAGAACAAAGACAATATTTTAATAGAAGTAGAGAAAATCATTGAAAATATATCAAAATTATTTGAAATAGATGTGTTAAAGATATTTGAAAATATAATTCAAAATCGAACAGTATTTACAAATAGAAAAACAAAGGACATCTTTGGTAGAAAGAATATTGGTGATAATGAATGGGATATCATTGTAGTAGATTATGATAAACATATTATATTTGATGTTGAAGCAAAATTCATATCCACATCATTGACAGAATCTAGACTGTCTAATGATTTAAAAAAATTTGTTAAAAGCCCAAAAGGATATATTGAAAAATTTGAGAAAAGAATTAGAATCGAAAAAGAAAATTTAGAAGATTTTATTACATTTTGCAAAGCTGATACTTCTTACGCAATAGAACATATTATGGTAATGTCAAAAACAACGGAATTAAATATAGAATCACCTGATAGAAATTTTAAGATAATACATTATGATGGATTAAATAATTATTTGATAAACAGTTATTATAAGTAATAATATTATTATTTTAGTGCTTTCTATGTTAAGTATAAAGAAGTTCAAATGTTAAGTTTGTGTTAAGTACATTTTAGAAGAACTGGAAAATTTAAACCCTAAAAGTACTGAAAATACTGGTCACATTTTTTAATAAAAAAACAAATAAAAGTGTGTAAACGTTGATTTACCAATGTTTACATACTTTTCTATGGAGGCGTTGGGCGGATTCGAACCGCCGAATCAGAGTTTTGCAGACTCGTGCCTTACCACTTGGCTACAACGCCATATAGAATTTATAGCTTTATATAAGTTTCATGTATTTCATAACTATAGGCAATTAAGTTTATCATCATTTGCTTATACTTTATTATATGCAGAAATATATCGTATATGACACTAAATTTTTAAAATTCATATAATAAAATTTGGAGCGGGAAACGGGGCTCAAACCCGCGACCTCTGCCTTGGCAAGGCAGCGCTCTATCAACTGAGCTATTCCCGCATATGCTTCTGCAATATTAGAAGCAATTAATATAATAACAAATTTAACTATAAAAGTCAATATATTGACTTCAAAAATTCCAAAAAGTAATCTTTTCTATTTTTCTTTTCTATTTCTTCTTTATTTATTATATCTATAACTTCTATTACTTCTCCATTTAATGTCACTTTCAAGTTTCCAACTACTTTTCCCTTTTCAATAGGAGCTATTAAATAATACAAACAATTAATTTCAATACTTACATTATCTACATTATCATTTTTTATTGGTATAACTTTATTTTTTATATCACTTAATTCCAAATTAACATTTACACATTTTCCCTTTTCTACTAATATTCTTTTTTCATTCATACTTTTCCAGACCTCAAATTTCTCTTTTACTATATTTTCTATATTTATATAATTATAATTCTTATATGCATATTCTATTAATTTAATACTGTCTGTCGTTCTAATCTTTTTAGTATCTGCACCTAATACTACTGTAATTATCTCGAAATTATCTCTATTAATAGATGTTACTAAACACCTTCCTGCATTATTAGTAAACCCTGTTTTTACACCATTTACTCCTTGCAAATAGCCCAATAATTCATTTGTATTGGTTAATGCTTTAGAATATCCATTAATCCTTATAGTACAATCTTTGGTATTTACTATTTTTGCAAACTTCTCATTTTTAAGTGCATAATCTGCAATTTTAGCAAGTTCATAGGCTGTTGTATAATGTTCTGGATCATCTAATCCATGTGGTGTTACAAAATGGGTATCTTTTAACCCAAGCCCTTTTGCTTTACTATTCATAAGTTTAGCAAAACCTTCTTTATCTCCTCCAACATGTTCTGCAAGTGCAACCGCAGCATCATTTCCAGATCGTAGCATTAATCCATACAACAAATCATAAATTGTAATCTTATCACCTTTTTTTAATCCAAGCCTTGATCCACCTGTACCTGCTGCTTTACTAGAGATAGTGACTTCATCATTCAAATTTGAATTTTCTAATACAATTATACATGTCATTATCTTTGTAGTGGATGCCATAGCTACTCTTTTATTCTCATTTTTACCCCACATTACTTTTCCAGATTTTCTATCATATATAACTCCAACTCTTGAATTTATAATGGGTTCATTGGTACTTTCACTTGAAACACTAACTGATTCATTTAATTCATCAAATTCCAGAAGTTCTTCTAACTCATCATCGGCATATGAAATTTCAATCATATTAAATACAAATATAAATACAATTAAAATATATAAAACTTTTTTCTTCCACATAAAAATCACCTTTATAATCTATATTTTATAAAGGTGATTTTTATTACTAATTACAATTAATTCTCTGGTAGCAAATTAATTGTTAAACTATATAACTTTATAGCCTTTTCTTTTTCCTGTTTAGCTTTATTAATATCTCCAGAAAATTTTGGCAATATTCTTATAGCATTCAGTTTAATAGCTATATCATTATCTTCTTCTTCAATAAATTCTCCAAAATTTAATGTTATTTCTTTAGTTTGATTTGGTAATATCACTATATTTGAATCATGTCTAGTCACTAAATCTCTCTTTTCATTTGTCAATTGTAATTGAATTTCTGATAATTCTGTTCCATCTTGTAATACGATATAATTACTAGTTTTATTTTTCAATTCAACTATATATTTTACTTTATCATAAAATATTTCTTTTTTCACAATTTTCATTTTAAAATAATTATCTTCAGCTTGTATACCTACTTCCTCTTCTCGAATATACCCATCTAACGCTAACTTTAAAGCATCTCCTTCTAATTTTACTACAATTTTCTCTTCATCATAATCATATCCATTAGTTGTTCCTGATGCTAAAATATCTTCAAGAAATCTAACTCTATACACATATGTATTATCAATATTAGAATAATTTTGAATATTATATAATTTTTTTGTTGAAAATTTAACATTCACATATTCTTTAAAATCCTCTATATTATTTAAAAATTTTGTTTTATACTCATTACTTATTAAATCATATGCTTTTTCATATTCCTTATTATTGCAATAATTAACATAACTATCAATTAAAACATTAATTGGTTGTTTATATGCCTCTGGAACTCTATCTCCTTCATCCATTACTGGATTGTGCGGTTCATATGTCGTAATAGGAATCTCATTTGTATGCTCCACATTTTTCAAAAAATAGTTAATTGCAATTATAACTGACCAAATTATTATAATTATTGCTAATTTCTTTTTATGCTTTCTAAAAAAATCTCTTATCTTTAATCTTATATCTAACCAATAATTCATCTTTTTTCTCCAATCTAAAAATTAGATTTTTTAAATTACCTGGAATGATAAAACAAAATCATTAAAATCATTCTCCTGTATAACAACCCTATGGCTTTTCTTATTTTGTTTGTTACTAACATCAATAATATCAATATTTAGTATATATATATATCCCTGTCTATCTATATTATTATACGAAAACGTCATAAACTCTGGATAAATCTTTTTTGCGTACTCTTCAAATTTTTCTAATGTTGGAAAATAACTGTTTTTAAATTCTGTATATAATAAATCATATGCTTTTTTGTATTCTTTATCTTCTATGTATGTTGCATACTCAGAGAAATAAAACTCCATTCTGTCACGTTCATTCATAGATTTGATTTTTTCAAAAATCAAATCTTCATCTGATTTATCTACACTTATTTCATTAGTTGTTTCTCTAACTATACTACTATTATTATTTGAATTTGGTATTAGGTATATTTTCATGCAAAACACTATATTAACAGTAATCAATATAAGTGCAACTAAAATTAAAATCACATCAATCATCTTAATTTCTTCTTTCATATATTTACTCCTCATCTATAGGTCTAAAATACATCTTCATATCATTAGTAGTATTGATATTTAATTTGTATTTCAAGCTATTACCATTATTTAGGATAATTTTTATATCACATTCAATATATTCATCATTTGATTTAAAAGTATCAGTATGAATTATAATTGTTTTATAGTTTATTACTTCATCATTATATGCCAATCTACAATTTTTTACTAATTGTAAAAATTCGTCAATTGTAGATATAAAAAATCTGTTTTCTATTGATGTTTTATTCTCTTTATAAAATTCAGTTAATTGTGAATTATCTAAATGTCTAGTTTTATCATTTAATTTTTGTATATATCTAACATAATCATATAAATTCTTGTATAATTTATCAGAAACTTGCTCATTATTACATAACTGTTCGAACTCTTTATAATTTTCTGGTAATACCTTTTTGTTAAGTTCAATACTTGCTGTCGAAAAATTAACACTTTCTGTTCCATTATCTTCATTATTTTTATAATAACTTATTATCCCTAGGTAAATTGAAATTAATATATTAATAATAATTATAATAACAATAATAATTCTAATCTTTTTCATAGTATGCTCTTCCTTTATTTAATATATATTAATTATAGTACTTATTATATGCAGCATCAAATTCTGCATCTGTAGTACAATAATGTCCCTCATAGAAAATTTCCAACTCAGTTGCCCTCCTTCTCTTATGTCCATATGCATATTGATCTCTATTATAACAGTCTAACCATATCCTTTTTGCTTCTGCACCATTACCACTGGCAAATGCATCTAATATATTGGCTCTTTTGGATGCAAAACCATTATATTTTAATGAAATATATGCAGCCTTTTGGTCAATTCCCCATCCAGTAATTCCTTTACTTGCTAAAGTATTATCTAAATTAGAAAATTCTCTTTCAATTATTACCTTACTTACTTCATCAACAACATTTTTAGGTATTTTCGTTTTTATGAATACTGCAGGTGAACTGCCATTTCCAGAAGATATATACTCATTGTACCCTAACTCATGCCATATTTCCCAAGTCCATCCTGTTACGCCATGTCCAACAGTTGGAATATCTCCTGAAGGATAACATACTGTATAATAATCGCCATCATTTGGATCAGCATCACTAATCCCTTCCCATCTCCATATAAACTCTAGTGCATCTTCCATTTCTCCCATAGATGTTCCATTTGTTCCTTGTGCTGTACTTGTTGGTACAATAATATAATCTTCTACATTATTAATTATTGCCTTTTTTTCATCTCTCATTATAATTTTTATATTGTCACTAGTTGTTTTTCCTATTATACTTTGTTTTTCTAAATCATCATCTATAGATATTGTTGCTGTATCTACATCAAATCCATCAATCTTTATGCTCATACCTTTTACACTATCTGGTTCTGAAAGTTCTATTGTTATACTATTTTTATCAATACTCTTTACCTTTCCTACACCTGGTGTGACAACGTTAAGTCCTTCTTGAAAACCTTGTGAACCAGAACTACTATTTCCACTCGTAGATCCACCTATGTATGATTTTATATTAGCATTTATAATTGCACATCCATTACTATTTAAATGAACTCCATCATCTGTATATATCAATAGACCATCATTATCATATAATCCTGAACCAGTATCAATAAAACTAATATTATTATTACTACAATACTGTTCAATTGAATTATTAAAATTATCTATATTTTTGTTTTGTTCTACTGCATTATTTCCAGTTGACCATCCATTCCATTTTTCACTAAAGTGCAAAGTCGCCTGAACGTAGATTGGAACATTTTGAAAATCTGTCGTTAATTTTTGTAATAATGTTTTCATTCCACTTTCATCCAATCCATTGGCTCCTAACATTACAACTATACCTTTTATATCCTTATTTTGATATACATTTTTTATTAGGGCATCATAATTTGTATTCCAATTTGAAATTGTTGCTCCAACTTCTGCTTCAAAATAACAATCTCCAACCGATGAATCTGTATACTTACCAGATATGTAATTATTATTACTATTAAATCTTCCATTAGTCTTTTGAGTTACTCCTGAATATCCAACTGTTATACTGTCACCAATAAATAAGTAATCTGTTGTTGATTTAGGTGTGTTATTTGTTTCATTGCTATTTACAACATTTGAATTAGAAGAAGAATTGTCATCAGTTCCTTTGTTGTCTGCTTTTTCCTTATTTAACCCTTTTGCAGACATTATATACGTACAATATTCTGTGTCCTTTTTTTCATATTTAAGATTAGGCCATTGTGTAGGTATATATTCAGGTATTATCCAATCCAATACATTTGTTTCTATACTTTCAAAGTCTGCTTTTGTAAAATACCCCAACTCTATTAAAAATTCTTTTAAATCTCTATACACATATTCAGCATCTAATGTATGTACACTCTCTAAAATTGAAAATGCGGCAAGTGAACTCTTTTTTGCAAAAGTAATTTTCTTTAATTTTACATTATAACCCTTTTCTTTTAACTCAGTATTTATGTCTTTGGCTTTTTTATTTATTGCTGTTACATCAACACTTTCTGATTCTCCGTTATATCCCAATAAAGGATCTGTACAATCATATTTATTCACAGCATCATTTTTCAAATACTCTTTTGCTCTTTTTATTTCACTTGCTGTTTTTTCTGTACCATCATAAATAAAATAGTATCCATATTGCAGCCAGTTTTTTACTTTCCAATGCCATGGTTCCTCATCAGTATACCCTGGTTGTCCTACTTGCTCTATTGTTTTGTATCCACTTTTAGGAGTTAAATTAACATACAATTGACCATTCTCTCCATTTAACTTTTCTATTTCTTCTGTACTAGCTATTCCCTCTGGATTAAATTCTTGATTATTAATACTTGATGGATCTCCATACTTATATATTATATCTTCCGGACTAATATTTTTTAATTTCTGTCCTTCTTCTTTTGTATATACAAAATATATATCTTTATACCAGTGATTTTTTACAGATGTTATATATGGCTGATATGTTTTTATACTAGTGTTAACACTATGAAATACTTTATAAAGTATCTCAAGTGTTCCAAAGTCCATTCCCCACTCTTTAAGCACTTCTTCCTCTTCTTCTACTTGCTTTTTATAATCATTTACTACAACTGGAAAATCTTCTACTAAATTAGTCTGAATTGCACGTAATCTATCTGCAGTTCCTTTATAATCATTTACATCTATAGCTTCTGTAAATTGCTCTTTATAAGTTTTATCTCCTCTCTTATAAGTTTGCGAAGGATTTTTAATTAATTCATCAATATATAAATCAATTGTTTTCTCTGCTAAAGTTTCTATTGCATTCACATAAATTAAAGCCTCTTCTTTATATAGAGAAGTATCAGAACTAAGAACGTCAATTATTTCATTTAGAGATAGTTGATAAAGCCAAATCTTATCATTTACAGCTTTAAAACTATAATATAAAGGATCTGCATTATAATCTTCTTGTATTACTAATTTTTTTGGTGATTGATCATTTGGAATTATACTAAAATAGGGTTCATCTACATTATCAAAACTTATAGAATAATCTTCCATCAAAATTTCTCCATCTACTGAAAAAAATCGTACTGGATTTCCAGCTTCATTAGTTAATCTATAATAATGGGTACTATCACCATATGTTTTACATATTACATTTGTATTTGTAAATATTCCCACTGGATAAATATTAATATCAGCTGTCCCTCCTGTTGCCAATTCTCTTGTATTGGTTTGTTCCACCTTCTCTAAATACTTCAATTCATTTCTATTATTACTTAATATATTATATTGTTTTTCAACTTCATCTTGAGTTACAGGTGTGTTATTTGCTGTTACATATTCATATTTTGCATTATATTCTATATCATTTAACGAAATATTAACCTTAGTCTGTAAATCCTCATCCATACAAAAATTATATGAAAAATCAGGTGCCATTGTAGCTAAGTGTAAAGCAAGTGAAAGTTCCAATGGTTTTCCATATCTACCAGACCATCCCTCTAAGTCCCATGACCAATTATCCACATTAGTTAGACCTTGACTTAAACTTGCGTTCCATCTTTTAATCTTTAATGTTTTATCATCTCTATTGAGTTCAACAGTATCAAAAACATCATCAGGCTTTTGACCTGCTGAATCCCAATCAATTTCAATCATACCTTCCTTTGCTTTATCACTTACATTGCCACTCAAAAATGCCTCAATTGTTTTATTCCAATAATAACCTGGTACGAAGATTGTTTTTATTACATCTAATACTTTTCCACCAAGATTATCATTTTCACCATGTAGTGTATATATTCTTTCATTTGATAAAATATAGGCATATAAGTAATCATTATTGTTAGATTTATTAACCTTAGTCACATTTCCATCTTCATCTTTTTCAATATTTTCACTATCTGCAAATCCATAACCTACAAGGTCATATCCTAACTCTTGAATATAATTTGCTAAATCCACTTTTGCTTCATCACTTACTTCAATCTCTGTACTTGCTGTTGGATCTCTATATATATCTTTAATTGCATCTTTAAAAAAGTTAGCAATCTTTTCCATCATTATTCCTGGTGCTGTAGCCAAAAAACCTATAATCCCTATTACTAAAAATATTATAATTATAATTAGAATTATTATTAGTACTACCCAACCTACTGGTGTTGCAAAAAAAGCTAATAGAGATGGCATACCTTTAGCTACTTTTCCTGCATTCTTTGCTGCTTTACCTGCTTTTTTTGCTGCCTTAGCAGCTTTTTTTCCTGCATTTTTTCCTGCATTTTTTGCTCCAGATGTATTAGGTCCTTGAGTAGTTTCATTTATAGTACTATTTTGTTCTTGTTCCATCTCTATCACCTACCTTTTATTTTTTCTTCTTTTTTCCATTTCCTTTTTTTCCGCCTTGCCCTGAATTTCTCTTTCTACTTTTATTAGCATTTTCAAGTTCACTCTGTCTTTTTTTCTCATATTCTGCCTGACGTTGTCTTTTTTCTTCTTCTTTTTGTCTTTGTTGTTTTCTCTTACTCGTATTATTGCTCTTTTTATTTTCTGTTTGAGGTTCTGGTTGTTCTTGTTGTGGTGGTGTCCATTCCTCAATACCATCAAATTCAGGCTCTATATCTCCGTTTTCTATCATTCCAGCAGTCTCTAATACTCTATTATCCACATCATCTTCGCCAATTGCTCCATATGTATCTTGTATATTTCTAACATATGAATAATATTCATAATCATCATCAGTCATATTTTCTAACATTCTAGAATCTACATTAAGCATAGCTTTTGTTCTCGCTTGCATCTGTTTCTCTGATAAATTATTTTTCTGTTTATAATTTGTATATGCACTTGCAAAAGCTTGTTCATTATTTTCAACCATTTTATTAGCTGATCTCCTATTTAAAAGTCCTTGTATTCCTCCATCCGCTGCACTACCTGCATACATTCCAGATACAATACCTTTACCAGAACCTGTAGCAGCACCTAATGCACCCATTGTTATTATTGCAGCAGCTCTTCTATTAAATCCACTCAATGGATTAATTAGTTGTCCAGCAATTGAAGTTGCCTTTGCCTTCAAATTTTTCTTTTTCTTTGATTTACTATTAGAACTTGATGTAACAGTTCCATTATTATTACCTATATTATTATCTGCTTGAGTTTCATTAGTTTCATGTTTAATATTCTCTTGTGTATTTTCGGCTTGTTTACCTTTATTATTAGTATTATTCGAAATTGGATTCTTTCCTGTTTTTCCTGTGCCATCTTTATTTATGTTAAGTTTTCCTTTTGATTTCATATTTGGAATTTTTCCAACTTTTCCTTTTTTCTCATCCTCTTTACCTCTTTTACTTATAAATGACATTCCTGTTGCAATAGCACCTGCTGACGCTATTGCTTCTCCTAAACTACTTGCTTGAAAGTTAAATATTTTCTTTACTATTTTTTCTGCAGTAAATATAAATATAATCATAATGATTGCTAATACTGCTGAAGCAAGTGTTCTATCCCCTATAACTAAGTCCATAGCAATATCTGCAAATACTACATAAATTATACAATGGAATGGTTGTATTAGAACATTAAATATAAACTCTTTTAGCCATGCATTTAATGCCTGAGACTTCCCATCTCCCATCTTATCTATTGAATATGTAATAGTAATTAAAGGTGCTATTATTATTAAAAATCCAATTGTAAGCATACGTTTTATATACATAATTAAAAATATAATTGTTACACCTACAAGTATTACATATATAATTGCAGAACCAAACCCTGCACTAAAACTTATAGAAAAACTATTTGCTAATAAGGCATTTAATGCATCATCATAAGTATTACTTAAATCATCATCAGTCATATTTTCTATAGTAGTGCCTATTGTTCCGACTGTCCTATTATTCACACTTTCCCTGGTATGTCCTACTATATCTACTAAAATATTATTAAAGTTTATTGTAAAAATCATAATATAGTGTAATACAAAAAGTAATGCAATACTTACTACCCAGTCCTTAAGCATCTTCTTGTATTTTGCTTCATCACTAGCTACTGTCGATATAGCCATTCTTATTCCCACATATATTAATATTCCTAATAGTATTACTATTGAAATATTTCTTATGACATAATACCAAGTTGCAACATTTATCCTGATTGTTTGTATTATGTCAGGTGTATTTTTATCAATCTCAAAGAAATTTATACTGGTTAGTTCAGATTTATTGAATAATATATCATCTACAGACCATACCGCATCTCCTCCTATTGCTGTAATCGCACCTACCAAAACTCTAATTGCTGTTCCAATACCTATTATTAAAAGTTTAAATGGATAGAAAAGTAAACCAGCAACACCATCAATAACATCCATTACTACATCGCCTAAGCCATTGCTTTCTTTCTCTTCAAACATCTTATCTTCATCAAGTTGTGCCTGTGTTTTAGTTGTATCTGCATATACATAATTTGATTCAATTAGTGTTCCATTAATATTAAACAGTATTATTATTATTAAAATTGATACTATTAATATTTTTTTAAGTTTAATCTTCATATTTACACCAACCTTATTTTTTATTTCTCTTTACCTTTTTCTGAATAGTACTCTTTTTCTTATTTTCCTTTGTTACATTTTTTATGAACATACTTGTAGTTGATACAGAACTGCCTGTAAAATTTTTTGCCTTTTCAGAGATTGATTTTAATTCTCTTATCTTTTGAGAAAGCACTTCGTATTTCGGGCTTTCCATTTCTACGCTATCTTCTTTCATAACTGCATCTTCTATTACATTAATAGTTTTCTTTGCATCTAATGTTTTTTTCTTTTTTCCTAATTCCTTCTTTATTTCATCTTTTACATTTGCCTTTATCTTAGATCCAAATCTGAATCTAATTTCATCAGTATCTGCCATATTCTCTAATTGCTTTATTACATTTTCCACATCTTTTTCTGTCATTTCTGATATATTATTTTCATACATATAGTCTATAACTGTAGAACTTATTGTTGAACTAGTTAGAACAGAATTTACTGCATTATGTATATCTTTATTTATTTCTTTTCTATATCTCTCATCTATTTCATCTTTTTCTTTATCTGTTTTTCCCTTTTTCTCCATATCTTTTTGAATATTAATAATATTTAACTCTTTTTCTATATCATCTTCTAGACTATTAATATTTGCTAAATATTGTAACTTTTCATTATGTTTCTTCATATTTTTTGTATCTTTACTAACTTGCTTTATCTCTCCTGATACTCCATCTGCTAATGCAAATGCTCCTCCTGTTGCTATTGTAGCAGCCACTCTTCCTCTTCGTGACCATATATTACTTCTACTTCTATGTCCATAATGCGTATTCCCCTTCATAACACCTTTCAGATCTGAGATTCCACTATATAATAACATAGATCCCTCTTTAGCATCTGCTACTGCTATTGGAATTCCAACCATAACTTTAGCCATACTACTAATTGTTTTTGTTCCTTTTTTTATTGTTCTTGTCCAATTCTTCTTTGTCATATTCTTAGTTGCTTTTAGAGCTTTTTCTGTAGTCTTATATAGTCTAGGATCTCTATCTTTCATTTTATGCACTCCAAGTTTTAAATTTTTTCCTTTAAAGACTTTATCATTTACTCTATCTCCAATTTTATATCCAATATTCTTTAAAGTATCACTAACTTTATCTTTTACTACTATTGGCTCATAATCAAGTAATTCCTGTCCATTCTTTTTTCTTTTTCTATTGTTCCATGCATTATCTATTCTTCCTACTGTATTTATACCATCTTGTACTATTCCAAATCCTAAATTACCAACAGCTCTAACTCCACCAAACGTAAATCTTGCTGTGCCTTTTGCAAATCCTCCAACAAGCATTCCAGTTTTATATGCTTCAACTAAATAATTCTTATCTTCTCTAACATCACTTAATGAAGAGCCTCTTGACTCAAATTTAAATATATCTATAAATATTTTCTCTGCTTTCAACATAAAGTTGAGTACAACTAGTGCTATCGCAAACCCTGCAATAGATTTAACAGCCAAATCAAAAGCCATTATCATAAATATGGTATATAATATTGCATGTATACTTTGTAGAAATACATTTATAAAAAAGTCAAACATCCAGTTAGTTAAACTACCACCTTTTCCTGATTTAATTTTATCAAATGCATACTTAATAGCAATAATAGGTCCCAAAATTGCAAGTATATTAATGGTAAGGTATCTTTTGAAATATATATATAAGAATTTTATTAAATAATATACTAACACCATATACATTATTGTTGCTGGAACACCCTCACTTAATTTTAAGGAATATGCTCTTGTACGGATAGTATCATATATTGAAACAGCTCCATCTGCTGAATACCCTATTTCTTCTACAGCTCTAGTATTAGCTCTTTCAAACACTTCTACAAAGTATTGATTAATATCTATTACTATCATCATAAAGTAATGTATACAAAATATTACTAAAAAACTTGTAACCCAAGCTAATAACATACCTTTATATTTACCTCTTTTTCCTGCTGCAGTATTAATAGCTGTCTGAATACCCAAATAGATCAATACCAATAATAATAGTATTATACTAACTCTTCTAATAATCATATACCATTTAGCAACATTTGCTCTGATTGTATAAATTACACTTCCCTCTTGTAGTTCTTCTCCTGCTGCCTCGTCAAATGAGAAAAAATTAACATCTAATATTGGAATATGATTATATATAATATCTTCTATATTAATTCTTTCCCATTTATCTGTAGCCACTGGTTTATACAACTTTTCTTCTTCCTTTTTTTCCTTCATTTGTTCTTCAGTTGGAGGTCCTATAAATTCTTGTTTTTGATTCTGTCCCTCATTTTCTGTTTGATTAGCACCACTTATTTCATCAATAAAATTATTTACTATTACTTCTACTATATTAGTCCAACCTAATACAGGAATTCTGATTATATATGTTAATATTCCAACTAAATAGTCAAAAAAACCTGCAATTTTATCAAATAACCAATCACCTAAATTATATGAACCTGTATATCTGCCTTGTGTAGTTCCATAGTATAATCCATAGTCATCAGCTGCACCTGTTACTTCATTAAACATAGTAGTAACATTATTTTCATTTAAAGACCCTGCTGCTTCATTTGTTATTCTTGCTACATTATAAATTGAGTGTCCATTTACATATTCATCAAAATTAGATTTATGTATCCCTGCTCCATTTCTCCCCCAACCATCACAATGTATAACAAATTTTTCTTTAGTTGTTTTATCCACAGCATATATTCCAACATGACCCCAAAAGCATAAAATATCTCCAGGTTGTAATGTACTATTTTTATCAATCTGTGTAAATCCATCTTCTGCATGGAATGACTGTTCATCTCCAGGAGGTACTACAAAAGAAGTAAATCTATTATTGTTTCCTAACTTTAAAGACCAATGTATTGCACATCCTACCCATCCAACACAATCCA
The DNA here is from genome assembly GCA_948805675.1 of uncultured Clostridia bacterium. Lineage (GTDB taxonomy): Bacteria > Bacillota > Clostridia > TANB77 > CAG-508 > CAG-492. Next base: position 75,498 of record CAQIBN010000003.1, on the reverse strand, counting down.
TTCCATAATAATTATTTGTTCCTTTACATTGCTTAATACCTTTATATGCCATCGCTCTATCACCAGAATCATAATTATCCCATCCATTTAAAGAATATCTTGTTTCTTCTGCATGATTTTTTTCGAAATTAATAGCAAATTCCGATAAGGTATCTCCTGCTTTAGTTTGGCTCATTGCACTAACATTTTTAGGGAATAATATACAAATCAAAAAAAGTATAATTATAATTTTCTTTAAAATATTCATCTATTACTCCCCTTTCTTTATAAATCTAATTTTATTGATTTATCATCATAAGTTAAAATTTTATTTTTGTATTCTTTAATATCATAATTTACATTTTCACCTGAAAACAATGTTACATACTTTCTGTTCAATACATCATATATATATATACCTCTTTGTTTTATCCCATAAACATAATATTTATCATTTAGCCATAATCCCGAGCTAACATTATCCTTAAGTTCACTATTTGGATTATTGCCATCAATAGAAATAAAAGAAATTGAATATGCTTCATCTTGAAGTTCATTCTTATATTCAATAAATAATTTACTTTCTATTTCGTTTTCCTTTTTATTTCTGTTCTTTTCCATTCTTGCCATATATTTAACTGACTGAATATAATTAACTCTATTTATTTCATTTAAAAAAACTAAATTTTCATTCTTCAAAAAAATATCCTTTGGTATTCTTTCTATATGTTCATGAATATCACTTATTTTTGTATCATCATAAACGAAACCTAAATAATTATTATATAGTAAAATGCCATTTTCATCTCCAACATTAAATTGTAATTTTATGCCTTTTAATGTATATTGTAATTCTATATAGCTATTTGTTTCTTTGTAATAATCATAATTATTCATTTTTTCTTTTAATATATTAATAAATTGTGTAATACTTTTATTTTCTTCTTTGCTTTTTTTATATAATTCATAAAACTGGCTAATATTTGTGTCTTTTTCAACCATATATATCGAAATCTGCTTATTTAAAGTATTAAAGAATACATCTATATCTTTTCCCTTATATCCTATTATTCCTGTACTATCATTACTAAACGTTGGATTTCCCAAAATTCTTATTATTTCTTCTTTAGAGAATGCTGTTGTAATACTATTAACTATATTTAATTTATACTTATCTGTAAAAACTATATTAAATACTTGATTATTGATTTTTCTCAATTCTATTCCTTCATCAAAATAAATATCATAAGAATTAAACGTACTTTCTTTAGTTCCAATTTCAGAATCTAAAATTTTCCAATTATTATTAATTAATTTATTAATAATTTCTGATTGTATAGTAAAATCTGTTATTTTTGTATCTTTATAATCTCTAATCTGCAATTGAGAATCTCTTCTATTAAAGTAATTAGATTCTCCATTTATTAGCACATCCTTTATCTCTTTATTTTCTTTGTTACAAATTACTTCTATTGTAGTATCATTTTCTTTATCTATAATTCTAAAATTCTTAAATTCTAAAACTTTTGCAGAATATGAAATCAACTTATCATAAAATCCCTCATTACTTTTATCATCTTCATATGGTAATACTTTTATTTTCATATAAATATCTGTATTATAGTTTTCTTGTTTCGAAACTTCCTCTTTTATATATATGCAATCTAGATATATAGCAACTTCTTCTATGCTCTTAAAATCATTTATAGATACATATTGTTTTATGTCCTGGACTTGTTTACTATCATTTTGACTATTTAAATAATTTATACTAGTAGATAATAATAAAACTAATATAAATAAAATTACTATAATTATTACAATAACAATTATCGATTTATTACTTTTAGTCTGTTTCATTATTACCTCCTACATTCCAGCTAGATTTTTAATCTTATCTAATGGCTTTTCATCTCCAAATCCTTTACCCTTTAATGAAAATGTATTCTTAACTATTTTTTCTGCTCTTGATAGTGTCATTAAAAACAATATTCCTAGTAAAGGAATCTTTTTTGCTATTTCTGCAGCCGAAAATATAAATACTATATATATAACAGCATGTATTACTTGTATAAATATATTAAATATCATTTCTCTAAGCCATGTACCAAAGGCTTGAGCCTTTCCATCTCCTGCTTTATCTATTGAATAAGTAATAGTTATGAGTGGTGATATTATTATTAAAAATCCAATCGATAAAAACCTCTTAAAATACATAAGAAAGAATTTCACTTGATAATATACTAGCATGTAATATAAAATAAGAAATGGTACCTTATTCCACCCTGAAACATTTGATAATGAATCCCATGTATTTCTTATTATAATTTCTTCAAATCCATCACCTGCTGTTATATCACTAAGTAATTCCATAATAGTTTCTTGAATATTTACCAAAAATAATATTATATAATGCATAACAAATATTAATATAAAACTTGTTAACCAACTAACAAACATCTTCTTATATTTCGCTTGATCCTTTGCAATTGTAGAAAGAGCCATCCTTATTCCTATATATATTAAAACTAATAAACTTCCTACAATCGCAATATTTCTTAACACAAAGTACCATGTAGCAACGTTTTCTCTAACTATGTCAACTATACCTCTATTTGCAGTATTTGTATCTTCAAAAAAATTAATATCAAATAGTGTATATTTCCCTAACACAACATCTTCAATAGTAAACTGTTGTGTTACACCTTGTCCACTATCTTGTGTAGTAAATACTATTACAGTAAGAATCGAATTTATGGTCATAGGAGGAACCATAAGAAACATACATAAAACATTTGCTAAAAAATTGCTAATAGAATCTGTTTCTCCTACTTTTTCAGTACGGGTCTTTCCGTTGCTTGGAGTTGTTTGAGCTTCTCCTTCTTCAAATAAAGACGTTGCAGAGTCCTGTCCCGTTTCTGATTGATGTTGCATTACATCTTTCATACTTCCTAAATCTGGAGATGCATATATGAAATTAGGAATCAATGTATTAAATAATATTACAACTATTAATACAATTGTCACTTTCTTTTTCATTTTTTACCTCTTTTAATCTTCTTTTCTTAATTTATTTAAGTTTGTTTCTACAAATTCAAACTCTTTTTTGGTTGGCTTTATAGCTATAATAGCTGTGTCTTCTCCTACTTTTAAAAGTCCTTCTCCTCTTCCACAAGTAGTCAAGAAATATGCCTCTCCTTCACTTAGTTTGAATACCTCTTTTATATATTCAATTTCGGATTTATCTTGTGCCAAAAATAATTTAGTATCAGATGATGTTAACACAGCTTGAACTTCCGCCTTCTCATAAAAGTCTTGGAATTTTTGTGAAATAACTGCTAACGATACATTTCTTTTTCTAGCACGTCTCGCCATAGTATTCAAGAAGTCTACGGCTTCTGGATATGGAAGTAACATCCATGCTTCATCAACTAAAACCCTCTTTTTAGTAGCCTTTGTTTTATCTTCACTATTCTTCTTTACATATTTCTCCCAAATCCACGATAATAAGATTTGTTGTGCAAGTGGTCTTGCAAATCTCTCTTCTAATTGTGATATATCTAAATTAATAAAAGGAACCCCCTCTAATAATTCAAAAGTAGATTGTCCATCAAAATATGCCATCTGTCCATCAAGCTCTCTTACATATTGTCTCATAACTTTTACTAGGTAACTATAATGAAATCTATAATCTTGGTTATCATTTTCCTTTGCTTTTTTTAGAAGTCTTCTATACCAAGAACCTATTGTTGGCATAGGTTTCTTCTCATTTCCTAAAAAATCATTATCATATTTTTTTGACTTTGAGCTATATAAACTACTAACATTATTATTAATTCCATGTGCTGCGTATTCTTCTGCAACAGACTCCGCAATAATTTGTTTTGTAAGCTCATTTACTTCTGTGCTTCTTGTAGATCCTCTTGCCATAGTTAGCAAAGCCTGTGTTACATCTTCAACTTTATTTTCTACATTTAATGCAGTCTTTTCTTTTCCTGTTATTTCGTCTTTAATGGTTTCTGGCTCTATATCAAATAAATTAATAATAGTTTTTGAATTTGGACTAATTACTACATTTACTCCACCTAATGCTTCTGCAACAACTCCATATTCTCCTTCTGCATCTAATGCTAAACTTTCAATTCCCATCAATACAGATGAACGAGATGTTAATGTCTTAATTGTTACACCTTTACCAGCACCAGATTTACCAAACACTACCATATTATAATTAGTTAGACTTGGACTAAAATTATCAAATAAAATCGGTAAGCCTGTCTGTCTATTAAATCCTAAGGGTATACCATTTTCATGTCCCACCTCTGAATTAAAAAATGGGAAAACTGTGGCCATAGAACTACGGTCAAAAGTATGACTTATCTTCATTCTATTATCCAAAAATGGCAAATTAGATTTAAATGCGTCTTCTTGCATTGCCCATGCTGGCTTTATTCCAATAGTTGTTTTTGCCATTTCTGACGCCAATAACTCAGTTTGCTTATCTAATTCATCAAGATTATATGTAAACAAAGTACATATTATAGAAGATTCAAACAATTTATTAAATCCACTTGCTATAGAATCTCTAAGTTCTTCTGTCTCAGCTCTCTTTTGAGCTAATATTCTTTCACGATTAATATCTCCTCTATCTAGAGCTACTATTCTTTCAGATTCTAATTGGTTAATTTCTCTATTTAACTCGGCTTGTGAAGTACTTTCACTTACAGGTTTAATATATACAGAAACATTTATATCTCCAAATGTATACATACTTCTTAAGAATTCTGGAAAAGTACACATTCTTGGTATTGTAGATACAATTGCGCTTCTTGCATATCTACTTTTATTAGATACAATTTCTATATGATTTGTATGACTTGCATCAATACCTGCAGGTGCTATTAAATCCTTTAAATTTTTCTTATTTTTTCTCATTAAACTGTCGTTTTTCTTGTCATCTCTATCTTTTTGTTCTTCCACTTGAGATTTTTTACGATTTTCAATTTTCATAAAATCATTCTCCTTTTTTTATTATCTTAAGTTTAGGAAATCCTCTTCTTTTTAGCTTTTTTATATTTTTCGCTCTTTTCTTCCTTTTTACTGCCTTTTTCAATTTGATTTATAGTTTCCTTATATAAATCTTCCTCCATAGAATCTTTGTATTCATCTACAAGTTCCTTTGCTCTTTCTTTTACTTTTCTTGCTTTATTTTTTTCTAACATTTTTATTCTGTCAGCTTCTAATATACTTCCAGTTGCTAAAGTTACCGCTTCTTCCTCTATTTCATTTTCTATTCTTTTTTTCTTTTTTTCTAAAATATCTGGTGCTGTAGTATAAAAACTGTCATATTCTGCATCTAAGCATCTTTTTAAATTTAATATTTCTGATTCATCTCTATTATATGCCACATAAAGTAGCTCTGCTAATTCCTCAGATTCTAATACTCTTCCATACACTTCTGCTGAGGATAAACTTCTAATTAAAGTTTGAGCCCTTGTATATAACTCTGAAAAAGAAATACTATCAATTTCCTCTTTTGAATAATTATTAATTTCTCCCCCAAATTCAGCTGTATAATATGAAACAATTAAATATGTATTCTGTTGTAAAACATTTTGGTTTTGGCTCATTCTCTCAACATAGTTTGATATATCTGTTCCATACTCTAATACATTGCTTTTTCTTCTCTTCTCAAATTCCAATTTTTCGACAATCTCTTCATTTCCAGCAGCCTTTGCTCTTTTTATTTTTATATTAAGTTGTTCTATTTCAGAATCTATAACATCAACTCTTGATTTATATTCATCAATAATATCTCTTAAATTTAAACTTCTTGTCTGAATATATAGTTGTATAGGAAATCTTAAAGTGTTTAGAAATTGAGTAAATCCATTTTCTACTGCCTCTTTCTCTTCTTCTGATAGAAGATCATAATTTATCCCTTTACATTGAATAACCATAATATATTGTGTTCTATTTCTTCTTACAATCATATTATCTATAACATCATCAAACTCCATAAAACTTTGAACAGACTGTTTGCCTTGATTTTTAGTATCATCATTATTACTTTTTCTATTTCCATCTGTACCACTACTTGTTCCACTTTCCTGTTCCTTTTTTCTTTTAAATAGAATAAATATCACAATACTACCAAGTATTCCAATAGCAAGTACTAATATAACTAATATAATATTTAACCAAAATATAGTATTTCCCATTATTCTTCCTCCTTTGTATACTTATAAATTTTTTTATTCATTTTAAATTTTGCATATCTTAGTACAATATCATCTATAGAATCTCCTGCGACATTTTTTGTAAACTTAATTCCTGTAATATGTGGTATTTTAACTGTACCAACAGCAAAACCTAATAAAGCAAAAACTCCCAGTAATATTACACCCACTGCATTCAAACTAATAGTTTTAAAAATGTAATAAAGAATAATTCCTATCCCACCACCAATACAAGTAGTTATTAATGATTTAGTAGAAAATATATACAAAATTCTTCCTTCCCCTTTAACATTTCTAGGTATGTAATGTGTTCCCATCATTTTCCTCCTTCGTATTTATATATCTAAACTATTCATAATATTTTGTACTAAAGTCCAAATTCCAACAGCACCATATATAACTACAATCGAAACAACTAAACCAATTAGCTGTTGTTTTAACTTTCCTTTTTCTTCTGGGTTTGCAGTTATATATTTAATTCCCATAATAAGAGTTACCACTAATACCACCATTGTAGCTATCATAACCAATACTTGCCCTATAGGTACAAATTTATTTTGCAAATCATCACTTGGTAAAACACCACTTCCTAAAGTTTTTCCTTTATCTAACCATGATGTTCCTTGATTTTTTATCTTTTGAATAAGATCTTCATCCTCAGCATATACATTATGTGGTATACAAGTAACTATTAATACTAGTATTAATAATATACAAATTAGAATTTTTTTCACTTTCATAAAATCACCTCATTATTAATACTATTATATAGTATTTTTATTACTTTTTCAACATAAAAAGACTGTACCATCTCTATTTTTCAAAAACTTAATTTATTTGTAATATTGTAATAATTGTTATTATTTTGTTTTTCTTAGGGAACTCCTATTCATACAACCTTACAAATATATATTACAAAATATTCCATACATAATTAATGATTATTATTAATATATAAATAAAACACTTTATTTAAGACTATTGATCTAATTTTATAAATTTTAGAAAATATCAGGAAAATTATTACTTCACTGAAACAAAAAAATTAAGAACCTATCTTTAATAGAGTTCTTAATTTTTAAAACTTTTTTTATTTTATTGTTGTATATGCCCATTTAGAAATAGTACTTACTAGAACTGTTCCAGAAAATAATAACACAGCTCCTATTAAAAACGGAATTAACTGTTTTTTTACTTCTGCTTTTCCTTCTGGTGAAGTAAATATATATTTTATTCCTATTATCGTTACCATAAGTACTGATGTTATATATCCAATCGTCTGCACTAATCCTATCACAGCATTTTGTGCTTTATCAAAGGAATTTCCAGTCTTTTTATATATTTTATTCCACCCCTCCAAAGCTATTGAATCTTCTCCATCTGCATAAACACAATTTACACAAGATATAAAATTAAATATAATAATTAATAGCGTAAGCATTATATATACATATTTCTTCATATTTCTCTCTCTTCTTTAAATTGTAGTAAATCCTTTAATAATTGTAACTATTGTTGCTGCTGAAAATAGTAATATTGCTCCTAAAATATATGCAAAAGCTTGTTTCTTTATTTCTGCTTTGCCATCAGGTGATGCCATAATATATTTTATACCTAACCAAACTAATACAATAACAGCTGCTATATAACCAACAGTTTGAAATATTCCCAACAGATTATTTCCTAAATTGTATATACCAGATGCCTGTTCAGGAACTGATGGCTTTAATTGGTTTTGATCCCCAATAAATGAGTCAGAAGCCATTGAAATAGAACTTATTGTTATAATTCCTACTACCATTATTACTACTAAACTTATTTTTAACATTTTATTATTTTTTAACATACTTTTTCCTCCCTTATATCCTATAATAAACATCTATATAATTTTATAATAGCTTATTTTTCTATAATTGTCAATCATATTTTAGTAAAATTTATCATATTTTAACTATTTAGTAATAAAAATAAAAGTGAAATAAAATGTGAGAATATCAAGCTTTTAATATATTCACATTTCACTTCACTCATAAGAACAGATATTCATATACTTTTATCTTCTTTTTTGTATTTTTATTTTCTTATTTATACCCCTCAATTTCTTTTTATAATATTGTGCAATTAATTTATCTAATTCTACGCTTAATTTATATGTTACATTGTAATCTTGTCCTTTCATAATACTCTCATTTAACTTTTGCCTTAGTTTACAGATTTTTTCATCTAACATATAATCACGCTCCTTTTTTCGTGTGTTTCTCTTTTGTATATATTTAAAATACCATATTTTTACATACACGTCAACAAATTTCCTTGTTTTCAAAGGAGTTTACATTTTTTTCGTATTACATTTTTCCTTATTTTTCGACACTGTTTTACACCTTTATATATTTACTTTTCTTGTATTGCAAAAACCTCGAAAATAGTATAAAAACTGCATCTGAAAGCTCAAATAATTTTGTTATAAATATTATCATAAAGTACCTATTTTTTATAATAATTACTTTTTATATTGCACTTCTACTTTTTTGGTTTTATTATTGCCATAACCATTGAATCTGTATTAAATATTTCTTTTAATATTTTTTGTGTATAATCTTTACTTACTTGATTATATTGTTCAATATAGTCAAAAGAAGAAATATTTTTCATAGAATCTGATAAAAACATTCTAGAAATATCTGATATATTATTATATTCTACTACATAATCACCATATACTTTCTTTTTTATTCTTTCAAAATGTTTCGAATCCAATCCATTTTTTATATACTCTTCTATTTGCTTTTTAAGCTTATTATAAATATCTTCTGGTTTTTCAGATTGACCTGAAATTACTACATGAGCATATTGTTTAGAAAATTCATAATCCATATCAGGTTCTTCTAATATTGTTCCTGCATCATATAGTTCTTTATATAAATTTGAGCTTTTCCCAACTAATATATTAAGTAGTATTTCAATTGCAATATGTTTTTTTACTATTTCATCATTCATACCTTCAATATCTTTAAATCCTATTGCAAACAAAGGCATACTTACATTCATTTCTTTCTCTATATTTTTTTTATTTATTTTTTGTTCAATTTCCGGATATATTCTCTCTATTTTATCTTCTATTGTATTTTTAATTAGCCTGTCCTTTACTTGTTTTAATATTTCTTGTGGCTGAAAATTACCACATACAACTAATGTCATATTATTTGGTACATAAAATGTATTATAGCATTTATATAAAGTATCTTTATTAATCTTTCTTATAGAGTCTACTGTTCCTGCTATATCTATTTTAATTGGATTTTCCTTATATAGACAATCTAAAACACTCATATACAATTGCCATCCTGGTTCATCATCATACATTCTTATTTCTTGTGATATGATTCCTTTTTCCTTTTCTACATTATCATCAGTAAAATATGGATTTTGAACATAATCCATTAATTCATCTAAGCCTTCATAAAAATGTTCTGTACACTCAAATAAATATGCAGTATGGTCATTAGTTGTATATGCATTTGCATCTATTCCAAGTGCCATTAGTTTATCTAAACTATTAGTTCCATTTTCTTGCTCAAACATTTTATGTTCTAAGAAATGAGCGACTCCATCTGGAATATATATTTCTTCACCATTAATTTTAAAATGATTATCAATAGAACCAAAGTTTACTCCCCATATTATATATTTTTTATTAGTAGTATTCTTTGGAATAATAATTACTGTCATTCCATTTTCTAGTTTCTCTATATAGGCTTTTTCCTTTATATTTAAACTTTCAATTAATTTCATTTTATTAATTTATGTTAGTTTCAAAAACCAACATTTCCTCCTCTCTACAAGTATTAATTTTTAAATATATATTGATTTATTTATATTCAAAATTATACAAAGACTTTATATTTAATTAATTATATTATTATTTATCATTTTTTAAAAAATAAATTGTATTTATTTTTATCTTTTTTGAAATAAGTTCAACATCTTCTTTTTTTACATTTTTTATTTTTTCAATATACTCATGTAAAGACACAAATTGTCGTGTAAGCTCTTGACCTAGATAGTAAGATATCTCGGAATCCTGAGAATCTGGAATTCCATCTACTGTAGATATAATTATGTTTTTTGCATTTTCTATATCTTCATCTGTAAATTTTCCATCTTCCATTTCTTTTAATTGTTCTTTTATTATTTCTATAGCTTTTTCATAATTTTCTATTTCTATTCCACATTTTATTATTATATTATTTTTTTGTCTTAAATAGCTAGAACCTGCAGTATATGCAAGACTTGCTTTCTCTCTAACATTTTGAAATAGCTTAGAATTAGCACTTCCACCTAATATAATATTATATACAGATACTGCATACTTTTCATTTTCTTCAACATCTACTACATCTAATCCTAGAACTAATTTTCCTTGCATTACATCCATAGCCTCTTCTACTAATTTAATTTCTACTTCGTCTTTTTCTTCATTATCACCATTTATTGTATATTTTGCATCTCTTTCATTTAAATTTTTAATTTGTTCATTATTTTTTATTATATCTATAATATTATCCTCAGCATCTCCAGAAATAAAAATGTCGATTTTACATTCATTTATCAATTGCTTATAATATTCATATAACGAATCTCCATTAATTTTGTTTAAATCCTCTATATATCCATATTTACATAATTCATATGGTTTACCTTTATACATCTCTTCTATACATCTATCCATAGCATACTTTGCTTTATTATCAATTTTAGAATTAATGATTTGCTTTAGTTTATTTTTTTCTCCATCAATATATTGCTCTTTAAAACCTTCATTAATTATTAATGGATTAAATATAATATCAAATAATAGCTTAAAAGCTTCTTCTACTATATTTTCATTTGTAGGTATCATATTATTATTTAATGTTTCTAAATAGAATTTTATTACATGATTATTTCCTGACTTATCAATACCACAATCAAAACTTGCACCATACATATCTTCTAGTTTTTTACAAATTAATTCTTGCGTTTGCATTATTGCTGAACCTCTTTTTAATACTAGTGGTAATAATGCATTTTCTGTTACTGATTCTTTTTTTAAAGGTGTAGTTAAAAAAATAGCAAATAAATTTGTTTTAAATCTATTTGTATTTACTTTATGAAAATTAATTCCCTTTTTTATTTCTTGTTTAATATAATTCATAACCATTCCTTCCTTTCTTTTTATTATTATAATATATATTGGAAAAATTATACAAGATAAAAAAATAAAACTAAAATTTAAGTTAAATTTAGTCTTATTTTTATTATTTTGAATAAATTAAAGAATATTATATTTCATTCCACTTTCTTTTCTAATTAAATTATAACTTTACTCCAATATTTTTTTAACAACTTCATTTATTGTCTTTCCATCTGCTGCAAGACCTATTCTTTCTTTTGCCTCTTTCATTATTCGCCCCATGTCCTTCATACTTGTTGCATCTAGCTCTTTTATTATTTCTTCTATTATTTTTGTTAATTCTTCTTCTGTCATCTGTTTTGGTAAATATTCATCTAATATTTCTATTTCTTGTCTTATTTGATTTACCAAATCTTGTCTTTCTGCTTTTTCATAATCTGAAAGTGAATCTTTTCTTTTTTTGCATTCTTTAGCTATAACCTCTAATATCTTTTGATCATCTAATTCTACATTTTTGTCCTTTTCTATTTGTAATATTCCAGCTCTTACCATTTGTATCACATTTTTTCTAAGAACATTCTTATCTTTCATTGAATTTTTTAAATCTTCTAACAACTTTTCTTTAAGCATAACATCATTCCTTTCACTTTTATAAATTTGTATTTTATTTATATATTTTATACTTTTAATATTATTATAATTTTAAAATTTTATTTAACTTTTTTAAATTATAACCTTTTTGTACTTTTTATATATAATTAAATTTTCTAAAAAAAGCATTTCCTATTGGAAATGCCTATATTTATTATTTTAGAATTTTCTTTTTCTTGCAGCCTCTGATTTTTTCTTTCTCTTTACACTAGGCTTTTCATAGTGTTCTCTTTTACGAACTTCTTGCAATACTCCATTTCTGGCACATTGTCTTTTGAACCTTTTTAGAGCATCTTCTATATTTCCATTATTAACTTTAACCTCTGACATTAATATTCCCCTCCTTCCGGCATCTTAAGAACCACCTTACATGGGATGTATATTTAAGGAGGATTTATTCGCTTTATAATCCTACCTATGTACGCACATTATTATACTCTAAGTTGGTTAATATTGTCAATACTTGAATTTACTTTTTTAATTTACATTTTAGTTATAAGTTGCATTTTTTTATTTAACTTGCTTTTATCTTACAAAATTATTATTAACTACTCTTTTAAGTTATACTATATTTCTTGTTTCCAATATAATTCTACTTACTTTCTTTTTCTATAAACTATACTAAAATATTACTGTATAACGTTACATTTACTTATTATTTATAATATAAAAATAATATTATTATAATACAAGATTTATAATATATTTTCAGAACAATAGTGGTCTGGATTATCCATTCATTAATTAAAACTATTACATTCTATGTTTAATTATTCTTGTGCTAATTTCTGAAAAATATTGTGTATAATTATTTTTTATACTAGGAAACCTGTATTTATTAAACTTTAGTTTATATTAGAACTTTACTATTATACATAAAACTCTTTCCATAATCTAGATTTATCTATCCTATGAAAAGAGTATTTTATTTATTACTTTTTATTAAATCTTTTATTTGCTTCATTCCAATTTACAATATTCCAAAAGGCATCTATATATTCTGGTCTTTTAGTTTTATATTGTAAATAATATGAATGTTCCCACATATCTATTACAAGTATTGGTTTACACCCCCAAAGAGTTAAATTTTGATGTTTTTCGCATTGTAATATATTTAATCTATTTAGCCTATTAGTCCACACCAATAAGCACCACCCTGAGGCTTCTACTTGACTTGAAGCCTCAGAAAATTGCTTTTTAAATTTCTCAAAACTTCCAAAATCCATTATTATTTGATTCATAAGTTCTACACTTGGACTTGTTGGTATAGCAGGCCCAAGATTCATAAAAAATAATTCGTGTAAAATTGCTCCTGAACCAAAAAAGCTCAGATTTTTCTCCAAACATTTAATATTTGAATAATCGTTTGATTCTCTTACATTTTTTAATTTTTCTTCTGTTTTGTTAAAGTTATCTACATATCCTTTATATAATACATTATAATGTAAATCTAATGTTTCCATTGTATAATATGGTTCTAGTGCATTCATTGGATATGGCAAGTCTATCATTTTTATCATAAATATCCTCCAAATATATATTTATTAGTATATATATTATATATTTATAACTTTATTCCATACTTTGTTTTAACATCCATATTATTTTTGTATATTTCAAAATATATTCATCCATTAGACTGGAAGTTCCATATTCTTTGGAATTATCTGCTAATTCTTTTATATTAATTATATCTGCCAAAATAGTAGAAAAGTCTGTTGTTATATTATTAAATATTTCATCAGGTTTTACTTTTTTATTCTCTGCTTCTTTTATTTTTGTTATCTTAATATAATCTTTTAGAGTTCCTAAAGGCTGACCTCCAAGTATTAGAATATGTTCTCCTACTTCATCAATTTGTTTAAATATACAATTGTAATACTCTTCTAATTTCTCATGAACCACAAAAAAGTCTTTTCCTTCTACATTCCAATGATAATTTTGTAATTTTCTAAAATATACATTTAAATCTGCAAGTAGAGCATTTAGACTTATTAAAATTTTTTCCATACTTATTCCTCCTATCAAATTTTATATTATTATTTTCTATTTTTGGTTTATTATTCATGAAAAACTTTTATTATGTTCATAACTTTTTTATAAATCTTTATACCTTTTCTGTTTCTTATATAAAATTCTGTATAATATTTTTAATTAGCTCTAAATAGAAATTGTTATATTTTATATGATTTAATTTTATCATTAACATAAAATTTTATATAGATAATTCAAGTTAATTTTTATATTAACTTTTATAATACTAAAGCAAAAAGATAAATTATATATGAACCTTACTTATATAGTTACTATTGTTTTATTAATTAATTTCTAACAAAAAAGATATGTATTATCAAAACACATACCTTTTTTTATATTATTAACTTAGACGCCTCTGATTTTTTTGTTATATACTCTATATCAATTAGTATATGTAAAACGTCTCCTATAAATTTATTTTTCTACTTAACTTCCTTTAATTTCTTCACTCGTATATTATACTAATTTAGTTCCACATTCTGTACAAAATTTTGCATCATTACTTGCCTTTTTTCCACAATTTGAGCAAAACTTTTCTGTTGTTTTTTTAGCTCCACATTGTGAGCAAAAGTTTCCTGTTACTTCTTTTTTGCAATTTGGGCATAGCCAAGAGTCCAATTTCACTGAGTTATCCTCTACTGTATCAACCTTTTGTGTTTGTTTTTCCTTTACTACACTATTTTCTGTATTTTGCCAAGGTCCTGCTGTAGCTCCACCTATTACTCCTGCAGAAGACATATTCATCATTCCAATTCCCATAAACCCATTTGTTGCTCCATTTGTATTTTTAGCTGCATCTTGTACTGCATTTGAATATGCATTCACTAATGTTCCTTGTTGCATATATGCATTTGAACTTAATTCATAACTATCTATTTTCTTTTCTGATTCGTCATCTAAAGTAACTGATTCCACCGCAAATCCAAGTATAGATATTCCTCTTCTTCTAATAGAATCGTCAAATACCTTTTGATCCATTAATTCTTTTATTTCATCTGTTTGACTTGGTAATTCTAAAACTGGTACTTTATAATTAGAATTTCCTAATTCATTTAGCACATTTTGAAATGAAGAAATAACTTCTGCCCTCATTTGTTCTATTAACTGAGTTTTTCTGTATACATCTGCTGTTCCAGAAATTTCATTCATAAATAATGCTGGATTAATAATTTTGAATGTATATTTTCCAAAACATTTTACCTCTACTCTTAATGGCAACATTTGACCAGTCATTTGATTTGGTATTGGATGTGACCAATCTTGAAATGGTACAGGAGCTGGAGTACCAAATTTATTATCAATTATCTCTTTTATATTAAAGAAGAATACTGCCTGTTGCTTTGCTGTAGCACCATTATATGTAAATCTTTGCCACATTTCTTTAAAAACTGCTCCAAATTGACCTGCAAAGAAAGAAGGTGTACTTGAGTCATCTAGAGTATATATTCCTTCTTCTGCTGTTGCATCTATAACTCTACCATTATCATATATAATAGCACATTGTCCTGGTGCTACTATTATTGTACTTTTATTAGATATTACCCCATTTGGAGTAGTCTTTTTTACCATTAATATATCATTTCCTAAATCCTCACATCTAATAGCCTCTTTCCATTGGTCTTTAAGAGTGCTTCCTATAGCACCTGATACTGCTTTAATTAATCCCATATTTTTCCTCCTAGTATTTTAATAATTTATTTATAATTTCATTTACAAAAAGTTATCTTTCATATCTTAAATTGTATTTTCGATTATAACCTCCTTTTATTATTTTATAATTTTTAAATATAAAAAGTCAATATATTTCACATAATATCCATATTAAATTTTTTATATTTTTTTAATTGACTTTTATTTTATTATTATATAAAATTTATATTATGAAGGAGGTAATTAAATGGACGAAGATTTAAAAATAAAAAAAGTGTTACCAATAATAAGTACTATAATAGCTATTCTTATAATAATAATTACAATATTATTTTATACATTAATTCACAAAAATGACGACTACTTTATAGGTTTAACTCTTGACCCTAATAAACCTATTCCTGTTAAGCAAAATAATTTATATGGTTACATTTCTGCATCTAATGGAAAAAGCATAATCTCTGCTCAATACAACCTAGCCAATCCTTTTTATGATGATTATGCAATTGTAGAACTACAAGAAAATAATAACAATAAATATTGTGTGATTGACCAAAAAGGGAATGTACAACTATCATCTCAATCTAATATAAAATATATATCAGAATATGGATTATATATCGCAGATAATAAATTATATAATGAAAATCTTAAGTCTTTAACAGATGATAATATAAAAGTGTCATATAAAGGCCAAGGGTATTCTTCATATATAAAATATGATAAAAATAATAAACCCATAGAAGGTGGTATATTAAATAAAAGAGGAAAAAGATTATATTCATATAAATTTAAAGACTCTGAGGAATTTTTCTCATGTACAATTTCTGAGGTTGATGAAAGTTTAAACGAACAATATGCCAAAATAAATATAGATAATAAAAAATATGCAATTGTTAACTTAAAAAATGGTAAAATTGTATATGATTATACAGATAAGTCTATACTTGTGGATGATAATAATATTTTTACAATATCATTAAATGATAAAGAGAAATCTATAATATGTTTATCTAAAAATAAAATAGCATATGAGACATCTGATAACGTAGAAATTTCGTATTATGATATTAAAAATAAAATTCTTCAGATATATGATAATACTAAAGATCACTCAAACCGTTATTCATATTATGATGTAAAAAATAAAAAAATGTTGTCTGAAAAGCCATTTAATGAAATAAATAATTCTATAGAAAGTCTAACTGGATATATATCTTTTAGCTCAAATAATAAACATGGTGTTATGAAAGAAAATACTACCATATTGCCTTGTGAATATGATGATATAGAATTTTTATCACCAACAACTTTTAACTTTATTAAATCAAAAACAAGAAAAGAATTAGTTTTTACAAAAAAAGATGATATTTATGAACTAATTGATTTAAAAAATAAAAAGTCAATATTTAGTTTTAAATCTCCTAAAATTGATACATATACACAAAGTACTTTTGTAAAAGCTAAAGCTACAGATTCAAAACAAATTTGCGTATATAATCTTTTAACTGGAAAATCTATGAATTTTGATAGTGATAGTCAGATTTCAATTTATTCTAACTACATTATAGTAACTAAAAACAATACACAAACTTATTACAATACAAAATTAAATGAAATATTTAAGCAATAAAATTTACATTAATTAATTCTAAAAAGAGGCTATTACAAACTATACTTTTATAGTAAGTTTATAGCCTCTTTCTCTATTTAATTCTAACAAATTTAACTAGCGATATTATGGCAACTCCCAATAATGTAATAATTAGTAAAATAATTCCTGTGTCTTCTACACCTGTTTTCGGTAAAGATTCATTATTACTACTATTAGTAGAATTTTCTTGTATATTAGTTTCATTATATTTATAGTTATTTTCACTACTATTATTATTATTATTTGTATTAGTAGTTCCATTATTTAAACCCATATCTTCTATATTATTTACGTTTCCAAACATTCCACTATTGTCATTGTCAGGCAATGGCACTAACATACTTCCTTGTGGATTACTAGGAATTGGATCTGGCGTTGGTTCTGGAGTTGGCTCTGGCACTGGCTCTGGTGTTGGTTCTGGTGTTGGTTCTGGTGTTGGTTCTGGTGCTGGCTCTGGTGTTGGTTCTGGCGTTGGTTCTGGAGTTGGCTCTGGCACTGGCTCTGGTGTTGGTTCTGGTGTTGGTTCTGGTGTTGGTTCTGGTGCTGGCTCTGGTGTTGGTTCTGGTGTTGGCTCTGGTGTTGGTTCTGGTGTTGGCTCTGGCGCTGGTTCTGGTGTTGGTTCTGGTGTTGGCTCTGGTGTTGGCTCTGGTGCTGGCTCTGGAGTTGGCTCTGGTGTTGGCTCTGGTATTGGCTCTGGCTCTACTGGAACAACTATTGCACTATCTTCCTTAATTGAATTTATTGTCTGTCCATATTTATATGTAGCACCATATTCGTCTTTTAGATATACATTAACATATGTATAATCTCCTGAAATGATATATTCACCTTGGACTTTCGTACCTGAAGTTATATTTATCGATGTACCATTTTTTTCTATATCATCTAAGGATACTTCATTATCTGATAAGATTATTTTCATTTCTATTATTTTATGTGCTGAATCTTCTGCTTTAATTAAAAGTGCGCTATTATTGCCTTTTTTATGGACAATTTCTATTGTTTTTGTAGAAGTTAGTTCTAAATAATCAGTTTCCTTCACATGAGAATTCCCCTCAGAATCCTTTATATATATTTTGTAAATACCTTGTTCTTTGATTTCATATGTAGCTTTTACATCTGTAGAAGATTTAATTGGTATTTCTGTTGCTTTTATTTCAAAATCACTAATGTCTGATATCTCCGAAGCTTTAGCTATTTTTAATAATACAATATTGTTTGGAGTACTTGTAGCATTAATTGTTAACAGTGGACTCTTATATTCATATCCTATATTCATACTTCCACTTATATGTTTTCCAATAGTAGCATATCCAATCTGTGCTGTCCCATCTTCAAAAACTACTAAAATAGTATACTCTTTACCTTGACCTGCATGTTCTATTGTTACAGCTAAAACGTTTGGAGAAGCTCCCTTGTTTTGATTTGTTATGTCAGTAATGTGATTACTCTGATTACTAAAATAATCAATAACCTCATCCTTACTTACACGTCCTCCATCTGTATATTTTATAGAAACAATATTTGATTCGAAGTTTCCCCCCATAATTATTTTTATATTATTTAAATCTACACTATCAACAACAACACTTACATTAGATTCTCCTTGTGTATCTACTGCAAATGATATATACCCTTTATATATTGTAGAAACTAATATATTTATTACTAATATAAATATAATTAGAAAAGGAATAAGTATCTTCTTTTTTTTCATATTATAATCATCTCCTTATCACACTATAATTACATAACTATTATACCATAATTGCTAGTTTTTTACAAGTAAAAAAGCTACATATACATTAATAGTATATATAGCCTTTCTTATAATTGTATGTAATTAGTCTGGAAATTTAAGTATTTTTATATTATTACTTTTTTTATACTTTATAGCACCCTTTAGCTTCCATTTCGGACAAATTTCAAAAATTTCTCTAATATACTCTTTCATTTGCAACTTATATTTGTCTTTTATCTCAAGTTCATTTATTTTCTTATCTATATAACTTTCTGCATGTTCTATATCCATTTGTGCAAGTACAATATACCAATCGACTATTTCATATTTAACAATAGTTATAGAAACATTTAAATTTGCCTCTACAAACTCTTTTAAAACATTATATTGCATATATTTTGTATAATATTCATATCTAGCTAGCAATCTTATGTCATCTAATGTATAAAAATTATATTCTAATTTAGAATGAATATATTCTAAATCTTTAATTTCTTCGTCTAATAAATTAATATTATATATATAAATATCATCTGCTCTAAATTGTGTATGTAGCACATTAGCTGTGAAAAAAACATATCTATTAAATATTTCTGGAGATATATTTTTATATAATTTAGAAATTAAAATATATGCCTCAGTTATTGATATCATACCATAGGCATTCAAAAATCCCATTATAAATTCATTCACATTTTCCTTTACTATGTTAATATCACTCTTTTCCATAGATGTAATTTTGTCTTGTGCTACTTTCAATATATCTTTTGGCATATGTATTTTTATAATTCCATTTTCTATATCTACAAAAATAAACCCTAATCTTCTTAATACGATTATATGGTTTATGGAAATTTCTAAATTTTGAATAGTATATTCTACATAACCATCATAATTTATTATTTTTATTGTATCTTTTAATAAATCTCCTATAAAAACTTCTAGTTCTAATTCTATTATCTTGTTTAAATTTTTAAGTATAAAGGTAACTTTTCTATCTTTATTATTGTCTTTCAATATTCTGCACATTAATTCTAATTCTTTTTCATCATATTGCATACTTGAATATAATGTTATAATATTATCTAATTCTTTTTGTGTCATTGCATTTACATATTCATCATAATCTTTAGCCTTTTTAACATTATCTTTACAGTTTTTTGTAATAAGCTCAATTGCATGTGTAAGAATTTTCTTTTCCATCTAATTTCTCCCTTTATATATTTATTTTTACATTTCATAATAAATAATTAAAAATATATTTATATTATAAAAAAAATTCACATGGCATCAAAAAACATCTAAAACCGTGTGAATTTACTTATTATGCTCCTAATTCTTGTTTCTCTTTTGTCAAGAAACTAAATCTATTAAAAAAATTTTCTTCTGATTCCTCAATCTGTAAGCACTTTTGTATACTTGAATTAAATCTTCTAAGTTCATTAATCTGTTTAAATAAGTTTACAATTATATTGTTTTCAATTTCTTCTCCTTTGTATTCTGGTTTTATTATTATGTCTTGTATAAATAGTGTATCATCTTCTTTTATAACTCTTCCCATACCCACAATTTTATCAAAATGATATGCGCAAACTGTTGTAACCATATCATCATTTGGCTCAAATATTTCCATTTCAATGTTTTCTTCCATGTCAGATTGAATTGAATCCATTATTTCATATATTTCTATTTTACTTGGTTCTTTATTAATATATTGTATATTCATTTTTTAATTTCTTCCCTTCTTCTTTTGTCTTTTTATATTATACATATATTATTTATAAAAATAAAGTAGATTTTTATATTTTTTTGTATTTTTTTGTATTTTTTTGTAATTTTTTATAAAATTATGAAAAAACTAGTTTATATATAAAAGAATGGTTTATCTAATCAATCCATCGGTTTATTTTTATATTATTATTTCAAGAAATTTAATCATAAATATGAATACAAAAAATTCATATTTATTTTTTGTATTCATATTTATGATTGTTGTAGAAATACTTAAATAAATACATATAAAAAAGCAAATATCTTACATAATATAATTTAATAACTATTTTATATAGATGATTATCATACTTTTTTATAAACTCCATAATTTTCTATTATAATTTATTTAAAACTTTATCAAAATCTATTGACAAGAACTATATATATAATGTATAATTGCAGATGTCAATACATCGCGGGGTGGAGCAGTTGGCAGCTCGTTGGGCTCATAACCCAAAGGTCGGTAGTTCGAGTCTACCCCCCGCAACCATTTCAAGCATTTGTCAGTAGTTGGACAAATGCTTTTTTAGTTGGTTAAAACATATTTATTATAAAAATACTTGATTTTTAACTTATCCAAAAACACAATAAAGACCAATATTTCAATTGGCCTACGACTTATCATTATGAAATTTTGTTTACTATATAGAAGTTACTCCCAGCACTTGTGGGTATAAAACAATGAACTCCTATAAACGTCTTAAAGCGTTTATAATTATTAAGGCGACACAGGATTTAAAGGAATAAAAAAACGATTAACCTAGACCAATTTAGAGTTAAGTAAAAAATGAGAAAAGCGGAACTCATAACCCAAAGGTCGCAAGTTCGATTCTTGCCCCCATAACAAAATATTAAATGACTGCTAATTTTAGCAGTCATTTTTCGAATTTTCTTATAATAAAAATTAGGGAGAAAAATTCCTAACCTTTACTTTAATTATAATCATTAAATAAGTATTACTTTACACATATTGATTCTTTTATATTTTCAAATTTTGATTCTCCTATTCCTTTTACATTTCTAATATCTTCTATATTATTAAATTTTCCATTTTTATTTCTATAATCTATTATTTTTTCAGCAGTTGCAGTTCCTATACCAGGTAAAGTTTCTAATTCTGTTTGGTTAGCAGTATTAATATTCACTTTTCCACTCTCTCCTTTATTTGTATCTTGTATTATTATACTATTATCTCCAAAATTAGATGTTATATACTCCTGTTGTATATCATTTTCTGTTACTTCTCCTTTAAATGGTATATATATTTTTTGCGCATCTTCTAATAAGTATGCTAGATTTACTTTTGATAAATCAGCTTCTTCTAAACTTCCTTCTGCCATTTCAATGGCATCATATATTCGAGCCCCCTGTTTCAACTTTACTATGCCACACTTTTTTACTGCGCCAGTTATATGTACTATTATCAAATTATCTTTTTCAATTTTATTTTCATTTGTCTCTAAAAAATTTTCTACTAAGTTTATATTATTAATGCTTCCTGTATCCACATTATCTTCTAATGTTTCACTAAATCTTACCTTATATACATAAATTCCTATTAATATTAATATAATAATTAAAATAGTAAAAATTATTTTTTGTTTATTAGTAAATTCCAAAATCATACCTCCTATCTATATATAATTCTTAACAAAATATTAAAATTATATATATCTCTTGAAATTATATATTAATTACTATATAGTATTATAAAAACTTATGAGGAGTCTAATATGAAATTAAAATTTAAATATTTATTTGTTACACTTTCTATAATACTGTTACTATCTATTTTTACTACCTCCTATGCTAATAATAATTTTGATATATATTCGCCTTCATGCATTTTAATAGATTCAAATTCTGGAAAAATACTATACGAAAAAAATGCCTATAATAAAATGTATCCTGCAAGTACTACCAAAATTATGACTGCTATACTTGTTTTAGAAAACTGTAAGTTAAATGATATAGTTACTGTTAGTGAGAATGCTGTTTCTTTAAACTCTGTTCCAGAAAGCTATACTAGAGCTAATTTGAAATCTGGTGAAAAACTCTCTATAGAAGATTTATTAAATGTTTTATTAATTCCATCTGCAAATGATGCAGCAATTGCTTTAGCAGAACATGTTTCTGGAAGTGTAGATGAATTTTCAAAAATAATGAATTTAAAAGCAAAGGAGATTGGTTGTATTAATACTAACTTTGTAAATCCTAATGGTGTTCATAATACTAATCAATTTACAACTGCATATGATATGTCACTAATTGGTAGATATGCAATGGAAAACGATACATTCAGAAAAATTGTTACTAAAACTTCTTGTAATTTACCTATAACAAATATGTATGATAAAGATGACAGAAAATTTAAAAATACAAATGAATTATTAACATCAGATAATTATTATTATGAATATACTACTGGGATAAAAACTGGATATACAGATTCTGCTAAAAATTGTATTGTTGCAAGTTGTAAAAAAGATGACCATGAACTTATTGTTGTTGTTTTAGGAGCAAATAAAATGACTTCTTCTGAAAACGATAGAGCTCATGATTGTATTACATTATTTAATTATGCTATAGAAAATTATAAAGAAAAAATAATATCTAATCCAGAAACTACAATAAAACAGATTGAAATAGAATTATCCAATAATACAAAAAAGACACTAGATGTGTTAGTAGAAAAAGAAATAAAAGCTAAAACAATTCAAGATATTTCTACACTAAAACCAGAAATAACTATTAACGAAAATCTACAATCTCCTATATTAAAAGGGTTCATTGTTGGAAAAATTTCTTATACTATAGATAATATAACTTACACTTCAAATTTGATAGCTGGAAATAATGTATTAGATTCTGATATATTACCACAGGTATTTAGTTCATTATTATTTATATTACTATTACTAATTTTTATTACAATATTAAAATCAAAAAAGAAAAGGAAAGATAAAGATGTATTTATGAAATTTTATAAATAGATAAAAAAGAAAAATAGCATTTATATTTAATATTCAATTAAAACTTTTACAATATTTTGAATTACTTTTTATTTTATATGTGAAAAAATTTTTAAGTAGTACAATATAATTAAAAAACTTTTATAAATATTTATTATATAAACTTTTTCAATTATACTAAAAGGGCACATAAACAAATTATGTGCCCCATTTTTTAATAATCTTTTCCTATTATAATTGTTATATCAACATTGGAATTATTGCTTCCAGTAGAAGAAACTCCAATATCTCCAATAGTACTTTTAATACCATTTATAATTGAACTATTCTTACCTGTTCTATTTATAATAGTTGTTTTTGAAGTATTTGTTGTAATTCCAGTCTTTGTTACATTATAACCATACTCCTTTAATTTATCTTTTAATTTTGAAAGTTTTGAATTGTCTGCTGTACCATTTAATATTTCTATTTTTATTTTAGAATTTTCTTTTTTCTCTTGTTCAGTTATTTTTTTTGAAGTTGTTGTTGATTTATTGTTTTTGTTACTTGTTTCTTTTTCATTAGTATCTTTTGTATTATCTTCTTGACTTCCAAATAATTCTTCAACAACCTTTTTTGTTTCACTCACATCATGTGTATATATCCAAACTCCATTACATAATTCTGGTGTTCCAGGTAATGTATATGTTTTAAGATTTTCAGATTTAAACTCAACTGCATATGGAGCGTAATCTTTTGCTAAAGATAAATCTAAGTTTGTTGTAACATTTTTATTAGCTATCTTAATAAAATCATTAATTTTAGTTAATGTAGCTGGAGTAGCAAGTTTTTTTACAATAGCTTGTAAGAAATCTCTTTGTGTTCTCATTCTACCTAAATCATTATCTCCATATTCTATTGGATAACTAGTTCCATTATTATTATGTCTAAATCTTACTACTTGTTCTGCTTTATCTCCATCTAATAATTGATATCCCTTTTTCATATGTATATGCAAATCTTGTGTTGGATCATCATAATCCATATCAATAGGTACATCAAAATATACTCCACCTATACTATCAACAACTTCTTTTAAAGCTTCTGTATCTATATTTAAATAATATTTTATATCTATCCCTGTTATTCTACTAACTTCCTTTATAGTTTTTTCTGGACTAGTTTGATATAATGCATTTATTTTATCAAATGCTGTAGCTCTATTTTTATTTTTACCAATAAATGTATCTCTTGGTATAGATAATATAGATGCTTCTTGTGTTTTTGGGTCATATGAACATAACATTAGAGTATCTGTTAAATTTTGACTTTGTCCTGTAACTAGACAATAAACTTTTGGCAAGTTTTTTAATGTATTCTCATCATGACCAACAATTGTCGCAAGTATACCTTGTAAACCTCCGCCATTTTTATACACCCTATAACCAAACCAAGTTCCTGATAATAGTAATATTATTAATATTATTACTATTATTAAAAATATTTTTCTCTTTTTCTTATTTTTACCTTTAATATTACTATTTTTCATTTTTCCCTCTTTTGTAACCGCTCTTTTCTGCAAGGTTCTCACTCCTATAAACTTGTATATATGTAAAAGTATAACAAAAAAACATATAAATAGCAATATTTAATATTATTTTTTAAAAAATAATATTAAATAATATATTATTATTATATAAATAACTACCAATTATAGAATTATTAATTACTTCTATAGCTCCTGAGCTCTCGATTACTGGAGCTATTAAGCTTAACAGTGTGAATATAATTGTTAATATTATAATAACTCTTAATACTCCAAATATTACTCCGACCTAATTTATCAAATTGTTTTATTACTGGTAATTTTGTTATTATATCAGCTATTCCTTTTATAAATATTAAAATAACTCTAGTAATTAAAAATATTATAATTATTACTCCTACATTAATTATAGATATAGAAATTTGTCTAGCAGATTGTTTTATTATATTCTCTTTAGTTTCATTTACAGTATTATCTATTTCAGTTTTTATATAATTACTAAATATTGCAGGCATATTATTTTCTTTTTCTTCTATAATTTCTTCATTATAATTAAATTTTGATATAATTGATTCTTGTAGAAATTCATCTACCTGAGTATTATTTATTATAATATTAGCAATTGGATTAAATAATATAATTGATATTATTATAGCTATAAAAAAATTAAATATTTTTAATAAACTCTTTGTTAAACCTTTTTTATACCCAATCCAGGTTGATAACACTATAATTGCTACAATTAATAAATCGATTATAATTTCCATATATTTTACTCCTTATAAATTTATAAATTCTACTTTATCTCTGTAAATTATTCCAGCCAAATTCTCTGCTATTACTATATCCTTTATTTCTTGTGTTGAACTATACTTTTTAATAAGCCATCCATTTGTACCAATAAAATGTACTTCTGAGCCTAAATCAATAGCTATTATATTAGAATATGAATATATTTTCTTTGCTACACCATCAAAAGTATATATATTTTGTTTTTTAGTAGTAGTATTATATAATTCGATAGTGGAATTAGCCTTAAATAGTCCTGTAGACTTTTCAATCACTCTATATGCATAATTAGCTAATTCAATATCTGAAAATGCAACCTTTTTATCCTTTTCATTTAGTGATATTAACATCTCATCTTTATTATTATTATTAACATGAACACCATTATTATATATACATACTAATTTATTCTTATCATGATACTTCATATTTACTATTAAGTCATTTTGTTCTGCATCATATGTATATATTATAGAATCTGAAGGTGTCTCTTTTGCCTTATCTATTGAAATAGTCTTTATACTTGACTGTATAAGAGTACCAGAAGTATTTATTTCAGAAAAGCTTAAATACTTGTTATCTTCTGAAATACTTGAGTCCATTGCTATAGTACTAGATAAATATGTTTTAAAAAGTTCTTTTCCATCTCTATCATATACCGCAATTACAGACTTATATGTTGTACCAGATATTATTACACTTGTATATCCATTTTTATTAACGTTTATTTTTGAAATAGTACCCTCTATATCTTTTTGCCATATAATACCATTATTATTAATCAAATAAATTCTTTGTTTATTTTTCTCAGCAATCATTAAATATTTTCCATCAGAAGCATATATTGGTTCACTTATTTCAATTTTTATTTCACTTTCTTTTTTAGCAGATGAATTATAATGTGTTAGAATATTTTTTTCTAATGTTACTAAATACTTATCATATGCATATATGTATGTATTACTTTCTGAATTAATATCAATATATTGTAAATTATTCTCTGTAACACTTTTTCTAAAGATATATTGATCCATTAAGTTTCTAAAATTTGTATTTGTAATATAAATAGCAGAAATTATAACTACAATAGTAATTAATATAATAATTACCATTGTAATTATTACCTTTCTCTTATTTAATCTCTTATTATTAAATTGGATATCATCTTTTTTAAAATCAATTAACTTCATATTATACTATTCCTCTTTTGCTTTTATTTCTAATTACTTTTATACCAGTTTTATCACTTTTTTTCAATATATTTATTAAATAATTATGTTTTTATTTTTAAAATATAATATATTTGTATTATTCCTAGAATGCCGAAAATTGGATATAAAATATTTACTAGATTTGAAAAACCAATATTAGCAATAAATATGGAAGTTACACACATTATAATTAATATTGTATTATAATTCTTCTTTGATTTAGTACAATTCTTTAGAAAGCTATATCCTGCTGATAAAGCTGATGTAAATATTGATATTATAATAACCATACCATATAGATATTCATATACTTTTCCAAATTGTTTTACTACATATATTAAAGGAAGGTCAAGTTCCATTATATTTACACTTGCTTTTAATAAAATTATATATACAAAAATACTTAAAGTTATAATGATTAATGAAGTTAATACTCCAATAAATATCTTATTTTTATTATTAATATATTTTTTTAAAGATATTAACACAGGAATTAATATTATACTATTATAACTAGCATATAACACACTATTAATCATACTTTCTATAAATATATTACTTAAAAAACTCATATTAGTTATTTGACTTATAGAAAAGGCAAAATTTTTAGAGCCAAGATTCAAAATAAATATAATTATAATTGGAACTAGTATACTGGATATCTTTATAATCCCTTCTATATTATTATTTAGTGTTATATAACATAATATTGCAAATACAGTTGAAGTAATATATATTGATATATTATATTCTTGTTTAAAATAACTACTAAATCCTGCTGTCATTATATAAAAAGAAATTATTAAAAAAATATTGATAATATAATTTATAATTCTAACTATATTAAACTTATTATTTTTTCTATTATCAAACATATAATTTAACAATTCATTATATTCATTTATTTTTCTTTGTTTTATTAGTATATAAAAAACTTTATATACTAATATACCTAAAATTAATCCTGAAACCAAAATTCCTATAATTCCACATATACCATATTTATTAAAAAAAATATATATTTCTTTACCTGATGCAAAACCCGCACCTATTAAAGTTCCTATTATTACAAATATTACTTTTAATATATTTTTCATAAAAAACCCCCTCATAAAATTTATGAGGAAGTATTATTTATATTCTCTTATTTTTTTCTTCTTCTAATTTGCCAGATTACAATTCCCATTACAATAATTATTATTGGAATACCAAATATAATTAGTCTAACCACATTATCCTGCATTTGTGTCGCTGTATATGTAACATATCCAGTATCCTTCCTAATTCTTATAGAATCTCCTCTATCTGTTAAATATGCAATAGAATTTAAAACTATGTCTTTATTATTATATAAATTTATTAATTTACTTTTAGAATTTCCACTAGTAATTGACATATCAGTTACGAAACTACAATTTGAATATACTATTAATTTTGATTCTGTATTATCATTTATTTTCTTTATAAACTCTGCGCCTATTGTAAATGAACCACTCTCATCAGTAGTTGTTTTCATTGTTGTAGATATCGAAAAATCTTCTCTATAAAAAGACTTTTCACTTGTTTTTAATAATGTATTTACAGAAACATTTAATTCTTTTAACTTTTCATCATTTTCAATATTTAGCTTTCCTGCACTTGCTACTACTACATTAGTAATATTGTTTGTTATATCATGATATGAAATATCTGTTAATATTAACTCTGGACTTTGAAGTATCATCTTACTAGAATCTTCTTCTATTATAATTCCTTTTGAAAAGCTAAAACCAAATTGTGCCAAAATTTTATTTATATTTGTCATATTTACATCTTCTATTGTTGCCTCACCAAGCCATAATATTTTTCCACCTTTATTTATATAATCTAAAATCTTATCTGTTTCAACTTCTGAAAAATCCTTAGTAGGATTTGGTATTACTAGTGTATCACAATCTTCAGGTATATTTGTCTGTAATAAGTCTAAATCTGAAATGTCATTTACTTCATTTTGTATAAAAACTCCTAAAGTCATTAGATAATTACTTGTTAGATATTCTTGATGTCCTGTTAAAAAATATATGTGTGGTTTTTTTGCTATGCTTATATCGATAATAGCATTTGTTAATTTTTGTTCTGAAACATCTATTGTTTCATATGTTGTTAAATCATAAGTATAAAAGTCACTTTGAGTTAATACTTTATACCTATCTTTTCCTTCAATAATAATGCCAACTGATGTATTATCTTCAACTCCATATTTTTTTGCTAAATCTGGCCTTTTATCTATATTTATTGCCTCTGCAGTTATTTTACTGTTTGCTATTCCATATTGTTTTGCAAGTGTTACTGTTTTATTTCCATCTTCATATCCAAAAAAATAAATATGTACATCTTCTTTAATATCTTTTATTAAATTAATAGATTCATCAGATAATGTGTATAATTTCTCCTTTGTAAAATCTATAGGGTTTGTATTTAATGTATTTATATATAAATTTAAAATTATAAAAATAGCTATTATAATAATAACAAGAATTGTTGTCATTATAGTATCTTTTAACCACTTTTGTTTTATTACATTTATTATTTTTTTCAAATTTAATTCCTCCTTATTTAACACTTTTTCTTCTAGCAATAACCGTTATCGTTAATATAATAAATAAAATTGTGAATGACATAAATAGTGTTATTGCTTGATAAGTAATTATACCTTGAGGAAATGTATTCGAAAATACATTTATAAGTGAAAAAATCGAAAGTTTATCATAAAATCCTGGCATAAACCAAATTACCAAAAATCCTGCTATAGTAATAACTCCAGCTATAATTTGATTTTCCGTTATACTTGATGCAAACATACCAAAAGCAATATATGCCATTGATAAAAGTAAAAAGCCTAAAAGAGTTATTAATATTGTACTTATATGAGGTTTCCCAAAATACATTAATATTGCCAAATAAAGTAATGTACAAATTTCACAAACTACCATTACTACAATAGCAGATATAAATTTACCTAAAACAATAGATGTTATACTTCTAGGTGAAGTATATAAAATTTGCTCTGTGCCTGTTTTTCTCTCTTCTGAAAACATCCTCATAGTTAATATTGGAATTACAAATGTTAATATTGTAGAAAGAGAATAAAACATGTATTCTAGGTTAACAATCCCACTAACATAAACATCCAAATAAAAAAATATGCTACTCATAAGTAAAAATAGACCTATAAAAATATATGCTATTGGAGATAAAAAGTAACTTTTTACTTCTTTTTTAATTATTGCCCACATTTTCATTTCCTCCTTCTATATCTTTATTAATTAATTTCATAAAAGCCTCTTCTAATGTAGGTTCTGATTTTCTAAGTTCAAATATTGTAATATTTTCCTTTGGTAGTATATCAAATAAAGTTTTCCTTAAATCTATATTTTGATTTGCATAAATAACATACTGTTTTGTTCCATCTTGATTGTCTTTAATTAATTCTATTTTTGATATTTGTTTTATTTTTTTATTTAAATTCTGTATCTTATTTTCTGAATCTTCTACAGTAACTATTATACTATTATTCTTATCTACCATATTTTCTAGATTGTTTGGTGTATCTATTGCAACAATTTCTCCTTTATTAATAATTATAACTTTTTCGCATATCTGGCTAACCTCAGATAATATGTGTGAACTAATAATAACTGTATGGTCTTTTCCGAGTTTTTTTATTAATTCTCTTATTTCTACTATTTGCTTAGGATCTAATCCAACTGTTGGCTCATCTAATATTAATATTTCTGGCTTTCCAACTAAAGCACCTGCCATACTAACTCTTTGTTTATATCCTCTTGATAAATTTCTAATTAACTTATTTTCTACCTCTTGAAGACCAGTTTCTTTTATTATCTCTTCTACTTGCTTATTTCTTTCCTTTCTACAAACGAATTTTAATTCTGCCATATATTTTACAAATTCTTTCACTGTTAAATCTAAATATAGTGGTACATTCTCAGGCATATAACCAATACTTTTTTTTGCTTCACTTGCATTTTTTACAATATCATTTCCATTAATAGTAATACTTCCTTCTGAAGGTTCTATAAACCCTGTTAGCATGTTCATAGTTGTACTTTTTCCTGCTCCATTTGGTCCTAATAATCCTATTACCTCTCCATGTTTAATCTCAAAACTAAAATTCTTTATAGCTACAAAACTTCCATATTTTTTAGTAACGTTTTTTACTTGTATCAATATCAATTCCTCCTATCCCCTAATCTCTAATTTTTCTCATGTAAGATATTACCATTTATAAATTAATGTTTCAATATTTTTTCTATTTTTTCACATAGAATTTACATTTCAGAATATATTAAAATAAGAATAAGAGAAAGGATGGTTTAAATGGAATATATTTATCCCATATTTATATCTTTTATAATGATATTTTTATCTGAACTTGGAGATAAAACGCAATTACTTGTTCTATCTTTTACTCGGAAAACAAAAAACTAGAACAATCTTACTTGGTGTAGCACTTGGTTCATTTTTTAGCCATGGAATAGCAATACTATTTGGAAGTGCACTTGGTGGTTTAGGTAATAGTAACTTACATGACATATTAGAAATTATTACATATTCATCTTTTATACTAATTGGTATTATTTCTTTATTTTTTAGTAAAAATGATAAAAAAAATAATAAGGATAATAATTTAATTGGCAAGCTTTCAAAATATACAATTAATTATTCGTTAATTATAGGAGCTTCTATTGCTATAGGAGAATTCGGTGATAAAACTTTTTTAGCATCTATTGGGTTACGGTATACAATATCCTCAATATAAAATACTTTTAATTATAGGAGCAATCCTAGGAATGATTATTAGTGATTTAATAGCTATTTTTCTTGGAAAACTCTTAAGTAGTAAAATATCTGAAAAAACCATGCAAAGAGTTTCTGGCATTCTTTTCTTAATTTTTGGAATTATTGGTTTTATATATTGATTTTCATACAATTATGCAGTAAAATATTATGTATAATATTTATGAAAGTGATGTGTATATAATGACAAGTAAACAAAGAGCTTATTTACGAAGCCTAGCAAATACTATAGAGCCAATTTTTCAAATAGGCAAATCTGGTATATCTGAAAATTTAATAAAGCAATTAAATGATGCAATAAATGCCAGAGAGTTAATAAAAATTTCTACTTTGGAATCTGCACCAGCAAATGTGAGAGAATTAGGCGAAGAAATAGCAATTTCTACAAATAGTATATTAGTTCAAACTATAGGAAATAAAGTAACTCTTTATAGACCCAAAAAACAGAATTC
This sequence comes from uncultured Clostridia bacterium, assembly GCA_948805675.1. GTDB lineage: Bacteria > Bacillota > Clostridia > TANB77 > CAG-508 > CAG-492. The sequence continues at coordinate 42,795 of CAQIBN010000003.1, read as the reverse complement.
AAGAATAAACTTACCAGAATAATTTATTAATATTTAATCTCTATAATTTAATAAATTTATTGTTACTAGTCATCCATAGTAAATATAAAGCCTTAAATATTCTACAAATAGTTTGTAAGTATTTAAGGCTTCATAACTAAAGCTGCTTTTCCACATTTTATCCATAACTATAGCTGAATAGTAATTTACTATCTCGTATTTTTATAATTATTTTTATTTTTTTCTTGACAATATATATTTAATATGTTATTATATTTTATGTTATGGGTCAGTAGCTCAGTTGGATAGAGCACGGGCCTTCTAAGCCCGGGGTCGGGGGTTCGAACCCCTCCTGGCTCACCATTTATCAAGCGTTTCAGCGATTTTGATTTTTCCAAAGTTATCAAATATCTAAAAAATTGGGGGTATTTTTTTTAGATATTCTAAAAATTTGATAGTATATACAGTTATGTATGTACTATTTTTTTATGCATTAACTTCTTGCATTTCTTTTTCAGTATTTTTTCTTTTAACTATAAATCGTTTTGACTTTTGATTCTTCGGTTCTTGTCTATTATCTTATCCATTATGTATTAAATTCTCATAAGCACTTGCAACATTTCGCTTTATTCTATCATCTGGATGTGAATATCTTTTAGTTGTAGATAAATTTCCATGCCCCAAAAAATCACCTATTGCTTTTAAATCCATACCATTAGCATTTAGCTCTGTTCCTAGTGTATGTCTTAAATCATGAAATCTAATTTCCCTCATTTTATTTCTTCTTATTAATTTCAGAAATCTGTGTGATATATGGTTTGGTTTTATTATATCGCCATCATCTTTTACACATACATATTCAGAATAAGTATTATTATAGCAATTCTTAAATATTAGCTTATTTAGCTCAATTCTCTCTTTTTTCTTTAATAGTACATCTTTTACTTCTTTATATAAAGGTAATTTCCTATTACTATGAATACTTTTAGTTCTATCTTTAGCAATCATTTTTCCCTCAACTGTTTTTTTAGCACACCCAGATACTTGAACAATAGTATGATTAATATATATCCAGTCATTTTCAAAATCAATTGCACTCCATTTCAGCCCTACTACTTCACTACGTCTAAGACCATAATATGCTGCAAGGAAAACAGGAATTTCTATTACATCATTTTTTACTATTTCAAGTAATTTATTTAATTCTTTCATAGTATATGTTTCTGGTGTAAATTCTTCTTCTTTTAAATGTTCAGTACCTTTTGTCGGCTTAGACATTATTTCCTTTTTATCCAATAATTCGTATGCTACACTAATTTGATTCCTAAAATGTTTTATAGTAGTGTTCTTTAATTTACAATCTTTAGATAAATACGTAAAAAAATTATCTATTATCTCTGGTGTTACTTCACAAACTTTATAAATATACTGCTCATTTTGTTTTTTCTTCTTATCTTTGTGATTTATTTGCTCTTTCTCTTTATTCTCCGTTTCTTCATTTTCATTAGTATTTTTAGAAGAGCCGAAAAATTCTTTCATATGAATATTTATGTTTGATTTATAACCTGCATAAGTATTATTTTCATATTTTCTTTTAATATTAACTTCTTCTAATCTCACATTAATAAAATCTATAAATTCAATATTTAATTGATATTCTATCTCTGAAGTATGTTTAGGTTTTAGCTTATCTATCATTTCTGATTCAAATTTTTCCTTTATACGTTCTGCTTTTTCTTTTGCTAATTTCTTATTACCAGGTTTAACTTTAACTCCTGTACTTTTCCATTTTGTTTTCCAGTTATCACTTATATCTTTATAGCTTAATACTGCCTGATAAATCCCTCCTTTTTTTTGTAAACTAACAGTAACATTTATATCAATTTCTTGTAATCCATTAATCATTTTTTCTCCTCTCTAACAAAAAATGACTGAATTGCTACTGACTACATTAAAATAATAACGTAAATCAGTAAAAAAATCAGCCCTTTTTCTATTTTTTATTTTCTCATTAGAAATTCAATTACACTTAACTTTGGAATAATATAGTTATTTCCAACTTTTTTGTTATATATTTCTTTATTTTTTAATAATTGATATATCTTATTAGTGCCTACATTTCCTCCTAACATCTCTTTTAATTGTTTAGGATTTACTACATCTGCATATTTGTTAAACATCTGTGTTAAGTAATCCATCTGATTATTTTGTTCCATAAATAAACCACTTTCTAAATAAAAATATTTTTTAATAATTATTTCTTAATCTTTTTATAATATTTTAAATATAAAATATTATTTTTATTTAATTAATATAACATTTCATATTTAATTTATTTATTTTTTACAATTTTATATTTATTAACATTACAAACAATAAATATTTTTATATATTCCAGCTAATTTTTTTAGGTATTGCATAAGATGTTTTATTTTTTAATTCTTCCTTTATTTGATATTCCTTTTTGGAATTATTATATACATAAATGCTACTATTCCAATTTCTATATGCACGATTATTAATAGTATTTCTTCCTGATAACTCGCAACTTGCTTGTATATGTTGCATTTCTACAATAGCATTTAATCTTTCTTGTCTTTCATTTCTTCTTTTATTATAAATATAGTTTTTAACTCTTTTCTTTTGTTTTTCTTTATTTTTTAATTTTCTATTTTCTCGCTCTTCTATATATCTAATATCTTTTCTAACTATTTTAGATACATATTGTTTTGTTATGTTTAATTTATCTGCAATTTCTATTATTGATAATTTTTCTTCAAAAAATAAAACAATAATATTTTCTTTGTTACTCATATCATACCTTTCAGCTAGTAATGGTTGACTTTTTATATAACACTTTTTAGATACAAAAATACTAATATAGATCTTTTGTTAAATCATCTATATATTTACAAAACTCTTTTTCATTTAAACTTGATAATTTAGGTGTTTTATAAATACACTTATTCCTGTTTCTTTTATTTGTTTTTATTTTATATATTGTTAATATAGTAGTAAAATTGACCATTACTATTATTAATATAATTAAAATTTTAATCATTGTTTTAATTCTAGACTATTTATTATATTTGTAGCTTTTGTATGTATTTGCTCATCATCATATGCATAGTACATAAGCCACATTATCTCGCCTAATTGTTTAGCTGTGAGTTGTTTATTATCAATTTTGTTTTCTTCTTGTGCTTTCTTTAAAGCAACTTGTGCATATTCAATAGCTCTTTTTATATTCATAGCATGTACCTTCCTTTCGTATTAATTGAAATTTTTATCTTTCTACAAGGTACATGCCATCAATTTATTAAAAATCGGTAATTCTCTTAAAAATTTTTTATTTTTTTCTATTTCTACTTAATTTTTGGTATATCCCAATCATTATTTTTTGCTCGCAATCTTCATTAATTTTACCGTTTAATTTTGATGCTCGTTTTATTTCATTTTTAAAATCTTCTAAAATTTTTTCTATTTCATCATTTGACAAACTATAATTATTAAAAACTGTACTCATATTATACTCTCCCCTTTACATCATTTATTTTATGCTCTATAGATTTTCTTCGATTAAAAATAGTTTTTTCTGTATTTTTTAATAATAAAGCAACTTCAAAATTCTTGTAATCTTCAATAGAAAACAAAAAGAACACTAACTTTTCATTAAAAGTCAATGTTCCTATCATCTCAAATAAACCTAATTCTCTTAATAGAGAATCAAAATTCATAACAATATTACACTTTTGCTCATCAGTAAGTGGGCAAGATAATCTCATATCAATTTTTACATTATTAGCACTAAATTGATATGCATCTTCTACAGGTATACAAACTGTATCATTAAATTCACAATATCTTTTTCTTTCTTTATAATATAACATTTTAAATTTACGTGATATTTTCCATATCACACCAATAATTATAAGTCTTTCTTCTTGTGTAAGTTCTTCCTTCAAATAATCTTTCATGAAAACCTCCAAATAATGATTTTGAATTTATCCATCAAAATTTGGAAGTAACGATATATTAAATTAAAAAATCAACCCTCCTTATAAAAAATGACTGTTAGAAATTTAAAGTAAAGATTAATATCATTTGTAACTTTGATATTCTTCCTATGTTTGTTACTTCAAATTCTAACAGACAAATTCTGACAAAATTATAACTATAATTTTAAAAAATATATGTCGAATTTTAGGGCTATATTTTGGAACTTTTTGTCGTATATGAACATATTTTAAAATATGAATTTATTAATATCAGATATTTCAGCCTCTTTTTATATCATATTTGATACAAAAAATAATGCAAAATTGATATGTAATTTTATTTCTATGCAATATACAATAAATAAGGAGGAATTTATCGTGGATTATCATAATGTTGGAAAAAAAATTAGAGAAATTCGTGAAAAAGAATTAAAACAATCAAGAGAAAAATTTGCTGAAGAAATAGGAATTAGTATTCATACTGCTAATAGACTTGAAAATGCAACTGGTAAAGTCAGTAATATAGAAATATATTTAAAAATTTCTGAAATTACTGGCTATACAATAGAGGAATTATTAGTAGATAAAAACAACAGTAAAGATAGAGAAAAAATCAGAAGAAAAATAGACTATATGCTAAATGTAATACCAATCGAAGAATTAGAATATATTTGTACATTTATAAAACAATTTATTCAATTTAATCATAGACAAGAATTAAATACATTAAAAAATATAAAAAATAAAAAGAAATAAAAATAACACAGGTTACTACAAAAATAGTAATCTATTTTTTATTTTGTATAATACATATATTTAATATTATTAATAAATTACATATATTAAATATAAAATGTATTATCTATTTTATTGATAAATAATATTAAATATGTAATAATCATTTTATAAAATCAAAATAGGAGAGATAAATAATGAATTTATTTAATGAATGTACCACTAATGATATTAAATTATTAGAAGATGTAGGAGTAAAAATAGAGGATAGAGAATGTACAACTGAAGAATTAAGAAAAGTAGAACTTCAAATCACGGATTTTATTATGTCATCAAGTAAAAAAGATATTTCATCTATCACAAAAAAATATAATCATATTTTTGATATTCTAAGATAATAAAATACTATATACTGTAAAATTATAAATTACCAATATTTTCTCTAAAACTAGATACACTGAAAATTCAGAACAAAGAAATATACAGTGATTCATCAAAGCATTATAATAATACTAAATAATATTTATTAAAAAATATCCTTTTCTGTAATGCGAAAAAAGTCGAAAATTGTAGGAAAAAAATGGAAATTTTTATCATAAAAAGCTTGAATTTTGTCTTTAACATGCTATAATAATAATTGTGCATTATGTAATGACTTTGCACAGGAATCTAGAGGAGTTCTTTGTGATTTGAAAGGAGTTTTATAATGATGAAACGGTTTTTTGCAACTTTGTTAACACTGGCTATGTGTTTGTCGATGACAACACCTATGACGTTAATGGCTGGGGCATCAGAAATCCCACCTACTACAGTTGATAATGCCGAATTTACGGCAGACGAAGATGGCTGGACACTGCTTGAAGTCCCTACTACCGCTGACGGTTCTGGAATTGTACCCTATGGTGGTGTAGAAACATGGGATTACACAGGTTATACGCAGAGACATGTTGGTGACTTTACTATGGAGGGATATAACTTAACTCCGGTTAAGACAATTGCTCAGAATGACAGCATGAACAGATATCTCACCATATACACTAACTTTACCTGTAGCTCTTCGTCAATTTTGACAGTGCAAATCCGTGACTATCCTTCTGGTACTGTATTGGCTCAGAATAAGTCTGGTGCAACTACTAACGGTAGTGTTACTGTCCAAGCAAGTGGTGTAAGTGGCAGAAGAGTTCAGATTTACTTCAGAGTAACTGATGCAAACGGAAACTACAGTGGTAGCCGCTCATGTAATATCTCTTATGGTTACACTTTAAGAGGTATTGGCTAATAATTACTGAAGCCTTGTTGCTTTAGTTTTGATGAATCATTCGTAACAATTAACTTACTCCTCTATTTTCCATCCAAGTGGCTGTAATTTTGGTTACTTGGAAAAAGGGTGTCAATATTTTTTGACACCCTTATCTTTTTTATTTTATCATCTAAACAACTAATTATCTATTACTATTCACTTCATAAATACTACTTCCACCTATTATCTCTCCAGTAGTTGTATCTATGTAATAGCTAAATTTCTCATCATTTTTATTGTAAGAACCATTAAATTTATCTAATGAAACTGGTATATCATAGTTTATTGTAACTACCCAAGCCCTCCTAATTCTATTATCTGTACGATAATTTATTGTCTTTTCTGAAGGATAATTGGCTGAAGTCTGTTCATGTAATTGGTCATAATCATTTATTCTTAAATATGCGTCACCATTCATTTGAACAATATTTAATTCAACATTAATATCCTTTACATTATATCTTGTTGTGATTTTTTGTTCCTCTTTTAAAGCAATTCCTTTTGCTTCTTCTTCTGTAATTTTAATTGGATTATTTTCAAATTTTTTATTACTTACACAAAACTGATATATTTTGTTTACTTCAGGTATGAAACTAACATAAATATATTCACCAGGATTTACAATTCCATCATACTTCTTATAAAAGTGCACATACCAAATATATGATTCATCTTCTGAATTCATATTTGAAGTCATCTTTGTATAATTATATTCATTTAAGTCATATCCATACTTTTTACATAAATCTCTCGCTGTTTTCTCTGCTTCCTCCTCTGTCGTCCTATACTTTTGTATGTTTTCATACAATATAGTATCAATAGATAAACTAAAATCTTCTCCTTTTTCTGCATTAAAAGAAATGTTAGTTTTTTTGTCTGTATTAATATACCATGTTAATTCATAATTAGCCTGATTATTTTTAAGCTCTACTGAATTTATTTTTTCATCTTTATATCCAAATTTTTCTAATATTTCTTCTGACCTTTCTCTTGCTTCTGTTTCAGTCATTACACTTTTTTGTTGCTCCTCTGTAATTGTATTTTCTTCACTAGAAAAGCCAACCACTTTTTCTGGTGTTGTCCATATTTTATCGTATATATTAGTTCCTGCATATACTATTCCAACAGTTAGCAAAAACATTGCACAGACAGTTGTAATTAATTTTGCCAATGAATAACGTTTAGTGCTTTTATTCAAGGCTTCATTAATAATAATTTCGCATTCACTTGGAACTTCAATTTCTAAATTTAAATCATGATATAACTTTTTATCTAGTTCATCCATACATTTTCTCTCCTTTCGTCATTATATTTTTTATTTTTTGTTTTGCTCTTACTCTTTTTGTTTTTACTGTATTCTCTTTTATACTTAATATTTCTCCTATTTCTTTATCAGTAAATTTCTCCATATAGTATAGTATAATTATTGTTCTATCTTCATATTTTAAATTATTACAAATAAAATCAAAATCTAATGATACTTCGATATTATCTATATTAGAATAATCCACTATTTTATAGTTTTCAATTTCATCTAATGATACAATATTTCCTTTACTTTTATAACGGTAAATACCATTACTTTTATTAATTAAAATTTTTATTATCCATGCTTTAAAACATGATGGTTCCTTTAATTTTCTTATAGATTTAAATGCTATTATCATTGTTTCTTGTATTACATCATATACATCATCATCATTTTTTAGTCTTGCTTTTGCAATCTTATATAAATCATTTTTGAATAATAATATAAGATTAGTAAAAGCCTCTTTATCTCCGAATCTGAGCCTTTTTTACTAATTCCTCCATTCTTTCCTCCAATCTTGTTTGCAAACTTGATATATTTATAAGATGTTTTTTTCATAAGAAAAAGTTTCATTTATCAAAAATTTTTTCATTTTTTACAGAAAAAGTCATTGTCTATACTAGTCATTTTAATATATAACTATGATAAGAAAAATTCATGCAGTTAAAACATTCAAATATTTTTTATATACTCCTAATATTTTAATTTAAACAAATTTATCTAACCTTATAGCTTTTATCTAATAATTATATAATAAAAAAGTATTCAAACTCAACGTATTTGAATACTTTTTTATTATATAATTATTAGATTTTATTTAAATTGTTTTTACACTTAATACTAAATATTAAGTGTTATTTTAATAATTAAAAATATCATGCATTATTATTTACATATACACATTAATTTCTAAATTTAATTTTTGGTCAATCCTGTTCTATATTAAATAAAGGATCATCAAAAAACTCTTTAAGTCCTATGTTAAATCCCTCACAAACATGTAATAAAGTCTTTAAATTTATAAGTTCTCTTTTTCCACTCATAAAATATGACAGAGTAGAAGCTGAAACACCTGTTAATTTATACAATTTCCATATATTTAGGTTATTTTCTTTTAATAAATTATTTATTCTTTTTCTAACTGCATATGAAAGTGTCATACTTCTCATTTCCTTTCTTTATAATAGAAAGTATAGCAAGATAACTTTTCATTATACTTGCTAAATGTGAAGAATTGTAGAAAATCTTTATTTTTGCAGAGATAATTATTAAAAAATAAATAGTTGCTAATTGTGAAGTTTTTTCTTTTAAAAGACAAACTTCGACAAATTATTCAATGATGTACTGATATAATTATTGTTATTAGTGGGATAGTTAGTATAATTACAAAGTATAATAACCAATAAAAGAATTATTCGAAATATACATTAAAATATTTATGAAATATGAAAAATAACTTATAGAAATTATAAGTACAATATAACTATAAATTTTTATAAGAGTAAGAATAAATATACATTAGCACACAAATCAAAATTTTTGTAGAAAATGTTCAGGAATTTTATATTGATTGATAAAAAAGTAAGGGAGGGAAAAAAGTACAATTATAAATATATATTTATTTACAATTAATATAAAATAAGTTTTATACAACATATTAAATATATTTCAATAATAACTATATTATAATAAATTGTACAATACTATCTTTCTTAAACTAAGCATGTAGTAATAATTACAAAATACAAAAAGGTGGAGACTATAAATGAAAGAGAAAATAAAAGTTATTATTGCAGATGATAATATAGTCTTTTGTGATACTATGAAAGTCTATTTAGAAACATATGAAGAAATAGAAGTATTGGGAGCTGCATATACAGATGAAGAAGAAATTAAAATGATACAGAAATTAAAACCTGATATTGTTATTACAGACCTTATACGAAATCACAAATATACAGGCTTAGAAATTATAAAATATTATGTTGCACAAGGAAATAGTCCTCAGTTTTTAGTTATTTCAGCAGATAATAGAAATGATATTCTGAATCAACAGCTACAAATTGGCGGATATATAATTAAACCAATTTTGGACTATAGTGTAATTATTAAAGAATTACTAAGAATACGATTGGATATAATAAAGAATACTCAAATAATAATAGATAAAATAAAACAACTATGAAATTTAAATTAAAAGATTTAGCTAGGTAATAAAATATACAACAAATTTGCCTTTTTTATTTACCCTTTAATCAAGTAGTAAAAATTATATAAATAAATAGTAGTTGGTAACATCATATAAACATAAATGAGATAATACTAGTAAAAAAATATATATAAAATGCTAGTGGTGGGTGAACTATTATTATGAGTAGAGTAAATAGATATGAATATCAAGATTGGAAGGGTTTTGGAAATAGAACTAAAATCGGTAGAAAACAAATAGGGCTTACTAAAGAAAAGTTTGCTGAAATGATTAATCGTTCTGAAAATTATGTATCTGAATTAGAAATAGGTAATACAAGTTGTAGTATTCATACATTATATCAAATATCTAAAGCTTTAAAAAAGACCTCAGATTCTTTATTATATGGAGATGAAAAGAATATGAATAATAATGATGAATATAGTAATAAAGAAATACTATTAAATATAATTGATAGATGTGATGAGGAAGAATTAGCAGTTTTAAAGGATTTAATAATAGCAACTTATCCTAATTTGAATAGTATAATGAAAAAAAGAAAAGGTATATAATAAAAAAATAAAGAAAGTTTTTCGCAAGCCTTCTTTATTTTTTTGAAGACTTTAATTGTTAAAATTATATGATATATTATTTTTTATACAATTAGATAGAATAGATTTATAAAATTTCTCTACAAATTAATTTTAGAGAAGATATTGCATAATATCTTCTCTAATACATTAACAACAATACTATTTCCGAGCCTGCCTATATAATTGTGTATCAGAAATTCCTATTGACTTTGCTTTATAAAAATCAACATCATCAAATCCCATTAACCTAAAGCATTCCAAAGGTGTTAACTTTCTTATTCTAAAAAAATATTTATTATCGTCAGAAATAAATACTGTATTATTTAACTCTATATCATTGTAATTATCCATTTTTGTTGGTTCTATATCTAATATTTGATTATTAGAGTTTAATAACTCTAGTGTTGCAATATTCGGTACAGTCATTATTGTCTGTGCTAATTCTTTTCCAACTCTACCTCTTTTGCTTGTATTACTAGGATAAGATATATTGATAGAATCTCCAACTGTTGCCTCTGAATAGCCTTTTAAAGTTCCTTCATTTACTAAAATCATTGGTTGTTTTAATCCACCATGTGACATATCTACAAGTGTTGGAGATATTCCATTTGGATTGTAGATACTTCCTGCTTGATGTGTTCCATTATCATTATCGTATATTCCACCTATTCTATGTACAATAGCATTATCATCAGCTATATATTGATTATTTCTACCATCCATCTTATTGTAATTAGCAACTATACAAGCACTTACTTTTGGATTTTTCACTTCTCTAATAATTTTATTATTTCTTTTTATCAATCTACCAATAGCCTTTTCAGTTAAATAGTATTTATTATCTACATTTTCTTCCAAAAAATCCTTAAGTTTCCACAACAATTGCTCTTTCTGTGGAAAACTAAACGTGTTTTTATCAATATCTTGTCTTATAGATACAATAAAAACACGTTCTCTATTTTGTGGTATACCGATAATCTTTTGCGTTTAGTATTTTGCAATAATTATTATAGCCCAATCTTTTAATATCTATTAATATCATTTCAAATTCTTTCTTAAACCTTTTACTTGTAAGATTTTTTACATTTTCAATTATACTAATCGCTGGCTTTTTTTCTTTTAATATTCTATATCCTTCATAGTATAGTCCACTCCTAGTTTCATTTTTTCCAATTCCTTTTAATTTCCCGAGCAATACTAATATCTTGACAAGGAAATCCCCAAGTCATTAAATCAAAATCTGGAATATCCTTTTCATTTACTTTTCTTATGTCACCAAGATTTAATTCTTTACTTACATTATGTATTGCACAATAACTTTGTATTGCAAATTTATCTATCTCTGAAAATCCAACAAGTTCATAATTTATATTCAATCTTTCTAATGCTTTTTCAAATGCACCGAATACCGACTAAACAAACTAAGTAACCTTATATTATGCAGATTCTCACATTCACACTCCTTCTTATTATCTTGTATTTTTTCACTTTCAATAGAATTCTGCATTTTCTTATCCCCTCCCAAACACAAAAATTGAGAGTATAACTCCTAAAAGTCATACTCCCTGGAATTTATTTGCCTGTCCTTGGTAGTTTCCTTGCATGAACATCCTTCTCATATACAACTGTTGTCCACTCATCTTCATCTTTAGCTGTTAAACCTTCATGTTCTCCTGTTGTTTCTGTTTTATTTGTGAATATATCTTTATTTTTTACAGTATCTAATACATTACAGAATATAGATGGCTCAATTTCTTCTTTGAATCCTATATCAACTTTACCAAAATTAAAACAGTAATCAGTAATATATTCTCCATCTTGTAAATCAACATTTGTGCAATCAATTTTATAATTTTCTTTTGAGTTTAAATTTTCAGATAATACTCTTTCTTCATTATTTAAGTTAGTTTTATATGTGATTGAATATGTTACATTTTGGCTCCATGTTCCTGTTACTATTTCAGTTAATCTAATATAATCTGTTGGTAGATAATCTCTCCATTTAAAACTATCTAAATAAATATTTGATGTATTTGCAATATTAGAAAAATCATATTTAATTGTATCATTCTTTTGTGTTTCAATATATCCTGTTTTTTCTACACTTACAGATATTTCAACACTCTTATTTGTTATTGTTAATGGTGCAATTCCTTTATGTTCTTTTATTTCTGCTTTGTATTCATTTTCATTTAATAAATAATAAATGCTACCACTATCCTTTTCTTTTGCAATATAATTGCCTTTAACAAGTAACTTTGTTATTGCTTTTCCGTCTTTTCCTGTTGTTATTGTATCTACTATATTATTTTTGCTGTCATAAATATCAAATACTGCTCCCTCTAAAGGAGTTCCTGCTGGTAAGCCATTATATTTATTGTCATCTTCACTTATTTTTGTTATTTCTATTTTACCTTTGATTTTTTCATTTTCAAAAGTGATATTTGTGATTTTGTCTTGTGTTAATGTAACTGTTTGTTTTTCTTCATTTAATACATAATTTTGTAATGTCTTACTTTCTTGTATTGTATATTCTTGGTCTATTGGCAATCTCTTTGTTGTAGCCTCTCCGTTTTTATCTGTTTTTAATGTATCAACTACATTTCTATTTTTATCATATACTTTGAATTCTACATCTTTTAGTTTTACTTCTTTATCGTCTAAATCAACCTTTATTACTCTAATTTGCCCCTTTTTCTTTTCATTTGTAAATGTTAATGTTGTAATTTCATCTTGTTTTAATACTGCTGTTTGTGGTTCTTCATTTAATACATACCACTTTCCTGTTTTACTTTCTTGAACTTTATATTTTTGGTCTATTGGTAATTTTCTACTTGTAGCCTCTCCGTTTTTATCTGTCTTTAATGTATCAACAACATTATCATTTTCGTCATACACTTTAAATTCTACATCTGGTATTTTTACTTCTTTATTATCTAAATCTACTTTAATTACTTTGATTTGTCCTTTCTTCTTCTCGTTTGTAAATGTAATATTTGTTATTTCATTCTCTTTTAAAGTGATTGTTTGTGGCTTATCATTTAATACATAAAATTTTCCTGTTTTTGTTTCTTTTAGTGTTAATTTTCCATAATCTCTTATTGCATATTTCTTTGTTGTAGCTTCTCCGTTTTCATCTGTTTTTATAGTTTCTAATACATTTCCATTTTTATCTATTACTTGAAATTCCACATCTTTTAATTTTACTTCTTTATTGTCTAAATCTATCTTTATTACTTTGATTTGTCCCTTTTTTAATTCATTTTCTATTTTTGTATTTGTTGTATTATTGAATTCTACTTTAGCATTTGTAGGTTCTAAGTTAAGATTGTACCATTTATTTGTATTTTTCTCAATTAATTTATAACTACCTGTTCTCAAGTTTTCTACATATATTTCGCCGTTTTTGTCAGTATGATATGTTCCAATTACTTTTTTAAATTCCTCTGAATATAAATCAAATTCTACATTTTCTAAAGTTGTATTGTTATTATCCTTATCTACTTTTAAAACTTTTAGGTTACCTTTTTTATGTTCATTTTCTATTGTTACTTCTGTAGTATCATTGTATTGTAAATTTATCTTATTTTCTTTTTTATCTAAAATATATTCATTTTTTGTTTCAACTTCTGTAGCAATTACAGTTCCTTGTTTTAAGTTTTTAATATATATTTCTCCTTTTTTATCTGTAGTATAATCTCCTATATTACTGCCATTTTCATATTTAAAATTAAATTTTACTCCCGATAATTTTTCCTTTGTTTCTTTATCTATTTTTGTCAATTTTATATTTGATTTATATGAATCTATATCTAAATTTGTAGTTTCTATTATATTAGAATATGAATCTACAGTTACTGCATAACTTTGAGTATTGTTATCTCTAGATTTTCCATAGTATACAGGATAATTTTGGCATTTACCTTCTATTTCTATTTTTCCTGAAATATTTTCATTAATAGATTTTTTAGGAATCATTACTTTGAATTTCTCTCCTGATGAAAATGTTGTCTTTTCATTTCCATTTAAGTCTGCAACATAGCTACCTGATGGAAAATCAATAATATTTTTTACTGTATATCCAGACATTGATGTAGATGATGTAACAGAATATTTTTGTGAATAATATTCTTGATTATTATCTTGAGTAAATTCTCCATTTTTATTTACTTTAATTAGACCATTATATGCTTGAGTTTCTGTTCCGTTATATCCTAAATTTACTAAATGATAAATTGCGTCAATTACCTTTTTACCTCTTCTTTGTATATCTTCTAGGTTTTGTCCATTAATTGATGTTTCTCCAGGTCTAAAGTATGTATGAATATCTTCTAAGCTATATCCTCTGATAATCCAATATGCTGCTTGTTTTGTAGCTAAATAAGCATCGTCTTCTGTTTCTACTCCTAAATCACTAGCACTTACATATGGATATCCATGTCTATACACTCTCCACACTCTATTATCTGATAAAGCCTCATTTAAATCTACATGATATCCGCTTACTTCTCCTTCTACCCAGCCAATTCCATTTAAATCTGGATCAACACAGTAAGCAATTCTTCTAATCCCCTGTTCATCTGTGTACCAAGTTCTACTATAAGTTATATAATACCAGTTCCCTGAAGTTTTACTTTGATATTGTATAGTGTAAAACCCTAAATCTCCTCTTTCTAAATATGGTGAATCTCCTATTCCTGTAGCTAATGCTTGAAACATTTGCATTGGTAAAATAGTTATTAATACACACATTATTACTATAATTTTACTTATTTTCTTTTTCATAAATCCTCCTTTAAAATATAACAGTTAAGCTAATTTTCTGTATATCTTTAATTTTTTATATATTGGAATATATTTAATTATTTCTCTATTGCTTGAATGCATAATCTCTTATCTTTTTTATTTGATATACATGTAATCATTGTTATCCTATTATCTTCTGTATCTTCTAAATAACTCCAGTCTTCTTCTTGTATTTCAACAATAGTATCAACTGTATAAACTTTTGTACCTAAAATAAAATTGTAAACTATCTCATCTCCTTTCTTTAATTTCTTTAAGTTTGCAAAAAACTCTTGTGTGTTATGCCCTGCAAGTCCAACATTTCCATTAATTAATGCTGTACTAGGGAAATGACCTACATATTTGCCAATCACATCATTTTCAATGCCTTCTGCAATACTTAATTGCAAATTTATACTAGGTATTTCTAATGTTCCTATAACATTAGAGTCCCATAGTTCCATAAAATCTGAATTTTCAATATTATCTGTATTTTGTATACTTTCTACTTTATTAGATATTTCATCATAATCGCCCGACTTTGTTTCCTGTATTGGTTTATTTAATAAAAAAACACTCATACCAGATAATAGAGATATAATACTAATAACAATTAAAACTATTATAATTTTACTTTTCAAATTAAATCCTCCTTCTATAAATGAACTTCTATAGATTTATTTATTATCATTTTTTGATAGGTAGCTTTAGGAGTAATAATCGTGACTGCCTTTCCTTTAAGTTTTTTATCTAGTTTGTCATTAAATTTAATAGAGAATACATTGGTTCTGGCATTTGGTAAATGTTTTAAATTCACTTTTGGTTTTCTTGTTGATACTCTTATATGCTTAATAGTTTGATATTTTCCATCATAATAATTTGTAATTTTAGTATTTGGTAATAGAAAGAAAATGATAACTAAAAAAACACCTGTACTACCTAGATAAGGTAATATAGATGTTCTATTTTCTTTAATTTCTTCTTTTAGTTCTTGTTTCTTATAGGTTAATGTATATTGAATTGTATTAGTAGTTATCTTGCTAACATCTCCATTATAAATTATTTCACATTTATAAGTATTTGGCTTTTCTAATGTTTTAACTGTTTTATAAGTAGTATTTGCAATATAACTTTTAGGAATAGAAACATTCTTTATGTCTTGATTTTCTACTACATTCCATTCACACTTTGTTAATGAATATGTATAACCATCTTGAGTTATTTCTTTTGGTATATAATCTAAATCTGCATTATTTAAATTTGTATATTGTTTATTAATAGTAAACACTTCTTCATATTTACCATGATTAATATTTGTTACTCTTAATGAATTATCCAAACGATACAAGATACCTGAGAACTCTCCATCGTCATATTTTATACTTTCTTCAAAATTTTGTAATATCTTATCTTTTCTATTTGTAGTTAATTCAAGTATTTTTGTTTGTTCCGCCATTTTAGTACTTGTTGCTTCCAATTCCTCTCTTTCTTTACTTTCTAAAGTATATTTAACATTATCTATTTCAATAGTATTGTCTAGCAAACTCATGAAATTGTTTTCTTCTGCTTTATCTATAATTATAGTTTTCTCAATAGTATCTACACTAGATTTATCAGTAGCAAATACATTTGTCGATAATACTAAAATTGGAATCATAAATAATAATAATTTCCTTTTCATACTTTACCCCCGATTATATTTAATAAATTTATGTGTAATAAATTGTTACAAATAACTGTAGCACCTACAGACAATAACAAAATAAATATTAAAAACAATATCACTTTAAATGTACTGTGAATAAATGCAATTAAATATGTTATCATTTTTAGCAATACACTATGTTCTTCTACTACTATTTTGTCATTTTCATTGTAATTCTGAACTATTTTTTGCTTTTTTTGAAATTCTTTATAAATATTCTTTTTCATTTTTTCTTTCCTTTTGAGAATATATTTTTTATAGAAAATTTATTTTTTTCAATTATTTCTAACTGATTTGTTTGTTCAATAATAAACTCTTTTAAAATTCTATGATATATATTCTGATTTTTTTCTGTTTCAAATGGATTTGGTGCATATTCTGAAAAATATATATTTTTCTTAAACTCTGGTAATCCATATAATATATTTTTTTCATTTTCTTTTGCAGTAAAATTAAAAATAAAATTTATATCATTTTGTATTTTATTTAAATTTTCAAATACTTTTGAAATATTAACAAAATCCCATTCTTTAGTTCCACATACTACAATTTTTATATCATTAGTTATGTATGAGTTAATATTAAGATTATCAATATCGCCATAGTCATAAATATAGAAGTCATAACCTGTACTTTTATTATCTATAAACTCTTTAAACATATCTATTCCATTGTAATTTATCATATCTTTCATATTTGCCACATTATTCATTGCTGCTATCTTTTCTACATCCTGTTTATTATTTGCTTGAACATAACATGATCGAAGTCCTATAGAATTAAGAAATTGACATATTAAAAAGGCTTGTGTTGTAGCTCCAATATGTGCTTGTGTTCCAACAACTCCAATTGTTACACTATTTCTCTTTTTACTATATTCTTTTTTTATAATTACTTTGCTTTTAGGTATATCCTTACTATTTTCTTTGAATCTATATGCTATTGAGTCACTATAAGAATTACCTGTTGTTAAACATCTCTGTAATTCATTCTTTTGTGTGTGATATTCACTAGCAGTTACAAAATTGAAAATAGATTCACTAAAAAGTCTGGAAAGTAATGTATTTCCAGTTTGATAACCTATTGCTAAAATTGTAATTCTTAAATCCATATATATAGTCTTTAGTGTAACTATAGCATCAATTAATTGCTTTTCTGTATCATTAATAGAAGTAACATCAATAATTAATTGTGTAAAATTATTTAAACTCTTTAATTCTGTTACTGTAAAATTATACAAATTTGCTACAGTAGTTAGTATTTGATAATCTTCAATATTATTTTCTACACATACTTCTGAAATAAGTTTTTCATTTTCCTTTGTTATTACTAAAATCAAATTTACCACTCCTCTTCAAGAGAGAAAAAGCTCTTTAGAGTCAACTCTTCTCTATTTATTTCCTTGTATCTTTACATACCTTTTCATCTACACGAAAAAAAGATATTTGATTTTTTCTTAAATCAAATACTTTTTTACGTTTTTATTTTAAATATTTTTTCTATACTTGTAATTTGCATAACTATTTCTCGGCTATTAAGTGTGAATGTTCTATTATCTCTTGTAATTCATTTTGATTGGCATTTTTTATTTTATTAAAAGATACATTTGTATAATAGACTTTAATTCTTTCTTTGCAATCTATAATATCTCTATTTTTATCTATTATTAGCCCTGAATTAAATTTAGGAGTTTCACCGCTATTTAATTGAGCCATAGAATCCCAAGTTTCAAAATGACTATGAATTTTATTTTGTAGCAACATTTTTCCGTTTATAAATATTAGTGTTTCTTCATCTGTATTAACTTTTTGAGAACTCAGTTTAACTAAACTCGAACCATTGAAAGAACATACAATATTATCATTTTCAATTTTACATTCTACAAGTCTACTATCGTAATCAACATTTATCTTAGTATTTTCATATAAATTATTAACGATTACTGTTACTATTAAGCAAAGAAGAACAGATATAATTACAATTATTATTCGATTCTTTATTTTCCTATTTTGGTCAGATTCCTTTGCAATATTTATGATGTTCTCATTTGCTTTTTCTTGATATTGTTCTTCTCTTAAATGTTCTCCACTTAATAATTCATTTACACTAATACCTAGATAATTACACAATTCAAGCATAATAGAGGAATCTGGCATTCCTTTTCCCGTCTCCCATTTAGAAACAGACTTATCAGACATATTTAATTTTTCAGCTAATTGTGACTGAGTAAGATTTCTTTCTTTTCTACATTGTGCAATAAAACTTCCTATTTTTTCTTGATTCATATTTTTCCTCCTTTAATTATAATTTGTATACAAAATAACTAAAAGATTTAATAAAAAAAACTTACTATTAGTATAGTTATACATTTTTCATTATCTACTAATAGTAGATAATGAAAATTTACACATCATCTTCAATAATTACTTCAAAGTCATCTTGAAAATACAAAAAATCATTATATGTTATTGTTTCATAATCTTCGTCATTAAAGTCTCCAAGTTCAAACTCTATTTCACTTTGATTATATATTACATCTTCTATTGCAACTTCTTTTGATAATCTTCCATTTTCCCTATTTTTAATTATCATTATCATAATAATTACCTCACGAAATAGATTTAAAATATCTATATTATTAAGAATAGCATGATACTTTTCTATTTTCAATGTAAATTGTAATATTTTTAATTTATTTTACTTTATATTGTACTCTAAACTCTTTTCGTTTATCTAATTAATTATTTTCCTGTAATATGTACTTTCTAGGATTCTGATAATTTCCATTTTGACATAATCTTATTTCAAAATGCAAATGGCTACCTGTTGAAGTACCATGACCAGGATCCGTTTTTGCACCACCTTGCAATCCAATAATTTGACCTTGTGTTACTGTTTGTCCTTGCTTAACATTTATTTGTGATAAATGTGCATAGAAACTATAAAATGTATTACCTTTTAAGTTAGTATGTTTAATATTTATGCAGTTTCCATAACCGCCTCTAACACCTGCCCATACAATTTCTCCATCACATATTGCTAATATATTTCCATGTATTTTACCTACCATATCTATACCACTATGTAACTTTTGCTTTCCTGTTATAGGATGTATTCTGTAACCAAATTCACTAGTTATTGTATATCCAAATTCTGTTTCTATTGGCATACAATATGTTCCATTAAATGTTAAACTACCAGTTTCATGTAACCCATTTTCTAATCTTAAATTATTAATTTCGTTAAATATTTCACTTGTTTCATTTTCTTTTAATCCTAATACTGCTAATATTTGATTAATAGGCTCCATTACTATATAAATAATTAATGTAATTAATAATAAACAAATCATACAAGATGTTATTATAATCATTAATATTCTATCTCTATTTTTTTTATCTTTTAAAACAGTAGCTATAACTTTTATTACTGCTGGATTTATTGCCAATTATCTACCACCACTTTTCCCAAAATATTCAAATTCGTGAGGGTATATTTCAAATTTTGCTAGTATTTTATATGCACCTATAATTAAAATTGCATATCCTCTCTTTTTATTAGATAAAAAATCTGCTTGACTTTCTGTAAGTTTAAATAACTCCATCGTATCTTCTAAATTTCTTCCATCTGTTCCCATTAATATTTTATATGTTGCCATATCCAGAATAGCTTGACCATACATTTTAACGGATTCATCAAGAAAATCAATTATTGAGTGAGAAACAATGACTAGGCTTCCGCTCATACTTTCTACAACGTTTTGCTACATTACGAAGAAAAGCCATACTTTGTAAGCAATTCTTGTCTATTAATAAATAGGCCTCATCTGCTATAAGCATAGTTTTTTCTTTTCTATTTTTTGATATTTGTTCCCAGCACCATGATAAAACATTAAAATATTGTGCTTTTTTTACATTTTCACTAGCATTTTGAATATTACCTGTATCTAAGCATACAAGTTTACTATTTCTCTTTATTGTTGTATATCCATTAAATATAGTGTTATCAGCACCTTCTGATATTTGTCTAATTAAAGATAGTAATATATTAAGATTTTCTTTTCTAGTTTTATGTACCTCTCTATCATAGTGAATTTTTAATAAATCATATAAATCTGTCATAATAGGGAAATCAGTATTTTCCAAGCTTGAAATATTAGTTTCCCAATAGATACCAAACTTATTATATAAATCCTCCAAAACTTCTTCTAAAATTGCCATCTGTATAGATGTTAGTTCTGGAAATAGTAATTTAAAAAATATCCTTAGAGTTTGAAAATGTAATGCCATTTCTCCAAGACCTTTACCTGTATCATAAATTCCTTTTACATCTTCATTTTCTTCATCTTGTGGTGCAGGTTTTATTTGTAATGGGTTAATTCTACCTCTATTGCTACCACCTGAAACATCAATCCAATCTCCACCCAGATTATGCGTAAGGTCTTTATATTCTCCGCTCTGGGTCAATTATTAAACATGAATTTCCTATCATTATTTCATTTAATATTAGATGTTTTGTTACTGTAGACTTTCCGTACTCCGTGCTGTTCCCATTATAACAAAATTACTATTTGTTCTGTCGTTTCCACGTTTCCAAGTATCTAATGCAATAATTCCTCCATCTATATCACGAGCAAAATAATAACCGGACCCATCATTAAATCCGACTACTAGCAAATGGCAAGCCACCAACAAAAGTAGAAAGTGGTACATTTCTTTTTGCTATATTTTTTATTTTTTTATCTGAACTAAAAAATGGAGCAACACATCTAAATGCATTCTTTACTAAACTTGCAAGACACCTTACTTTCATTTGCATACTTGATAGTTTAGTTTCTATTTTTTTACACCTTTTAGATAGCTCTTCCTCTGTTTCTGCAATGACCATAATAACTATAGTCATATAACCTACAGTTTCTCCATCATTATCTATTTTTTTAATAAGTTCTTCAGCAGATATTATTTCTCTTTCAAGCCTTTGTCTTTCTACTGCATCATTTATAGTATTAAGTAATGCCTCGTTTTGTTTAATTCCCTTTGATATATTTTCTAATAGTAAAGTATTATCAGTTGGCTCAAATATTTGAGTACTTACTGTATTAGGTATATTGGTTATTTTAGATAACCACCCTATAGAAACATTTTGAGGATATTTTACTATTGTATAAATTTTAGCAAAGGTATCTCCTATTCTCATTCGATTTGATTTATATTCTATTCCAGAAATAGGAGTTAGTATGTTAAGCAATATTTTATTCTCTCTAATTGTTCTTAAATCTGTTTTCTTCAATTTCTAAACCTCCTTAAGCTACTAAGTTAGGAATGTAATCTTGATAGTCTGAATCTTCTTTTGTTGCAACACTCATATTAGTAAAGCTATTGCATACTTGTATTAAGTACTGGTCATTTAGTATTTCTAGTTTCATTCCACAATTATCAAATTTTTGCACAATTTCACGTGCTCTTTTTTGTATTTCCTGTTCTGAATTATCACTTAAAACTTCACTTATAATAAGCAGATTCTGTCTTTCTACTGCATCACCTATAAGTGTTAAATTAAGTGTTTCTCTTATGTTTTCTCTTAATAATCTTTTTTGAATACTGTCTGTAGAGTTATTTAATATAGCTCTTAAAAATTCTATCAAACTTCCTACATCAACAGGTCTAGCAATAGATGTCATCTTGAATTCTTTGGTTTCTGTTGATAATTCAGATGTTATATCTTTTATTTTATTTATTAATTCTTTTTTAGAAAATAACTGCATATTAAGAGAATTAATTTTTAATATTGCAATAACTAAATTATCTCTTGTATATATTAAATTATTTTTTATATCTAAAATATTTATTTCTTGTTCTGCTGACGACACAATATTATTTTTATTCTTCTTTTTTAACAAATCAAATAACATTTATTCCCTCCATTTACCAAAGTATTTGTATTTATAAATTTTCTGCATACTTGCAAATTCAATCATATTTTTTATCATATCTAATACAGATAAATTATTTGTATCTTTTGCTGTTATAATTATCATAGTTGCTGTTCCCAACAGCACAATTAAAACAGGCACTATTGAATCTTTTGTAATAAAATTAATTATAAATGCTATTACAATCAAAAAAGCTACCACAATTGAGGTAAGAATTAATTCTTTTATTCCAAACCCACGTATAAACTCAAAACGGGTTTTTACATTACTTGGAATATATAATTTTGTATTTATATTTTTATCTTCCATACTTTCTCCCTATCTATAATAATAATTTAAAACATCATAAATCACATATATGAGCTCTGCAGTTATACCAAATGCAATTGTATTAATTAATTTCTTTTTATACATAGCATTTGACTCTTCTTCATACATCATTTTTATCAAAATAATTATTACTCTCAGCACAACTCCGAGCAGGTATTATAGTTGTTCTAATTATTAAAATTAATATATTTAATAGGTCCATCTAAACTTAAACACCTCACTTCACCTTTGTAATTATGTTTTTTACTTGTCTTGATAATTCTATAGTTTTGCTTGTGTTCATAATAACTGCACTTATTCGTCCGGAGTTTCCTGTTAACATAAATTCTTGTAAAAATGATGGTGTTTTTAGTGCCATCATAACTGTTGCTATTGCATAAAACCAATGACCTGTAAATACTAATGCTAAACCTAATTTACACAATATTATTTGAACAATAACAGTTAAAACACTTTTAAACATTTTTTGAGAATAGCTTTGGAATATACCACTATTAGATTCTAATAACCCTACACATGCAATTGGAAAACCTAATCGTAATATTAAAATTTCTACTCCTCTAACTAAAAACTGTACATATAAAATTACAAATAATATTACTGTTATTAATCCTGTAATACTAGAAAATATAGATGTCATACAAAATTCAACAACATATCCCCAATCTGGTAACATATTTTCAAAAGCCAGAGAGTCTAGTAATTGATTTCCAAACATTTCTGCTATATCTATTACTAGATTAAATAAGAATTCAAATGATAATGCTACTACAATTGAACGGACAAAAAACATAATGTATGTACCAATAGGCAATTCCGACTCTCCGTTCTGTCCATAGCACATACATATCAAAACCCTTTTTTAGTGCTTTTAAAATTATTAATCCTATTGAAAAAGATAATATAATAGATTGCAAACCATCTAAAGACAGTTGAACTCCACTTTCATTAGCTTTTAGTATGCTATTTTCTGCATGAAAACAAGTATCCATTAAATTATTTAGTAATAAATTGATGACACCATTTGCACCTGAGACAATAGAAGATAATAAAGTTTTTAATATATTTTCCAAACTTTTACCTCACTTCCATTATTTATAGTAATTCATAATAACATTAATTAAACCACTTGCTACAATCACTCCAATACAAGAAATAATTGCAACTTTAATTCTATTGTCCCATCTTTTTGCATCCATTTCATCACTTGCTGCTTTTCTCAAAAAGAAATAACCAACCAATAATACTGTTAAAACTGGTGCTAAAATTAATAGCCAACTTGTTAAGTCAGATATTAAACTTTCAGTTCCTGTAACTATTTTTGAATTTTGCATAGTTGCAAAACAAGTATTTGTGCAACAAAAAAGACTTGTTAAAGCAAGTCCTACTTTTTCTATTCTTTTTATATTTATAAGTTTTTTTATTCTTTCTTTCATACATAAATCCTCCAAAATTTCTTGTTTTAATGATAAAAAAATAAAATGCCAAAATTGACATTTATAACTTTTAAAAATATATTATTTTTCATATCTTAATTGACTTTTCCTTTTAAAGTGCTATAATAATATTAAGGAAACGAGAAACCACAGAATGTGGTGTCGCTTATGTATTAAAAAATAACACAACCGCGTGCCAAGCAGAGTGTGTTATTTTTTTTCTTGCTCTTTTTCTCTTTTCCTTATAATAATAACTAACGCTATAAATAAGGCGATTGCGATAACCGTAACCATTACAAAATCACAAAAAAGTAAAAATAATAGTTGAAAAACATATTGTTCTAGCAACATACGCATCACCTCCTCTTATGGAATCAGCGACACGTTCACATTCTGCTTATTCTCATTTCCTATGGTAAATATTTTATTACATATTTTATAAAAAGTCTATAAAATCATATAAATTCTTTAAAATCTTCTAATAATCTTTCCAAATCCCCCATAACTCAATCTTTTTAGGCTCTCTTGATAATCTTGCATTTTCTCTTAATTCTCTTATTTCCGTATTTTTCTTTTTATCTCCTAACCCTAGCATTTCATTAAATTTATATTGTGATAAATCTGGAAGTGTAGCAAGATAAGGGTGTGAGCCTGTAACCATTACAATTGCTTCTGGTGGTTCAATTCTTAATATTTCTTCTTCTGTTAATAATTGTCTTGATACTAAATTAATTGATTCACTACTACTGCCATTTTGATTTTTAGTATATGAATTTGATTTACTATCTGAAGTAGTTGTATAATTTCCTAACTTTTTGCTAATATCATTTGCTGTATCAAACGAGGCTGTTTTTAGATAAATCCATAAAAGACAGTTATCTTTTATTAAATCAGCTGTTTCCTTTCCATACACTTTAACCAATTGAGAGAAACCGTTGTAAGAAAAAATGGAAAAAAATATTCCTACTTCTTGCTACAGTCAACATATTACCGTATACCGCTCTATAGGTGCATAATTTCCAAACTCATCACATAAAAAATCAACTCTAGTTTCTAATGTTCCACCGATGGCTATCAGCATATTCTACTAGTGCATTATACTGTTGCTTTGTGTATAAACTTGCTAATGAATAATATGTAAGCCTTTCATCTGGCAAAATTATATCTACTAAATATTTGTCTTTTCCAATATCTTGTAAGTCAAAGTCACTTTCACAAGTCATATCATATACAGTCTGTGAAGTAAATAACCTTAATGTTGTAAGTGCAGATGTAAAAAAACTTGAACGAGTTTTCTCTGGTGCAATTCGAGCAATACCAAATATATTAATTGCTGGGTGGTCAGGTGATAAATTTTCTATAAAGTAATTTATAGGCATTCTTCCGTTATCACTACGACACATTTCTGAAATAAACGTATAAACATTAGTCAAGTTTTGGAACTCTGGATGGTCCATATTTTCAGCTACTACAGTCATTATAGTACCCGCAATAATACTCATTTCACCATCTTTCCATATTTTTTCCATCTTAGTATCTTCATTTCCTACAAGTGCTTGTGTAATGTCCCAACAATACTCCTCTGCTTTTCGTATATCTCCATTTTTAAAAGCTTGAATAACTGGAGATAAGAAATTATATCGTGTAGATTTTAAAGGATTTTTAAAATCTATAGTTATAATTTTATAACCTAAACTTTTAAAATATGGCGATAAATATTGAAACAACTCGCCCTTCGGGTCAGTCAATACTAAACTATTTTTATTTTTTCCATAGTTACTTGCTAGTGCATAATTCATTGCACTAGGTAATAGTAGTCTTCTAGTCTTACCTGCTCCTGTACTACCAATAATCAGAGAGTGATAATCTTCTGAAATACACATAATTTTGTTTTCATTTTTCTTTTTATCTAAACCGACTACCAAGCCACCTTTGGAAAAGTTTATTTTTTTTATATTTCCATTTTTAGTAGTATTTATAGTATTTATAGTAGCTTTCTTTAATAACTCTTTTTTACTACTCCATCTAGCAGTACCATATTGACCATTACCATAAATCTTTGGTGTTTTTATATTTTTTGTTATTGTATTAGTTTCTGTAGATAAATTATTTTTTTTACTACATATAAACATATACAATATAAAAAATTCTGCAAATGCTTGGGTAAAAATAAATAATAGTATATGATTTCTATTTGAAATTATACTTTTAATTATAATTGAAATATCTAAAATAAAATCCATTTTTGATAATTTAAAATGGATTATACTAGCAAATATTATACTAACTGGCATTAGCAATAGTGAAACTATCACAATTATTAATACCTTTTTAAATTTTATATAAACTCCCCCTTTCACATTTCCATTTCTTCTATTTGTTTTTCTTGTGTAATATGTTTTTGTAAATATCTAATCTCTTCAATTTTTAAACTTTTAAAGTCAAGTTCTAATGTATCATTTCCAGCAAAAATAAAAGGACCTCTTAAATAAAGCCCATCTAACTTTTGTGATTTTGAATATTTTACAATCCCTTTTGGGTCATATATTAAAATCATACCTTTATATATTGTTGTTTCAAAGAACTGGGTTTGCATCAATTCTGATAATGCTTTTAATTCTTTTTTTACTTTTAATATTTTAGGTTCTTGTTCTGGAAAACAATACATTATTCTCATAAGATTATTATCGTGTCCCATTACGCACCTCTTTCAATATAATCACTAAATTTCTGCTTAAAGGCATATTCTTTTTTAGCATATATCGATAAATCTTTATTAAACACATACATTTGTAAAAATTCTCTTTCACTTTCTTCATTTCGAGATAATATACAATATAAATCTTGTAGTATTTGTTCAATACTATAATACATATATTGTTCATCTTTAAAATATCGCAATAATTGATTTCCAAGAATTTTATGAGCCTCTATGTCAGCATGATATAACATTTTTTCTTTATAAATACTTTCATAAAATTCAGTTATCTTTTTCCAAGAATCAATGTAACTATTATAGCTTTTTTTACAATCAAAATTATTTTCAATTAATTTATCTATAAATTCATCAATTTTTTCTTTTACAGTATCTGGCATAAAAGCATAATTTAATCTACCTTCTGTTGGTAGCATTCTCTTTATAGTCCTTAAATCCTCTCTTAATTCTTTTATTAATTGTTTATCTAAATTAATATAGGCAATTTTACTATTACAATAATTCTTATCTATTGCTTTAAATTCTTGTCTTATTTGCTCATTTCTCAAATCTTTTTTTGCTTGATTTTTATTATTCATAATTTCAATATAATAATCTCTGTAGATATTTCTTTTTAATGCATTTCTAATTTTATGTTGTGTACTTACTTTTATAAAAGGATCCTTTATTTTTTGCTCTCTGTCCCAAAGAACATAGTGCAAGTGTGGATTTCCCTTTTTGTAGTGTACTGTAGCAATCCACTCAAGATTTACAAATGATATACCTAAATTTTTTGATATATCAGAAACACTATCTATAAACATTGTTTCCCAACTTTCTCTATCTGTTAATCCTTGTTCTATAGCATCTTGCTCTGATAAAGATACAATTCCACGATACATATTTGTTTTATTTTTAGATTTTTTATATATGTAGTTTGCAATTTCAGTATTGTTTGTATTTTCAATATCTTCAAAATCATATATTGTTCCAAATAATGTATTTCCATATTCATTTTTTAGGCAATGTGTTCTATTCGATATATAAAAAATGTGCTTGTAATTTTTTGTAGCAGTATCTTTTTTATTCGGCGAAGGACATCTGACTTTTGAAAAAACGTCAAATGCCAATTATTTTGCACCTCCTTTTAGGGCATAATAAAAAACACCTACTAACTTTTGGTTAATATGTGTTTATTTTTTATTAATATTCTATTTAGGATTTGCCTTCTTTGCCACATAATCAGCTGCATATCTATCTGCTTTTTCTTTTATCTCTCTAATATCTATTATAGATTTATTTTCTTTTAATAATTCCATACATAAATAATTAGTATTTTGTGAAGAAAAAGTGTTTTTAATGATTAAACTTACTATTCTTTGAATATCCTTCTTTAAAGTTACTTCTATTTGTTTTGAAATTACTTTACATATAAAATCCAAGTCGTCTCTTGTAGTTTTTACTGTTAAACCCTCTGCGACGAATTTTCTAATTATTTCAGACTTATTTGAGTTACTTTTAGCTGATAATTTATCTAATGCGTCATTACTTTGTATATCAATAAAGAATGATATTCTTTTATATCTTTTACTTTTTTCCTCCAAAGCCCCACTAAACCTCCTTGTATTTACTAGACCACTGTAGTGCAAGAATAGGTGTATTACATCCACCCCAAAACTGCTTGAGGGCAAAGCCCTCAACAAGTATTACTTTTTAAAATTTGTATTACAAATGTATGCCTAAATTTCAGCAGAATTAAAATAACTTTCTAGCAATTTTTCAATTAATTCAGTAAATTCATCATCATTTTTAAATTTGTCTTTATATTTTTTTACTATATTTTGTTTTACTTTTCCTGTGAATTTAGGTTTTTGCTTTGCTGTCTTTTTATTTAATACATCTAAAATATAATCTTCTGTCAATTTATCTTTTTTGTTTTTTAATATTTCACATTGTTTAACTGAAATCTTCAATGTAGGGTTATCATTTAAAATTGATATTATAGTTTCTTGGTCTTTTGGTTTTAAATAAGATAACTCTACACCTGCTAAAAACGGTATTAAATCTTTATCTACACATCTTAAAATGTCTGGTATTAATTCTTTTAATCTTAAATATCTAGCAATTTGTCTGCCTGAAACATTTTCCTGCTCAGCAATTTTTTCTCTTGTTTTATTACTCTCCGTTGAGTTTGCTTTATTGTGGACAGTCTGTCCACCTTTAAGATTTTTTAATATTTCCATTTTCATTGAATATGCTTTCATTAATTCACTAGGCAATAACTTATCACGTCTATTAATATTTGTATCTATCATTATAAGTTTTGCAGTATCATCATCTACATTTTTTATAGTTACTGGTATTGTTTGCATTTTTAATGTTTTACATGCTCTAACTCTATTATGTCCTGCTATTATTTCATATTTATCATCTATACTTTTTCTAACAATAATTGGATCAAGTACACCATTTTGAGAAATACTTTCTACTAATTCCTCAAATTTATTTTCTGATATTTCATTAAATATATGTTCTTTAAATTCAATTAAATTATCTATATTTATATTTAATATTTTTTCAAATTTATCTATATCTTTATCTACAGTTTCTTGTATTGTTTCTTGTGTCTTTTCTTCAA
Organism: uncultured Clostridia bacterium; assembly: GCA_948805675.1. Taxonomy (GTDB): domain Bacteria; phylum Bacillota; class Clostridia; order TANB77; family CAG-508; genus CAG-492. Next base: position 13,172 of record CAQIBN010000003.1, on the reverse strand, counting down.
TAACAGACTTATTTTCTGTTATTTTATTCCCACCAAAAACTGCCTGTAGATTTGGCATTTTTACATCTGGCAAGCTTTTCCTCCTATTCCATTTCAAAACTATTTTCATTTTGAAACTCATTTATTTTTTCTCGAGACAACTTGTTTTCAACTATTGAAAATACCTTATTGTCTTCACTCAAAATGTAACAATAAGGTATATCTTTTTTATTTTTTAATTCTCTTAACGATAATTCTAAAAAGTCTATATCATATTCCTTTAAATTATCTTTTCTAAAATATATTAAGTCGTGTAACTTTTCCAATATAGTAGGTTGATTAATTATATTTACATCATCGACTTCTGAACTATTATTAACAATACACTCTGTTAAATACCATTCTTCCATAAGAACCTTTAGTTTTTCTAAACCATTTTTACTAATTAGCATTTTTATATTTTTCATTAGACACTCTCCATTTCTTGTTCATTATCTTCTATTGTATGGCTTTCATTTAATTGTTTATTATAATTTTTCTTTTTATTAAATTTATCTACATACTCTATAACTTGTGGGCTAAAAGTTTTCTCAAAATCTTCTTTACTCATTGTAAAGTTTTTAGTATGTAACTCAGAATCTGTTTCCTTAAACTCGAAACCTGCATTATATAAATCTTTCTTTTGGTTCATTTTTGCACCATAAACTTTATATGTATCATTTGATAGATATAGTGATATTCTTCCATTTACAATACTTTGTGCTATAGCGTCTTTGCTATTTTGTTTTGACTGTTCTATTACTTGATTAATTTTCATTCTAACAGGAGTATCATTTTCCAAAAATTTATTTAAATCCGCTTTAGTAATTATTACACCATCATATTGTTCTTTAAAAACAATTCCTACTTTTTTTAATGCTGCTCTATTTTCGAAAGTGTCCCCATATACCCTATAAACATCTTTAAATGGATATAGTCTAATTTTTTCTTCTAGTATCATAGTTCTTACTAATTCTTGTTCTTTTCGTTTATTATTAATTCCAAACAATTTAAGACCTCCTAGTATAAAAAAATAAAGCTATTAGCTTTTTTTATTTATTACTATATTTTCAATTTAACCACCTCAATTCTTCAATATTTAGGTTAGTTTATTTCTTCAAGAGTAACTTGATTAAATATCTTAGTATCACTATATGTACTTATTTCAAACACTTCAATAGGTCTATTTTTACACTCTAATTTATCTATATACATATCATAACTATAACGCCCATCTGTAGCAATGATATTTAAAATACCTGTATCACTAATATTATGTGTAATTTTAATTTCTTTTAAATTAACTTTTCTATATGCCTTTTTTAGTAGCATTTTAAAAAATAATTCTGAATAATATTTACAAAGTTGTTCTTGTTGTTTCAAATTTTATTCCTCCATTTCTTCGTTTTCTTGCGAATATTTACTTTCTTGATTTTCTTCTTTTGTTTCATCTTCAATTAAAATTGGCTCATCTTTTTTATTATTTAAATTTAATTTATTATTTAATTCTGATTGACGTTGTAATAATTGTTTCAATTCCTTTTCATTTGCAAATGGCTTTTCTAATTCTACTTTACATTGTTCAATTTCTCTTTTATACCCATTTATTTGTTGTTCACTATGTTTAATATCATTTTCAAAATTGTTTAATTTTTCATCTATTCTTTGAATATTTAAACTAGGTATTTGTGCCAATCGAACAGAATATTTACCATTTTTAGAAAAATAGATTTCTGTATCATTAAATTTATTAGCTAAATATAATGTAAAACCTCTATATTTTCCTATTTCATACAAAACATCTTTATCAATATTTTTATTCACACTTTTTATTATTTCTTCACCTGCTTCTTTTGAATCATAAAATATTTTGCCATTTAATTCCATAATAAAACTCTGAGATGTTTCTTTATTTCTAATTTGTAAATCTGCTTTACATCTTTCCATAAAATTATTTTCTCTTTCGATTTGCTTTGGTAAAAAAGTTTTTATCTTATCTTCAAAAATATATCTTTGATTTTTATAATTTCGTTCTTTTAGTTTTAACTCTTGAACTTTCATATCAATCTCAAACTTTTCCATGATTTCTTTATTATCAGTAGCAATTGCTTTTATTTCTCCAAAGTTCATAGTTGTATTATCTATATCTGACATAGTCCTTATTTCTTTGCTACCTGCAAATAATTGCGATATAAATTTTTGCTTTGTTTCTAGAATTTGCCATACATAAGCGTCAAAACTCTTTTTGGTTACATATCTTATTATTTCAACCTCTTTATTCATGTTACCTTGTCTTAATATTCTTCCGTTCTCTTTGTTCTATATCTGAAGGTCTCCAAGGAGCATCAATATGATGTAATACCTTTAATTTATCTTGTATATTTGTACCAGCTCCCATTTTATTAGTAGAACCTAAAAACACACGAATATCTCCATCTCTAACTTTTTGAAATGTCTTTGTCTTTTGTATATCTGTTTTCGAGTTATGTATGTAATCAATCTCATTTTCTGGAATACCCATTTCAATTAATATTTTTCTTATTTCATCATATACATTAAATCTATCTGCATTTGGAGTAGATAAATCACAAAAAACAACTTGAGTTAATTTTTGTTCTTTTCCTTCAATCCAATTTTTATATATTTGTTCTGCTACTGCTCTTGCTTTTGAGTTTTTAGTTTCTCCAAGTGTTGAATCTACCAGTCTTAAATCTAATGCTGCTTTTTTACCCTCACTACTTATCTTCAACATATTATCTTCTTTTGGATCAACATTGCCTCTTTGTATTTCCTCTGACCTTTTGACAACTTCTTGCATATATTCTTCTAGTTCATTACTAGACTCTAATGCTATAATTGTTGGCTTTCCATTTTTTATTTGTGGTACAGGTAAATTCAAATCTTCTTTTGTTTTTATATCTGCTACCATTCTAAATATTGACATTAATTCTGGAAGGTTATGGAATTTTGATAATCTCTGTCTGACACGATAACCATTTCCACTAGGTGCTAATTCTAAAGAATTCGTAACCTCTGCAAAAGTAGATGCCCATTCATCAAAACTATATATCCCCATTTTTTCTAAAATATGTGGCTCTAAATATTTCATCATTACATATAGTTCAGATAAAGAATTTGATACGGGTGTTCCTGTAGCAAAAATTACACCTTTACCATTTTGCTTATCTAATAAAAATTCTGTTTTCATATAAAGGTCGGAAGCTCTCTGAGAATTTGCACCTGTTACACCTGCTACATCATTAAGTTTTGTTTGTATCATTAAATTTTTAAACAAATGTGCTTCATCTACGACTAAATAATCAATTCCTGTTTCCTCAAAATTTATAACATTATCTTTTTGTTTTGAATCTAATAATATCTTTAATCTTTTTTGTAATCGTTGTTTTGCACCTTCTAATTGTTTTACTGTTGAACGATTTTTTATATTTTGCTTTGCAACTTCTATTTCATAAATTTGTTTATTAATATGTTGTTCTTCAATTTCTTTACTCATAGGCATTTTTTCAAAAGAAGAATGTGCCATAATGATAGCATCATATTCCCCTGTCGTAATTTTACCTGAAAATATTCTTCTTTTTTGTTTCTGAAAATCATCTTTATTTGCAATTAAAATATTTGCATTGGGATATAATTCGTAAAAACTTTTTGCGGTTTCCTGTACTAAATGATTTGGAACAATCATTAAAGGTTTATTAGATATTCCTAATCTTTTCATTTCCATTATTCCTGCTATCATTTCATATGTTTTGCCGTGCTCCTACAACATGTGCAAGTAGCGTAGAGTTTTCACTAAACAATATCCTTGCCACAGCATTCTTTTGATGAGGTTGTAATTTTATTGTAGGATTCATGCCAGGGAATGTTAGAAAACTACCATCAAATTCTCTATCTACAATCGCATTGAATTGTGTATTATAAATATCTTCTAATACCTTTCTTCTTTCAGAGTCCTCAAAAATCCAGTTTCTAAATTCCTCTTTTATTAAGTCTTGTTTCTGCCTTGCTAACATTGTTTTTTCTTTATTTAAAACACTTTTTTCATTAACTCTGTCATATACATTCGTTGCATGTAAGTTTAGTGCATCTTTTGTTAAGTCTAGTGCATTAACTTCATTTGTTCCATAAATAGTATTAACTTCAACATTACTGCAATAACATCTTACATCTAAAAACCATTTACCGAGATTTTTTTGATAAAATGCTGATATTTCTTTATTCTCTAGCTTAAATTTTTCTTTTATAAATTGTGTTATATATTCTTCTGGAATCCAAGTTGCACCTAGCTTTACTTCAATATCACTTGCTGGTATCCTAGCAGGTTGTATCTCTTTTAACATCATTACATTTTCTTCATATTGCTCGTCTTCTTGTGCATATCTTTCTGCTATTCTTAATTTTTCTACTACATTCCCGAGATAAGTATTGGTCAGCAGTTTCCCAACCTGCTAAATCTTCATCAATTCCTTGCTTTGCAAGTTCTGGGTTATGATATATAAGTCCTTTTAATTCTTCAGTAACTGTATCATAATCTTTACCACATAGTTTCATTATGTATTTTATATCAACTTTTCCTCTTTGATTAATACTTGCAATTAAACCTTCTTTTGCATTTTCTGTCTGTGTAATTTCCTTATATGGCTTAATTGTTCTTTTAGTAAATATATCTGTTTTTGTAACTTGTTTTGTTTTTTTATCTTGTTTTTCTAATGATATTAATAAAGGGTAATCAGCATCATTTCTAAATGCTAGGTCATTTCCTCTATCTGTTATATATCCATATTTCTTAACAAATTCATCATATACATGATTTAATTTTGTTTGATATGGAATTATATCGATATCTGGAATATCTTTATTTTCAATGTCAATTAGATTTTTTAATGCTGTTCTTACTTGTATAAGTCCTTTTATTCTTTCTATAGCAGTTTGATTTTTATTTTGCTCATATAAATAATCATTAATTCTATAATAAATTATTCCGTTAATTTCAGTATAAGTATAATCTTTCACATTGTTATATTGTTCTCCTACTGGTATTGACTCTCCTTTTTCCTCAGCATATACTTGTCCTAATTCCTGCATATCAACAATATTACTAGGTAACATTTTTAGTGTTTCATCTAATTGCTCTTTTAAATCTCCATTTGATACAATATCTAATGTTTCTCCATATTGATTGGTAGAAAACTCTATATTACCTTTAATCATATATTTTTTATTTGCAAAATAACCGTTTATATGTATTCCATCTCTTATTTCAAAAGTATCAATCCAATTTTCCTTATATTCTAATTCTTTTCCTTTTTTCTGTAGAAATATAATATCTGATATTGCTTCAGTATTTGCAATTTTCTTAAATGCTGTATTGGGTAATCTTATTGCACCTATAAAATTTGCTCTTTGTTCTACATATTCTCTTACTTTGCTATCTCGTTTATCAAGAGTAAATCTACTTGTGATGAATGCCACAATCCCGCCCGGTTTTACTTTATCAAGTGTTTTTTCAAAATAGTAGTCATGTATTTTTAAACTATTATCATAACTTCTATCAAACACTCCAAATTCCCCAAATGGAATGTTACTTATAGCAATATCATAATAGTTATTATTTAGCTTCGTATCCTCATACCCCTTTACTTGAATGTCAGCATTAGCATATATTTTTTTTAATAATCTACCTGTTAAATCGTCTTTTTCAATAGCAGTTACTTTACTATTTTCCAATTCTACAGGTATTCTACCTAAAAAATTTCCAACCCCTGCTGATGGATCCAAAATTCTACATTTACTATTTATTCCAAATTTTTGAATAGCTTTATACATAAAATCTATAATATAGGGCTCCGTATAAAAAGAGGTTAATGCACTTTCTCTACTACTATTAAATTCCTCTGGAGTTAATAATTCTTTTAGTTCATAATATTGTTCTGAACTTTCTTCAAATACTTTAGAAAGACCACCCCAACCATTATATTTTGCAAGTATATTTTTTTCTTCATCTGTTGCCTCTCTATCTTCATACTCTAGTTGCTTTAGCAATTTTATTGCTACTATGTTTTCTTCATATTTCTTTTTCAAACCAATACTATCTTTTTTTAAGTCATCAGAAATTTTAAATAGTGCAGACGTTGTAGGCGTTTGTATTATCTCTTCATTTTCTATAAGTGGATTTATGTCTGTTATTTTTGCTAATTTCTCTAAATCACTTTGCTTATTATCTTCTATAACTTTTTTATTTAATGAATTATTGTATAATTTATCTTCAAATTCTGGAATAGAATATAACTGTAGTATCGCATCTGTGTTAGAATTTATACTAACTAAAACTTGATTTTTTTCAATATCAATTTTTCTAATGTATTGAGGTTTATCATGCTCTAAATAAACTAAGTCCCCAACTTTATATCCAGAAAAAGTGCTTTCTACAGGTGTTTGTTTTTTAGATTCTTCATTAATTTGTGGCAAATTAAAAAGAGTAGTTTGTACTACTCCATCTTCATAACCTATATTGCTCTCACTTTTTCCTCTATCATGTTGTTTATTACTTCCATTTTCAAACTGCGTATCATATTTTCGTATTGTGCTAGTGCGATAAACTCGTCTGTATCTGGTTTTTGGTGCTTTGTTCTTAATTGTTCTTCTATTTGTTTTTCTTGACTTGCTATCTCTTGTGAGTAATTCTCCAATATCTCGTTTATTGTTCCTGTCATTATCAATTCTTGATATTTTACTGGTCTCGTTTCCTCCATTGTTTTGCTCATTTTCTGTAATATTATTTCTTTCATTAAACATTTCCTCCCATTCTTGTTTTTTTAATTTTTCTTTAATTTCTAATTCTACAATTCTAATTAAATCATAGCTACATTTATTTACTATATACCCCAATTTCTTTAACACTTGCACATCATTAATGTTTTCAAATCTTTCCAAATTTGGCTCATATTCTACACCACACCTATTCATTACTATTGTTGTAACACTTTCAAAAAAAGAACTTAAAAAATCATCATTATATATCTGTTCTTGTGATAATTCTAATATTTCAGATAGTTCATTATCTTCTATCATATTACCTAAATAACTAGTTACTATATTACTTAATTTACCTTCGGTATTCTCTAAATATATATCTAACTTATTTGATAGAATATTTATAGTTTCCGTTTCTGTTGTTTCCCAAAGCTTAAAATCTATATCATATTTACTATTTGTCGAACTTATATCAAATACAGATTTTAAATATAATCTGCCATTTTGCTGATATATTGTTTTTAGTGTTTTTGAATGAGGTTTTGGCTTAACATATCTACCAACTTTTTTCCATTCATCAAACGTTGCACAAGCTGTTATATTTTTATCCTGAGCATATAGTAATAAATTTTCGTGGAATTTATATTTGTAAAATTTAGAATTGAATTTTAAAAATTCTTTCCATTCAGTAGCATTACCTATTAAATTTGATAAAACTTTATCATATAATGCCACAGCCTCTTTAATGTCATGTATTTGTTCCAATTATTCCTCCTCTTTATTTAATATTAACATGTTGATTTTTTATTTTCAGCCCATTTTCAAAATTTTTTATTCCATTTCCATATCTTGCTCATTTTGTTCTATTTCTTGCTGCATTTTAATATATGACTCTCTCATATTTTCAATATTTTTTATTGCAGTTTCTTTACTACACATATCCTTTGAATAATAATAATCCGAACGTCCATTTGAAAATACTACTGTTGTTTTATATTTATTTTTATTAATTTCATCAATAGTAACAAATGCAACATTAATTTCTATTTTCTTCAAAATCTCTTCATACATATTTGATAAAAGTTCCTTTTTATTAATAGTCTTATACTCATCTGAACTTACCATTTCTTTAAAAATATTAGTACAATAATAATCCTCCACATATTTTGTTAAATTTAAAGTTTTAATCTTTTCTATTTTTTCATTTTTTAATTTTTTTTGAACTCTAATATATTCTTGTTTTATACTTTCAATGTTTTCTGATAATTCCTCATTCCTATTCCATGCACTAATATCTATTATAATTTCATTATTCTTATCAAAAGATATAATTGTACTATATTTACCATCACTAATTTCTTCTGTATATATTCTTTCATATTTTATTTTTAATTCGTCTAATATTTCTCTATATAATTCAGAAATGGTAGGCATAGTATTTTCATCTCTGTCAGCTCCATAATCCATTAGATTTTTAATATCATTATTATCAAAATAATAATCTACTACATTTGTAATATTTGCTTCTCCAAATTCCATTGTTTCGAGTTTGCTCTCATAATAATCTAGCAAATCATTTAGTATATCTTTAATTGCTTTATCTATGGTATAAAATCCAGACATAGAATGAGTAAACAATGAAATATAATCTCTATTATCATAATTTTGCTCTAATTCTTCTATTAAATCATTTGTTTCTTTAATAATATCATCTATTTCTTCTTTACTTAATTCTTGTTTTTCTGTTTTAAAATATTTTATGATATCTTGTAGATGTTTAACCACATCTGCTACTAAACCTGATACATTTTCACCATCATCTTGAAGAGTATTATTATAAACCAACTTTGCATACTTGTTGATTTTTTCTTGGACTTTAGCATCTTCTATTTCTTCTTCCAATTCTTTTTCTTCAGCTGGAGTACGAAAATAATATGTTACTTTTTGTTTTGTATCTTTAACTTCTATTGCATTATAATTTTGTGACTCTATTAATTCTTTTGCTCTTTCTATAGCTTTTTGAATATCAGATAAATTACTTTCAATAATATCTGACATTCCCTTTTCTCTATCATCTTGAGTTTCCCATGCTTTAATAATATATCTTCCCATAAATTCTCCTTTATTGTAAATTTTATGCTACTCACATTTTTCATATCTCAATAACTTTTGTCTTACAGCTCGAAAAAAGATATGCTGCAGTATCACTGTTTGCATATCTTTTTGTTCTTTTCTATTTAATTTTAATTGGCTTTGTATCTTCTCAGAACTTTTATTTTCAAAATATTTTAAACAAATATATTGATATTTTATATTATCAGTTTTTTTATAATATTCTAGTATTTCACTAATTAATTCCTTCCATTTTTTTAATCTTATTATTACACGATTATTATCTATTTCTATAATCTTATCTTCTAATGTTTTTCCATTATTAGATATAGATTTAATCCAATTATTATATCCTAAATTATTATAATTTATCATATCAAGTTTTATATTATCTATAGTTTTATCTATGTTTCTAAAATTATATAAATATTTTAGTATTTTCTTATATTTATTATTATTCACTAAAAATGTTTTGCACCTTTAATCTATCATCAATAATATGACATAGAATTTCTTCAAAACTATTAAAAATACAAACTTCAACACAATTATTTCTTTCAAATGTAAGAATTAGCTTTGTACTATCTTTAAAAAAAGCACATTTAAAATTTTTATATGTAAATTCTGATATTATAATATTCTTTTTAGAAATTTCTTTAAAGTCTTTTTCTTCCTCTGTAATTAAGTTAATTAAATCTTCTGTGTCAAATTCTAACAATTCATCTATAGTAATACTTCTACAATTTAACTTATCTAAAATTCTCCTAACAACTTCTCCACCATCTATATTACTATAATACCAACACTCTAGTGCAACTTTTATAATTATCTCTTTGTCCTTTGTACTTATTATATTAATATTTTCATATTCTGATAATAAAGATTCAAGCTCATGTAATATATATAAATTTGGTAATATTTCTCTCGTTTGTTCTGACAATTCATAATATTTATTAAATAGATTTTTCATTTTCGCTTACCTCCAGATTATTATTTAAATTACAAAAAAGACTATTCAAAAATTCAGGTGAATAGTTTCTTTGTTCACATACAGTATAATTTTTTGTGTTTAAATTTTTCCTTTTTCTAAAATTATTATAATTTTTCTGTTCTTTTTCCAATTCTTCTACTCTATTAGTTGCTAATTGTAGAATAGCTGCATAATCATTATCATAAGATTCTCTTTTAGCCAATTTATATAAATTTAATTGCTCAATTAATTGATTTATTAAGTCTAATCCAAATTTTTTTATTAAGTCATTATATTCATGTTGTTCCATAAATACTCTTTCAGCAAACTGTTTTTTTGTGTTTTCTTTATTATTATTTTTATTAATATTTATTTTATTATTATTTGTATTGACCTCATTAACATCTTGCTGTTTTTCTTCTGATGTACTTGTTATTTCCTCTGTTAATGTCTTGTCATTCATTTCGTGAACATCTGAGTTTTCTGGCAATAATCGAACTTTTTTTAAATACTCAATAACTTTTTCTTCATCAATCTTATAATACGTTTTACATGGTATTCCTTTTTTCTTAGTATTAATTATTCCTTTTTCTTCTAGTTTTTTAATAGCAATTCGCTGAAAATGAGCATTTATCCCTGTATTTTTTTGTATATTTTCTCTTGTAGAATAAAAATACTCATCTTCTTCTAATTTATTAATATTAGCCCAATAACTATATTCACTACATAATTCACCTAAAATAATGGCTTCATTTAAACCTAGCATTTGAATTAAATCTTTATTTACAATAATATATTTACTACTAGCTAAAAGACTAGCTAAAATCATTGAAATCAACCCCTTTAATACAAAAATAAGAACTATAAGTTCTTAAAATGTTTTTTTATATTATAATTTATATCTTCTTTACATTTATCATAATTCTTCATAAATTCCTTTTTAGCCTTTTCTTTATCTTTGTAAAATTTACAATGTTGTTGCTCACAATACATCTCATTTAGTGCAAAACAACTTCCATTTTCAATATAAGCAAAACATCTAGTATTCATTTATGCCTCCATTTCTATATCCTCATATTTCTTTTGTAGAGATATAATTTTATTTATAATATTTTCATTTTTATAACTAATAACATCTGTAAATACTGTAATGTCATTTTGAATTTCTTTATCTAATTTTAATGTTTCACTTTCTGTATCAATATCAATTACTGTCGCAGTATCACAATATTTAGTCTGCAATTTATCTCCAACATTTATATTTTTAGGTAATTTCTTAGAAGAATTAAATATAATATTTGATACCGCATTTTGTAAATATTCCTTAAATAAATTATAATTATTTTGATTTTTATACGTTAATAAAATATTACTTTTTAATATTTCATTTAAAATATTATTTAAATTACATTTTATATATTTAAGAATTTTTTTACTAAATATATACTCTGCCGAATTAACAGTGGCATTAATACATAAATTATTCTGACTAGAATTATACTCAATATTAAAGCATTGTTTCAAAATAATATCTGCAATCATTTCGTCTTTTGAACTATAGTTTTCCACAATTAAGCCACTAATTGTGGAAACATACATTGCCATATTGTTATCTAATGTAATTATAAATCTGCCACGTGGATGTCTATGCTCTGTAATATAACCTATATCTTGTCTATCTACTTCCTGAATTACATTTCTATAAGCCCTTTTATCCTGATTTAATATCTCCAGTTTGTATATATCTAATAAATCAGATACAAAATCATCAATTTCAGATTCTTTCATACTTTTTAATTCTTTGCTTATTATAGATTTTAGTTCTTTTTCACTTATTGCAAGCGTATTTCTTAATATACACTCATTCGCAAAAAAATCTGTACTTTTTATTAACTTCTCTAAATTAATTTTATTCATTATTTAGCTTCCTTTCACTTTCTCTCCCCGTAATTATTATTGCATATAAAAAAAGACTTATATTAGCACCTAATACAAGTCCGATTATTAATCCTAACCAAAACATAACAATCTCCTTTTAAAATTTATTTATAAAATGCTAAAAATCAGTAGCCAGTAGTTAATTCAGCATTTTAAATATCTAAAAAATTTTTAAAAATTCGTCTGATTTTAACGATTTTTTCTTATCTTTTTGAATTTTTATCTAAAATATCTAAAAAATATCTAAAAAACTTTTTAAATATTTTAGTTTTCTCATTTGTTGAAATATAAACATTTTCTAATAATCAAGTCTTAAAACCGTTGATTTTCTAAGTAATAATTAACATCATTTAAAAATAATTAACATTACTTAACAAGTAAGTTCGTTGACTTCTAAGCCTGGGGTCGGGGGTTCGAATCCCTCCTGGCTCACCATTTATCAAGCGTCTTGGCGATTTTGATTTTTCTAAATCTTTAGAATATCTAAAAATTTGATAGTATATACAGTTATGTATGTACTATTTTTTTATGCATTAACTTCTTGCATTTCTTTTTCAGTATTTTTTCTTTTAACTATAAATCGTTTTGACTTTTGATTCTTCGGTTCTTGTCTATTATCTTATCCATTATGTATTAAATTCTCATAAGCACTTGCAACATTTCGCTTTATTCTATCATCTGGATGTGAATATCTTTTAGTTGTAGATAAATTTCCATGTCCCAAAAATTCACCTATTACCTTTAAATCCACACCATTAGCATTTAGCTCAGTTCCTAGTGTATGTCCTAAATCATGAAATCTAATTTCCTTCATTTTATTTCTTCTTATTAATTTTAGAAATCTGTGTGATATATGGTTTGGTTTTATTATATCTCAGTCATCTTTTACACATACATATTCAGAATAAGTATTATTATAACAATTCTTAAATATTAGCTTATTTAGTTCAATTCTTTCTTTTTTTCTTAATAGTACATCTTTTACTTCTTTATATAAAGGCAATTTCCTATTACTATGAATACTTTTGGTTCTATCTTTAGCAATTATTTTCCCCTCAACTGTTTTTTTGGCACACCCCGATACTTGAACTATAGTATGATTAATATATATCCAGTTATTTTCAAAATCAATCGCACTCCATTTCAGCCCTACTACTTCACTATGTCTAAGACCATAATATGCTGCAAGGAAAACAGGAATTTCTATTACATCATTTTTTACTATTTCAAGTAATTTATTTAATTCTTTCATAGTATATGTTTCTGGTGTTACTTCACAAACTTTATAAATATACTGCTCATTTTGTATTTTCTTCTTATCTTTGTGATTTATTTGCTCTTTCTCTTTATTCTCCGTTTCTTC
>CAQIBN010000002.1 GCA_948805675.1 uncultured Clostridia bacterium | reverse complement strand
TAAAATGCTTTTATTATAATAATTTATTTTTTTAATATTATTATATATTTTTATTTTACTTTCTTCTTGTTTTTTATTTTAATCATTTGTTTCATTTTCTTATATTTAATTTTTTAATTTATTTTTATTAAAATGTTTTTATTTATTCATAATATTATATATCTTTTAATTCATTTTTTTTTATATAATTTAACCTTATTTTTTTATTTCAACTAAATGTATCTTTCCAAAATTCACTTCTAATTATTATTTACCCAGACAGAACTTCGAAAATATTTCATTTATTATATCTTCTGACACATTTTGTCCAGTTATTAAACCTAACTCCATAAGTGCCTCTTTAATATAGATTCCAATTATATCAATTGGTAAACATTCATTGATAGTGTCTATTGCTTTTTTAATATGAACTTTTGCTTTTTTTATCTGATTTTTATGTCTTGTATTTGTTATAACCATTGAATTATCTAATTCTATCTCTCCCATATTAAATATATTAATAATGTTTTCATATAAGCTTTGTATACCGTCACCAATTTTAGCAGACATTTTCACAATAGGTATATTTAAATTCAATATTTCCTCTTCTCGCTCTAATACATGCTTTCCTAAATCAATTTTATTTAATACAATTATAGATTTCTTATCTTTTATCATATCTAAAATTTGATAATCTTCTTTTTCTAATTCTCTTGAATTATCAAAAATTGAAATTATTAAATCTGCATTATTTATCAAATCAATTGATTTATTTACACCTATTTCCTCAATCTTATCATTTGTTTCTCTAATGCCTGCAGTATCAATTAACTTTAATGGTATTCCTTTTAGATTTATATACTCTTCAATTGTATCTCTTGTTGTTCCAGCAATATCACTCACTATAGCTCTCTCTTCATTAAGAATCAAATTTAATAATGACGATTTTCCTGCATTTGGTTTTCCAATTATTATTGTCTTTATTCCTTCTTTTAATATTTTTCCACTTTCAAAACTCCTCTCTAGAATATCCAACTTTTCTAATACAATCTGCAATTGCTTTATAGCTCTTACATTTGTAACCTCTTCAATATCATACTCTGGATAATCAATTGTTGCTTCAATATCTGACATTATATCTAATAAATATTTTCTAATTTCTTCTATCTTTTTAGATAACCAACCTTGTAACTGATTAACAGAAGCTTTTGCTTCTTTCTCAGTTCTTGAATTAATCAAATCGATTACTGATTCAGCTTGCGACAAATCAATTCTTCCATTCAAAAAAGCCCTTTTAGTAAATTCTCCTGGTTCAGCAATATCGGCTCCACTTTTTAGGCATTGCTCCAATATCATTTTCTGAACAACTATTCCTCCATGTGAATTAATCTCACACATATCTTCTGTAGTATAACTTTTAGGTGACTTAAAAAAAGACACCAATACTTCATCAATTATTTCATCTGTATCAGGATTTACAATATACCCAAATTTTATATTATATCCTTTTATATCATCAAACCTTTTATTTTTAGGTTTAAAAATTTTTTCTAATATTTTAAAACTTTCTTTTCCACTCATTCTTATTATCCCTATTCCGCCATTCCCCATAGCAGTCGAGATTGCAACAATAGTCCCCATTTTTCTTCCTCCTAACAAAAAAATCAAAGTTTGAAATCAGTTTAATAATTAATATTTATAAACTAAAATCCGAACTTTGACTTCCGATTTATTATTATATTATTTTTTAGAAATAATAATTCTTCTATTTGGCTCTTCACCAAAACTATGTGTATCTATTTTTGTATTTTCTTGCAATTTACTGTGTATTATTTTTCTCTCATATGCAGACATTGGTTCTAAAGTAATTGATTTACCTGTTTTTAATACTGTCTTAGATATTTTTACTGCTAATTCTTCTAAAGTCTTCTCTCTTTTTTCTCTATACCCCTCAATATCTAAAAGCACTTTAACTCTATCTTCAAAATTTCTATTTACTATACTTGATAATATTATTTGTAAAGAATTTAAGTTTTCCCCTCTGTATCCAATTAACTTTCCTGCATTATTTCCAACCAATTCAACTAAAATCTTATTATTAACAATATTAATTTTATATTGTATTTCATTATTATGTAATTTCTCTAAAAACTGTTTTAAAAAACTTTCTAAAATTACTATTCTGTCTTCTATATCTGTAATAATATTATCTTCTTTTTTTATATTAACATTATTCTCTTTTTTTTCTCTAAGTCTTAATTCTACTTTTACAACCCTTGGAGTTAAGATACTAAAAAAACTTCTTTTTTCTGTATTATCTAAAACCTTTATTTCAACTTCATTTTTAGAAACGTTCAATTTTTTAAGTCCATTTTCTATAGCCTCATTTGTTGTTTTTCCTTCAGATATAATACTTTCAAGCATTTTGTTTTTCCTCCTTAGAATTCATAATTTTTTGAATAATTAATCTTTCTATAATCATTAAAATATTGCTTACCAACCAGTATAATGCTAATCCTAATGGTGCTATTAATGCAATTGATACTGACATAATAGGCATCATATATGTCATACTTTTATTCATACTTTGCATTGCTTCTAATTCATTTGACTCTTTTTCCTTGTCTGTTTCTTCACTATTTTTAGCTTTGCTATTTTGAATATTTGTTGTCATTTTAATAGAAATAAAAGAAGAAATTACATATAAAATTGGTATGATATATACTTTGTAATCATTTAAACTTTGTGTTGGAACTTTACTTAAGTCTAAACCTATAAAATCCATGTTTAGCCTTAAATTCTCTAATGCATCTTTCTTATTTTCCATTGATTCTCTATCTTCTATATTATCATCATTTAAAATGTTTGTTATTTGTTGATAATCTGACTCAGCAGCATTTATTATTGCTATTTCTTTATATGATGATTTATTACTACTTTGTTCTACCTTATTTGTATATTCTTTATAAATCTCTAATCCCTGAACATGTTTCATATGAGTTAATGGTTGACTTACAAGCCAAAATACAGATAGAATTATAACAATTTGTATAATTGCACTTAAACATCCACTAAAAGGATTCATTTTTTCCCTTTTATACAATTCCATTATTTCTTGATTTAGTTTTTCCTGGTTATTTTTATATTTTTTCTGAAGTTCCTGTGTTTCCTTTTGTATCTTGGAAGTTTTTTTCATTGATTTTTGCTGACTAATAGTTATAGGAACCAAAATTACTCTTAATATTATAGAAAATAATATTATAGCTATTCCATAATTATTAAATACATTATAAAGACCATTTAATAAATATCCAAAAAGATCTGATAATAATCCCATAAATCCTCCTTTTTTATTTTAAAGGGTCATATCCACCTTTTGAAAATGGATTACACTTTATTATTCTTTTTATTCCTAAATATATCCCCTTTATGCATCCATACTTTTCAATTGCTTGAATAGTATACTGTGAACAAGTTGGATAATACTTACACT
The DNA here is from genome assembly GCA_948805675.1 of uncultured Clostridia bacterium. Taxonomy (GTDB): domain Bacteria; phylum Bacillota; class Clostridia; order TANB77; family CAG-508; genus CAG-492. The sequence continues at coordinate 193,286 of CAQIBN010000002.1, read as the reverse complement.
CTACCCCCATAACTTTAAACATAGGGGAAATAAACCTTTTATATAATTTAATTATAAAAATTATTACTTTTTTCATATTTTTAACAACTTAGCTCTTTTAAAAATATTTTTCATATCATTTTTTATTTCAAAATAATTAGCTTGTTCTATGTTCTTGTTTTTATTCCATAAAAAAACAATATTATATCCCTGTTCAATTTCTTTATTAATTATTCTATAATTTTCTCTAATTAATCTTTTTACTTTATTTCTTTTTACAGCCTTCCCTAACTTAGTATTTATAGCTATTCCCAGGATATTAGTACCTTTTTTATTTTTATTTATGTATACTATTATTTGGTTTCCATAATATGCTTTTCCTTTATTTAATACATATCTAAACTCATAATTCTTCTTTAATGTTAATATATTCTTCATAAAACTCACTCTTTATTAATAATTACAAAAAGAGCCATTTTTAATGGCTCTAAAATTAAGCACTTAATTTTTTTCTTCCTTTTGCACGTCTTGCTTTTAAAACATTTCTTCCTGCTCTAGTTTTCATTCTTTTCATAAATCCATGTTCTTTTTGCTCTTGTCTATTTTTTGGTTGAAAAGTTCTTTTCATTATTGCACCTCCTATTTATATAAACCGTTTTAAACGGATTATTTCATTTTATTTGATAATGTTACAATTATACATTAATATTCCTATTTATGTCAATACTAAAAAACAAATTTGCAATAAAATTTTCTTTTTATATTGACTATTTTATTATATGTCTGTTATTATTATAGAAAAATATAATAAAATATAGGTATTTTTTCTTGTTATATAATTGTAGAAACCCTTAATTTACTGCTAATTCCACATGTGTGGATATTTATCAACATATGTGGATAAAGTTGTGGATAAGTAAAATTTCTGCAATCATTTTAGAATTTTGGAAGGACTGAAAAAATAATGCAAAGTGAATTAAATGAACTTTTAACTAAAGCAAAAGAACTCTTAAAAGATGAAACCACAAAGATTTCATATGAAACCTGGATAAAAAACTTAGAGATACAAAGTGCAGATAATGGTAACATAATTTTGCTTGCAAGCTCAACATTTCAAAGAGATGCTATTGATTCAAGATATCACGATTTATTAACAAACACATTTAATTTTATTACAAATAAAGATTGTTCTGTTACTATTATTGCAAAAGACGAAGTTCAAGAATCTAATTTATCTAGTAGTTCTAATTCCATAATTGATACTACTAGTGGTTATTCTAATTCTACATTAAATCCAAAATATACCTTTGATACTTTTGTAGTTGGTAATAACAATAGATTTGCACATGCAGCTGCACTAGCAGTTGCAGAAGCCCCAGCAACATCATATAACCCATTATTTATTTATGGCGGTGTTGGGCTTGGTAAAACACATTTAATGCATTCTATTGGTAATGAAATACTAAGAAAGAATCGTGATTCAAAAATTTTATACGTAACTTCAGAGAAATTCACAAATCATCTTATTAATGCAATCAAAGATAATAAGAATGAGCAATTTAGAACCAAATATAGAAATATAGATGTTTTACTAATAGATGATATCCAATTTATTGCTGGTAAAGAGAGAATTCAGGAAGAATTTTTTCATACCTTTAATACTCTACATGAAAGTGGAAAACAAATAATAATTTCAAGTGATAGACCACCAAAAGATATTCAATTATTAGAAGATAGACTAAAATCTCGTTTTGAATGGGGACTTATTGCAGATATTTCTAATCCTGATTATGAAACACGTTTAGCAATATTAAGAAAAAAGGCACAATTAGATAATATAATAATTGATGATGAAATTTTATCAAATATAGCAACAAGAATAGATTCAAACATAAGAGAATTGGAAGGAACACTAAATAAATTAATAGCAAAGTCATCTCTAACTAATAGTCCAATCACAATGGAAATGGCTGAAAAAGCAATAAATGATATTGTATCTCAACAAGATAAAGTAATTTCTTCTGATTTTATTCAAGAAACTGTTGCAAAATACTTTAATATAAGTGCAAAGGAATTAAAAGGTTCAAAACGCTCTAATGATATTGCATTTCCTAGACAAATTGCTATGTACTTATGTAGAAATGTCGCTCAAATGTCTTTACCGCAAATAGGAAAAGACTTTGGGAAAAGAGATCATACAACTGTAATGCATGCTTGTAATAAAATAGAGCAGGAAATAAAAGAAAATCAAAATACTAAACTAATTGTGGAAAGTGTGAAAAACATATTATTAACTGATAAATAGTTAATATATAAATGAAAATATTACTTTTTTAAAAACTATGTTTGTAGAAATTTGTGTTTGTAAAATAGATATGAAATTCTTCTTAGGGAAGCTTTACATTGGATATACACACCCCTATGTTGATAACCTGTTAATAACATGTTGAAAACTTTGTTATCCACATATTTAATTTTTAGCCTGTAGATAACTTTATGATTTTTCCACAAAAGTATCAACATCATTTTTTATAGGGAAATAAACTATACACATAGTTATCCACATTATCCACATAACCTAATACTACTACTGCTAATTATATTTAATATTTATAAAGGAGACGATGACAAAATGAAAATAATTTGTGAAAAGGATAAAATCCTTAAAGCACTTAATTCCGTAACAAAAGCTGTAGCTTCTAAAACAACAATGCCTATTTTAGAAGGTATATTAATTCAAACAAATGAAAATGAAGTAAAATTAACAACCTATGATTTAGAAATAGGTATAGAATATATAATAGAATGTGAAGTAAAAGAACAAGGAGCAACTGTAGTTAATGCAATAATGTTTAGTGAAATAATTAGAAAGTTACCAGATACAGATATAAATATAGAACTAAATGAAAAAAATCTTTTAGTAATAGAATGTGAGGGTTCTTTATATAAGCTAGCGACAATGAATCCAACAGAATTTCCAGAATTACCACAAATTAATATAGAAAATTCTATAGAAATAGAACAAAACGCATTAAAAGATATGATAAGAAAAACAATTTTTGCAGTTAGTACAGAAGAAAATAGACCAATTTTTACAGGATGTCTATTTGAAATATCAAATAATAAATTAAACTTAGTTGCTGTTGATGGTTTTAGATTGGCATGGAAGAGTAGATATTTACAATCTAAGATAAATGACTTTACAGCTGTAATACCTGGAAGAACATTAAATGAAATAAATAAAATTATATTAGACTCATTTGATACAATAAAGATTGGTGTTGCTAAGAATCAAGCGTTATTTGAAATGGAAAATTGTAAAGTTGTTACAAGATTATTAGATGGTGAATTTTTAAATTATTCAAGTGTAATACCTGAAAATTGGGAAACTAGAATAAGAGTAAATAAGGATGTTATACAAAATTGTTTTGAAAGAATTAGCTTAATTTCATCTTCTAGTATAGAAAAAGAAAAAAAATATCCTGTTAAAGTAATGATTGATATAGGAAAAGTAACAATTTCTTGTACAAACCAAACAGGAGATGCAAAGGAAGAAATATATGTTTCTACAGAAGGGAAAAACTTAGAAGTTGGATTTAATCCTAAATATTTTTTAGATGCATTAAGAGCAATTGATGATGAAGAAGTATTTTTAGATTTTGGGACAAGCATATCTCCATGTATAATAAGACCAGTAGATGATGGGGATTATAAATATATGATTTTACCAATTAGGCTAAAAGATTAAAAGAGATAATGTTTTCCACAGTTGAGGCACAATATGTTGATAAGTGATATAAAATTACAAAATTTTAGAAATTATAAGAACTTAGATTTAAAATTAAATAAAGGAATAAATGTTTTCTTTGGAGATAATGCTCAAGGAAAAACTAATATTTTAGAATCTATATTTATGTGTTCTATTGGAAAGTCTTTTAGAACTAATAAGGAAAAAGAAGTAATAAAAATAGGAGAATCTTATTCAAAAATTACTATAAATTACGAAAAAAGTGATAGAAATGGTAAAATAGATTATGAATTATCAAACAAAAAGAGTATTAATGTTAATGGTGTAAAGATAAAAAAATTAAGTGAATTATTAGGAAATATTAATATAGTTATATTTACACCAGATGATATAAATATTTTAAAAGGACGGGCCTGCTGGAAGAAGAAGATTTCTAGATATGATGATAGGACAATTGAAACCAGCATATGTATATAATTTAAATATGTATTTAAAGTTTTTAGAACAGAGAAATAATTATTTAAAACAAATAAAATTAGAAAATAAACCAAAAGATATGTTAGAAATATGGAATGAAAAAATTATTGAATATGCAGAAAAAATATTTAAATATAGAAATGAATTTATGAATATTATAAAAAGTAAAATAAATGAGATTCATAGTGATATTACAGATAAAAAAGAGCAGTTAGAAATAGAATATATTTCTGATTATGTGAATAAAGAAGATTTTAGAAAAAGATTACATAACTCAGAAAAAATAGATATTATTAGAGGTTTTACTACTAAAGGTATACATAAAGATGATTTTACAATAAAAATAAATGATAAACCAATAAATGTATATGGTTCACAAGGGCAAAATAGAACTGCAATTCTTTCCTTAAAAATTTGTGAATTACAGGTAATATATGAGGAAATTGGTGAATATCCAATTTTATTACTAGATGACTTTATGTCTGAATTAGATGAAAAAAGAAGAAGAAGCCTTTTGAAAAGTATCAAAGGAATTCAAGTGATAATAACTTGTACACAAGAAATTAATTTAGGAACTACTAATTATAGTAGTTATTTTGTGAAAAGTGGAGAAATTGTCAATTATACATAAATATATATTTAGTAAGTTAAAGATATATAGATAATAGTTAGATGAATTAATATAAATAATTTTTATGGTTAACATACAAGATACTTGTATTTATAGATATAAATCTATTGTATTAACAAAAAAAGAAGATGAAATATATACTTATATTTAAAAAACATAATTAATAATATTTAAATATAAATATATAAAGAGAAAGGAAATGGTAAAACAATGGAAAAATTTGAACATGAATATGGTGCTGAACAGATACAAGTTCTAGATGGACTAGAACATGTAAGAAAAAGGCCAGGAATGTACATAGGAAGTGTTTCTATAAGGGGGTTACATCATTTAGTATATGAAATTGTAGATAACTGTGTAGATGAAGCTTTAGCAGGTTATTGTACAAAAATAAAAATTGAGATTGAGCCAGGCAATATAATATGTGTTGAGGATAATGGAAGAGGAATACCAGTAGAAATTCACCCAAAAACAAAAATATCAGCAGCAGAAACTGTATATACACAATTGAATGCTGGAGGAAAATTTGGAGGTGATAGTGGATATAAGGTTTCAGGAGGTCTTCATGGTGTTGGTGCTTCTGTAGTTAATGCACTATCTAATTGGGCAGAAGTTACAATTCAAAGAGATGGTGGGATTTTTCAAATGAAATTTGAGAGAGGAAAAACTGTCCAAAAATTAATTAAGATAGGTGAATCTAAGGAAACTGGTACAAAAGTTAGGTTTCTTGCAGATGATACTATATTTGAAACATTAGAATATGACTATGAAACATTAGAAAATAGATTTAGAGAAATGGCATTTCTAACAAAAGGACTATTTATTAGTATTGAAGATAAAAGAGGAGAAACACCTAAAAAAGCTGAATTTTGTTTTGAAGGAGGTTTAAATTCTTTTGTTGAATATTTAAACAAGAATAAAGAAAAAATAAATCAAAAACCTGTTTATATTGAAAAGGATGGAGAGGTGCCTGTTGAAATTGCATTTCAATATACAACAGCATATTCAGAAAATATTTATTCTTTTGTTAATAATATTAATACAATCGAAGGTGGTACACATTTAGAGGGATTTAAAAGAGCACTAACCAAAACCTTTAATGAATATGCAAAATCTCATAATATCTTAAAAGAAAAAGACGGTAATCTTCAGGGAGAAGATATAAGAGAAGGTATTACTGCAGTCATTTCTGTAAAAGTTAGAGAGCCACAATTTGAAGGACAAACTAAAACAAAACTAGGAAACAGTAATGTTACGGGAATAGTTCAAAGTCTGGTAAATGAAGCATTATCTACATTTTTAGAGGAAAATCCTAATGTTGCAAAATCAATATTAGAAAAATGTATAAGTGCTTCAAGAGCCAGAGAAGCAGCAAGAAAAGCAAGGGAATTGGTTAGAAGAAAAAATGCTTTAGAGTCTACTACCTTACCAGGTAAATTAGCAGATTGTAGTAGTAAGAATCCTGAAGAATGTGAAGTTTATATAGTAGAGGGTGACTCTGCAGGAGGAAGTGCTAAACAGGGGAGAGATAGAAAATTTCAGGCAATATTACCTCTTTGGGGAAAGATGTTAAATGTTGAGAAATCTAGAGCTGATAAGATTTATAATAATGATAAACTTCAACCTGTTATTTTGGCTGTAGGCGCAGGTATAGGTGCAGATTTTGATGTTAGTAAAATTAGATATGGGAAAGTAATAATTATGGCAGATGCTGATGTTGATGGTTCACATATTAGAACATTATTATTAACTTTTTTCTTTAGATATATGAGACCACTTATAGAAAATGGCAATGTATATTTAGCTCAACCACCATTATATAAATTGTCAAAAAGAGGGATGAAGGATATTTATTGTTATACAGATGAAGAAATGGAAAAGAATTTGCAGGAGATTGGAAGAGATGGAATATCTATTCAGAGATATAAAGGTTTAGGAGAAATGAATCCAGAGCAACTTTGGGAAACAACAATGAATCCAGAAACAAGAATCTTAGTTAAAGTAAAATTAGAAGATGCAATTAAGGCAGACGAAATTTTTACAATATTAATGGGAGATGAAATTGCTCCAAGAAGACAATTTATAGAAGCAAATGCTAAATATGTAAAAAATCTAGATATATAAAGATTAATAATAGCAGGTAATAATTAATTATTACCTGCTATTATCCATAAAGCTAATATTAATCTTCAGCTAAAACTAATATACATAATTTCTAACCTAATATATATTACTATATAAATAAGCTATGCACCACATATATTAATTAGTCGCTCGACTATTAATGCATACATAATAGCTAAATTCATCCATATAGGACTAATAAAAACCACTAAAAATATACAAGAATAATCTTAACTTCGAATATATTACCTATAATTTAACCATGAAAAACATAGCTTACATACAAATAATATACTCTCATCGCCGACAAATATTAACCATATAATAGCCAATATTTATCTTTGCTCGAATGATAATAAACCTATATTAAGACCTAATATTATTCTTAGTTCAACTAATATTAACCTTATAAAAATAGTATTATCAAAATTATAAAAAATATTCAAAAAATAAATTAAAAAGATAAATATTTATTAAAAACTATGAATATTAAATTGATAAATAAAAAAAATAAATATGAAACAATAAATTAAAAAGCTTTGTAAAAAATAAATATAAAAGAAAATATAAATAAAAGAGTTAATATTAAAATAAAAAAGTTATATAATTAATTAAGTTAGTTGAAAAAATAAAAATAAGAAATAGACCAATTAATAATTATAATTGTATCGAAAAGATAAATATATAATAAAACAGATAATAATTAGTAGAAATAAATGTGAATTTTTATTAGTAATTATTTATTTTAATATAAGTTATTTATAAAATACAACAAAATAATTATAATTAAAGTAATTATTATATAATAAATTAAGATAATTGCAATTTTTATTAATAATTATATAATTAATTTAATTAAATAAAAAATAAAATAATGTAGTTTTGAATATATAAAAGTCTATTTTTATTAATTAAATCATAAAATGAGTATTAGATGTCGAAAAATGAAATACGAAAGATATTGACAACAAGTTATGCATATGCAATAATGAAATTAGAAAATAAAAAAGAAAGGAAGAGAAAAATAAATAAAAATATCGAATCAGTACAAAATTGGCTACCATTTGAGAAAATATTAGAAGAAGGAATTATAAAAATGAAAAATGGCAATTATGTAAAAATAATTAAAGTAATTCCTATAAATTTTAATCTAAAATCAAATCTAGAAAAAGAATCAATATTAAATTCATATAAAATTTTTTTAAAAACATGTAATTTTGATATACAAATTATTATTCAAAGTAACAAAGAAGATTTATCTAAACATATTTCCAAAATAAGAAAAAAGTGTAGATTAGAGCCAGACGAAATAATTAATATTTCAGAAATTTATGTAAAATATATAGAAAGTTTAAATTCCAAGAAAAGTTCTTCAAGTAAAAATTATTTTATTCTAATAAAAAAATCCCCAATAGTTAAAGAAAATGATAATGAAAATATTATAATAAGTGAATTAAGAGACCAGTTCTACAAAATAAAAGAATGCTTAGCAAGATGTGGTAATAGTGTGTTTGAGATAAAAGAAAAAGAAATTATTATAAATATATTAAATTCTTTTTTTAATAAAATATAGGAAGAAGGGATGTATATTTTAGAGAAATTTATTAAAAGTGAAAATAAAATCAATTTTGGTACACAACTATATAAAGGTATGATAACAGATAAAGATATAATAAGTGCTAGTTACATAAATATTTCAAATCCAAAATATATTGAAATAAATAATATATATTATTCTAGTTTATTAGTTGTAAATTATAATAGGGAACATAATGATTTATTATTAAAAGATTTAATAAATACAAATATAAACATAAACATATCTTTATTTTATGAAAAAGAAGATGTATATAAAGTAATAAGAGAATTAACATATCATATTGGAAATGTTGGTTTAGAAGTAAAAACTATGGGAGAGGATAGACAGGATGCAGATATAGCAGCATATACATATAATGATGCAAGGTATATAAGAAAAGAAATACAAGTTAATAATGAAGATTTATTTTATTTATATATTTATATGAATCTTTACTCAGATAATAAAAAGGAACTTGAGTATTCAATAAACCAAATTGAAGGGTTATGTCAAGCAAAAGGAATAATAACAAAAAGGGCATACTTCAGACAAGAACCAGCTTTTATAGCATGTACACCATGTATGGAAAATAGTAATATCTTAAAAGAAGTTTCAAGAAGAAATATATTAACAAGTGGATTAGTTTGTACATATCCATTTATATCATCATCGATATTTGATGATGAAGGAATTTTTATAGGAACTAGTATTTATAATAACTCTTTAATTTTTATAGATAGATACAATACTAATAAATATAAAAATGCAAATATGTGTATATTTGGGACAAGCGGTGCAGGAAAGTCATATTATACTAAGTTAATGATATTAAGATATAGATTATTTGGAATATATCAATATATTATAGATCCAGATAGGGAATATGAGAAATTATGTAATTCCTTAAATGGTACTATTGTAAAAATTGGTCCATCTTCAAAAACATATATTAATATATTTGATATAAGAGAAGATAGTATAGAAGAAAATAATATGGGTTTTTTAGCCACTAAAATAAGCAAATTAATTGCATTTTTCAATTTAATTTTTGGAGAAATGAATGAGGAAGAAAAAGGATTAATTGAAGAAAAAATTATAGAAGTATATAAACAGAAGAGAATAACATTTGATGATGAAACTTTATATAAAAATGATGAAAATAAAATAAATGTAAAACCGATTTTTAAAGAAAGTAAAGATATGCCAATTTTAGAAGATTTTTATAATATTTTAGATAAAAGCCCATCTACAAAAAGATTTAAAATAAAATTGATACCATTTGTAAAAGGTTCTTTAAATTTTTTTAATAATCATACTAATATTCAATTAGAGAATAAACTTATTGTTGCAGATGTATATGAGTTAGGTGAAGAAAACTTGCAATATGGAATGTTTCTTTTCACAGAATTATTCTGGGATAAAGTAAAAAAAGATAGAAGAATAAAAAAGGCAGTGTATTTAGATGAAATATGGAGACTTATAGGAGTAACATCAAATAAAAATGTTGCAAGTTTTGTATACAAAATATTTAAGACAATTAGGAAATATGGAGGGAGTGCAGTAGCAATTACACAAGATGTAGGAGATTTATTTAGTTTAGATAATGGCTCATATGGAAAAAGTATTTTGAATAATTCTAGTAATAAAGTGTTTTTTTCTCTAGAAGAAGAAAATATTAAAACATTAGAGTTATATAGTAATTTAGCTAATAAAGAAAAAATAGAAATAAAATCACTAAAAAGAGGAGAATGTTTGATTTTTGCAGGTGAAGATCATATATTAACTAAAATTGAATCATCTGATGAGGAACAAAGGTTAGTAGGAGGTGAACAATATGAAGAGAATTGTAACAGCATTAGGAAATCCAATTTTGAATGATGAATTAAAGAAGTATAAAGATTTCGAAATTATGATTAATGATATACAATATCAAGAAGCAATTATAGAGTTTTTGGAAATAGAGAAAAATATAGATTATATAATTTTAAATGAAATATTACCAGGTACTATTAGTATTGAAGAACTAATTAATAAAATAAGAATAATAAATAAAGATATTCAGATAATTATAATATTAGAAAAAGAGAATAAGGAATTGGAGGAATTTCTATTTAGTAAAAAAATTTTTTATATTTTTTATAATAATATGGTAGAAATAAATGATATTATAAAAATATTAAAAAATAAAAAACAAAATAATAAAAAAGTAGAACAAGATATAGGAATATTAAAAGATATTATTTCAAATGATAATACAATAAATAAAAAATTAAATAAAATAAAATTTAAACAAGAAATAAAAGACGAACTAAAATGTAAAAATAAAATGTATTGTATACTTGGTAATAGTGGAGTAGGAAAAAGTGTTTTTTCAATATGTTTTTCTAATTATTTAAAAAATAATAAAAATAAAATATTAATTATAGATTTTGATATATTAAATAATAGTATACATACTATATTAGGAACAAAAAAATACTCAAAAAAAATAAGAAAAAAATTAGTTGATAATAATGTTTATAATATTAATGATTTTAACTTTGGAGATTTAATAATAAAAGCTAATAGGAATGTAGATTTATTGACAGGAATAGATATTTTATTTAATTCAGAAGAGAGTTTAAATGAGATTAAATTGTTAGAAATAATAAAACAGCTGAAAAATAAATATGATTATATAATAGTAGATACATCTTCAGAGTGCTTTTTTAAATATAATAAAATATTTATAGACAATTCAGATAAAAATATTTTTTTACTTGAAGCGAATTTATTAGAAATTACAAAGGCAAAGAGATTATTAGAAATGTATGAAAAAAATTGGAAAATAAATACTAAAAAAATAAGTATTATTATAAATAAATATAATAAAAATTCTATAGATGAAAAAGTAATTAAAAATATATTTTCTAAATATAAAATAATAGGTAAAATAAGAATGAGTAATTTATATAATTTAGTAATAAATAAAAATAATGCAAATTTATATAAAAGTAGAGAAAATATAAAAGAGTATAAAAAAATAGGAGAAAATATATTACAGGTTAATTTTAGAAAAAAAGATTATATATTAAAAAATATTTTTAATTTAATGTTAGGAAAATTTAAGATTAGATATTAGGTAATTGAAAGAAAAATAAATTGTAAAGAATTTAATGATAAATAATAATTATTAAAATTAAATTATGTATTTAATTTTAGCTAGATATAAAATATATTTTATGTGTGACAGTTAATATTTAATTTCTAATACTAATAGTTTGATATTAAATTATTAATAAATAGACTGATATATGTTGATATAAAAAATGTATATTATAAATATTAAGTAATTTATTTATTGAAGGGAGCAATATGGAGATAACAACTAAAGACATTAAAGAAAATTTAAATCAAATAGATGAGAGATTTTGTGAAGCAATAACAAATACTATTGATTCTATATATAATGAAATATTAAAGGCATTTTTACCAGATTCAATTGAAGATAAAGTTATAAAAATAAAAGATCAAGTAGGTTTAAGTAAATTATCAAAAAATGTAGAAAATTTACTTAGAGGATTTATTAATAATAAAGGAGAAAAAGATTTAACTAAAAGAATAAAGGCCTTAGATATAGAAAAGCAAACAAATACATTAATATCCAATATAGAAGATGCATTTAATTTAAGTATAAATGAAATAAATAAACTAGAAAATAATAAAAAGACTATTTCTAAAAAAGTAGAAGAACAGTTAAATAAAGAAATAAAGAGTTATATAAGTACTTTTGAGAAAAATGACCAATATATTAGTGAGTGGGAAAAATTTTATAAATCTAAAGATTTTAAAAATATGGATAAAGTATATAAAAAAATAGAGAAAAATGTAAAAAATATTATACCAATTGAGGAAAAAATAAAAGAAGTTAGGGAATTAGAAAATTTACATTTACGTATAAAAATGAAAGGAGGTGATTTTAATCTCACTAATGAAGAAATCGAACTTGCAAAAAAGTTAGTATAATTAGTTCAATGTTTTATTAATTTTCAGATGATTATCAAAGAATTTTTTCTTATATTATTTTAATTTCAAAAAATATTTTATTCAAATTTAAAGTTTAAATCAAAAAATATTTTATTCGCAAAATAAATAGTTCCCTAGGGAACTATTTATTTTAAAAAATTGAGTTTTTTCTTGCATAATTAAAATGGTTCTAGTATAATAACTAAGGACAATATATAGAAGAGAGGGAAAATAATATGGCTATACAAGATGGAAAAATAATTGAAAGAGACATCGAAAACGAGATGAAAAATTCATATATAGATTATGCAATGAGTGTAATTGTATCTCGTGCATTACCAGATGTTAGAGATGGATTAAAGCCAGTTCATAGAAGAATTCTATATGCAATGTATGAAGATGGCATAACTTCAGATAAACCATATAGAAAGTGTGCAAATACAGTTGGATCTGTTTTAGGAAGATATCATCCTCATGGCGATTCATCAGTATATGATGCAATGGTAAGAATGGCACAAGACTTTTCTATGAGATATCCTTTAATAGATGGACATGGTAACTTTGGTTCAATTGATGGAGATGGAGCTGCTGCTATGAGGTATACAGAAGCTAGAATGGCCAAAATAGCAGAAACTATGTTAGCTGATATAGAAAAGAATACAGTTGATTTTATGCCTAATTATGATGATAGACTACAAGAGCCAAGGGTATTACCTTCAAAAATACCTACATTATTAATAAATGGTTCTTCAGGAATTGCTGTAGGAATGGCTACAAATATACCACCACACAACTTGACAGAAGTTATTGATGGAATTATAAAAATGATTGAGGAAGATAATATAACTGATGAAGAATTAATGTCAATAATTAAGGGACCAGATTTTCCAACAGAAGGTATAATATTAGGTAGAGAAGGAATAAAACAGGCATATACCACTGGTAGAGGAAAGATTACAGTTAGAGCAGAGGCTGAAATTGAAGAGATGAGTGGAAATAAGCAGAGAATAGTTGTTACATCTTTACCATACCAAGTTAACAAAGCAAAGCTTATAGAAAATATAGCAGCACTTGCAAGAGATAAAAGAATAGAGGGTATATCTGACTTACGTGATGAATCAGATAGACAAGAAAAAGTTAGAGTTGTAATAGAATTGAAAAGAGATGCAAATGCACAAGTTGTTTTAAATCAGTTATATAAATTTACTCAGATGCAAGATACTTTTGGAGTTATTATGCTAGCATTAGTTAATGGTGAACCTAAAGTGTTAACTTTAAGACAATGCTTAGAATATTATATTGATCATAGAAAGACTGTAATATTACGTAGAACTCAATTTGAACTAGATAAAGCACTTGCAAGAGCTCATATATTAGAGGGATTAAAAATTGCCTTAGACAATATTGATGAGATTATAAATATCATTAGGTCTTCTTATGATGATGCTAAAGAAAGATTGATGGAAAGATTTAAGTTATCAGATATTCAAGCACAAGCAATTTTAGACATGAGATTAAAAACTTTATCAGGATTGCAACGTGAGAAAATAGAAGAAGAATATAATGAATTAATGAAACTAATTGAACATTTAAGAGCAATTTTAGGAAGTGAAAAATTAGTTTTTGATATTATAAAAGAAGAATTAACAGCAATAAAAGATAAATATGGAGATGAAAGAAAAACAAAAATAGTTAGTGCTGAAGGTGAGTTAGATATAGAAGATTTAATAAAAGAGGAGCAAACTGTTGTAGCATTAACACATTTTGGATATGTTAAGAGGATGCCAATAGATACATATAGAAGTCAAAAAAGAGGTGGAAAAGGAATAACAGGAATTTCTACTAGAGAAGAAGACTTTGTAAAACAAATATTTACTGCATCTACACATGATACAATATTATTCTTTAGTAATAAAGGTAAATTATATAAATTAAAAGGATATGAAATACCAGAAGGAGGAAGAACCGCTAAGGGAACAGCGATTGTTAATTTATTGAGATTAGATAATGGTGAAAAGATTTCTGCTGTTATTCCAATTTCAAACTTTGCAGATGGAAAATATCTGTTAATGGGAACTAAAAGAGGTCTAATTAAAAAAACAGCTTTGACAGAATATAATTCTGCGAAAAAGACAGGCTTATTAGCTATAACATTAAAAGAAGATGATGAACTTATAGATGTAAGACTTACAGATGGCGAAGATAACGTTGTGTTAGTTACTAAAAAGGGATTATGTATTACTTTTGATGAAAAAGATGTAAGACCTGTAGGAAGGTCAGCACAAGGCGTTATTGGAATGCGCTTAGATGATGATGATGCAATTATTGGAATGGAGTCTATAATATCTGGTAGTAAAGCAACATTATTAGCAATTACTGAAAATGGATTTGGGAAAAGAACAGAGTTAGAAGAGTATAGAGTACAAAATAGAGGTGGTAAAGGTGTAATTACTTATAAAGTAACACCAAAAACTGGAAATATAGTAGGTATAAGAATTGCAAATAAAGAAGAAGATGTAATGTTAATAACAGATAAAGGCACTATTATAAGGTTGAATGTTGAAGAGATTAGTGTGTTAGGAAGAGCTACACAAGGTGTAACACTTATGAGAACTAATGATGGTGGTAAAGTAGTTAGTATTGAAATTATTAGTCAGGAAAATGAAGATTAATAAAAAAATGGAACAATTATTATAAATTGTTCCATTTTTTAGAAGTAAGTATGATTCATAATAATATTAGAAAAAACAAGAATCAATAAGTAAATAACATAATTATTAATAATCAAAAATGAGTTTTATATTATTGTAAAAATAAAAAATGTTTAGATTTAAATAGTATATTAAATAAAAGCGAGGCACTATATTAATAATATATAATAAATATAATGTATAGTTAAATGTAGAAATAATTAATTAATTATTTCAGTATAAAAAGTATATATTTTTTGTTTATAATATAAAATTTAATTAATTGTTGTAAAATTTTTTCATTATATTTATATTAAGCAATTTATAAGGAATATTAAAGTATATGAATTATCTAATTATACAGAAATAAAAAAGAAAATAAATATATCAAAGAACTATAAAAATAGATAATAAAATAATTATAGAATAAAAAGTAAGTACTAAAATAGATAGAGAAGTATATAAAATAATAAAAATAAAAAAGAATTAAAAGGTGAAAATAAATATTAAGATTAATAAAGAAGGATATAGAATAATAGAAATAAAGTAATAAATATAGAAATGTAAGAAAAAAGAATAAAAGATGATAATAAAGAAAAAATTAAAAATAAATGATAAAATAAATAGAAAAGTGAAAAAAATAATAATACAAAATAAATATTAAAATAAATGCAAAGGTGTTAAGAATAATATAATAGAATTAAAAACAAGAAAAAGTAGAACAGAAAAAAATGTAAAATAAAAATAAAGGAAATAAAGAAGTTTGATAATAATAAAAAATCGCAATAAAAATTATTTATTTTTATTGCGATTTTTTATTATTATTTTCTTAATTTAAATCTTAAGTCTTCACCAAAAAATCTACAAATATTATAATATCCAACAAGTCTTGAAACAATACGCTCATCATAAGAATTAAATAAGTTCTGTATACTCAAGTTAGTAGAAATAATTGTTTTTGTAGGTTTGTTATTTTGATTTAATAATCTAGTATTAATTATATTAAATAATTCAGTAAATTTCATATTATTCATACATTCTGTACCTAAGTCATCTATAATTAGTAAATCCACATCTAGAATGTTGTTGTAAATATTATTAGAATTTTTACCAAATCGATAGTCTATAATGGAATCTAACATTACTGGAGCTGTTTGATACAAGACAGTTTTTTGTTGTTTTAAGACTTCGTTAGCTATGCAGCTAGATAGAAATGTTTTTCCAAGTCCTGTATTCCCAGTAAAAAGAAGGTTCTTTTCATCTAAATTATCAAAATTGTTTATAAAATGAATACATATTTGCTTAATTACTTCTATATTTTCTCTAGGAGATTTGTCACATCCAAATTTTGCTATATCCACAATATCTGAATAAACTGTGGAATCAAAGGTAGAAAAGTTTTGTTTTTCGAGGTTTGTAAAGTTAGATTTATTATATTCTAAATTAAAAAGTTTCTGTTTTAAGCAATTGCACATTTTAGTTTCATAATTATTAGTTATATATCCAGTATCTTTACAAAGAGTACATTCATAATTAGGTGTTAAATAATCATAGTCCTTACATATTGAGAAAAGTAATTCCTTTTTTTCATTTTTTAAATTATTTATGCAATTATTTAAATTTGTAATAATATCTTTGTTATTTCTTTTGATAAGCTCTTTTGTTGAAGATATTGCTAAAGAGCTTAGTTCCTTATCTATTTCTTGTAATCTAGGATAAGAGTCATATAATTTATTTTTTCTATACTCTAAGTTGTTTTCTTCTTGTATACGTTTTCTTTCGTATTCATTTAAAAGTTTTTTTAAGTTTGCATTTTTCATAGAGTTCACATCCTTTTTATATTTTATTAGCATATAAATTGTTTAAGTTATCATAATTTCTCTGCTCATAGTTTTGATATCCTGATTTTTTTTCTAATTCTTTAACATTCTTATTTTTTTGTTTCATATCATTTAAAAAGTTTTGTACTTCATCAGCAGTAGAAAATTTTCTGTCATGCCAATCTGTAAGTAATTTATCTAAATAGTCAAAACTAGGATTGGCTTTAGAAGTAGTTCTTTTAAGAGCTATTTCAATAATATCCATAGAGTAATTATATTCGATTGTCCATTTGTCAATATATGCTTCTTCATATTGAGATAATTGTCTAGTAATACCTAGTTTTTTAGATATTGTTTTAGATATTTTCTTAAGTTTTTCTTGTTTCTCATAATAAATGTCTAAATCATTAAATGTTTTTATATTATTTTGTGCCCATGCATCAGCAACTGCCTGAATATAATTTCTGTGAAGTGCAGACCTATTAAAGCAATATCTGAATAAGGCAATCATTACTTCTTCATCAAAATTGTATTTACTAAACCATAAATCAATATCACTATACCATGATGGGGACATAATTCCTTGAAAGAATTCATTATTAATATTTTCAATTGCTTTCGCGCGATATTGATTTTCAGCAGTTTTTTGTAATTGTTCTGGAGAAGAAGTAATTTTGGGATTATATAATTTGTGTAGTTCTAATTCTTGTATATTATTAATGATAAAACCAGTATTTTTCTTTGTTATTAAATTTTCATCCTCTAGGAATTTAATTGCATCTTGAATAGTTTTTAAAGGCAATTCTAATTTCTTTGATAAATCATTAATCTTTATGTCTTTACCATATTTTGATAGAAATAAAGTATATAAATATACTTTAATATAGTCTCCAGGTGTCTGAGATATGTATTCTGTAAAGAAAACATCTGGTAACTCTGTGTAAGAAAATAAAAGTGGTTTGTCATTTTGTTCTAGTTTCATAGATATACTTCCTCTCTAAAATATTTTGTCAAATTATATCATTTTAGAGTAACTTTTACAATATGTATTAAAGAGAAAATACTAAACTATGAGATTTATTATATTCATATTTATATATTTATGTAGATTTTAGTCATATATATTTTTTTGTAAATTGAAAAATTAGTGTATTTATATTGAATATACTTCATATGGAAATTAATTTAAAAATAATAATATATGCTGACAGTATATAATTTACAAAAGATTATTGTGTATTTAATATAAGATTTTATTATAATAAATAACTCTTGCAATTAATTATTTATACTTTATTAATTTATTTTTAATTGATTATTTAGAAGATTATAAATTATAAATATATCTATTTTTAACATCCAATTTTTCTGTATACATAAATCTTTTTGTTTGTTATAAAATTAAAAATGTATATTAATACATAAATTATATTTTCATTACTAAAACTAATAATACTAATAAGAAAAAGTGGGAAGCACAATATTATAAAAAGGAATATTTTTAAGCTAATATCAATATTAAATAAATTTAAAGTAAAATATATTATAATATCCCAAATTATATTAAAAATTAATGTTTGATAATCTATAAAACCAAGTATTTTATTTTTATATTTATAATTTTGTGGAATTATAAAATTAATAAAATCACCTCCATTTACTTTAATAAATTTTTAATAGTGTAAATACTGTTAGAAAAAGATGTACTTATACCTCCAACTAGTTCTTTGATATATATATTAGCTTTAGTTAAAGCATAAAGGGAAGATAAGTATAATAATTTTAGAAGAATATTATTAGATTCAATATTAATTGAAAATATTATTAATAAAATTATACTAACAAAGCTTTGGATAATTAGTAAAGCAAAAAAACCCCTAAACCAAGATTTAAAAAACCAATTACTATTATTGGATATTAAAGATAAAAATGCAAAAGGTGACATAAGAATAAATATTTTAACAAGTATATATCTAAGAGAATATGTAAAAAGTAAATTTATTAATTCGAAAGATATAAAACTCTTTATAATGCCATCCAATGAAAATAGATTAAAGTCAGTATTTCCAATAACTATTATTGTATTTATCTTTTTTATAATTTCAGTAAAATTTATATTAGAATTAAAAAGGTTTTCTCCAATTTCTCTTATTGATAATGAGATTAATGAATTTATGTTAACAATTTGCTCACAAATAAAAAAAGATGAATTCATCAATATTCCAAAAATTAATAATTTAAATAGAAATTGAAATGGTTTCTCTATAGTACTAAAGGTTAAATGTGAATATAATAATTTTATACAATAAAAAATTATAAAAGAAATTAATAATGAATTACAAATTAATAATATACCACTATATGAATTAGTTCCAAAGATTTTTTGAAAAAATGAGTCACTAAATATATCTATATCTATAAAAGTAATTTGGTCTAAAATAGAATAAATATTATTATCTATAGAAGAAAATAAATTATTAAATAAATTATTTATACTGTTAGCAATAACTTCTGTTATATTTACTGTTGAAGAGTTCAAGAATTATACCTCCTAACCAATTAAACTTTTTATTGCTGAAAGTATTAAATCTGTTGCTAAAACAAAGCCATAAGAAAATAATGACCCACGAATTAATTTTTTTCCAATTCTTAATCTTTCTTCATCTCCAAAACTGAATTTCTTCATAAATATTCCTGTTCCTACAGCAACAGCAGCTGCGGGTGTTGCAAGTTTAATAATCCAACCTTTAATTTTTGTAAAAGCTGAATTTAATTTTGTTACAATTTTAGGGTCAGCAGAAAATGAGAATTGACTAAAGGAAAATAATAAGATAATAATAAAAATAATTGAAAATAATATAAAAAATTTATTTTTTTTCATATGTCTGCCTTTCTTTAAAATATGGAATTAAATTTATTTTTTGAGGAGGAATAATATTAAATCCATTAGAGATAAAAGCAATACAGGTAAATGATTCTAATTTTTGTGTAAAAAAATTTACATCATAAATAAAATCTGACTGAAAATATTGGTTTATACTTTCACTTAAATTAGATTTATTAGAATAAAACGAATTTGTAATATAATTATAAGAAGTTTCGTTTGAGTTTTCTGATATTGTTTTAGATATTTTTTCTTTTTCTTCCTTTCCTATTTGCTTTTGTATTTCTTCTATGGTAAAAATATCATCATTTCTAAACCAAAGCTTATTTACAAGACTTTGAAGGATTACTCTTAAATTAGTATTATCTTGAAGAGTATTTAATAAAGAGCTATAACTTTGTGTAGATACAATATTAATGCACTTAGCTTCACGACTTTGAGAAAAGAATTCAGCATCATTAAGTGTTATATACTCATGATATTCATCACATACAAATGCTACAGTTCTAGTTATATTTTTTTGAGATAATCTTGATAATACTTCTGTTTGAAAGTCTAATTTTAGATATGTTGCAATAATCTTAGATAAGTTTCTATATTCAGAAATATTCATATTTAAAATAACTATTTTACCAGTATTTATTAAATCTGAGAAACCACGAAAATTTTCTTCATAAGTTTGAGGGTTAAATGTTTTATATACACTATAATCAGAAATAAAGTAATTTGTAATTCTTGTTATTTCAGATTTCAAAATTGATAAAGTTCTATCATCCATTTTCCAATATTCCTTTTCTAAAAAAGTAATAGAAGATAATAAATCATAATTATCTTTAGCATTATAGTTTTGTTTTATAAAACTATCTCTTAATATTTGAATTTTTTCTATATAATAATCTTTATTAGTTACTAATTTATGAATTTCCTCAAATGTTACATAATTATCATTATAGAGTCTACATAATTTTATACATTCTGTCAAGATTTTCTCTGCTTCATCTAGCCAGTAGCTTTCAGTATTGTTTTTTGAAAATAATAATAATATGGTTTTTAATCTATTAGCTAATACTGAAGGTTTTAGGTGTGGCTTGTTTAATGGGTTATATTTATATTTTCCGCCAAGTTCTATTATAATTAAGTCATCTAGTCTATTACACATTTGAGCATATTTATATACTTCATTATGATAATTACCTTTAACATCTAAAATTAACATGCCTATTTTATTATTAGTGTTAAAATGATTATGTTCAATTAATTGTTTTGTAAATGGATACATAGCACTACTTGTTTTTCCAGTTCCAATAGTTCCTGTAATTAATATATTTTGATAAAGTGATTTTTCATTAATATATATATTATTATTTTTTTCATCATGACCTATAAATAAATTAAAATTAGAATTAGATAAATTTAATTTAATTTTATTATTTGTTATTATGGACTTTTTTTCTCTTATATAAATTTTATTATTTATATAATTTGAAATAATAATAGAAGAAAAAATATATAGAATAATAAATAATATTTTTATATTATTCCAAAAAATAGGATATGTTTTACAAATATTAAATGGATGTATAGCATACGAAAAAATTAAATCATTAGTTAAATATATAGGAAAGAAAACAATTATACCTATTATATATAAAATAGATGATAAGGTAAAAGTAAAGTTATATCGTTTCATGTAATTTATTTTAAATCCTCTTTTTTTATTAATAATTTTGAACCTTGTTTTTTATGGAAAATATGTGTCTCTAAGAATGTATAAATTGTATAAAGTGTAATAAATATATTGAATAAAAAAGTTAAAAGAAATAAATTAAAAAGTTTTTGAATTAATATCACTCCTCTCAAATTAATTGGATAATACAATAATTTTTTTATTTTGTCTATACTTTTTTGAAAAAAAGTGGTAAAATTTTCATATTATATAAATATGAGGTGATAAGATGTTAAGATTATGGAATACATTAACAAGAGAAAAAGAAGAGTTTGTTCCAATAAACATGAAGGATAATGTAGTTACTATATATTCATGTGGACCAACTGTATATAATAGAGCACATATTGGTAATATGAGAGCATATGTATTTATGGATACTTTAAGGAAGGTATTAAAATATAATGGATATAAATTAAATCATGTGATGAATATTACGGATGTAGGACATTTGACATCTGATGCAGATGAGGGAGAAGATAAAATGGAAAAGTCTGCAAAGGAAAAGAATATGTCTGTATATGAGATTGCTAGAATTTATACAGAAGCCTTTTTTAATGATATTAATAGATTAAATATTGAATCTCCAGAACATATAGTAAAAGCAACAGAACATATAAAAGAAATGGAGAATTATGTAATTAAAATTATGAATAATGGTTATGCATATGAAACTTCTAAAGGTGTATATTTTGATACAAGTAAATTAAAATCATATGGAGAATTATCAAGGATAGATTTAGAAAATCAGAAAGCTGGTGCTAGAATTGAAGTAGACCCAGAAAAAAAGAATCCTTTGGATTTTGCTATATGGATAAAATCTCCAAAAGAACATATTATGAAATGGGATAGTAAATTTGGAAAGTGTTATCCTGGTTGGCATATAGAATGTAGTGCTATGTCAAGAGAATATTTAGGTGATGTTTTTGATATACATACAGGTGGAGTAGATCATATACCTGTTCATCATGAAAATGAAATTGCTCAATCAAAAGGTGCAACTGGAAAGAATCCAGCTCATTTTTGGATGCATGTTGAATTTTTATTAATTAATAATGGTAAAATGTCTAAAAGTTTAGGTAATGTGTATTTAATTGAAGATTTGGAAAAGAAGAGAATTGAGCCATTATCATATAGATATTTATGTTTTACTTCACATTATAGGAATAAATTAAACTTTACTTGGGAGGCAATTGAATCTGCACAAAAGTCCTTACATAGATTAAGAAATTTAACTAAGTTACATGAAAACGGAAGTGAAAATATAGAGCAAGATGAGATAGACAAATATGAATTGGAGTTTTTAGAAGCAATTAATGATGATTTAAATATTCCTCTTGCAATTTCTGTTGCATGGGATATAGCAAAAAAAGAAAAAAAATCTAACAAGTATTATGAATTATTGATGAAGTTTGATAAAGTGTTATCACTTAATCTTAATGGTGGAACAGAAAATAAAGTTGTTATTCCAGATGAGATTTCTAAACTACTAGAAGATAGAAAATTAGCAAGAGAGAATAAAGATTTTGAATTATCTGATAAATTAAGGGATAAAATAAAAGAAAAAGGATATGCTGTAAAAGATACTAAAAATGGTCAAGAGGTGGAAAAAATCTAAGATTGCATATTTATAAAACATTTGATATAATTAAAAAAATTTTTTAGGAGGAATAAAGATGATAATAAATAAAGAAACAAAAATTGGTGAGATTATAGAAAATGCTCCAGAAAAAGCAGAAATATTATTAGAAGCTGGAATGCATTGTTTAGGATGTCCTGCATCACAAGGAGAAAGTTTAGAAGAAGCATGTCAAGTACATGGAATTGATGTAGAAGAATTAATAAAAAAATTAAATGCATAAATAAAAAGAGGCAAAATTGTGAACTATACTCTACTTTTTGAGGGATAGTTCATAATGCCTCTTTATTTTATTGTAATAATTAAACTATAAAGTAAAGATTTATATATTTTAATATAATAAAGAATGATAAATCCATTTTCTTGTAATGAGATAAGTAAAAGGACTAAATTATATTTAGTAGAATATAAGATTTTGCTTAAACTTCTACTTGAAAACTATTAATTATCATGATATATTGATACAAATTGAAATAAGGGGGATAATGATTTTGAGAACTTTATTAAAAAATGGAAGAGTAGTAGATTATGCATCAAAAATAAACGAAAAAATGGACATTTTAATAGAAGGTGATAAAATTATTAAATTAAATAAAGAAATATCAGAAGAAGCAGATGTTTTAATTGATTGTAATAATCTAGTCATTATACCTGGTATGATTGATATGCATTGTCATTTAAGAGAACCAGGTTTTGAGTATAAGGAAACCATAGAAACAGGGTCTAGAAGCGCTGTTAAGGGAGGATTTACGACTATTTGTCCAATGCCAAATACGAATCCTACCCCTGATAGTGCTTTTGTTTTAAAAAAAATAATAGATGAAGCTAAAAGAGTAAATTTGTGTAACGTTTTGCCATATGGAAGTATTTCTATAGGTGAAAAAGGAGAAGAAATAACTGACTTTAAAGAACTAAAAAGTTCAGGGGCTATAGCTTTTTCTGATGATGGAATGCCAGTGGTAAATTCTAGATTAATGAGAGAAGCTATAATAAAAGCAGATAAATTAGATACATTTGTAGCATCACATTGTGAAGAAAAATCGGTAGCAGATGGGGCAATTAATGTAGGTAATGTTCAAGAAACTTTAGGTGTGAAAGGTGTTTTACCAGAAGCAGAAGAAATAATGGTTGCAAGAGAAATTGTTATATCTGAAACAAATAATGTAAGAGCTCATATATGTCATATTAGTACTAAAACATCAGTTAATATGATTCGAGATGCTAAAAAAAGAGGGGTTAAAATTAGCTCGGAGACATGTCCACACTATTTTAGTTTTACAGTAGATGAGGTTCTGAAATCTGGCACAAATGCAAAAATGAATCCACCTTTAAGGGAGGAAAGAGATAGACAGGCGATTATAGATGGATTAAAAGATGGAACAATAGATGCTATTATTACAGATCATGCTCCACATAGTGAAGATGAAAAAAATAAAGAGTTATCAAAGGCTCCAAATGGAATTATAGGATTTGAAACAGCTCTTCCTGCAATTATTACTAATTTAATTGATAAAGGGTTATTAACAGAAATGGATATGGTTAGATTGACTTCATATAATCCTGCAAGATTGCTTAAAATAGACAAGGGAGAAATAAAAGAAGGTAAGATTGCAGATTTAACAATATATAATCCTAATGAACAATATACTTATACAAAAGAAATGATAGTATCAAAATCAAAAAATACTCCTTTTATTGGTAAGAAGTTAAAGGGAAAAGTAGAATATACAATTGTTTCAGGAAATATAGTATATAAATCAAAGTAAAATTATTATAATCTATATTAAGAGATAATTGTTCATTTATAGTAAGAGGAGGAAAGAAAATGATAAATGCAATGGACAGACTGATTGATAAAATAAAACAAACAAATAATCCTACAGTAATTGGAGTAGACCCAGTATATGATAAATTGCCAAATTGTATAAAAGGGAAGTATAGTCAAGATATAAAAGGTGCATGTAAAGGTATATTAGAGTTTAATAAAAATTTAATTGATGCTGTTTATGATATTATTCCTGCTATAAAAATAAATATTGCTTTCTATGAAATGTATGGAATAAATGGAATGGAAGTTTTTGAAGATACATGTAAATATGCAAAACAAAAAGATATGATAGTAATTACAGATATTAAAAGAGGAGATATAGGAACAACAGCTGAATGTTATTCAAATGCATTTTTAGGAAGAACTAAAATTGGAGATTTAGAAGAAAGTATATATGATGTAGATTTTGTTACAGTTAATGCCTATATGGGAATTGACAGTGTTAGCCCTTTTATAAAAGACTGTATAAAATATAATAAAGGAATGTTTATCTTAGTAAAAACATCTAACCCTTCATCAGGTGATTTACAAGACTTAAAATTAGAAACAGGGGAAGAAGTATATAATAAGGTAGCTAATCTTGTAGAAGATTGGGGAGTAGAGCTAAGAGGTAAATATGGATATAGTAGTGTATCAGCAGTAGTAGGTGCCACATACCCAAAACAATTAAAGGAGCTAAGGGCAAATGCTCCTCATACATATTTTTTGATTCCTGGATATGGAGCTCAAGGCGGAAAGCCAGAAGATATTGCATTAGGATTTGATGATAATGGTTTAGGAGGAATTGTAAATGCATCAAGAAGTCTTATGTATGCATATAAATTAGATAGATGGAATACACAATTTAAGGAAGAAGATTATGCTTTAGCAACAAGGGCAGAAGCAATTAGAATGCGTGATGAATTAAATAATTCAATAAAAAAGTAAATTATAGAAGTATTATAAAGATAAAGTAATTATATATAAATACCACTAATTTGAATTAATTATGCTATAAATTAGTGGTATTAAAAAAAATATGAAAAATTTTAAAAAATGTATTGACAAATAGAAAAAAATCATTTAAAATATAAAACATGTTGACTGACATGACATTGTTAATCAATATTACTTGGGTCATTAGCTCAGGTGGTAGAGCACTTGACTTTTAATCAAGTTGTCCGCGGTTCGAGTCCGCGATGGCTCACCAAGTACCTAGGATTTAAGCTAAAACTTAAAT
Organism: uncultured Clostridia bacterium; assembly: GCA_948805675.1. Lineage (GTDB taxonomy): Bacteria > Bacillota > Clostridia > TANB77 > CAG-508 > CAG-492. The sequence continues at coordinate 166,937 of CAQIBN010000002.1, read as the reverse complement.
CCTAGATATTTAAAATATAAGGCCCGTTGGTCAAGCGGTTAAGACATCGCCCTTTCACGGCGGAGACATGGGTTCGATTCCCGTACGGGTCACCAACATATGCCACTTTAGCTCAGCTGGTAGAGCAACTGACTTGTAATCAGTAGGTCGTCCGTTCAAATCGGACAAGTGGCTCCATAGAAGGTCAATAATTTTGAGATAGCTCTTAATTATTGACTTTTGTTTTATATTATAGGAGATTTGTTTAATAATGTAAATATATATTTGTATTTAAGTATAATAAAGAGTGGTTGCAACCACTTTCTTATTTTAAGGAGTTTTATATGAATCAAGCTAGTATTGAAAGAAAAGTAGTTATTGTAACAGGTGGTTCAAAAGGTATAGGAGAAGAAATAGTAAGGTTTCTTGCAAAAAATGGTTATGAAGTAATATTAAATTATAATAGTTCAGAACATAGAGCCAAACAAATACAAAAGGAGATATATGATAATTATAATAATAATATTCATATATTTAAAGCAGATGTTTCTAAAAGAGAAGAAGTAAAAAGGTTAGTAAATTTTTGTATAGCTAAATTTAATAAAATAGATGTATTAATCAATAATGCAGGAATAAGTGAAATTAAGTTATTTACACAAATAACAGATTTTGATTGGAACAATATGCTACAAGTGAATCTTACATCATCTTTTTATACAATTCAAGAAAGTTTAAAATATATGATTTCAGTTAAAAGTGGATGTATAATAAATATATCGTCTATTTGGGGAACTACAGGTGCTTCATGTGAAGTACATTATTCAGTGGCAAAAGCAGGTTTAGATGGTATGACTAAGGCATTAGCTAAAGAATTGGGACCATCTAATATAAGAGTTAATAGTATAGCACCAGGAATAATAAATACAGGAATGAATAAGCAATTCTCAGATGAGGAAATAACAAGAATTACAGAAGAAATACCATTACAGAAAATGGGAAGTACATTAGATATAGCAAGATGCATTAAATGGATTATAGAAGATGAATATACTACAGGACAGATAATTGGAATAAATGGTGGATGGAATATATAAAATAAAAACATATCATATATTGATATGTTTTTATTTTATTCACATATTTTCTTTTTATAATTTCCAGATATAACTTTTGGAAAGTATTTTATTATCTTATATATAGCTAGTTTTATTTTTTTACTCCATATATAAGATTTTCTTAACCCTTTATGTGTTACAATTTGCATATTAACATCTTGTGGCACTAAAGATAATTCAAGTTTTTCAATAGGGAACGAATAATTGTGATGTTCATTATTATCCCATTCATTATTAGAGTTTCTAAAACAGAAATTTAATATTTTATATTCAGGTAAGTATAATTCTGCTTGAAATCCTAAATCTGTTTTTTCCATTTTTATTTCATTAACTTCTTTCCAATCCTCATTAAATCCATAATGAAGGTATATTTCTTCTGAATTATTTTGAAAAAGAGAACCAGTATAAGATATTTTTATATTTGTATTTTCAAGTAATTTATCTGTATTAAAAAATATATTTTTAACTAACTCCATAATAATTTCTCCTTATTTTATCTTTTGTCATAAAGTATTATATTATTAAATTTTATCTATTTCAAGAGGTATTTGTAATATTTTTATAATTTTTGTAAAAATATTATTAATTTGTACCAAGTACTTTACCAATTATTTTAAAATTATCATTTTCTGATAATACAATATCATGTAAGTCTTTATTATTAGCCCTTAGAACTAGACAATTTTTTTTTATTATAAATTTTCTTATTAATGTTTCACCACCATATAAAAATAAACCTATATCTTTATTTTCTAAAGGTGCGCCTAATTCTATAAAGGCTTGATTATTAACTTTGAGTGTAGGTTCCATAGAGTTATCATGAATTTTTATAGCTATAGAAGCTTTGTACATATCATCAGGGCAATCTATAAGTGAATATGGTGAGTCTATAGATATTATTTTATTATAATTTATATGTTCAAGTAATTTATAATTTATTTGGTCATCTGTTATTTTTTTATCATAAAGGCTCATTAATAAAGAATATGGAACCTTTAAATATTTACATATATTTTTAAATGCTTTATAACTTGGATTTCTTTCACCATTTTCTATATGAGTTATATGTCCTACATTTATTTTAGTATTCCTAGATAATTGAGATTGGGTTACATTCTTATCTTTCCTTATCTTTCTTAGTATACTACCAATCATAAAAATACTCCTTTACTGTTTTTGTATCATTATATACAAAAATAACACAAAAGTCTATATTTTTTTGTTTCATAAATTGATAAATAAAACATATATATTAAATATAAAGTAATTGTAAAAAAAAATGTCATGTGTTATTATATATAATATAATGTCAAATAAAGGGGAAATTAAGTTTATGAGTAAAAGTCAGGTTATGGAAAGACAACAAAAAAGTGAGATAGAACAGTCTACAAGACATTTTAGTGAGAAAAATAAACAAACGAAGAATAATAAATTCATAATATGGATAATTGTTAGTATAGTATTATTAGTTCTATTTGTGTTTTCTATTATATTTGCTATGATAAATAAAAATAATGAAACAATAATAACAGGAATAAAAATAAATGGAATAGATGTATCAGGATTGACAAAAGATAGTGCAAAACAAAAGATAAGTGAAGAAGTTACAAAATTTTTAGAAGAACCAATAATGCTAAAATATAAAGAATATGAGATTGGTATAGATGTAAAACAAATAGATTCAAAGTTTAATATTGATGAGATTATAGATAAAGCATATAAAGTAGGAAGAAGTAGTAGTGTATTTATCAATAACTATAATATATTGAAATATAAATTTAAAGAAGAAAATATGAAACTTACTTTACAAATTAATGATGAGTCATGGAACAAGTTAATAGAAGATATAAATGGTAATTTACCAAATGGGATAGAACAATCTAGTTATTATATAGAAAGTAATAATTTAATTATTACAAAAGGTAAACAAGGAGTTGTATCTAATAGTGAAGAATTAAAAAAATTGGTCATAAGTAAAGTAGAATCTTTTAAAAGGGACAATCAATATATTGAAATACCAGTAGAAGAAAAGACCCCAGATGGTGTTAATATAGACATGATATATACTGAAGTTCATAAAGAACCAAAAGATGCATATATAAGTAAAGAACCATTTGAAATACATCCTCATGTAAATGGTATTGATTTTGCTGTAAGTATAGATGAAGCAAAGAAAAAAGTAGAAGAAAGTGAAAATGAATGTATAATTCCTTTGAAAGTAACAAAACCATCTAAAACAACAGATATGTTAGGAGAAGAAGCATTTCCAGATAGACTAGCTACATATTCAACAACATATGATCCAAGTAATTACAATAGAACTACTAATCTGAGATTATCAACAGCAAAAATAAGTGGTGTTGTGTTAATGCCAGGAGAAGAGTTTTCATACAATAAAACATTAGGAAAAAGAACAGCAGCATCTGGGTATAAACCAGCTGCTGCATATGTAGGCGGTAAAGTTGTAAATGAGTATGGTGGAGGGATTTGTCAGACATCATCTACATTATATAATAGTGTATTACTTGCTAACTTAGAAGTTACAAGTAGAACTAATCATTGTTATGTTTCTTCATATGTACCAGTTAGTAGAGATGCAACAGTATCATGGGGAACACTTGATTTTAAATTTAAAAACAATAGAAAATATCCTATAAAAATAAGAGCATATTGTAGTAATGGTATAATGAAAGTTGACATTTTAGGTGTGAAGCAGGATGATGATTGTGAAATAGTAATAGAATCTAAAGTAACAGCTTCAATTAAATATTCTACACAATATGAGGAGGATAGTAGTTTTGAAAATGGAAAAGAAAAGGTTATTCAAAATGGAGTAAATGGTTGTGTAGGGGAAGCCTATAAAGTTCTTAAAAAAGATGGAAAGATTATATCAAGAACTCTAATCTCAAGAGATAGGTATAGTTCTAAGCCAAAAATTGTTGTAAAAGGAACTAAAAAAACTAAAGAAAATAATAGCAATAACAATAGTAATAATGGTAGTACATCAGTAACAATAGAAAATGTTAATATTAATTCAGTTCAAAATCAAATAAATAATACAGGAGTTTCCAATAAAAATAATGTAATTAATAATAGTACTCTAAATAATAATGTAGTATAAACAGCATATAGAAGAACTTATAATTTAATAAGTTTTTCTATTTTTTTTATATAATAATAATTTAATATATTTTTTATTGACAATATTATTATTTAGAAGTATAATAATCTATGTCAAATAAACATAGATTTAAAAATTAATAATATGGGTGATTAGCTCAGTTGGCTAGAGCAGTCGACTCTTAATCGAAAGGTCCTGGGTTCGAATCCCAGATTGCCCACCAAATTTACCTATTTTAAAGTAAAATTTAGATAGGTATTTTTATTTGTTTAAAAATTGATAAATATTCCTTTTGTATTCATTTAGTACATTTTTTCTAAGTGCTATATCTAGCTTCTCTAAATTCATATGAGGACTATTATCTTCTATTTCAAGTAATATTAGTTCATCATTTTCAAGTTTAAGGAAATCTATTCTTTGAAATCCTACTTTCAAATTAGATATATCAGCAAATTGTTCTGCCAATTTTTTGTCTTTTTCATTTAATGTAATTAATTTAGGTTTTGGATAATTAGGGTATTTTGATGGTGTATATTCATACACATACATTAATTTATTACCAATAAAATAACATTGTATTTCTGACTTAAATTTAAGTTTAGGCTGTAGTAGATAACCTTTTTTAAATTCTTTTTCTAAATCTTCTTTTTTTACAAATTTTTGTCCTATTCCACTACCAAATGAATCAATATCTTTTAACACAAATTCTTCTGTTTCATTAATTTTGTTTATATCTTCAATTTTATCTATTGTTGGTATTACTTTTTTACCTTCTTTAAATAACTTACATAAATAAGATTTTCCTTAAATTTATTTAAATCTTATTAAACTTTTCTAAACTATAATAAATTTTTACTTTTTTTCTGAAAACCTATTGAACTATATAATTTTAAGCATTATATTAGTTATATCAATACATATGGAGCAGTATAATTTTTAAGAGAACAGTCCACTCTTAATCAGAAGTCTTGAAATCTCTTGAATGGTAAATGCTCTATAGATTATTCAAAATTTGTACAATTTTAAATAATGCCTCTATTTTATCTGGTTCTAATTCGCTAATTTTCTCACTAATCTCTATCTTATGTTTTAAATCTATATTAGTAATGAAGTTTTTATACAATGTGTTAGGAGCTATACCTAAAAAATTCATGAAGTCTATGTCTGTCTTTTTACTTGTTCCATCTTTTCCAGTTTCAATCTGTGATATAGTTTTTGTAGATTTTGTTAGTTCTTGGCCAAATTTTTCTTGTGTGATATTATTTTTTAGTCTATATTCTTTAAATATTTTCCCAAAGACTTTATTAATTTGCTCATTTGTAATTTTCATTGTTACCCCCTTTTTAGTTATTATATCAAATTTAATTTAAAATTAGAAACAAAAATAAAATAATTTTAATATGTATGAATATTTTAATTAATTGTTATAGACTAATATTATAACTATATGGTATAATTTTAATAGAGTTATAAAAATAAGGGGTGATACCATATGATTAATATTTATTACACAGATACTGATAATAATAAAACAGAGATGATAAAGGAATATAAAAAAGGAAGCTGGATTAATATGGTCTCGCCTACCGAACAAGAGATTGAGGATGTATGTAAAAAGCTTAACATTCAAGATGATTTTATTAGGTATTCATTAGATGCTGAAGAAAAGGCCAGAATTGATATAGAAGATGATGGCACAATGCTTTTTATAGTAGATATACCAATAATAGAAAAAGAAAATGATGCAGAAGTATATACAACAATGCCAATAGGTATGATTATAGTTAGAGATGATTATTTTATAACTGTTTCATTAAAAAATAATAGTATAATAAAAGAGTTAAAGAATAAAATAAATAAAAGTATAGTGACATATAAAAAGAGTAGACTAATTTTTCAAATATTATATCAAAATGCTGCTACATTTTTAAATTTATTAAAAAAAATAAATAAGGAAACGGAAATTGCAGAAAATGTTTTAAAAAAATCAATGAAAAACAAAGAATTGTTAAAATTATTAAGTTTAGAAAAAAGTTTGGTATATTTTACAACATCGTTAAAAGCAAATGAAGTTGTAATGGAAAAGACTCTAAGAGGGAAAATAATAAAGTTATATGAAGAAGATGAAGATATATTAGAGGATGCCATTATAGAAAATAAACAAGCAATAGAGATGAGTAAGATTTATAGTGATATTTTAAATGGAACAATGGATGCATATGCATCTATTATATCAAATAATCTAAATGGTGTTATGAAATTTTTAACATCAATTACTATTATTTTATCTATTCCAACAATGGTTGCAAGTTTTTGGGGAATGAATGTAAAAGTTCCTATGCAAGACAATATTTATGGTTTTTTTATTATTACACTAATTTCTATTTTAATAGCTATTATTGCAATGATATGGCTTAAAAAGAAAGATATGTTAAATTAAAAAATATTATTTTTATGAATAATTTTTTTTATATTGGTAAAGATAAAAGTAGAAATTGACAATAGAGGTGATTGTTCATGAAAATAATTGATAAAATAGCACTACTTTTAATAGTAATTGGAGCAATTAATTGGGGATTAATTGGACTATTTAATTTTAATTTAGTAGATACAATATTTGGAACTGCTAGTTTAATATCTAAAATAATATATGTGTTAGTAGGAATATCAGGATTATGGGGAATAAAATTATTATTTGACAGAGATTAAGCAAATATAGTACAAGATAAAAATATTTTGTACTATATTTTTTGTTTTATTGAAAAATCTGGTAAAATAAGGTATAATATAAAACAAATTGAATTCTAGGAGGAAATAAAATGTTAAATACAAATGGAGTTACTGTACGATTTGGAAAAAGAACATTATTTGAAGATGTAAATATTAAATTCAATAAGGGATGTTGCTATGGAATTATTGGTGCAAATGGTGCAGGAAAGTCGACATTTTTAAAAGTTTTATCTGGAGAGATAGAACCAAGTAAAGGTGAAGTTACTTTAGATAAAGGAGAAAGATTATCAGTATTAAAGCAGGACCATTTTGCATTTGAAGAATATAGTGTAATAGAAACAGTTATTATGGGAAATGAAGAATTATATAATATTATGAAACAAAAAGATGCAATATACTCAAAACCAGATTTTTCAGAAGAAGACGGAATGAAAGTTGCAAAACTAGAAGAGAGGTTTGCAGAATTGGATGGATGGAATGCAGAATCTGATAGTGCAATGCTTTTAAATGATTTAGGAATAGAACCAGAGAAACATTATAAAAAAATGAGTGAAATAGAAGCTAAAGAAAAGGTGAAGGTATTACTTGCACAAAGTTTATTTGGAAATCCAGATATACTATTATTAGATGAGCCAACTAACGATTTAGATTTAAAAAGTATTAATTGGTTAGAGGAATTTTTAATTAATTTTGAAAATACTGTTATTGTTGTATCACATGACCGTTATTTTTTAAATAAAGTTTGTACACACATTGCAGATGTCGATTTTGGAAAAATAAAGGTTTATCCAGGAAATTATGATTTCTGGTATGAGTCAAGTCAATTAGTATTAAAACAAATGAGAGATGCTAATAAAAAGAAAGAAGAAAAGATAAAAGAGTTACAAGCTTTTATTGCAAGATTTAGTGCAAATGCATCAAAGTCTAAACAAGCAACATCAAGAAAAAAATCATTGGAGAAAATCGAATTGGATGAAATTAAGCCATCAAATAGAAAATATCCATATATAGATTTTAAACCAGATAGAGAACCTGGAAAGGAGATTTTGCAAGTAAAAAATGTATCAAAAACAATAAATGGTGAGAAATTATTAGACAATATTTCATTTACAGTAAAACAAGACGATAAAATTGCATTTCTAGCAGATAATGAAAATGCAAAAACATTACTATTTCAAATAATTGCGGGAGAAGTAGAACCAGATGAAGGAGAACTTATTTGGGGTACTACTATAACAAATAATTATTTCCCAAAAGATAATAGTTATTTATTTGAATCTGATTTAAGTATTACAGATTGGCTTAGAGGATATTCGAAGGATCCAGATGAAACATATGTGAGAAGTTTTTTAGGTAGAATGTTGTTTTCTGGAGAAGAAGCTTTAAAAAAGGTTAATGTTTTATCAGGAGGAGAGAAGGTTAGATGTGTTCTTTCTAAAATGATGCTTTCGGGTTCTAACTTTTTAATTTTTGATGAACCAACTAACCATTTAGATATGGAAAGCATTACAGCTCTTAATGATGGAATGACAAAATTTAAAGGTAATATTATATTCACATCACATGACCACCAATTAATGCAAACTGTTGCTAATAGGATTATTGATATTAAACAAGATAAATTAATTGATAGAGAAGTTACATATAATGAATATTTGGGAATTGAATAAATTAAAATAAATATAATAAATTGAACTTAAATTATTAGAAAATAAATCTAATAATTTGGGTTCTTTTTATATAATAGTAAAGTTATAGTACAGAGCAAAGTTATATTAATAGAGTTTTTATATTATATAAAATAATTCTACGCAATCTTTTACAAAATTAGTACACAGACAATTGAATATGTGCTATATGAGGATTAATAAAGTATAAAATATAATTCATACTGCTATTGTTCTGAGTAAATATGTAAGTGTTTAAATAGAAAGATAGAGAAAATTTATTATATAATAGTTAATGTTTTATAGTAAATATTTTTATTGAAATAAAGTTTCCTCTTTGATATAATACCAATAATAATGGAGAAGGAAGGAATAAATTATGAGTTTAATTAATGAAACTATTGCAAAAGAATTAAATATAAAGGAATCACAAGTTGAGGCAACTGTTAAATTAATAGATGAAGGAAATACAATTCCTTTTATAGCTAGATATAGAAAAGAAGTAACTGGGGGGTTAAGTGACGAAATTTTAAGAGAATTAGGTGAAAGACTAACATATCTTAGAAACCTTGAAACAAGAAAAGAAGAAGTAAAAAAATCTATAGAAGAGCAAGGAAAGTTAACTAATGAAATAATAATAGCATTACAAGATGCTAAGATACTTGCAGAAGTTGAAGATATATATAGACCATATAAACAAAAGAAAAGGACAAGAGCAACTATTGCAAAAGAAAAAGGATTAGAGGAGTTAGCCAATATTATTTTTAAACAACATGAAACAAGCAGTATAGAGGATATTGCTAAAGAGTTTATAAATGAAGAAAAAGGTGTAAATACAATAGAAGGCGCAATTTCAGGAGCAAAGGATATTATTGCTGAAAATATTTCAGATAATGCCAATTATAGAAAAGAAATAAAAAGAATATACTATAGAGAAGGTGTTATCACAACTAAGGCAATCAAAGATGAAAAATCAAGTTATGAGATGTATTATGATTTTTCAGAAAAAGTTAATAGAATACCAAGTCATAGAATATTAGCAATTAATAGAGGAGAAAAAGAGGAATTTTTAAAAATAAAAATAGACAAACCTGAAGATGCAATACTTAATTTTATACAAAAAGATATTATTAAAGATTTTAATAGCCAGTATGCTACATATTTAATTGAATCTATTCAAGATAGTTTTAAGAGATTAATAGAACCGTCTGTAGAAAGAGAAATACGTTCAGATTTAACAGAAAAAGCTGAGGAGCAAGCTATAAAAGTATTTGGTAAAAATGCAAAACAGTTATTACTTGGTGCTCCATTAAAAAATTTAACAGTAATGGGATTTGACCCAGCATATAGAACTGGTTGTAAAATAGCAGTAATAGATGAAACAGGAAAATTATTGGAAACTACAACAGTATATCCTACAGAACCGCAAAATGATGTGGCTGGAGCAAAAAAAGAATTAAAGAAACTAATTACTACTTATAATATTAATATGATTGCAATTGGTAATGGAACAGCATCTCGTGAATCAGAAATGTTTGTTGCAGATTTAATAAAAGAAGTAGAAGAAGATGTTCATTATGCAATTGTGAGTGAAGCTGGTGCTTCAGTTTATTCAGCATCAAAACTTGCTACAGAAGAATACCCAGATATAAATGTATCATTAAGAGGTGCCATATCAATTGCAAGAAGATTACAAGACCCATTAGCAGAACTTGTAAAAATTGACCCAAAGGCAATTGGTGTCGGTCAATATCAACATGATGTAAACCAGAAGAAATTAGCAGAGATTTTAACAGGAGTTGTGGAAGATGCTGTAAATAAAGTTGGGGTAGATGTAAATACTGCAACACCATCACTTCTATCATATGTATCTGGTATAAACAAAACTATAGCAAATAATATAGTAAAATATAGAGATGAAAATGGAATGTTAAAAGAGAGGAAACAGTTATTAAAGGTGCCAAAACTTGGAAAGGTAGCATTTGAGCAGTGTGCAGGATTTATACGTATATTTGATGGCAAAAATCCAATAGAAATTACAGCAGTACATCCAGAGAGTTATGAACAAGCAGAAAAATTACTTGCAGAGGTTGGGTATAAGAAGGAAGATTTAATGGATAAAGAGAAATTAAAGGAGCTAAAAGTAAAATTAAATAGTATAAATATTGAAAATATGTCTAAAAGACTTAGTGTGGGTGAAATGACACTAAAAGATATAATTGATGAACTTTCTAAACCAGGTAGAGATCCAAGAGATGAAATGCCAAAACCAATTTTAAGAAATGATGTATTGAAATTCGAAGATTTAAAAGAAGGCATGATTTTAAATGGCACAGTAAGAAATGTAATAGATTTTGGAGCTTTTGTAGATATAGGAGTAAAACATGATGGATTAGTTCATATATCAGAGCTTAGTGACAATTTTGTGAAAAACCCTTCTGATGTTGTGTCTATAGGAGATATTGTTAAAGTAAAAGTAATAAAATTAGATTTAGAAAGACAAAAGGTAAGTTTAAGTATGAGAATATAAATAATTTATTTAAAACAAATAATAAAATATAAAAACATTATATAACTTTATTAATGAAATAATTAATTTTAATATATAAAATAAAAAGAATGGTTAAAAAATATTAACTATTCTTTTTATTTTACAGAAAATATTAAATCTGATTTTTTATTTTTTCTATTTCACTATAATTATTTTTTAGAATGTCCAAAAATACATCTGCTATGTTAGGATCAAATTGAATTCCTTTGTTATTTTCTATTTCTAATATTATATTATCTAATGTTAATTCATTACGATAGTTTCTTTTTGATGACATGGCATCAAAAGAATCAGATATAGCAGTAATTCGAGCTAGATATGGAATATCATCACCTATTAATTGAGATGGATACCCTGTTCCATTATATTTTTCGTGATGATGTTTAACTATAGGAATTATATCTTTAAAAATTTTAGCATTACACAAAATATGTGCTCCAATTGCAGGGTGATTTTTTATTTGAGAATATTCATCTGTTGTAAGAGATGAGTCTTTAAGTAGAATGCTATCTGGAATTCCTATTTTACCAATATCATGAAATAATCCTCCTATATGTAGTGTTTTTAAATCTTGTTCTGATAAGTTTAGATATTTTCCTATTAGTTCTGAGTATTTCGCAACTCTATTAGAATGTCCAGAAGTATAAGGGTCTTTTGCCTCTACTGTATATCTTAGTGTTTCTATACTATCTAAATAGGCTCTTTCTAATTCATTATATGTATTAGAAAGTTCTTCATTCATTTGTTTTATTAGATTCATTTGTGAAATTGATTTTATTCCTGATTCTATTAGCAATAGAAGTTGGTCAAATTTATCACTTTTTTCACAATAGCCCTGTATATCTAATCTTTTAATTGTTTCTAGAGGAGGAGCTAAATCTTTGTGACCAGTTAGTAAAAGTATATAAAGTTCTTTATTAAATTTTCTTATTTCCTCAACAAGTTTATCTCCATGGATAGGGGTCATAATAAAATCCAATATCATAAGGTCAAAATGTTCAGTTCTAATTTTTTCTAAGGCTTCCATTGGGTTTGTAACACCAACAAAATCGTATCCAGATTTTTTTAGAAAAATAGATAAAGAGTCAATAATGCCAATTTCATCATCTACTGCTATAATTCTGTAATTAGATGATATAATAGTTTGTTTATTTTTTCTCATAACAACACAACCTTTTATCTCTTAATATCAAATTTATTATATTAATAAAAAATAAAAAAAGCAATAAAAAGTTTAAAATTTATTGCTTTTAGTAGATTTAAGTACATAAGATTTTAATTGATACATTAATATTAATTAATTGGTATAGTAATAATAAAAGTAGTTCCCACTCCTTCTTTAGATTGGAATTCAATATTACCATTAAAGTGAGCTTTAATAGTAGAATATGACATGAATAATCCGAAGTCCAGTTCCATTTTTACCTTTAGTCGTAATCATCTCATTAAATAATTTGTCTTGAACCTCTTTTGAGATTCCAGATGCATAATCTTTTATAGAAATAATAATATTACTATCTTGTTTTTGTAATATTAAATCTATTTTTTCATTTGATTTACCATTATATGCTTGAATAGAATTAGAAATCATATTATTAATTACTTGTACTAAACTATTTATATTACCATGTAAAGATAAATTATCTGGTATTTCTAATATAATATCTAAAGATATTAAAGCATTTTTTAATTCATGTTTCATTAAAATATCTATACTTTTTAAGAGTTCTTCTATTGTAAAAGAGTCTGTAGAAGTATTAGATAATGTAACAACTTGACCTTTTACTGTAGTTATAATATCAGACATATATTCTGTATATGTTTTTATTTTTCTTACCCATTCATTCATTTCATTTACTATTTCATGATGGTCTTCATTAGTTACTTCAGAATCACCTATTGAATCATTATATTCCTGAATCAAATCTTCTAATCCTATAGATGCACCAGAGATTGACATTATAGGGGTTTTTAGGTTATGAGCTATTCCACCAATTAATTGTCCAAGTGAAGCTAAACGTTCTTGTTCCATTAATTTATCTTGATTATATTCAATTTGCTTAATATGTAACATTGTTAAATCTTGAATCTTATTATATGAAATAGTTAAATCACCAAATTCGTCATTTGAGGTAATTGGTAAATTTTTTGCATTTGATATATTATTTAAATTCAATATTGAATTCATTCCATTAGTAATATTAGTAATATCATTTGATATTGTTTTTCCAATATAAGATATATAAATTATGATAAAAATAATTAAAATAGTTATACAAATAAAATATGGTAAAAATATAGTATTTGAAGATGTTTCAAAATGTATACCAATATAATATACGCCTTCATTTAGAGTTACTTTATGCATACATGATTGTGTTGTTTGGCCATAATATTCAAAACATTGTCCATTATTTTCATCATAATAAGATAATGTATAATTAGATAAAAATGATTCATCTGCTATATTTAAGTCTTTACTTTTATAAATTAGTTCTCCAGTTTCTGCATCCATAATTAAGGCAAAATCATTTTCTGATTTATATTCAAAAAAATTGAATTTATTTTTTATATCTTCTAAAGATAGATTTTCTTCATCTAAAGAATTAATTAACTCTTGTTTGTAGAAATTATATAATAAATTTCCTTTTTCTATTGTCATTGTAGTAGTACTTATTAATAATATTAAAACAAAAGAACATATAAATAATGGTAATGTTAGAATTAATAATTTTAATGGTGTACTAATTCTAATAGTATTTAGGTCATTTTTAGAATAATTAGATGTATTAATTAACAAATTTCTAAAAAAGGCTCTACTAATCATATAAGATGTTATACCAAATATTGAGGCAAAAGAAAATATTACAATACAAATTCTTAATAATAAATCTATATTTGTTTTAAAAATAATTAATAATATAAAGCATAAAGTAGTAGGTAAAATTACTTCTACAAGTAGAACAATATATTGAATATTAAAACATTTTTTTCTTGTATTTATAATAGAGTCTTTAGAACCTAAAATTCCAATATATAATTTTTTGTATATTAATCTTACAAAAAAATATATAAATCCTACTATTAAAGTTGCAAGTATTATAAATTGTGAAGTATAAGTAATACCAACAACTTTAATCTGAAAATCATTATCAATAGTATTACTAGGATAATTCAATATTTTGGGTAAAACAAAATATAAAATTATTACTAATACTAATGCTATTAAACTATTAAAAAGAGATAATTTATTATAAGAAATATTAGTTTTATTTGTGTATGTATTTTTATTTTTCATTTCAATCTCCTATAAAGTTGTATTTTTTTAAATATATAATTATTTTTTCTATGTACTCTGATGTAATATTAGGCCAATTTAAATTATAATTATTTAATAATTTATTTGTATAATTATTATTTATAATTAATGATGAATTATTTTTATTATTAATTACTGATAAATAGTTTGTTATACCAAAACTATTTATATTTGAATTTAATAATTCATTTTTGAATTCATTTAATGTAGTTATTTTTAACTTATATCCAAATAATTTTAATATACAATTAAAATCATTAAATGTTATTAAATTATTATTAAATAAATGATAAATATTTAAATTATTATACATATTTTTACTAAGACATACAATAAATTTAGCACAATAATCAACTGGTGTAAATTCTAACTTGAAATCTAATAATTCAACTGGCATGCAATTTAAATTTATAATTGTGGATAATCTATTTAAAAAGGCATTTTCTGAAGCATTTTCTTGAAATACACCATCATTAAATCTGTTAGTTATATTGCCAATTCTATAAATTGAAGCTTTTAAATTTTTAAATTTACATGCATTTAATATTATAGATTCTGCCTGTAATTTACTTTTTACATAAATATTATCATTAAATTTTTGGTTTATATAAAAGTCATTTTCAGAAAATACACAATCTGGAGTATCTGTTAAACCATATCCTGATACAGAAAGTGTAGATATATAATGAAAAGGTACATTATTTTTTATACAAAAATCAACAATTTTTTGTGTACCTAATACATTAGTTTTGTAAAATGCTTCAGGATTTCCAAAGTGTTTTACAATTGCAGCAGAGGAAAATACACAGTCAATTTTATTAGACAGCTCATTGTATGTTTGTTCTATTAAGTTAAAATTATCACCATGTAAATCTCCTGTTATTGGTGTTATTCTATCTATAATAGAATTTAAATTAGAATAATAAAAGTTATATTTTTGTTTAAATCTTTCAATAGAATTTATATTATCTTTTTCACGTATAATACAATAAATATGTGCATTTGTGTTTTCTAATAATTCATGTAAAATATGTATTCCTAAAAATCCTGTTGTACCAAAAAATAATATATTTTTATACTCATAATTATTAATATTATTAGGTATTATAATATCAGATATTTTAATTTTTTCTAAATCAGAGACATTATTATAATTTGTATCTGATTTTTGTGTAATATAATTACTAATATCTCTGATACTTGGATAATTATAAAAAACTTGTGTATCTAAAGAAATTCCTAAAGAATACAATTTGGTTTGTATTTTTATTATTGTAAGCGAATCTACTAAATAATCAAATATATTTTGTGTAACACTAATTTTATCTATATTTAATATTTTTATAAATGTGTCATGTAGTAATTGCTCTAATTCATTACATGGATAAATATGTTGTATTTCATCATTTTTTTTTGGTAAAGGTAATAATGATTTATTTATTTTTCCATTTACAGTTAAAGGAATTTCATTCACCTTTATATAATATTTTGGAATCATATATTTAGGTAAAGAATCTATAAGAGAGTTTTTTAAATCATTTATATCAATTTCATTATCAGAAACAATGTATGCACATAATAGTTTTGAATTATTAATATTTATTACATTAACAAAACAATCTTTTATGTGTTTGTAATTTAATATTTTAGATTGTATTTCTCCAGTTTCTATTCTATATCCATTAATTTTTACCTGGAAGTCTTTCCTACCTATGTATTCCATAATTCCATTATCAAATAATTTTGCAATATCTCCAGTAGAGTAAATAGTTTCATTGTTAAAAGGTGAAAAAACAAATCTTTCATTAGTTATATTATCTAAATTTAAATATCCTTTTGCTAAGCATTTTCCACCAATAAACATTTGTCCATTATATCCAAAGGGAACTAAATTATAATCACTATTTAATAATAATATTTGTGTATTATCTGCAGGGATTCCTATTGGAACAGATGAATAATTATCAATATCGTTTTTCTGGTATATATATGTCATACATCCAACTGTAGCCTCAGTTGGACCATATTCATTAAATATAGAAACATTATCATTAAAAATTTCAGTTATTCTTTTACATGTTTCTGGTGTTAGTATATCACCACCAACAATTAATTTAGTGATTATTGTTTCAGATATAATATCTTGAAGTAAAGACAAATGTGCAGGTGTAAGTTTTAAAATTTGTACTTTTTTATCATCAACAATTTGTTTTAATAATAATTGTGGATTTGAATTCTCATAAATATATATTGTGTTTCCAGTTACAAGTGGCGTAAAAACAGATGTAACTGTTAAATCAAATGCAATAGATGAATATAATGGGAAATTAGTAATTTCATTTTTTACATATGTTTTATTTGCCCATCCGAATATAATTTGCTAAACTTTCATTTGCTATTTTTACTCCCTTTGGGTTTCCAGTTGAACCAGATGTATAAATTATATAAGCAAGATTATCTAATGTAGGTTTATTTTCCATATTATCAAATATTTTATCTTTACACTCATGTATTATATTTTCTATATTTAATACTATATATTTATCTGAATAATTAATTAATTTATTTTTGTTAAGAGAATTAGTTAAAATAAATTTAGCATTACTATTTTTTATTATATATTCTATTCTCTCATTTGGATATGAAGTATCTATTGGAATATAACATGCAGATAATTTTAAAACAGCAAAAATACTAATAACTAATTCTATTGAATTATTAAAAAATAGACATATTTTATCTCCAATATTTACACCATTATTTTTTAATAAATTTGCCACATAATTAACCATATTATTAAAATTAGAAAAATTTATGCTGTATCCATTTTTAGAAATAGCTATATTATATGGAGTTTTTATTACTTGCTCTTCAAACATATGTATAATTGTTTTATTAATTGGAATATTCATATTAGAATTATATTTATTTAATATAAATTCTTTTTCTTTTTCAGTTATTAATTGAATATTTAATAATTTTATTTTAGGATTTTCTAATATTTGATTTATTATATTAATTATTCTTAAATGCATATTTATAATATCAGATTTTATAAATTTTTTAATTTGATAGTCATATGCAATATTTAATGAATTATAAGTGTCATCATATTCAAAAAGATGTATATCTAATTCATCTGAGTTAGTAGAGCTATGTGTCCATCTAACAGTGTAATTAAAGTCTGTTTCTGAATGATTAGATTTTCCTATTTGATATGACAATAATATATTATATAATGATGGTATATTTGATTGTTTATTTCTTAAATCATCTAATATATATTCATATGAATATTTTTGATGACGTAACATATTTATTGATTGTATATATATTTTATTTAAATATTCAGTAAAGGTTATATTAGAATTAAATGTACATCTAAAAGGAATAGTATTTATAAACATTCCTGTTGTATTTTTTTCTTTAAAATTTATTCTATTAAGTATAGGTGTTCCTATAACAAAATCAGTTACATCATTAACTCTTCCAATATATAAAGAATATATTGCCATAAAAAAATTATATTTACTTATTTTATATAAATTACAAAAGTCATTTATTTTTGATAATAAGTCTTTTTTTAATGTAAAAATCTCTCTATAAGAATTAATATTTTCAAATGTACCAATAGAGGTATTGGTATATGTTGATAACGCAACTGTTTCTGGTACATCATTAAATAATTTATTCCAGTATTTTTTATCTTTTTCGAATTTTGAGCTTTTAATATATTCCTTTTCAGATAATATATAATCTTTGTAAGAGTAAAAGTCTGGTAGAATTTGTTGATTATTTAATAAACAGTTATATATATAGGCTATTTTATTTGCAACAAAATTACAAGCAAAACCATCAACAATTATATGATGAGCAATTAAAATAATACCACCAGTTTCGTCAGGAAATTTAAACATTATAAATTTATATAAAGGGGTATTTAATAAAGAAAATGGATTTTCAATTAATTCCTTTTCTTTATTTAATAAATCATCATATGAATTTAAATTAATTAAATCTATTTTTTGAAAAATAAAATTTGAAAAGAATTGTTTTATAGAGCCATTATCATCAAAACATAATTTAATATTAAAACTATCATTTAATTCAATGAATTTATTAATAGCTTTTTCTAACAATTCAAAATTTATTTTTTCTTTAATTATTATTGTTCCACCAATATTGTTTAGAGAAGTATTTTTATAAAATTGTTCTTGTGACCATATTGATTTTTGTGGATTTGTTAAATTGAATAGATTTTGTTCTAACATAATTATCACCTATGTGTTTTTTTTATATTATATATTAACATTAAAAAAAATCAATATTAAATTTATTAAAATACTGATTAAAATTGAGAGTAGAGGGTAAATTAATTATATATAATATTAATGTGGAGGAAGTTATGTATAAAAATAAAAAAGGTAAAAAGCTTATAGCTACAATTACAATAGTTATAGTTATGTTAGCAATAATAATTGGTATATATAAGATTTATGCAAATATAGATGTAAATACATATGAAAATGAGATAACAACTGAAAGAACATCAAAAGAGATTATTATAGATAATAATAAAGATATAATTGAAATATTACAATATACAAATTCTTCTATTGTGGGTATTTCAAAAATTAAAGATAAGGGAAGTACTATATTTTTAAAAGATGGAACTACTAAATTAGGGCTAGGAAGTGGAGTAATTATTTCAGAAGATGGATATATTTTAACAAATGAGCATGTATCTGGTGAGAAATATAATAAATGTTATGTAACGTTAGAAAATGGAACGACACATAATGCAAATGTTGTATGGTCAGATTCTAATTTAGATTTATCAATAATAAAAATTTCAATGAGAGGATTAACATATGCTAAATTAGGTGATTCTAAGGAAATAAAAGTAGGACAAACTGTATATGCAATAGGTAATCCAATAGGATATGAGTTTCAAAGAACAGTTACATCAGGAATAATTAGTGCATTAAATAGAACCATAAAAATAGAAGAAGATGGTAAAACAAGTTATATGAGCAGTCTAATTCAAACAGATGCAACAATTAATCCAGGAAATAGTGGAGGGCCACTTATTAATACTAAAGGAGAAATAATAGGTATAAATTCTGTAAAAATTACATCTGCTGAAGGAATAGGATTTGCAGTACCAATTAATTGTGTTAAATCAATTATAGAGAGATTTGCTGCAGAGGGAAAGTTTGATGAAGCAGGTTTAGGAATATTTGCATATGACAAAAATATTATTTCATATATCGCACCAAACATAGAATTCCAAAATGGAATATATGTAGAACAAATATCTGAAGAATCTCCAGCTAAAAAAACAGATTTAAAAGTAGGAGATATTATAACAAAAATAGATGGAATAGAGTTAATAAATATGTGTGATTTACGAGAATATATTTATACAAAAAATCCAGGTGATGAGGTTAGTTTAGATATTTTAAGAAATAAAAGCAATTTAACGATAAAAATAAAATTAAGTAAAAAATAGGAGGTAGAAAATGAGTTCATATTGGATAGAATCTACTAAGAATATTGAAAAGAAGTATCCGAAATTAGAAGAAAATATAGAAACTGATGTGTGTATAATAGGAGGAGGATTAACAGGAATTAGTTCAGCATATGAATTGGCTAAATGTGGAGTTAAAGTTGTTGTGCTTGAAAAAGAGCAGATTGGAAAAAAAACTACAGGTAATACTACTGGAAAAATAACTAGTCAGCATGGTTTATTTTATGATTATTTAATTCAATCAGAAGGTGGAAAGTTTGCTAAAAAGTATTTAGATGCAAATGAGCAAGCTATAAAAAACATAAAAAATATAATTGATGCAGAAAAAATAGAGTGCGATTTTGAATACCAAGATGCATATGTTTATACACAAAAACAGGAAGAAATAAAAAAAATAGAAAAAGAAGTTCAGGTTTTAAAACAATTAAATTTTGACTGTGAATTTGTTAATAAGACAGATTTGCCATTTGATATTTTAGGTGCAATAAAGTTTAAGAATCAAGCTCAATTTAATGTTAGAAAATATTTATTTGGATTGGCTAATTGTATAGAAAATAATGGAGGAAAGATTTTTGAAAATTCAAAAGTTTATGATTTAAAGAAAGATTCAGATAAATATTTAACATATTGTGATAATATATGTGTAAGGTCAAAATATGTAGTAATTGCATCACATTATCCAATAATTAATTTTCCTGGTTTTTATTTTTTAAAAATGTATCAATCAATGTCATATGCAATTGCAATAGAAACAAATCAAGAAATTTTTAATGGAATGTATATAAATAGTGAGAGTCCTACCAAATCTATTAGAAATATAAAAGATGGGAATAAAAGATTATTATTAATAGCTGGTTCTGACCATAAAACAGGAGCAAAAATTAATTTATTAAATGCATATAAAGATTTAGAAAAGATTGCAAAAGGTATATATCCAGATTGTAGAGTAAAATATAAATGGCATACAGAAGATTGTATTACTTTAGATAAAATTCCATATATAGGAGAGTTTTCAAAATTTATGCCAAATGTATATGTTGCAACAGGATATAAAAAATGGGGAATAACAACATCTAATATTGCATCAAATATTATAAAAGATAAGATTTTAAATAAAAGTAATAAATATGAAGAAATATTTAAAGCTATAAGAATGGAACCTATAAAAAATATAAAAGAAGTTGAAAATATGTTAAAAGAAACAACAAATTCATTAGTAATAAATAAAATGAAAATACCAAAAGACAAAATTAGTAATATTAATAAAGAGGATGCAAGAATAATAGAGATAGATGGCAAAAAGGTAGGTGTTTATAAAGATAAACAAGGAGAGTTATATGCTGTAAAACCAGTTTGTTCACACCTTGGATGTGAACTTAGTTTTAATAATTTAGCTAAAACATGGGATTGTCCTTGTCATGGTTCAAGATTCGATTATAAAGGTAATTCAATTTATTCTCCAAGTATAAAAAATTTAGAAAGTTGGAAAATAGAAGATGAATAGTTCAAGAAAGAAATTATTGTAGTTTTAGAAAAATAGGTTTATCAAGAGTTTATTTGGTAAATCTATTTTTGAAGAAAGTATTTAAAATTATAAATGAAGGAAAAATAAAAACTCTCAAGTTTGGCTTGAGAGTTTGGTGCAACAGGAGGAATTCGAATCCCCGACCTCTCGGTTCGTAGTTGAACAGCTAATCCAATTTTAATAACTTTTGAAACACTTAATTTTCTAAGATTATATTTTATAAGTATTGATATTACTAGAATATAAGAATTTCTTAAAAATTTAATATAGTTTAAATAAGTTTAAGAAAATGAAAAATAGTTTATTAAAAATCCACACTTAAGGGGAAATAAGGGGAAAACATTTTCACTTTCAGGGGAAAAACTTAATATCAATATTTTATTAAAAAGATAAGGGGAAATATTTTTACAACTCGGGGGAAAAATCAAAATATAATTTTAGAAAAAGGAGTGCTATATACTATGGAAAATAGATCTATAATACAATCTAATTTTATTATTGCAAATAGAGATTTAATAAATAAATTTGGAGTTAATTCTGCTATTTTATTAGGAGAATTATATGGTCGATATAATTATTTTAAGAAAAGAAATCAATTAAAAAATGGTTTCTTTTTTGCAACTAAAAATAGTATAGAAAGTAGTACAAAATTAACACCATATAAGCAAAGAACAGCAAGTTCTATACTAGAAAATGCTAACATTTTAGAAATAAAATACATAGACATTCCACCAAAAACTTATTACAGAATTAACGAAATAAATCTGCTAAAAGTATTGAAAAATTCAGTAGTCGATAATTTGAACAACTAGATGTTTAAATTATGCAGTACAGTATGTTAAAAAATTTTACACAAATAATAATAAAGAAAAATAATAAATAATATCACACACACGAGAAAAATTTTCTTTAGAAATAGCAACAAAAAAATCAAAAAAGGATTATATTTTTTTACAAGATCTATTAAAAAATTTAATCATTTTTTATGAAATATTAATCAAAAAATTTCTCCCAGCGGGCTAAAAAGGTTTTAGGGATTTTTCCCTAAACAGCAAAACAGGTGCCAAAGCACCATGCTGGCGAATGTTAAAGCGTAAAAAAATGCCTTAACATTCGAGCAAAATAAATTTTGCTTTAACTTTTAATGTTGAGCTTCGCAAACATTAAAAGCTATATATGAAGGAGGTAATAATGGTTACTGATACAGTAAAAGAGCTTGAAAAAATTTTTATGACTTATGATAGTGCTTTAAACAAATTAAAATTACTAAACTTAAAAACCAAAAATGATAAAGAAATAACATACATAGATTTACAAAGAGCAGTTCAATTTATGATTAAAAAACATCCAACTTGCAGATGGAAACAAAATAAATTAATTAATAGAAAAAATTATATTTTAGTTGAAGGTTTTTATTGGTTAATACATGTATATTTTCAAACAGAAAAAAATATTATAGATGCTGATATAGATTTCTTTAATATAAGAATCGGACAATATGAGGAATTACTAAAGGTTTCTAGGAAAAATTTTTGGAATGATGATATGTATGTATATGAATTACCAAATTATTTTAATAGAGTTCCTGGTACTATAAAAAATGGAATTATTAAAATGAACAAAGCTACAAATAATGTCTATAAATATTATGAAAATGGAAAAGCTAAAATTTCTAAAGAAGGTATTGAATGGCTGTGTAAAAATTGTTTTAAACATAAGTATTTGGAACTGCTTGAAGAATATAAAATGGAACTGACAGAGATATACATAGAAAGAGGCTATCCTTATGATGTATTTTTAACGAAATATGAATCAAAACTGCTAAGAACAGACAAATATTTATGGAAATACATACGATAATTAGATTGTGCAGAAACTTTCTGCACAATTTATCAAGAATTTTACAATAAAATAAGATTCCTCTTTACACTCGTACTTATACTTTTTCATATTTAAGAACAATCGTAATATATTGTAAAATTGTCTATTGAATTATTTTTAACAAATTTATAAAAATGGGCTGACAAATAAAAAAGAGCACGTTATACTACAAGAAAAATTAGATTGGAGGTAGTATATATGTTGGAGGAAAAAACAAAAAAAGAAACCGTGTTAAACACATTATTTGAATGTAGAGAAGAAAGTCTGTATGCTCTAACAGAAAAGGATAAAGAGAGAATTGCAACTTTAACTAAAGATACTGATAGTTATGAAAAGTTATTTAGTATAATAGAAGAATTGCCACATACACAAGAAGATTTAGAAAATATTAGAAATAGTTTAGATAGTTATATTGACAGAATAAACATTATTGGAGCTTATGAGAATGAAAATTTCTATAAAATACGGATTTTCTGATGCAATCAATTTGATATTAGAATGTATAAGTAAATAGCATTGAAATAGTAACGGCAAGCAAATTATTAGTAATTACTTGTCGTTACTTTATGAATTAAACATATATAAACGATTGTGGAGCTGTTCTTATTCCATATGTTGCCAAATCCATTGGAAATTCATATTTCTTTATATCAGTTAATTTGTAAGCAATAGCTTTTTCGCTATTATTGAAATATTTATCATAAAATTTTGAAGTAATTCCAGATTGTTTTTTTGTAATATTCCATATTTTTTCAGGTGACCCCTCTAAAATTTCCTCAACTTTTGCCTCTCCTACGATTTTCATAATTGGAGATGTAGAATAAATAATAATCCTATCAATATCCTGTTTACACTTGATTTTTCTATATTCATATTTTTTTGTTCCATTAAATATATTTTCTACATGTTCTGGATTTATTGAAATTAATATACTACACATAGTTAACCTCCTATAATTTCTAATTCTTTTATTATTTTTTTCCAATACGATTTATCCACTTGCTGTTTTTGAGCTTTTCTAATAAATTCTCTTAATAATTCATTTTCCATGATATATTCTGCTATATCATTAGATACTTTATATTGATTTGGACTTTCTTGTGCTACTAAATCATAAAAAGTATCTTTTTCTTTTGATTGTAAATTAAAGCATTTTACGAATTTATCTATTATTTTTTTAGAAGGAAGTCGATTTCCCTTCTCTATATCAGAAATGTATGCTGCAGATATTCCTAACTCATCTCCAAGAACTTTTAGACTTCTTTCACCTCGATACTTTTTTACCAAATCTCCAAACTTCTCTTTCACTTTTTTCTCCTTATTAACAAATATGCTTATAAGCATATTTGTCAATATAATATAATAAAAAAAATAGTTTGTAAATACTTTTCAAAAAAAATACACTTTTTCAAGTGTATTTTTTATATGGAAAACATTTCTTTACTATTTCCTTCTATAATTATTTTTTCTAAATCATTTTTATTTATACTTATTGGAGATTGAATATAACCATTAACAATGCCGTTATCAAGTAAAAAATTATATGTAATTGGATTGTTAAAAGTAATATAATGTTTAAACATTATAACAAGGCTATCTAAAGAAGTAACATAATGAAGTTCGTCTTCATTATAAGCTGTTCTTTTTCTAACTATATTAAATATTTCTTCTTGACTTTCAAATTTATTCCATGTTGTTTCGACTATACCTAGAGTTGTTATTGCTTTTTTATCATGCGATGCATAAAATAATAATATATCATTAGCTTTTATCTTTTTAATTTTAGAATTTGAGATAAAAGCCTTTTTTATTGCATTTGCAGATGTATTTATCCCTTGTGTATCATCAATACTTATTTGAAATTCTCTTTCAGCTTCCTCAAATAATAATTTATGATATTTTGGTTGTACTGGAATAATAAATATATCTTGATTATCTAATTGTACAAAAGGATAGCCACTTTTGTCTTTGATATTTTTTACAAATATAGCTTCTCTTTCTACTGTATCATCACTTTTAGTGGTGTTTTTATATGTAACTAAATTAAAACCATATTGTTTTAATAAGTAAATTAAAGATTCTTGTCTTTCAAATGTAGTAACATATATTTCATCTATGTTTTTTTCTATAGCTTCTTTTATCATTATTTTTATAAAGCATTCGCCTATTTTTTTGCCAGTATCAGCAACTTTAAATGTAGCAACTTTTAATCTCTTGGCTGGTTTAAGTGGAACATCAAAACTTGAATAATCCTCATCTTTGCCTTCTTCTTTTAACATTAAAAATGAGGTAACTCTATTTTGCTGATCTTGAGTTACATATGCTTGAGCATTATTTCGTTGTTTCTTTTCAAACCACTTATCGAATCCTTTGTAATCCATTCTTAAGCTAGTAAAAAACTCATCTTCTAAATTAAGATTATATAAATATTCTTGTTTTATAAATACTGGTGTCTGAATAATGACTTTTTCATCTTCTTTAAATAATTCAAGTGCATCATCAATAGATAGGACTCTTTGGCTTATGTTTAATTTTTTTCCTTTTTTTACAAGTTCTTTATCATTTGTTATAAGAAATGTAACACAATTTTTATAGACAGCATATAACATTTCATTATCTATCTTATCATTTTCATTTTTTATTCCTACTAAATTATTAAACTCATCAGTAATCCTAGGTGGATTATCTATAATATTATAAACATTTAATTTTGATTTAAATATAGACTTTTTCTTCTCATCTTTTATTTTATCTGTTTCAGTTAGTGTTTTAGGATGAACTACTATACTATATTTATCTGAATCGTATAATGATTTTGTTATCTTTGCAACTTTATCATCTAATACTTCATTATCTAATAAATAAATTAGCATATTTGTATCTAATAATATTCTTTCTTTCAAATTTGCACCTTCCTTACTTTTATTGCTATTACTCCATACTTATTTTCTTGTTCTTTTGTATAAAATTTATATAAATCTTTTAAAAAGTTCTCTCTTGTTTCTTTTTGATCTGCATATTGTTGAATTTCTAAATTCATTATTGCATCTTCAAATGACTTTTCAACGAATAAATTTTCTACTGTTGTATATAATTCTTCTTTTAACTCTGGCTCTTTCTGAAATATAATTTCATCACCAATTTTTAGATTCTTTCTTTTATCATCATTTAGTCTAATTTCTATTTCTTTAGTTCCATTTTTCATATATTCAAAATACTTTGGATTTAATTTCATTATATATTTCATATTTATTGTAATTTACACCTTTCATCTATTATAATTGATTTATTTTTATTATAAACAGTCTTTAAAAATTTTCATTATATCTTCTTTATCCATATCCATAAAGCCTTCTACAATACCATTACTACATATACGATTCGCCATTTCTTCAAAATGTTTATCATCGATATTTAAGTCAGATAAATTATTTGTTAATTCTAAATCTTTATAAAGCAATTTTTCTAAACATTCTATTGATTTTTCTGCAACTTCCATCTTCGGTAAATTGGCATCTATATTCCACACATTCACACCGAATTGATAGTATCTATCTACAGTATTTTCATTTAACATATATCTTAAATATCGTGGAGTTAAAATAGCCAATCCTAATCCGTGTGTAATATCATAAAAAGCCGATAATTGATGTTCCAATAGATGACAAACCCATATATTAGGTTGCCTATCCATTCTAGCAAATCCATTTATTGCCCAAGATGAAGCCCACATTAAATTTGCTCTTGCTTCGTAGTTTTTAGGATCAGTGTAAGCAATTTTAGAATATTTTATTACAGTTTTCATTAGTCCTTCCATCACAGTATCTAACATATATAATCCATTATTTCTTGAAAAGTATGTTTCTAATATATGTGATAAAATATCACAACTTCCACAAGCAGTTTGGTATTTATTTACAGAATATGTAATTGTTGGGTCTAAAAAAGATACCTTTGGCAGAGTTAATGGACTTTTTACCCCCTTTTTCTCATTTGTTTCTATATTTGAAATAATGGAATTTGTATTCATCTCAGATCCAGTTGCCGATAAGGTTAATATAGTAATTATAGGTAGTGCTTTTTGTATTTCAGCTTTTTTTGTTAGGAAATCCCATATATCTCCATCATAATATCTGCCTGCTGCTATGATTTTGCAACTGTCTATTACACTTCCACCACCAACACCTAAAATAACATCTATATCTTTTTCTTTACAAATACTAGCAGCTTTGTTTATTGAAGTATGTCTTGGATTAGGCTCTATTCCAAAAAATTCATATATTTCTATATTAAAATTTTGAAGTTCTTTTATAATTTCTTGATAAAGTCCTATTTTCTTTATAGTTCCTCCTCCATAAACTAGCAATACTTTATTACCATATTTTTTTATTTCTTGACTTAAGTTTCCCTGTAACTGATTTTCTCCAAAATATACTTTCGTTGGAATATTATAAATAAAATTATTCATTTTTCTCTACCTTTCTTTTAAATTTACCCCATATTCAATAAGTGCTTCTGATAAGTATTGTTTTGGTTTTATAATAATTTTTTCATAGTTATTATTAGATGCCTTCTCAAATAATTCTATTAAGGAAGTAAATTCTTTTTTTCGCCTTAATATAAATTCCTCATTATTTCCTCTTTTTTTAAATCTATCTACATACTCACCAAAATTGTTTGACATTGGAAAAACTAAAATAATTCTAGTATTTTTCACATTATTCTTAAAATTATCGCTATCAATAGCTTTAAAAACATGTTCTATAAATGGAGATACCACAATTTTATCTTTTTCTAGTCCATTTAGAACAGCATTGATAAAATTATTAGGATAGTCTGGATTTTCAACACGCAATGAAGTCTGTCCTTTTCTTTGTTCTAGTGGTAAATCTCTTATTGATTCATCATAAATATACTTATAATCTTGAAAATCTAGGTCTACTACATTATTATAACGATATTCTAATTCCGTTTTTCCTGTTCCCATATATGCTAATATTAGTAATTTATTTTTCATTGTTAAACCTTCCTGTAATTCTATTTTATATCTTTTGATTTTCTTATTACTAACAGTTGAATCTATGCTATTTGTGTATTCTGCTCCTATTTTGCTAAATATTTTAGTAGAAATGATATTATCTTCATAATGGCATAATATTATATCTTTCATTCCTAACTCTTTACATTTAACTACTAATTGCTCTGCTATTTTTGTTCCATATCCTTTTTTTCGTTGAGATGGTCTTACTCCATAAGCAATATTTCCCCAAATGTCATAACCTTTTTGAGTTAAGTTATTTCTAATACACCCAATTCCAATTAAATCATTATTATCAAATCCTAAAAAGTAATAACTATCTTTATACCAATCTATATCCTCGTGTTTTCCTATTTTTCTATTAGTTAGTTCTACTAAAATATTTTTATAATCATTTCGTGTTTTACATTCTAATTCTAAAACATCTGGTATTAAATCACTTTTATTCTGTATAAATTCATTATACATTTTAATATATTCATCATAATTTTCTTCTTTAAATTCAATTAGTTTTATCATTGTATTTCTCCAATTTTTTATAAATCATTTTTTCTTGTATCAATATGAGTATTAGGATTAAAAGGTGGATTCATTATTTCTATCATCTTTAAATCTCATTTAAAAGCAAATTCAGTATGTATAGGAATTTCTATTGTATCTCCTTTTGATAATTCATAAGTTTCACCGTTTATATTAGCTAATCCTTTTCCTTCTAAAATATAGTATATATGTATGCTTTCTGTTTCTTTTTGATAATATTGATGTCCTGTTATCATATCAATATAATCAACTTCTATTCCTAATTTCCCTTCACTTAAATAATATCCTTTAAAGAAATTACTCTGTTCAAAATCTGGTGATTGTGGAAACTTTTTTATATATTTATTCACTATCTTACCTCTCATATTTATTTACCTTAATCATCTCATATAAATTTAATTGCATTATAACATACTTTATCTACAAAATATATAGAAATAAGCAAATTTCATACTAATATATCATTTAAATAAAATTAAAAAATTTCTCAAAAATTTTCCGACTTTTTGATATTGAATGACATATACCTAGTGGAGAGTGAAATATTAAATAAAAAAACTTAAATAAATTTTTAGAAAATTACCACTTTTTTGAAAAATGATGGCATTTACCTAGTAAGAGTAAAATTTAAGATAAAAAGTCCAAGAAATTTTTAATAAATTCCCCCTTTTTTGAAAAACGGTGGCATATACTTAGTGGAGGGTAAAACTTTTAATTATAAAAAAATTTAATGAATTTTTTATAAATTATACCTTTTATAAATTTTGACGGCATTTACTTATTAGAAGAATAAAATTTTCTAAAATCGTTACATTTTAAATGTCATTTTGGAACTTATTTAATAGAGGAATAAATTTTTTAAAAATTTTTCTAAAAAAAGTTTACATTTTAGGTCCTATTTTGGAACTTATCTAGTAGAGGGGTATTTTTTTAAAGAATTTCTCATTTTAAGTTTATCTTGGAACTTATCTAGTAGAAGGATAAATTTTACTCTTACTAATTTAAGGAAGGGAGGATATCTGCATTGACAACAAATGAAGAAAATCAAAAGCTAGGGTTAACTGTAGATGAAGCAAGAAAAATGTTAGGTATAGGTAGAAATTTAATGTTGAAATTAGTTAAAGTAAAAGGTTTTCCAGCAGTTAGATTTAAAAGGAAGATAATCATTAATAAAGAATTGTTACCAAAATGGTTTGAGGAGAACTGTGGAGAGTATGGCAATTATGATTATTAGTAATTAGTAAAAAGGGCTGATTTCTTGTTTTAAACGTGATAAGATATGTTTAGATATTAAGTTTTGTGCCCTTGAACTATTTATATTTTTAAACTTATTTGGAAGGAGTTATTCAATGGAAAAAATAAATAGACAAAGAGCACCAAAAGGAACAGTTACAATAAGGAAAAAAGGAAATAGTTATGAGGCAAGAGTAACATTAGCCCTTAATTCAATTATGGAAGGAGTTGATAAAAATCCAAGATTATCCAGAACAGCAAGAAGTGAACAAGAGGCAAGGAAAAGATTAGGAGAATTAATTACTGATGTATATTTTGATATTAAAAGAAAGAGTGCAGTTCCTAATGTTAAAGTATTTACAGAAGAATGTTCATCAGAATTAAATAAGTTTGCTGAATTTAATGAAGAAAAAGTAAAACGAAAAATAGAGTTATTAGCAAATGATTATACTTTGTTTCCAAACATAGCAAAGGAATGGCTTAATTGGAAAAAGAATCAAGTTAATCCTACTACCAATAAAACTATCAGTTTAAAAACTGTAGAAACTTATATAAACACAATAAAAAATCACGTTATGATAGATTTTGAAAAATATCATGTTAGCGAAATTAGTAAAGACTTAGTAGAGAACTATATTAATGAGAAAAGGCAGAAAACACCTAGACTTGCTAAAGATCTATTCTTGCTTATTAGAGCAGTATTAACTTATGCAAAAGATAAAAAAG
Source organism: uncultured Clostridia bacterium (assembly GCA_948805675.1). GTDB lineage: Bacteria > Bacillota > Clostridia > TANB77 > CAG-508 > CAG-492. The sequence continues at coordinate 135,982 of CAQIBN010000002.1, read as the reverse complement.
GTTTAATAAAAGAAGTTCCAAACTTTGATTTAAAATTTCAAAAGAAGAAAAGAGCGAAGGTAGCAAAAGTATGTTATTTACCAGAAGATAGGCAAAAAGTATGGCTTGATGTATGCGAAGAAGATAAAAGACCATTTGCATTACTTTTTGCTACACTTCTTCAAACAGGTATGCGACCAGAAGAAGGTTGTGGGTTAAAATGGAAATCAGTTCACTTTAATCAAAACAAAATCAAAGTAGAAAATGCTTACAAAGATATTACATTATATGATGATGAAATGAATATTACAGGGCATATTATGACTGATGGAGATTTAAAAACTACAGAAAGTTATCGCAATATACCAATGACACCAAGATTAAAGGAAATGTTATTAAACTTAAAAAGAGAAAAAATGAATAATCTACAATATGGACAAGAGTGGGATAATAACGAATATGTATTTTTAAATACGATTGGAACACCTTATGTGCCAGAAAGATTAACAAAAAAGATTACAGAATTTATTAAAAAGCATAAATTAGAACACATGACAATTTATGGATTTAGACATTCTTTTGCAACTTTAATGAGTGAAAAGGGTATGGATAAGGAAGTTTTAAGAGAATTAATGGGACATGCCGAATTTGAAACTACAGATTTTTACTATATTCATGTATCAGAAGAACGAAAGAAAAAGGAATTTGAGAGAGTAAATTTTGAGGAATTTCAGGGGAAAACGAAAAATGCTGAAAGTAAGTCTACACAAGCTAAACGATACTTTTTAAAGAAAAAGCCTCAAAAAAAGAAAAGAGTTCTCAAACTAGCTTGAGAACTACCATTTAAGCAATGGTGTACCCGGAGGGATTCGAACCCCCGATCTGCAAGTTCGTAGCCTGCCATTCTATCCAGCTAAACTACGGGTACATGTAAAATATGCTTTTAATATGAAATTTATATTTAAGGGGAATTTCAGGGGAAAACTTTTCACACTATCTCTTGAAATCCCTAAATATCAATATTTATAAAACTATGGGTGTGCGTTTCGTAGCCGAGTGCTCTATCCAGCTAAGCTACTGTTGCATATATAATATTATAAATTTAATTATAGTATTTTTAATATATAGGTATTTTATTAAACTAATAAATAGTTAAAAAAGATACTTTACATATTATAACTGTTTTTTTATAAATATTCAAGTATTAATTAAAAGTTTTTAAAAAATATTAAAAAAGTACTTGAAAAGTTCTTATTAATATGTTATATTATATAAGTCATTAACATTATTTCGAGGTGTAGCGCAGTTGGTAGCGCGCGTGGTTTGGGACCATGAGGTCGCAGGTTCGATCCCTGTCACCTCGACCATTTACAAGCAATTTTCATAAAATTGCAGAAAACTTTAAAAATGTGAAAGAGTATTAATCAATAGGGTTTGATTGATACTCTTTTTCTATGGAGTTTTATAAAATTCTGTAAAAATTAATAAAAGAGTTATAAAATTAATGTTCTAAAGAATTTTAAGGTAGACAAAAAATGTTCTAAAAAGTTCTAAAAATTTTCAATGTTAAAATATTTTAAGTTATTCACAAATCTAACAAGTCTTATCAAGGCTAGAAAGTGTGAAAAAAAGAACGAATTTAATTATTACAAAATCAATGAAACATTTAGTTATAAATATTATCAAATACAACAAGAATTATTTTTAAATCCATTATATAAAGACAAATAAATTATTATATGGATTTTTGTCAGATAGATTATCTCTATCATTAAAAAATAATTGGTGTGATGAAAACAGTAATGTTTATTTAATATTTATAAGACAAAGAAGTACAAGAAAAATTATGCCTATCAAATGAAACAGTAACAAAGGCATTTAAACAATTAACAAATTGTAAATTTATATTTGAAAAAAGACAATATGCTAATAAGCCCAATTTGATTTATGCTGGTAAAATGCAATCTCTAAATATAGAGAAATTAAGGACTCGTAAAAATTACGATTCAGGAGTCGGAAAATTTACAAGGAATCAATACTAATAATTATTATACTAATAAGAGTGGTAAAAAATCAAATTCATATATACGTAGAAAATACATAGGAGATTTTTTCAATTCATTATATGCATATAAAGCATTTTCTGTGTAAGTGTACTATTTGCATATAATGAAAATTATTCCAAAAGTTCTACTCATGGAATTTATTACCACAATGTGAGAATAGGAAAAAATATTAAAATATTCAATTGCTTTTTTTCCATCCCTTAATATTACTTCTTTTAATTGCTCCATATAAATTAGCTCTAATTGTAGGTATATCCTTTTGGAAATCCAAAATTAATTTTTTCATGTCTTCACGTTTAGATACACCATCTATTGGACATACTTTAGGCATAATAGGTATATTATTTCTTTTAACAAAGTTTCTTATATATTTTTCTGGTGCATAAATTAGAGGTCTAATTAATGTTATATTAGACCTATCCATATAACTGATAGGAGCAAAAGTATTAATAGAACCACCATAAAGTAAATTTAGAAAAAATGTTTCTAAAACATCATCTTCATTATGTCCTAAGGCAATTTTGTTATAACCCTCTCTAATAGCAACACTATTTAAAATTCCTCTTCTTAAATTTGCACATAATGAACAGGGATTTTTTTCATTTCTAATATCAAAAACTATTTCTTTTATATGTGTTTTTTCTTCTAAAAGATTTATATTTAAATCTTTACATAAACTTGAAATAGGAGTTATATCAAAATTATCAAAACCAGGATTTATAGTTACTGCTAATATTTCAAATTTTTTAGGATAGAATCTTTGTAAGTTTTTAAGTCCAAGAAGTAGAGTGGTTGAATCTTTTCCGCCAGATAAACCAACTACTATTTTATCTCCATCTTCAATCATATTATAATCTTCAATTGCCTTTCTCATATATCCTAAAATTTTTTGCATAAATTCACCTCTATTTATATATTTTGAAATAATTATAACATAAATATATTAGATAGTAAATTACAGAAAAAAACTCATACTTTTCTATTTTAAACATTGAAAAAAATTTTTTTTATGATATAATACATAATATATGTGCGTGTAGCTCAGTAGGATAGAGCGACAGTTTCCTAAACTGCAGGTCGCAGGTTCGATTCCTGTTACGCACACCAAAATATTTAAATAAAATGATTATTAAAATATATAAATATAAAATACGATTCTACATCTTTTTTGGCCTTAAAGGACTATACAAATTATATAGAATCGTTTTTTATATAAAGAAATATATGTTAGGAGATTTTTTGTGGAAGAAAATTATATGAAACAAGCTTTAAAAGAAGCGAAAAAAGCATATGATAAAGAAGAGATTCCTGTAGGAGCAGTTATAGTAAAAGATGGGAAGGTAATTGCTAGAGCACATAACCTAAAAGAAACTAAGCAAGATACAATTAATCATGCAGAAATTCTAGCGATAAAAAAAGCAAGTAAAAAATTAAATTCATGGAGATTAACAGAATGCGAAATGTATGTTACATTAGAGCCATGTAGTATGTGTGCAGGAGCTTTGATACAATGCAGAATAAAAAAAGTATATATTGGTGCTATGGATTATAAAACAGGTGCATGTGGCTCAATTTTAAATTTATTACAGGATTATCCATTTAATCATAAAGTAGATATACAAACTGGAATAATGAATGAAGAGTGTGAAAAAATATTAAAGAGCTTTTTTAAAGAATTAAGAAAAAAGAAGAAATAATGTATCATTTGGCTGTTATATAAATATTGTGTAGTACAATATTTATATAAAGTAAATAATTAATTTATAAATGGAGGTAATATATTTGAAAGAAGATAATATAAAGAAGGCAATAAAAGCAAGTTTAAGTATAGTATTATTAGCTATTATATTGGTAACTGTTGTAATAATTATTATGAAATATAATGTAGAAGGTGAAAAAAATATGCCCTTTAAGCTTTCAAAGATTACAATAATTAGTACCGCAGAGGGAATAGAAGATTTGCAAAATGATAACAATTCAAAATGGAAATTGAATATATTACAAAATAACGATATATATTTCACAATTTCAAAAAATGAAGAATATAATAAAGAAGATATTATAGAAAGTATAAAAATAGAGAATATAAGAGTAGTAAATGAGCCTAAATTAGGTGAGATAAAAGCTTATATGCCTAATAGTTTAGATGGAAGAATATATCAATATAAAGATGAATTTGTAATAACAGATAAATTAGAATATTTTGGTTCAAATACAAATAATGCAAAAACTCTTGAAATAGGAAACCAAGGTGGAAATATATTAATGAGTTTTGTAAATAATGGAATTGGAATATATGAATCAAATGATGATGATATAATTAAACATGACGGAACCTTAATTAGTAAATTAGGAAAAACAAAAGAAGATTTAGATTTTTCGGTTTCTTTTGATTTTATTATAAAGGTAAAGAACAAGAATTACAAAACGAATATTAATTTAGATTTACCATGTGGAGATATTATAAAAGATGGAACAAGTACATATGAAATAACAGATACAGATAAATTTATATTTAAAAGAGAAAAATAAATATAAAAATTAAAATAAATACTTGATAAAAATGAAAAAACATTATATAATTTAAAATGGTATGAGAATACTCCTAACCTTTGTATGGAGAGTAAAATCCAATAAATAGCTATGAACCTTGTCAGGTCTGGAAAGAAGCAGCAATAAGTAGTGATGTTATGTGGAAATTTACTTTCCATAGAGAGGTTAGAAAAGTAAATAAAATCTCGTACTATTTTTTTGCAAAATGAGGTGAAATTATGGCATATACAGCTCTATATAGAAAATTTAGACCACCTGTTTTTGACCAGATTGTAGGACAAGAACATATTACAAAAACACTTAAAAATCAAATTAAATCTGGGAGAGTTGGACATGCATATTTATTTAATGGAGGAAGAGGTACAGGTAAGACTTCAGCTGCTAAGATTTTAGCAAGAGCTGTAAATTGCCTAAATCCGCAGGACGGAGAGCCATGTAATGAATGTGAAATTTGTAAATCAGCAATTTCTGGTGCTTTAACAGATATTGTAGAAATGGATGCAGCATCTAATAATAGTGTAGAAGATATTCGTTTAATTAGAGATGAAGTTAATTTTTTGCCAACTACAGCTAAATATAGAGTATATATTATAGATGAAGTTCATATGTTATCAACAGGAGCATTTAATGCCCTTTTAAAAACACTTGAAGAACCACCTAATCATGTTAAATTTATTTTAGCAACTACAGAACCGCAAAAATTACCTGCAACTATATTATCAAGATGTCAGAGGTTTGATTTTAAAAAAATATCGGATAATAATATAGCTAAATGGTTAGATTATGTTTGTAAACAAAGCAACGTAAATATAACACAAGATGCACTAAAAACAATAGCAACACTTGCTGAGGGTGCTATGAGAGATGCCTTAAGTATACTAGATAGATGTATTCAAGATGGAAGTAATGAAATTGATGTGCAGAAAATAAAAAACTTAGTAGGAATACCACAAACTCAGTATATCTATAAGGTGGTAGAAGCTATTTTAAATAAAAATATGGAGCAAAGTATTGATGCAATAAATGAAATAATAGATGATGGAAAAGATATAAATAATTTAGTGTGGGAAATAATAAAATATGTAAAAGATATATTATTATTTAAAACAAGTAAAAAGTTAGACTTATATACAGAAGAAGAACTTAAGCAGATATCTAATCTATCTGAGAGTACATCAAAAGAAGCATTGTTAAAGATAATTTTTGATTTATCAGAATTAGAAAGCAATTTGAAATGGGCTACTCAAAAGTCTATTATAATGCAAGTTGGGATAATGAAGTTATGTAGTAATGAACAGGTGAATGATAAAGAAGAGCTAATTTATAAAATTAATAAATTAGAAAAACAAATTAATGAAATTTCAAGTGGAGATATCCACAATTCTTCAAAAAATGTGGATAATACTATATCAAAAACTTCTAATTGTGGAAATACATCACATAAAAATGTAACAACTACAAAAATTAATGATAAAACAAATAAGATAGATAAATTAAAAAAAATAGATGCATGGCCTAATATTGTAAATAATCTAAAACAAGATGGAAAAATAATGTTATATAGTAATTTAATTAATACAAATGCAAGAGAAATTAATGATATGATAATAGGAATAGAATTCCCTAATGGGCTGACATCATTTGGAAAGGCAATATTAGAAAAGCCAGAAAATATGCAAGAACTCACAAAAGCAGTTTCTATAGAATATGGTAAAGATATGGCAGTAAAATTAATAGATGAAAATAATTTACCAAAATTTATAGAAAATAACGAAATTGAAAATATTACAAAAAATATAGATATGCCAATTAATATAATAGAAGAATAAATTTAAGGAGGAATGTAAAATGGCAAAAAGAGGTTTCCCAGGAATGGGAGGATTTGGTGGAATGAATATAAACCAATTAATGAAAGAAGCAAAAAAAATGCAAGCAGATATGGAAAAATCACAAGAGGAATTAGCAAATAAAGAATTTGACTCAACAGCAGGTGGAGGAGCAGTATTTGTAAAGGTATCTGGAAATAAAGAATTAAAAGAAATAATAATAAAGAAAGATGTAGTTGACCCAGATGATGTAGAGATGTTACAAGATTTAATACTAACATGTGTAAATGAAGCTTTAAGAAAAGTTGATAGTGCACAAACTGCTCAACTTGGAAAATATAATATACCAGGACTAATGTAAATAAAATCACAAAGAAGATTTCAAACTATATTGTAAGAAATCTTCTTTTATAAATTATATATGGAAAGAAGGAAAAAATATGTCATATTATTCGCCATCAATAGAAAAATTAATAGAAGCTTTTGAAAAGTTACCAAGTATAGGTAACAAAACAGCAGTAAGGCTTGCCTTTTACGTTTTAAATTCTAGTAAAGAAGAAACTGAGGAATTTGTAAAAGCTATTATAGATGCTAAACAAAATTTAAAATATTGTTCTACTTGTTATAATATATCTGATACAGACCCATGTATGATTTGTTCAAATAAAAACAGAGATAAATCTGTTATTTGTGTAGTAGAAGATGTTAAGGATATTATTGCAATGGAAAGAACACATGAATTTAAAGGAATTTATCATGTACTTCATGGTTCGATATCTCCTATGAATGGTATTGGTCCAGACGATATTAAAATAAAAGAATTACTTGCAAGATTAATGGAGGGCGAAGTAAAGGAAATTATATTAGCTACAAATCCGAGAGTTGAAGGTGAAGCAACTGCAATGTATTTATCTAAATTAATAAAACCACTTGGTATAACAGTTACAAGAATAGCACATGGAATACCAGTAGGTGGAGATTTAGAGTATACAGATGAAGTTACATTAAGTAAGGCTTTAGAAGGAAGAAGAGAGTTATAATACATTTCTATAAATCAGATAAGCAATTATTATTGCTATTATTATTTTGGGAAGCTGAACCAATAACACTTAAATTAGAACCAAGTGCAGAAAAGAAGTCACCTAATATAGAGGTTTCATCAGCAGAGAATTCATTTGAAATATAAATAGCTATAATGCTTGCTAAAGCAACTAGTTCTGAACCAGAAAGATTATTAAAACACATAAAGCTCCTCCTCACTTTATTTAGTATATGAGGTAAGAGCTTATTTTTTTCATAAAATATAATAATTATTAGCAATTATTTGTATTCAATATTATTTCACAAATATCTTTTGTCGAATTAGGTTTGCCTAAAAGCCTTGCTTGTTTTTGCAAGTTCTCAAGAGTATTTGGAAAGTCTAAAATACTTGAAATTTCCTCTTCAATATTATCGTCGTTTTTTATCCATATTGCTACATGATTATTTTCTAAAAAGCTTGCGTTTTCTTCTTCTTGACCAGGAAGTGGATTTATAACTATAATAGGTAGGCCACTAGCTAAGCTTTCACTAGATGTAAGGCCACCTGGTTTAGTTATAACTAAGCTAGATATATGCATTAGTTCAGGAACATTATTGGTATATTCAAATATTTTTATATCATTTTTGTTTTCATCTGTAATTAATCTTTCAAAACTACTCTTCATTTTTTTATTCCTTCCAGAAATAGCAACAATTTGGTATTTTTGTGTATTTTTAGAAAGAAATTTAAAAATACTAATAGTTCTATCTTTCCCTAGTCCAAATTCTCCACCACCAAAAAATAAAATAACTTTTTTATTTGGATTCAATTTAAATAAATTGAATACCTCATTTTTATTATAATTTTTTAAAAACCTACTTGAAACAGGAATTCCAGTAGCAAAAATTTTAGATTCTGGGATTCCAGTATCAACAAGAGAATATTTCATCTTATCATGTGCAACAAAGAAATAGTCTATAAATTCATTTCCTACAAGCCATTGGTCATGTGGTGCAAAATCTGTAAGTATGCTTGCTAAAATGCAATTAACTTTTCCTATCTTTTTTAAATAACTAGTCATTTGTGAACCAAAAGGATGTGTAGAAATTATAATATCTGGTTTCTTTTCTTCAAATAAATGATAAAGTTTTGATGCTAAATATCTATTAGTGCTATTACTAACCTTTGACAAAATTCCTTTTTGAGAATTATTATAAATATTTCCCCAAAGTTTAGGTGCGTTTTTAGCCATACATTTATAAGCAGATGTTGTTATTTTGTCAATACTTTTACTTATATAATTAATACAATCTATTAATTCTGTTTGAATATCTGGAAAATTACTATCTATATATTCTTTGATTGATTTTCCAGCAGATAAGTGTCCTCCACCATAAGAGGCATAAAATATAATTACTTTTTTCATTTTGATAATATTTTCCTTTCTTGTATAAACTTTCTAAATTATAACATATAAAAATTTATTTATGCAAAAATTTGCAAAAAAAGAATAATATTTTCTAAATTTACAAACAATATTTTAAGAAAACATTGAAAATGAAAGGAGTGTAAAGGTTGAAAAAAATATTAAAAATAATTTTTCTTATAGTTATAATAACCTTTGCGATAATAGAAATTTATAATTTTGGAATTATATTATTTAAACAAAACGAATCTTTTGCAGTAACATCTTCAAATATTTCAAATGTACAGTTATTAGCAAGAGCTATAAATGGAGAAGCAAGAGGAGAACCTTATGAAGGACAAGTAGCAGTAGGTGCTGTTATTCTAAATAGAGTTAAGGATTCAAGTTTTCCAAATACTATAGCAGGTGTAATTTATGAACCAGGAGCGTTTACAGCGGTTTCGGATGGACAAATAAATGTACCTATAAAAGAAAGTTCAACAGTAGTAAAAGCTGCACAAGATGCTTTAAATGGCTGGGACCCAACAGGTGGAGCTATATATTATTTTAATCCCAATACAGCAACTAATAGCTGGATATGGTCAAGACCACTAATTAAAACAATAGGAAAACATAGATTTTGTAAATAAAAAAGTTTTAAGTTAAATAATAATTTAGAATTTGTGAATGTTTAGAAAAGAGTCTAATTTTACATTTAGATAATTAAAATATAAATTTTTATACTATAAGGAATTGCGAAAAAAAGAATATTATACAATTTCGAAAATTTTTTAAAATAAAATTAAAAATAAATAGAAAGAGGAAGATAAAAATGAGTAAGATAAAACAAAAGGTATATGATTGGAAAAATCGTCTGAAAGATAGACATATGTTAACTTTAGTAATAGCATTAATTACAATAATAGTAGCACTTGGAATATATGCATATAAGAAACAAATAGAATTTAGACAAGCATCAGAAAATGATTATAATATGGCATTTTATGAGTTAGTAGACTATGTTCAAAGTGTAGAAACATATTTAGCAAAATCACTAATTTCTAGCACACCTGAACATGGTGCTCAAACTTTAACACATGTATGGAGAGAAGCAAATCTTGCACAAAGTTATTTAGCAAGACTTCCAATAGATAGTAATGAATTATCAAATACAGCAAAGTTTTTAAATCAGGTTAGCGATTATAGTTATTCATTATCAAGAAAAAATATATATAATGAATCACTATCACAAGAAGATCTAAATAATTTAAAAGAGTTACATTCATATGCAGTGGAATTAGAAAATACTCTTAATCAGTTATCAGCTGATATAAATAATGGTAGAATAAGTTTTGGAGAATTAGCAAAAAAAGGAACAAATGCATTTGCTCAACAAGTAAGTAATATATCTAAAGATAGCTTTAGCAATCTAGAAGAAAATTTTCACGAATATGCTGGTTTAATTTATGATGGGGCATTTTCTGAACATATGACTAATCCAGAAAGAAAGGGATTAACAGGAGAAGATATTGATGAAGGCAAAGCAAAGAGTATAGCAGAAGAATTTATAGGAAAAGATAAAATAAAAGAAATAAATTCAAATGGTATATCTGAAAATGCTAATATTCCTTCATATGACTTTGTTGTAAAAACAGATAATGATAGTGAAGCTAATTTATGGATTTCAATTTCTAAAAAAGGTGGACATGTAGTTTTTATGAACTATAATAGGAATGTTGAGGTAGAAACAATAACACAAGAAAGAGCAAATGAATTAGGTAAAGAGTTCTTAGATACAAGAGGAATTAATAATATGAAGGAAACTTATTATATAAAACAAGAAGGAATTGTAACTATAAATTATGCTTATATGCAAAATGATGTAATAATGTATCCAGATTTAGTAAAATTAAAGGTTGCTTTAGATAATGGAGAAATTTTAGGAATAGAAACAACAGGATATTTAAATTCACATAATGAAAGAAATTTAGAAGAAGTACAAATAACAAAAGAAAAGGCAAAGGAATCTTTGAATAAAGATTTAGAAATTTTAAGTGAAGGATTAGCAGTAATACCAACAGAATATCAAACAGAAGTATTATGCTGGGAATTTAAAGGAAAAGTAGAAGATAGAGAGTTTTTAGTATATATAAATGCCAAAACAGGAAGAGAAGAAGATATATTAATAATATTAAATACACCAAATGGAACATTAACCATGTAGAGGGAAGAATTGTTTAAATATATTTTTATATATTGTATATAATAGTATTAGAGAAACATAACTAATGTTTTTCTAAGGAGGTTTTTGGTATGTCAAGAAATAAAAATTCCACAATATCAGAAAATCTAAGAGAAGAAATAGCAAAAGAGCTAGGTGTATATGAACAAGTAAAACAAGATGGAGGATGGCAAAATGTCTCTTCTAAAAATTGTGGTAATATTGTAAAAAAAGCTATAGAAATAGCTAACAGAAGTGTACAACAATAATAAAAATGGGCAAAGTTATATTTAATTAATATTTTTTAGTCTATGTTTAATTGTTTGTGAATTGATTTTCGAAAGAAATTGTATGTAAAAACTATGTAATATGAAAATACATGTGGTTAATTGTTATTATGTATAAATGTTTCATATTATATAAGAAATAAGAGTGTGTTAAAATAGGAATCCTAAACCAAATGTTTCTATTTTAACACACTCCTATTTTTATAATATGAAAGTTCTAGTGTAGAGTAAAATATAACTAATAAAGAGCCTTCCAAGTATATAAAATAATTATATGTAATGTTTTTTTTTAAATTGGCACAAGAGCAATTAAACGTGGGCTGTAAAAGTATTAATGAAGAAACCAATATAAACATGCCCACTATGTTGTATATTTTAAGGAATTTTAATTCATATTTTGTACATATAATAATGTTTAACTATTTTAAATAGAACATTTTTTTTGATATTGTTGTTGTAAAACTATAAAACATAGAATATAATTTAAAAAGTTAAAATGGAGGAGAGATTATGGATAACAAACAAATATTAGTAAAAGATATACTTAATATATGTGATGGTAAATTAATAATAGGGAATAAGGATGAAATTTGTGATAATTTTTCAAAAGATACTAGAACTATAAATATAGGAGATGTATATATAGGAATAAAAGGAGACAATTTTGATGGTAATTTATTTTATTTAGATGCTATTTCTAAAGGTGCAAAAGTATGTATTGTTCAAGATGTAGATATAGATTTAGAAAAAGTAAAAAAATATAATAATGTAACTATTGTAAAAGTAGATAATACTATAAAAGCTTTGCAGGAAATTGCAGCATATAAAAGAAGCTTATATAATATACCAGTTGTAGCAATTACTGGTAGTGTAGGAAAAACTAGTACAAAAGATATTATTGCAAGAGTACTAGGAGAGAAATTTAATGTGTTAAAAACAGAAGGAAATTTAAATAACCACATAGGATTACCACTAACTTTATTAAAATTAAAAGAACATGAAGCTTTAGTAGTAGAAATGGGAATGAATAATTTAGGTGAAATTAGAGTACTAACTAATATAGCAAAACCAAATGTTGCAATTATTACTAATGTTGGAACATCACATATAGGTAATTTGGGGTCAAGAGATAATATATTAAAGGCTAAACTTGAAATACTTGAAGGTTTAGCAAAAGATGGAGTATTAATAATTAATAAAGATAATGATTTATTAAAAAAATGGTATGAACAAAATAAAAAAAATTATACAATTAAAACATATGGAATTAAAGAAAAAAGTGATTTTACAGCTTATGATATTATATGTAAAGAAAATGGAAGTACATATAAGATAGATATTAATAATAATACATATAATATAGAAATAAGGATTGTAGGGGAACACTTTGTATTAAATAGTTTATGTGCAATTTGTGTTGGAAGTATATTTGAAATACCAATGAATAAAATAATAAGTGGAGTAGTTGATTTCGAACTTACTAAAAATAGGATGGAAATAAAAAAGAAAAATAATATAACAATAATAAATGATTGTTATAATGCAAATTATGACTCTATGAAAGCAGTACTAGACTTTTTAGGAACAAATAAAAATAATAGAAAAATAGCTGTTTTAGGAGATATGTTAGAACTTGGAGAGTTTTCTGTAGAATTACACAAGAAAGTTGGAATTGAAGTAAGTAAAAATAAAATAGACATATTAATAACTGTTGGTGAGAGTTCTAAGAATATTTCAACTAGTGCTAAAGTTTGTGGTATGGATGAAAATAACATATTTGAGTTTAGTAATAATAAAGAAGCTATAAATAAAATAAAACATATAATGGAAGAAAATGATATTATTTTAATAAAAGCCTCAAATGGTATGAGATTCAAAGAAATTGTTGATGAAATATTAAAAGGTTAAATCTTATTATATGATATATTTTATTGAAAAAGTTATACAGTAATTTATTAGGAGGACAAAATGAGTAAAATAAAAATAGGTGTTATATTTGGTGGGATGTCTACAGAACATGATGTATCTGTTGTATCTGGGACATCAGTAATTCAAAATTTAAATAGAGAAAAATATGATATTTATGCTATATATATTTCAAAAGAAGGGAATTGGTTTAATTATATAAAGCCAATAGATGAAATAGAAATCTTAAATATAGGAGAAGAACCACAAGAATTAGAAGAAATTAAAAATCCATTAGAATATCTAAAACAAATGAATGTTATATTTCCAGTATTACATGGATTATATGGAGAAGATGGCACAATTCAAGGAATGCTTGAATTAATAAAAGTTCCATATGTTGGATGTAAAGTTCTTGGTTCTTGTAATTGTATGGATAAAATATATACTAAAATAATATTAGATAAAGCAAAAATAAATCAAGTGAAATATGTATATATAAGAAATAATAAAGAAAATTATATTTATATTGATGAGCAATTTAATGAAAGTACATTATCATTAAATGATGTTTGTAATAAAATAAATGAAAAATTAGAGTTTCCAGTATTTGTGAAACCATCAAATTCTGGCTCATCTGTGGGGGTAAAAAAAGCAAGTAATTTACAAGAATTGGAGGAAGCAATTAAATTTGCTAGTCTATATGATATTAAAATTTTAATTGAACAAGGAATAGATGCAAGAGAACTAGAATGTGCAATACTTGGAAATGAAAATGTTCAAGCATCATGCATTGGAGAAATATTACCAGCAGAAGAATTTTATTCATATGAAGCAAAATATAAAAACGATAATTCAAGAGTAGTAATACCAGCAAGCATAACTGATGAAGAAGAAAGAAAGATAAAACAATTAGCAATAAAGGCTTTTAAGTCGTTAGATGCAAAAGGTCTTTCCAGAGTTGACTTTTTTATAGATAGAAAAACAGGGGAAATTTATTTAAATGAAATTAATACAATGCCAGGTTTTACAAAGATAAGCATGTATCCTAAATTATGGGAAAAGTCTGGCATAAATTATAATGAATTATTAGATGAATTAATAAATATGGCTATAAACTAAAAACATATATTAAGAACACAGAAAATATTAAAATTGTGTGCAAACAATTAGTAGTATTTTAATAAATAAAAACTTCTAAAACTTGAGTATGTGTACTATTTTTTAGTACACATATTAAGTTTTTAAATGAAATATCAGAAAAACATTAGAAAATAGTATATCTTTTATGTAATCAAAGTGATTTTTCATTGAATAGATAAGAAAAGTATGGTATAATACCTTTACCTTAACATAAGGAGGATGTCTAAATGATATTTAAAGATTATTATAAAATACTGGGATTAGATACATGTAAAGTTTCTTTAGATGAAATAAAAATAGCATATAGAGAACAAGCAAAGAAGTACCACCCAGATGTAAATATAGGAAATAAAAATGCAGAAGAAAGATTTAAAGATATAAATGAAGCATATAAAGTTTTATCAGAAGTTTCCTCAAAGAGAAAATATGATAGAATGTGGAATTCAAATATTGGTAAGAAAAAAGTAAAGTATGAAGAAAGTAAAAGAGAAAAAGGTTCAATATTTAGTGAATTTTTTAATATGTTTTTTGGCATATCAAATTTAAACGAAAATAATTTAGACGATAAATCTAAATGTAAAATTCCTGTGAAAGGAGAAAACATAGAAACACAAATAGATGTATCAATAGAAGAAGCCTTTTATGGTTCAGATAAGAAAATTTCACTTAGAACTACAGATGGAAAAATGAAGACTTTTACTGTGAAAATTCCATCAGGAATTCGAAATAATGAAAAGATACGTCTAATTGGACAAGGTAAAAATGGAAAAAATGGCGGAAAAAATGGTGATTTATTTATAAAAATTAAAATAGATGATAGTAAAAGATATAAATTAAGTGGATACAATATATATACAAATTTATTACTTTCACCATGGGAAGCAGCATTAGGTACAAAAGTTAAAGTTAATACTATAGATGAAGAATTATCAGTATTCATTCCAGAAGGAATTGAAAGTGGAGATTGTGTAACAGTTTCAGGTAAAGGTTATAAAGATGGAAAAGGTGGAAGAGGAGATTTTATAATAGAAGCAAAAATAATGGTTCCTAAAAATATGACAAATGAAGAAAAGGAATTATTTAAGAAACTTAATCAAATTTCTAAATTCAATCCAAGAAAAATATGTAATTAATAAAGTGGTATGATAGGTAAATTAAAACAGTTTCTGAAAGTGCATAAAAGCTAATGGTTAATTATATTATCTAAAGTATAGAGTTTATATCAAAACATTAAAAAGACTGAAATTGATTTTATAGATAAAATTTTTTTAGTTAGATTAGTAACAAATAAAAAGTTTACATAAGAAAAATGTGCGGAAATATTGACATTCTAAGGAAAAAGATTTATAATAAATTTATTGATGTATGAATGAAAACAAAAGATAAACTATGAGACATAAAAATATTCATAGAAGAGGGGTGTATAATATGGAAAGCTTACATGGTAAGCATTTTAGTATAACAGATCCAAAAGAGGTAAATACAGTTATATATCAAATTAACAAAACTCAAAAAGAATTCTTAGAAAATTCTCCTAAATTTACAGTAGAAAGACTAGATTACATAGAAGAAATAAGAGGAGAAAATAAAAAAAAGACCTTTTTTGTTGATAATCCTTTGGAAGAGGGAAATCAATTAGTTATACTATCTTTTGCAAAAGAAAAAGTAGTAGTTAATATGGGATTACTAGATGGTGATAAAATTAAAATTAGTAAGAAGCCAGTACCAATTAAATTTGATACTTTATATACAGAAAAAGAGTCGGATTATAAAGAATTTAAATATACACCAAATTTAAAAAGACCGATATCAATTATTGATCCAGAAACTGCAGAAGAGATAAAACCAGTATTATATTTTGATAAAGAAACAAATGAAGTCAAAGGTAAATGTAAACTAAAGCCTTATAAATCATATTTTGCCTTTGAAATAAGAGAAGATAAGAAAAATTAAAAGGAGAGAGTTAAATTATGGCAGATAAATCTTCAGTAAAAACAAAGGAGTCTACAAAGCAGAATAAAAATAATGGATATTCAGTAGAGTTTGGGATTTTTCAACAAATAGAAAAATATAATGAGAAATTAGGAACTAATATTAATGTTATGAATTTACCACCAAAGGATGCTAGAGAATATAAAGGTTTAATGGATGCAATCCAAGAGAAGTATATGGAAATTAAGGCAATGGATTACAATAAAGTAATTGGAAAAGATGGAAAGTTATTAGCAAGAGTAGATTCAAAAACTGGAAAGGTTTTAACAGGAAAAGTTCCAACGAAATCAAAAAAGAAGAATATAGAACGAGAAATGTAATTAACTTTAACTAAAGAGAAGGTGAGTTTTTATGGGCTATAAAATGAATAAAGTAGGTAAAAACTTTAGAAAAAATTTAATAATATTTATAATAGTATGGTGTATATTAACCATACTATTTGTTGCGCCTATTTCACTTGCAATAAAGCAGGCGACTGAAAATGGCGTATTTGATATGCCTATTTTTATAGAGAATGTAGTTCCTGCAATATCAAGTTTTAATTCTATTTTTAAAGTTCTTTCATCAGAATATATTGGAACATTTTTTAATACAAGTCTATTTTTTACTGCTGGCTTTGCTATAGTAGTTGTAATAGGACTTGCTAAGTCTGCGCCTAAAAATGAATATTCAGATATAGAGCATGGTTCAAGTGATTGGAGTGAAAATGGACAGCAATATAGAATTTTAAATAAGAATAAGGGTATAATATTAGCTCAAAAAAATTACTTACCAGTTGAAAAAAGAGGAAATATTAATGTTTTAGTTGTGGGACGGTTCAGGTTCTGGTAAATCAGCATCATATTCAATACCAAATGCTTTTCAAATGTTAGGTTCATATGTTTTTACAGATCCAAAAGGAGAATTGTATGATAAAACAGCAGGATTCCTTAAAAAAAATGGGTATGATATAAAAGTATTAAATTTAGTAAATCCGGAAAATAGCGATGGATATAACCCTTTAGCACATATTAATAATGAAATAGATGTAGATGTTATAGCAAATACAATAATAAGGGGTCAAAAATCTGAAGGTGGAGGCAATTCAGACCCATATTGGGATAATATGTCTGAAATGCTATTAAAGGCATTAATATACTATTTAATAAGTAGAGGAGTAAGAGAAGAAGAAAACTTAGTAAGCTGTGCTGAAATGGTTAGAGCTGCAAATACTAGTGGTGGAAGTAATATGTTAACAGAATTAATGAATGATTTGCCAGCAGATCATCCAGCAAGGATAAATTACAAATCTATTGAAGTTGTTGCAGCATCAGAGAAAACTTTTAGTAATGTTTTAAGTTCACTTCAATCAAAACTTGGTAAATTTGACTCAAAGGAAATATCAGAAGTTACTTCAACAGACACGATAAATTTTGAAGATATAGGAAGCAAAAAAACAGCAGTATATGTTATTTCGTCAGATACACATACAGCATATGATTTCTTACTTACAATATTCTTTGCACAAATGATACAACAACTTTATGACTATGCAGATAAAAATGGCGGAAGATTAAAAATTCCAGTTTTCTTTATACTAGACGAGTTTGCTAATATAGGCAAAATACCAGACTTTGATAAAAAAATATCAACATCAAGAAGTAGAGGAATATCATTTAGTGTAATTTTACAAAACTTAGACCAATTAGAAGCTGTATATGAAAAATCTCATGAAACTATTATGGGTAACTGTGATACACATGTATTTTTAGGAAGTAACTCATTTAAAACAGTAGAGTATTTTTCAAAAGCATTAGGTGAAAAAACTATTACTAGAGATAGTAAATCAGTAAATAGAGATAAAAATGATAAAAAGCAAGGTTATAGTACATCAGACCAAGTAATGGGAAGAGCATTAATGACACCAGATGAATTAAGAAGAATGGACAATGATTTATGTATTATTTTTGAAAAAGGTTTAAAACCAGTAAAAGCTAGAAAATATTATTATTTTGAATCACAAATGGTTAAAAAATTACAAGAATACACATTAGACCATAATGACTTTGATTCTGGTAATAGAGGGGTATGGAGAAAATTCAATCCATATAATCCATATACTGAGAATGCAGAAACTACAGATTTAAAAGTAGATTTATTAGATGATTTGTTTGATGAAGATATAAAAGAAGATGAAAATGAAAGAACAGAAAAAAGTCAAGATACAATAAATGATTTATTTAATGATGATATACATGCTCTAAAATTACCTCAAGAAGAAGAGAGTGATTTTTCAGAAGATATAGAAAAACAATTAGAAGAAAAATTTGATGAACTATTTGGACCTTTTGATGATGAAACTTAAAAATATATTTGAATATAAAGATAAATGATTAATTAAAGTTTAGAGTTAATTAATCATTTATTTTTTGTATATAAATAAGAAAAATTATATACATATTTTAATAAGAAAAAAATTATATAGTATATAATTTTTTAGAATTTTATTAAAACAAATGTTCAAAATCTATTGACTCAAAAAAGTAGGTGTGATATAAAAAGTAATATAACAAAAGAAATACCAACTATAAAAAGTCAAGCGTTTTTTTAGAGAAAAAGTTGGTTGGAAAGGAAAATATAATTTATGAAATTTGTACATATAGCAGATATGCATTTTGATACACCATTTATTACTTTAAGTAATAAAACAGATTTATGCAAATTAAGAAGAATAGAACAAAAAGAAACATTTAGAAAAGTTATAGAATATATAAAACAAAATGAGATACCATATTTATTTATTTCAGGTGATTTATATGAACATAAATATATAAGGGAAAGTACAATAGAATATATAAATAATTTATTTAAAACAATACCAAATACAAAGGTATTTATTTCACCAGGAAACCATGATCCATATATAAAAAATTCATTTTATAATAATTTTAATTGGAATAATAATGTACATATATTTAAATCTGAATTGGAGAAAATAGAGCTAAATGAAGTTAATATTTATGGGTATGGTTTTGATGATTTTTATTTAGGAAGATTAAATTTAGAAGAAATTACGTTAGATAATAAAGATAAAATAAATATATTAATAATACATGGAACATTAGATGGTTCAGATTCAATAGAAAATAATTATAATCCTATTTCTAAAAAGGTATTAGAACAAAAAGGTTTTGATTATACAGCATTAGGACATATCCACAAAACAAATTATAATTTAGATAATAATGAAAAAATAATTTATCCAGGTTCTACAATATCTTTAGGATTTGATGAATTAGGAAATCATGGTATGATTGTAGGAGAAATAGAAAAAAATAAATTAAATCTTGAATTTATAAAAATGGATCCAAAAGTATTTAAAGAAAAAGAAATAAATATTAGTGAAGTAAATTCAGATGAAGAATTAATAGAAAAAATAAATAGTATTGAGATAGAAGAAAATACATTTTATAAAATCAATTTAGTAGGTACAAGAAATTTTGAAATAAATATGAATGAAATAAACAAATTAAATAATAATGAAAATATTTTAAAAATTAAAAATAAAACAATAACTGAGTATAATATAGAAGATATTTCTAGGGAGACAACATTAAAAGGAATGTTTGCAAAAGAGATATTAGAGCAAATAAAAAAACATCCATTAAAAGAAGACTTTTTTAATGAGGTATTTGAAATAGGATTAGAAATATTAGATAAATAATGGAGTGATATGTTTGAAAATTAAAAATATAAAAATAAATTCTTTTGGAAATATCAATAATAAAGAATATAATTTGTCAGAAAAAATAAATTTAATTTATGGAAAAAATGAAGCTGGTAAATCTACACTTTTAAAATTTATTCATAATATATTATATGGAACATCAAAAAATAAAAAAGGAAAAATTTATTCTGATTATGATTTATATAAACCATGGGGAGAAGGAGATTTTTCAGGAAAAATAAAATATAAATTAGATTCGGAAGAGGAATTTGAAGTATTCAGAGAGTTTGGTAAAAAAAATCCTAAAATATATAATGAAAATTTAGAAGATATATCTAAGCAATTTAATATAGATAAAAATATTGGAAATGAATTCTTTTTTGAACAAACAAAAATAGATGAATTTATGTTTTTATCAAGTATTGTATCTATGCAACAACAAGTGAAATTAAATAAACAAGACCAAAATATTTATATACAAAAAATTGCTAATTTGGCAGGGACTGGTGATGATAATATATCATATAAAAAAGCAATTGATAAATTAAATAAAAAACAATTAGATGAAATTGGGACAGATAGAAGTCAAGGAAAACCAATAAATTTAGTAATAAATAAAATAAATAAATATGAAAAAGAAATTGAAGATTTGGAAAATGTAAAACAAAATAAATATATAATAGAAGAACAAATAAAAAAACTAAATAATGAAATAGAAAAAGAAAAATTAAAAGAAAAATATTTAAAGGAATTAAAAGAAAAAAAAGAAATAGAGAAAATTGAAATTGAAAAAATAAATTTGAATAAAAAAGTAATAGAAAAAAACGAAAAAATAATAAAAGAAAAAAAACAAGAATTAAATTTATTATTAAATGAAAAAGAGAAAAATCAAATATTTAAAGAACAGAAATTAGATAAAAAATTAAATAGGAAAATAAATAATAAAATAAACAATAACAGTAATAATTATTTTAATAAAATAAATGAATTAAAAATAAATAATAAAATTTATTTTATTTTAATATTTATTTTTACTGTTTTAGATGTTTTAACATTTATATTAACAAAAAATACAAGTTTATTATTAATTTCATTAATACCGATAATAGGAATAATATTATACTATTTTATAAAGAAAAATAATATTAAAAAAGAAAATAAAAAAATAAAAGAAAAAATAAATAGAATTAATTATGAATTAAATGAAAAAATAAGTTATTTAGAAAATGAAATTAAATTACTAGAGAAAAATAATGAAGAACCAATAAAAGAAATAGAAAGAATACATGAGAAAATAAATAAAGAAATAAATATGGAAAAACAAAGAATAAAAAATAAATATATATATAAAATAAATAATGATGAATTAAATATATTATTTAATTGTATAGATTTTAGCGAAGTAATAGATAATATACAAAATTTAATTAGACAAAAAGAATTAAATTTAAATACATTACAATTTAATAAAAATAATATAATAGATAATTTAGAAAATTTAGTTAATATAGAGGAATTATTAGAAATAGAAAAACAAAATTATGATGAGTTGAAAGATAAAAATGATAAAATAAATACAGCAAGAATTTTATTAAGTGAAGCATATGAGAAAATGAAAAATAATGTAACTCCAAAGTTTACATCAAATTTATCAAAAAATATAATGCAAATTTCTAATGGAAAATATAAAAAGGTTACAGTTAATGACGAAGAGGGAATTATAGTAGAGTTACCAAATGGAGAGTATGTATCTGCGGAAAAATTAAGTGGCGGAACAATAGAACAATTATATTTGTCTTTAAGATTATCAATGGTAAAAGAAATCTCTAATGAGAATATGCCAATAATTTTAGATGAGGCATTTGCTTATTATGATGATGAAAGATTAGAAAATACTCTAAAATTTTTGATAGATAATTTTAATAAAAATCAAATAATTTTATTTACATGTACAAATAGAGAAAGACAAATTCTAGATAAGATAAATGTAGATTATCAACTAATTGAATTAGTTGATTAAATATTTTATATATCTTGAAAATATACTGTTTTTAGTATATAATAGTAATACTTGAAAATTATGTAAAAGAGGAGATTTTTAAAATGTTTCAAAAATTAGAAGACGTAGAAAAAAGATATATTGAGTTAACTCGGTAAAATAAGTGACCCTGATATTATTTCTAAACAAAATGAATGGCGTGAGTTTATGAAAGAACATTCAGAATTAGAGCCAATTGTAGAAAAGTTTAGGGAATATAAAAATGTGCAAAAACAATTAGAAGAAGCAAAAGAAATGTTAAATGATTCAGAACTAAAAGAACTTGCAGAAGCAGATATGCTAGATGCTAAAGAAAGATTACCAAAAATAGAAGAAGAATTAAAAGTCTTATTAATTCCAAAAGACCCAGATGATGATAAAAATGTAATATGTGAAATAAGAGCTGGAACAGGTGGAGATGAAGCAGCCTTATTTGCTGGAACATTATTTAGAATGTATTCTATGTATGCAGAAAGAAAACATTGGAAAATAGATGTATTAAATGAAAATGAAACAGGACTTGGTGGATATAAAGAAATTTCATTTATGGTAACAGGCAAAGGTGTATATAGTAGGCTAAAATTTGAAAGTGGAGGTCATAGAGTACAAAGAGTACCAGATACAGAAAGTAGTGGTAGAATACATACATCTGCATCTACTGTTGCAGTATTACCAGTAGTAGAAGATGTAGAAATAGAAATTAATCCATCTGATATAAAAATGGATGTATATAGAGCATCTGGTGCAGGTGGTCAACATGTTAATAAAACTTCATCAGCTGTAAGGTTAACTCACATTCCTACAGGTATTATAGCAGAATGTCAAACAGAAAGATCACAATTGCAAAATAGAGAATATGCTATGAAATTATTAAAATCTAGACTTTATGAAAAAGAAAGAGAAGAAAGAGATGCGAAACTTGCAAATGAAAGAAGAGTTCAAGTTGGAACTGGTGATAGAAGTGAGAAAATAAGAACATATAATTATCCTCAGGGAAGAATAACAGATCATAGAATAGGAATGAGTATATATCAAATGGATGATTTTCTAAATGGTAACTTAGATGAAATGATTGATAATTTAATTACCGCAGATCGTGCTGAAAGATTAAAAGGAAATGAAGAATAATATGATATTCATGAATTTGATTATAAAAGAATAGTATAATGCAACCTTATGAAAAAAGTAAAGAGTTTAAAATAATAAAAAAATGATTAAATATATAATATAAAAAATTCATAAAATAACTCTTTTAAAATAAACTAATATAAAGTTTATTTTAAAGGAGTATTTATTTTGAGTGAATTATTAAAAACAACATTATTAGGATTATTTTTTGGAACATTTGGAACAACTATTGGTGGGATTTTAGGAGTATTATTAAAAACGCATTCTAAAAAGTTTTTAGGCTTTATATTATCATTAGCATCTGGACTTATGACTGCAATTGTTTGTTTTGAACTTATACCAGAGGCATTAGAGATATCAAATATATACAATATTTTAGTAGGAATTATTTTAGGAATAATAAGCATGATAGGTTGTGATTTATTAGTTGAAAAAAAGTTTACAAATAATAATAGAATATTAAAAAATAAGAATAGTTTGTTAAAAACAGGTATTATTGTAAGTATAGGGCTTGCAATACATAATTTTCCAGAGGGACTTGCAATTGGTTCAGGATTTGAGGCCTCATTAAAATTAGGTTATTCTTTAGCAATAGCTATAGCTCTTCATGATATTCCAGAGGGCATATCTATGGCAATTCCTATGAAAAGTGGAGGGATAAAAGCAAGTAAAGTAATGTTATATGTGGTTTTGTCAGGAGTTACTACAGGATTAGGAGCATTTTTTGGAGCAATAATAGGAACAATTTCTCAAAAAATAATTGCAATGTGCCTTGCATTTGCAGCAGGTTGCATGCTATATATTGTTTCAGGGGAATTAATACCTGAATCAAATAAAATATATAAAGGTAGAATGAATGCTGTAGGAAATATTATTGGATTTTTATTAGGTATTCTTTCTACTACTGTTTAGAATATTAATATATAATTTATTTTAGAAATAATAAATTAGTTGTTACTAGTTATCCATGTTTTAATAATATGTTATTTTTAGAATAAACCTTTTAAATATTTTGCTCTAAAGTTTTTTTAAATTAATTTTAGAGCCAATACTTTATTAGTAGTGGCTAGTAACAATGAGTTCAGCTAATATTTGTAATGTTTAATGTTCTATATTGCATTTCAAAAAAATAGTTGCTATAATGAGGAAAATGACAAAGAAAGGGAAATTTTGATGAAGGTAATGTTTATATGCACAGGTAATATTTGTAGAAGTGCAATGGCTGAAGCTATAATGAAAGAAGAGGCTCAGAAAAGAAGACTTAATATAGAAGTATGTTCATCAGGGACTTTTGCAGAAAATGGTGAATTTGCATCATATAACGCAATTGAGGCAATGAAAAAAAACGATATAGATTTAAAAAGTCATCGTTCAACTAATATTGTAAATTCTGATATATTAGAAATGGATTTAGTATTATGTGCAACTGTTTCACACAAAGTAAGTGTTATGAGTATGTATCCTGAAATAAAAGAAAAGGTATATACAATGAAGGAATATGCAGAAATATTAGGTGAAAATAAAGATTATGATATAAAAGACCCTTGGGGATATAATTTAGATACTTTTTTGTATTGTGCTCAAGAAATAAAAATGTGTGTAAATAAAACTTTAGATAAAATACAAAGTACTAATAATTAATTAAACCTGTAATATGAATTAATATAATGCAGATTTATGGTGTAAAAAGTGAATTATGATATTAAGAGTAATTATAAATTAATATACTTAAAACTAAATATAGATAAATAATATTTAATGAAATTACAAATATAGAAGGAGATAAAAATGCAAGATTTATTAAGTCAATTAAATAATAAACAAAGAGAGGCTGTAGAAAATACAGAAGGGCCAAGCCTTGTAATAGCAGGTGCAGGAAGTGGAAAAACAAAAGTTTTAACACATAAGATTGCATATTTAATGCAAAATAAGAATGTAAAACCATGGAATATACTTGCAATTACATTTACAAATAAAGCAGCAAATGAAATGAAACAAAGAATAGAGAATATAGTAGGAGAGCAAGCAAATGACATTTGGATGGGGACATTTCATTCAATATGTGTAAAGATTTTAAGAAGATATATAGATAGAATAGGGTTTGATAGTTCTTTTATAATTTTTGATACATCTGACCAAAAAACTTTAATAAAAGAATGTTTAAAAGAACTGAAGGTAGATGACAAATTATTCACAGATAGAGCTGTTTTATCAGAAATTAGTAATGGAAAAAATGAGATGTTAGAACCAAAAGCATATATGGTAAAATATGCAAATGATTATAGAAGAGAAACAATTGGTAAAATTTATGAATTGTATCAAACAAGGCTAAAAGAAAATAATAGTATAGATTTTGACGATATTATTAATTATACAATAAGAATATTAACAGAAAATCCAGATGTATTAGAATATTATACAGAGAAATTTAAATATGTATTGGTTGACGAATATCAAGATACTAATAAATCTCAGTTTATGTTAGTATCAATTTTAGCTTCTAGGTATGGGAATATAACAGTTGTTGGAGATAATGACCAAGGGATTTATTCTTTTAGAGGTGCAGATATTTCTAATATATTAAATTTTGAAAAAGATTTTCCAGGAACTAAAATAATAAAATTAGAGCAAAATTATAGATGTACAGGAAATATTTTAAAAACTGCTAATGCAGTAATTAAAAATAATGAAGCTAAATATGATAAAAAGCTTTGGACAGAAAATGGTGAAGGACATATACCTTGTATATATAGTGGAAATGATGAATATGATGAAGCATCATATATAATTAATCAAATAAGATTTCTAAAAACTGAGGAATATTTTAAATTTTCAGATTTTGCAATTCTTTACAGAATGAACTCACAATCAAGAGCAATAGAAGATATATTAAGAAGAGAAGATATACCTTATAAGATTATAGGTGGGTTAAAATTCTATGAAAGAAAAGAAATAAAAGATATAATTGCATATTTGAGGTTAATATTTAATACATCTGATAATATGTCTTTAAAAAGAATAATAAATGAACCAAAACGTGGAATTGGAAAGACAAGCCTTGATAATATTGCACAAATATCTGAAGTAGAACGGAAAGTCTATGTATAATATTATTAAAAATGCAGAACAATATGGACTAAATCGAGTTTTTGTAAATTCAAGAGAATTTATAGATATAATAGAGGAATTAAGAGCTAAAAAGGATGAAATGTTAATTTCTGAATTAATTAAAGAAACTTTAAGAAAGACAGGCTATACAAAAGCTTTAGAGTTAGAAAACACAATAGAAGCTGAATCAAGAATACAAAACTTAGACGAGTTTTTAACTGTTGCAATGGAGTTTGAAGAACAATCTGTAGATAATACACTTTCTGAATTTTTGGAAGGTATAACATTATCAAGTGATATAGATAATATGGAAGAAGCTGAGGAATCTGTTACATTAATGACACTTCATAGTGCAAAGGGATTAGAGTTTCCAGCAGTATTTTTAGTAGGAATGGAAGAAGGGATTTTCCCAGGTTATAAATCTATTGGAGAGCCAAAAGAGTTAGAGGAAGAAAGAAGACTATTTTATGTAGGTATTACAAGAGCAAAACAATATTTGTATCTAACATGTGCAAAAAGAAGAACTATTTTTGGTTCTACAAGTTATAACTCTATATCAAGATTTATTAAAGAAATTCCACAAGAACTATTAGATGGATATGATGATGTAGTAGGGGAAAAAGTAGAAGATAAATTTGAAGATAGTTCATATAAATGGGAATATAAAGGAGCGTCAGGAGGAAAAATTAAAACATATAAAATAGAAGGAGAAAATTCGAAAATACAGAATGTAGCAATGGGGGTAGATTCAAATAAATCTTCAAATGGTTTTGCATTTAGAACAGCAGAAAGTTTTCTAAAATCTTTTGAGGAAAAGAAAGAAGTAGATATTAATATGTATCAGTCTGGGCAGAGGGTATATCATAAAAAGTTTGGAGAAGGTACCATTAAAAAAGTTGAAAAAGAAGATGATGATTTAAAAGTAGATATATGTTTTGATAAAGTAGGAAATAAAAGATTAATGGCTAAATTTGCTGGTTTACAAATAATAAGTTAATAACATTTTAAGGTAAATTTTAGATTCTTTACATAAAAAATAAATATTTAGAATATACATAAATTCACATAATAGGGGCATAAAATATATATTAATTTAATGTTTTATATATTTTATGTCCCTAATTTTATAATACATATCATATATTTTTATAAGATTTATCTAAGATAATAGAAGCTTAAATGAATAAAAAAGTTTTAAGTGGAAATAATCTAAATATAATAACTAGAAAGGAATGATTTAATATGGCAAATTTAACTCAAGTAGAACTTCAAAATTTAAGACATTTAATTGGTGCCCACGAAACATCATACCAAAAATTAAACACATATGCTTCACAAGCAGTAGACCCACAAATAAAACAATTATTTACAAAGTCTGCACAAGATGCATTAAATACAAAGCAAAAGCTAATGTCATTTTTAAATAACTAATAGGAGGGTATTATGGACGAAAAAACAATGGTTAATGATATATTAAATGGTGTAAAATCAGAACTTACTACTTACCAAGGTGTAATATCTGAAACAGAAGATATGGGATTAAGACAAACTATACAACAAATTAGAAATAATGATGAAAGTTTTCAGTATGAATTATTTAAAGTAGCAGAAACAAAAGGATATTATAAGCCAGCTGCAAAGGCTACAGTTACAGAAATACAAGCAGTAAAAACAGAATTACAACAATAAAATGTTTAATATAAAAAATTGGTTAAAATATTGTAAAATAGACCTGATAAAAAATTTCTATATGGTATTTCAGGCTATATTTATTATATTTTAATCAATTTTTTATAGAAAATGCTTGCTTTTGTTCCAAAAAGGGAGGAAAATAAAGATAATAATTGTTAATAAGCTAAAAATAATATAGAAGAGTCGAAAAAAAGCGAAAATTGAATTATATAAACTTTGTTAAAAAATATAAAATATTATAAAATCCCTAATACGTTAAAAAAGGAGAATTAAAATGTTAATATTAGATAAAACAAAGTTATATTTAAGAAGATGTATGAAGTTAATTATTCTATGTATTATACCAATTATAATAATAATCGGTATAATTTTCTCTACATATAAACCTACATATAGTGTAAGCTATAATGGTAAGTTTATAGGATATTGTGATAGTAAATCTAAACTACAATCTAAAATTAATGATTATACTCAAAACGGAGATAAAGAAAATATTGCGTTTGCAAAAATAGATGAAATGCCACAATATGATTTATGTTTAATAAAAAGAGATATAAATACAAATGAAGATGAAATATATAATGAAGTAATTACATCTGGTAAGGCATATTATAAAATGTATGCTATACTAGAAAACGATGAAGAAAAAATGTATTTACCAAATTTTGAACAAGCAGAAAAAGTAATAAGTGAATTAAAAGAGAAAAATAGTAGTAATAAAGAAAGTATTAGTATATTGGAAAAGTATGAAACAGAATGTAAGGAGTTTTCTAGTGTAGAAGATTGTGTAAGTAAATTATACAAAGAAGTTAAACCAGTTAAAGTCGCTAGTAATAAAAGTAATAATACTACAACATCTAAAACTGTACAAAAAACTTCTTCAAAATCTGTGAACTTAGGGATTAATTTCATTACACCAACTACAGGAACTATAACATCAAGATTTGGAGTAAGGTCTAGGGATAATCATAAAGGAATTGATATAGGTGCTCCAAAAGGTACTCCTATAAAAGCATCAGCTTCAGGAACAGTAATACATTCTGGAAATAGAAATGATGGATATGGAAATTATATTATATTATCACATGGAAATGGTGTACAAACATATTATGCACATTGTAGTCAGTTACTAGTATCTAAAGGAGAAAGTGTACAACAAGGTCAAATAATTGCAAAAGTAGGTTCTACAGGAATATCAACAGGGAATCATTTACATTTTGAAGTAAGAGTAAATGGTGTTGCACAAAATCCACAAAATTATGTATATAAATAGAAAATTATAAATGTATTATGTAATATTAAATAAATATCTTTTCTACATATTTGTCTACATATATTAGGAAATAAATGTTATAAAAATTTACATTATTAATTAAATAGAAAACCAATAAGTAAAATAAAAATACTTATTGGTTTTTATAATATATTTGTGTATATTTTTATGCATATAATATGCAATTAGTTTTTAAACAAAATATTTTTGACATATTTTTATTGCATTATTTTTTATAACAATTTCTCCACATTCACATAACTTTCTTGAAAACAGTTCAGGATTGTTTTGATATGTACTAAATTCAGTTAATAAACTAAATAGCTTTTTATTATATTTATAATCAGGATTAATACGAGAAAATACTAAATAATATAATCCTTTATATTTATATAATAATACAGATTTGGAAGCTGAATTTATACTTTTTATATTAGCATTATGGATAAAACTAGTAAAATTACAGAAATCATCAAAGGAATAAAATCTATAAACTAATTCTTCACTATTTGTATTTACTTTTTTTCTTTTAAATTTTAATTTAGATGATTTTACTAAATCTTTTTCTTTACTTCCGAGAAAATCTAGTTACTGTAAAAATAAAGTTACCATCATTCATTGCTAATGCTTCAATTCTAACTTTATAATCTTTAGTTATAAAACCTACTTTTTTTTCAGCTTCTTCTAAGATATCTAAAAATAGGTCTTGCGATTTTATAGAATTAGACATAAAAGAATGAAAATCAATATCCTTTTCTACTAAGTCTTGAGAACTTAGGGTTATTCTTATTTTATCTTCATTAAGTTTTTCAAATTTCATTTTTATAGCCTCCATATATATTATAATATAATTATACAACTAATTTAATAAAAAATAAATGAGAAATATTTGGTAAAAAATATTATCAATATATTATATTAAATTTATAAAAAAATGTACTAAATAGAATATCATACTTTTTATAAAAAAGAAAGTAAAATACAGGAAAAAATTGTATATATGTATTGAAAAAAAAGAAAAATCAATATATAATATGAAAAGTATAAAAAAGATTTACGTAAGAAAAATAGGAGGAGTTATGGCAACAAGAGAAAAAAATATATGGATTTTAATTATATTTATATTATCTGGACTAGTTGTAGGAGGATTATTAGGAGAATTAGCTTCAAAAGTAGATTTTTTGTGGTGGCTTGCTTATGGTAATAGTTTTGGATTATCAAGTCCAATGGAATTAAACTTAAGTATTATGAGTATAACTTTTGGATTAACATTCAAAATGAATATAGCAAGTATTATAGGTATGATATTAGCAATTTTTATTTATAGAAAGATTTAATTTATATAGAGTAAATTTGAATATAAAAATAATATTCTACTAATTTACTTTAATTTCTCTAATAAAACATTATACATAAGTTTAAAAAAATTAATGTATAAAATTATATGTGGCATAAATATTTTATAAAATGTTAGATTTTTTATTATGCCACAATTATTTTTATAATCTAAGAGGGCACGATATTTGAAAGGATTTTTTTATGACAATAAAACAGTTACCCGAATCAGAAAGACCTTATGAAAAATTACAAATATATGGCTCAAAAAAGTTATCAAATGCAGAACTTTTGTCTATAATAATAAAAAATGGAACAAAGGAACATACTTCCATAGATTTGGCAAATAAAATACTAAATTTAAAAAATAACGATTGTGAAAATAGCCTTAGATTTATGCAAGATATTTCTATAGAAGAATTTATGAGTATAAAAGGAATAGGAAAAGTAAAAGCTATTGGGTTAAAGGCAGTATGTGAGCTTGCAAAGAGAATGTCAAAACCAGTAGATATTACAAACCTAAAAATAAAAAGTAGTAAAGATATAGCTGATATGCTTATGGAAGAACTAAGATACGAAAGACGAGAAATTGTAAAAATAGTAATATTAAATGTAAAAAATAATGTATTAAAAATAGAAGATATTGCTATTGGTGGAACAGATTTTGTTAATATAAGCCCTAAAGATATATTAACAGAGGTTGTAAAAATGAATGCTCCTAAATTGATTATGGTACATAACCATCCAAGCGGAGATCCAAGTCCAAGTAAATCAGATATAGAAATTACAAATAGAATATATGAGTGTAGTAATATGCTACAAATTAAATTCTTAGATCATATAATCATAGGAGATGGTAAGTATGAAAGTGTTTTTTCAAAGAAAGGATTGTGGAATTAGTATGAATTTTTTAAATTTTGTATCAAAAGATATAGGAATAGATTTAGGTACAGCTAATTTATTAGTAACTTTAAAAGGTAAAGGAATTGTGTTAAAAGAACCTTCAGTTGTTGCTATAGATAGAAAAAGTGGAAATATTCTTGCAACTCGGACATGAAGCAAAAGAGATGTTAGGAAGAACTCCAGATACAATAAAAGCAGTAAGACCAATGAAAGATGGGGTTATTGCAGATTTTACAGCTACACAATTAATGCTTAAAAATATAATAAAAAAAGTATGCCAAAGATATAATGCTGGAAGACCAAGAGTTGTAGTAGGGGTTCCATCAGGTATTACAGAAGTAGAAGAAAGAGCTGTTGAAGAATCTGTTTTGCAAGCAGGAGCTAAAGAAGTATACTTAATTGAAGAACCAATGGCAGCAGCAATAGGTGCCAATATTGATGTAGCAGAACCAAGCGGAAGTATAATTGTTGATATTGGTGGTGGCACAACAGAGGTTGCTGTAATATCATTAGGAGGAGTAGTAATAAGTAATTCATTACGTGTTGCAGGTGATGAATTAGATGAAGATATAGTAAATTATATAAAAAGAGAGATGAATTTAGCAATAGGAGAGACAACTGCAGAACAAATAAAAATGGAAATTGGTTGTGCTTTGCCACTTATGACAGATATGAGTATGGAAATAAGAGGACGAGATTTAAGTACGGGGCTTCCAAAAAATATAATTATAACATCATCTCAAATAGAAGAAGCTATGCAAGAATCTGTAAGTAAAATAGTTGAAATTGTAAAACAAACATTAGAAAGAACTCCGCCAGAGCTTGCATCAGATATAATGGAAAAAGGAATTGTTCTTGCAGGAGGAGGAGCCTTAATTAGAAATCTAGACAAGCTTTTAAGTTCAAAAACGGGAATGCCAGTATATATAGCAGATGACCCATTAGATTGTGTTGCTAAGGGAGCATGTAAAACTTTAGAAGATTTAGAAAAATTAAAAGCAGTACTAATAAATGCAAGAAGAAGAAAATAGAAAGGAATTATTATGTATAAAAAAAAGGCAAATAATGGATTAATAGGAATAATAATAACAATTACTATATTGGTAATTTTAGTAGTATTGTCAAATATAAAATTAGAAAAATGGTCATATATTGGTAATGCAATTAGTTCATTAATAATGCCTGTTCAAAATGGATTAACTTACATGAAAAATAAGATAGCTGGAAACGATGCGTTTTTCTCTAATATAAATGAACTTAAAGGTGAAAATGAGGAATTAAAAAGGAAAAATAGTGATTTAGAAAAACAAGTTAGAGAATTAGAAATAGTAAAAGCACAAAATGAAAGTTTAAAAGAATATGTAAATTTAAAAGATAAATATTCAGAATATACTACATTACCAGCAAACGTTATTCAAAGAGATTTAGGAAATTTTGGTAAGGTAATAGTAATAAATGCTGGAAAAAAAGATGGTATAGATGTAAATATGACAGTTATAGCAGATAAGGGACTTGTTGGACATGTTATATCTGTAACAGATACTACAGCTAAAGTACAAACAATAATAGACACTTCAAGTGCTGTAAGTAGTATAATTAAGACTACAAGGGATGGAATTATTGTAAAAGGAACATTAGATAATGATTCTATGTTAAAAGGAACATATATTCCAACAGATGCTAATTTATTAGAGGGAGATAATATAGAAACATCTGGGATTGGTGGTATATATCCTAAAGGAATACACATTGGTACAGTAAAACAAATAATAAATACAAAAAACATAACAGATAGATATGCAAGTATAGAAACAGCAGTAGATTTTTCAAAGCTAGAAACAGTACTAGTTATTACTAATAAATGAGATGTGAAAGGACTGTGAAAAAGTGGTGTCACAGGCAGAGGTTACCAAATGGAATGGGAATAATGACACATTTTTCAAATATCATCTAGGAATAATAATTGTTATAAACAGTGTTAATATGCCACGTTATTTTTGACATCCATTTAACACTTAAAAATAAATAAAGAGGTGAATGTCCTTGAAAAAAGTAGTATGTGTAATTATGATAACATTAATATTCTTTATTATATATTTTATTCAAGCAAATATTTTTAACTTATTTAGTATAGCAGGTGTAAAGCCAAATTTGTTTGTAGTATTGATGCTTATAGTTGGATTATTTGCAGGAAAGAAAGTTGGAATACCATTTGCAATAATTATGGGAATCATATTAGATTTATTAGGAGCAAAAATTGTAGGAATTTCAAGTATAATGTTTATTGTTATAGTGATATTAGCAGATATATATGATAAAAACTTCTCTAAAGATAATAGAATGACTATTATAATTATGGTTATAAGTACTACTATTATATATGAACTTGGTATATATATATTAAATGCATTTAAATTATCTATAAATATGGAATTGATTTCATTTATAAAGGTATTAATAATAGAAGCTATATATAACACACTGTTAACAATAATAATATATCCTATTATCCAAAACGTGGGTAATTTATTGGAGGAGATATTTAAAGAGAAAAAGATATTAACAAGGTATTTTTAAAAAAGAAGGTGGAAAATTGGACAAAACAAAATCAAATGAACATAAAATAAGATATAATATTATATCAATGTTAGTATATGTTATAGGAGTAATTTTATTAGTTCAACTTTTCAATTTACAAATAATAAATGGAGAAGAATATAGAAAGCAATCTAATACAAGATTAACAAGAGAAACTACACTAGAAGCATCAAGAGGGGAAATTTTAGATAGAACTGGAAATAAATTAGTTACAACAGAAATGAACTTTAATGTAGAATTATATAAAACTAAAATTGATAATGAAACATTAAATAATACATTATTAAAAATAGTTAATCTTTTAGAAGAAAATGGTGATAGATACATAGATAATTTTCCTGTTGAAATAGAGCCATTTAAGTTCTCTATAGGAGAATCAGAATCAAAATCATGGAAAAAGTCAAATGATATTGATGAACAATATTCTGCAGAACAATGTTTTAATCACTTCAAACAAAAATATAAAATATCAGAAGAAAATGTTCAAAGTGTAAGAAAGATAATAGTAATGAGATATGAAATAGCTCGTAATGGATATAGTAATACAAAAGCTGTTACTTTAGCAAAAAAAGTTAGCAGAGAGAGTGTTTTAAAATTATCAGAGAATAATGTTAGCTTTCCAGGTGTAGATATTGTAACAAAACCATCTGTTTCATATCCATCTGGGACTTTAGCATCTCATATATTAGGAACAGTTGGAAAAATAACAGAAGATGAATTAAAGTCTAAACAAAATGATTATGGATTTAATGATATTATAGGAAAAACAGGTATAGAATATGTATATGAAGAATATTTAAAAGGAAAAAATGGAACAAGACAGATTGATATGTCAGTAGATGGAACAGCAACAGATGAATATATTTCAAAAGAGGCAATAGCAGGGTCAAATGTAGTATTAACTATAGATGCAAATTTACAAAAGGTAGCAGAAGCATCTTTAAAAGCAAATATTGAAAAGATTGCAAGTGGAGGATTTTCTGAAAAAAGTAATGCAAATGCAGGTGCAGTTGTAGTAATGAACGTAAATACTGGAGAAGTTTTGGCATTAGCGAGTTTCCCAGATTATGAACCACAGTTATTTGTAGATGGAATAAGCACAGAAAAATATAATGAATATACTAATTCAGAGGTTACACCATTAATTAATAGAGCAATTGCTGGTGCATATGCACC
Source organism: uncultured Clostridia bacterium (assembly GCA_948805675.1). Classification (GTDB taxonomy): domain Bacteria; phylum Bacillota; class Clostridia; order TANB77; family CAG-508; genus CAG-492. The sequence goes on along the minus strand of CAQIBN010000002.1, from coordinate 100,627 downwards.
AGGTTCTACATTTAAAATGATAACTGCAATTGCAGGATTGGAAAGTGGTGTAATTACACCTACAGAGAAGATAAATGATACTGGAGTATATCCAAGAGCTCATAAACCAGTTTGTTGGTATTGGTCTAGTTATCATTCTGGGCATGGATATCTAAATGTTTCAGATGCAATAAAACATTCTTGTAACTATTTCTTTTATGAAACAGGTTATAGAATGGGAATAGATACTTTATCAAAATATGCATCATATTTTGGTCTTGGGGAGAAAACAGGAATTGAACTTCCAAGTGAAGCAAATGGAGATTTAGCATGTAGAGAAAAGGTGGAAAAAGATAATAAGTCTTGGTATATAGGAGATACTTTATCTTCAGCAATAGGTCAAAGTTATAATAATTTTACACCAATACAAATGGGGAAATATATTAGTACATTAGTTAATGGTGGAAATCCAATAGATGTTAGTATTGTAAAAACTATTGTTAATCAGGATGGTACAGAAGTTAAAAAAGAAAAAATAAATGAATTTACAAATAATAAATTAAATTATAATAAAGTAGAGAAAGAGAAGTTAAATATAAAAAAAGAGAATTTAAGTGCTATACTTGAAGGTATGAGAGGAGTAACAAGTGAATCTGGCGGAACAGCATATTCTACTTTTAAAAACTTTAATATAGAAGTTGGAGGAAAAACTGGTTCAGCTCAAGCAGGAAATAAGACTAATGGATGGTTTGTTGGTTTTGCACCATTTGAAAACCCAGAAATTGCAGTAGTAGTTTTAGTTGAAAATGGTGGCCATGGTGGATATACTGCAGAAGTAGCAAGAGATATATTTGCAGAATATTTTGGGATGAATACAAATGAAATTACAGAAGATATGATTGCAATATCAACTTTGCAATCAGTGAGATAAAATAAAGTAGTATTAGCGAAGGGAATGTAAGAGCATGAGAAGTTGTATATCAATAGTTATAAAAAATAATGAAATAGTGATGAAAATAAATGAGGAGATGTCACAAAAAAGTGTTTTAGAATCTATAAAAAAGAAAATAACAGAAATAAAGAAAATACGAAAAGAAAATGACTTTCCTTTATTTGTAACAGGTAAAGTTTTATCAAATGAAGAAATAGAAGAAATAGAGAATATTATTAAAGAAAAAATAGATATACAGGTAAATTTTGATTCTCCAAAGATATTAGGTTTACATGGTATAAAAAAAGCTTTTAATAAAGAAATTGCGATTTCTGAGACAAAATTCCATAGGGGAGCACTAAGATCTCGGACAAAGAATTGAATATGAAGGAAGTTTAGTAATACTTGGTGATGTAAATGGTGGGGCTGAAGTTATTGCAGGAGAGAATATAGTGATTCTTGGAATACTTAGGGGATTGGCACATGCAGGAGCGAAAGGAAATAAAGAAGCTATTATTGCTGCAGCATCAATAGAGGCACCTCAGATTAGAATTTCGAATATTATAAAAGAAAGGTCTAAAGAAGAGGTTCAAGATAGAAATTTAAAAACAAGTGCATATGTAGATGAAAATGGAGAGATAGTTATAGAGTAAATAAAAACATTATTACAATAAAAAATATAGAAGCTTTTCTTAGATAACAAATTTAATACAAATAAAAAATGATGAATAAACATATATTTTTCATCATTTTTTTGAACTTAGCTAAGTAACAATAAAATTAAGGATATAAATAAATACTGGTCTTTAACACCTTCATTATATAAAAAGAAAATTAAACAAATTAATAAAATATCATCAAAGAAAAGTTTAATTCCAAAGATTTCAAAACATTCCCTAGACTCTTCTTCATGATTTCGCTCTTCTTTTTGTGGAATAGTATTTAATATAGATTGGTTTTGCTCTTCTTTTTTTACAGAATCTTTAGTGTTAGGCTTATATATTTGTTCATAATAGTTTGGATATCTATAATTATAGTTTGAATATCTTCTGGATGGTGGAGAATAAAAATAAGGATAACTATATGCCATTTTTTGTATCACCACCTAAAGGATTAATAACCTCAAATACTTTACTCATATTAAATAGTTTTATATATTGGTCTACTTTTTCTTGTCTACTATTTTTTAAATATGGTTTTAAAGATAAAAGTAAATTAGCCCTAGGGTCATCTTTATTACTTTTCATAGAATCCATTATTTGTTTCATTTTTAAAATCATACCTATGTCAATATCTGGAGAGGATTTTTCATTAGAATTAGAACTATTGTTTCTGGAATCTGAAGATATATCATCATTATGTTGGCTATTATTACAATGATTATTGGTTTGAGAGTTATTATTATAATTACTATTATTATGGTTACTATTATTAGAAGCAAAATTATTAATGATATTTTTTATATCTTCAGGCATTTCTTTACCATTAAGCATACTGCTTAAGTTTTTTATCATATCAGACATATCTTCATTCACACTATCACCTACTTATTATTTTTTGTTAATTCGTTAATTATTTTATCTTTATCTTTTGAATTTAAAACTTGGCTTGCTTTTGCTAACCCTTCTTCTAATTGCTTTTTATCCATCTTTGAAATCATATTCATAAGTTTAGATATATCAATATTATTTGAATTATTATTCACGATTTATCACCTCTATACAATATATTCTATATTTATATTAGTATGTTATAATAGTATATTTAAGAAGTATAAAAAATGTGAATGTCCTAGGGAAATATAAGTTTTAAATGTTTTGGTTTTTACATTATTAATAAATAGAATTATATATAGTTATTATTTAAAATTTGTTATATTAAACTTTAAATAAAAACTTATATTTAATAGTTTTGGGTAACTATTAAGTGAATTTTCATATAAAAAAATTAAAGCAAATGTTGTATTTTTAGCTAATTTACGATAAAATAAAAAACATAATTTGCGTTATTAATAATAAATATAAAATAAATAATAAAAATATATCACAAGTTGTAAATAACTTTTTAGATTCTATGTATTAAAAGCGACAAATATTTAATGTTTGATGTATTAAAATTATCATAGAATTTTAGAAGTATGAGGTGGTAAGGATGTTTCAAAATATAACAAAAGACTTTGAAGATATACAAAGTCAAGATAATAGGGATGTAAAATTAGATAAAAAAGATAATATTAAAAGGGTATTGTATAAGATTCTTGCAAAAGAAAATGTTGTTTTATATATAATATGTTTTCTAATATCAATGGTTAATTTTAGATTAGATTCTAATATTAATTTATCTGTTTTTGGACTTGCAATACTTGCAGCAGCAATGAGTAATGGAATACCAATAGGTATTATATATATAACATGTGGAGTTCGGAACATATGTAGGTTCTGGGTTAGAAGGGTTATTTGCATACATATTTTCAGGATTAGTTTTATTTGCAAGTATTTATATTATAAGACCTAAGCTTGTTAGTGAAACAAATGAAAAAAGAAGAATTGGGCCTCATTTGTTTTTTTCAAGCTTAGCAGTTTCTTTAATACCATTAATTTTTAATACATTTTTATTATATGATTTTTTAATTTCAATTATGATTAGTATTGCAATATATATTTTTTATAAAATATTTTCTAATTCAATTACTGTAATTAAAGATTATATGAATAAAAAAGTTTATTCAATAGAAGAAGTAATAGGTGCAAGTTTACTTGTTGCTATTGCAGTACTTGCCTTAGAACCAATACAAATATTTGGATTTTCATTAAAAAATATCTGTAGTATATTACTTGTACTAATTTTAGGATGGAAACATGGAATATTAGTAGGGGCAGGAGCAGGAATTACAATTGGAGTTGTTTTAGGAATAATAAGTGATGGAGAACCAATTATGGTAGCATCATATGCAATTGCAGGAATGGTTGCAGGTTTATTTAATAAATTTGGAAAATTACGGAGTAATTGCAGGATTTGTATTGGGTAATGTTTTATTAACATATGTTGCAAATGGAAATGTAGTACCAATAATTTTGTTTAGGGAGATTTTAATTGCATCAATAGCATTACTTGCAATTCCTAAAAATGTTGGAATTGAGATAGAAGATTTAGTTGGAAAGGAAAAATTATTACCAGAAACAACAGGAAGAAGTTTAGAAGAAAATAAAGAAACAATATATAAATTAAATAGTATATCAGAAACAATATCAGAAATGGCCAAAAGTTATAAAGAAGCAGCTGTAACTATTGTTGATGATGAAGAATTAGAAAAACAAGAAGAATATAATAGGAAGATATTTGTAGATGAGTTAAAAAATAGTTTAGAAGGACAAGAACAAAACATTTTGTATGATGATATATATAATGATGAGGAGATACAAAAAGATATATATAAATGTATGTTAGAAAAGGAAATTATGACCAAAAAGGACTTACTAAATATTTTTGCAATGCATAATAATTATATAATTGGGTCTAGTGAAGATGAAAATAATGAAGTTTTAGAAAAAGATTTAGGTAAAAGCATAAAATTAATAAATTATTCATATCGTATAAGTAATCTAAATTTTATATGGAAAAGAAAAATAGATGAAAGCAAAAAAAATGTATCTACACAATTAGAGGGGGTATCAGAGGTTATATCAAATTTAGCAGAAGAAATTTCTCCAAAACAAAAAGAGCAATTTGTAGAAGAAAAAGAAAAAATAAAAATGCTTTTAAAACAAAAAGGTATAGATATAAAAGATATTAATATAAAACAAGAAAAAACTGGTAGATTTAATATTACTTTATACACAGATATATGTGAAAATGTGGATGGAACAGAGTGTAATTCGAAAAAAATTGCACAAATATTATACAAAGTACTAAATCATAATATGATTTTACAAAAACAGGAATGTGGTTTAAGAATAAAAAAAGAAAATTGTATGTTTACATATGTGTCTAAAGATAATTATAGTTTACAGGTAGGAATAGCAAAGGCAAAAAAGAAAAACTCACCTGTATCTGGTGATACTAGTATTCAAACAAAACTAGGTGATGGAAAATATCTGCTTGCATTAAGTGATGGAATGGGCTCAGGTCCAGAGGCAAGAAAAAGTAGTAAAATAGCAATAAAAATGTTAGAAAGATTATTAACATCAGGATTTCAGAAAGATACATCAATAAAATTAATAAATTCAACATTATCAGTAAATAATGAACAAGATATGTATGCGACATTAGATATAGAAATATTAGATTTATATTCTGGAAATATAGAATTTATTAAAAATGGGGCATGTCCTACATATATTAAAAGAGAAAATGAAGTTAAAATTCTAAAGTCAGAATCTTTACCAACAGGAATACTAGAAGATATCGATTTAGAAGTATATGATAAAGATTTACAAGATGAAGATATAATTGTTATGTGTAGTGATGGTATATTAGATTCTAATAAAGAATATTTAAATAAAGAATTATGGCTTAAATATTTACTAGAAGATATACAAACAGATGATGTACAAAAGATTGCAGATATAATTGTTAATGAAGCAAGAGATAATGATTATGGAAATGAAAAAGATGATATGACTGTTATCGTTGCTAAAGTAAAGAAAAAATAGACTGTATTTATTAAATAATAGAATAATTTTTTATATTTAATTATAAAAGTTTGATATATTAGGAAAATGTTTAAATAAAATAATTAGGTATTAAATTTAGGGAATAACAATTAAAAAGAAATGTTAAAAATAAAAATGTTGTAATTAAATTGCAACATTTTTATTTTTTTGTTTAATAAATAATAATACACAATTAAAATAAATAAAGTTTATTATAAAAATATTACAAAAAAGTAAAAAATGTAATCATATTTAAATATAAACTTAATAAAACATGGACAAATAGTTTCCGTAAGAGGATATAAAACGTATTAAAATGCTAATATTGATAAAGAAAATGTGAAATGCTACGATTAATAAGACAAAATAGATTCTTTATAATAATAAACTATTTTAGTATTATAAAGAATATGAAAGGAATGAAAAATCAGAATGAAAAGAAAGAATATCATAACAATTAGCATAATAGCAGTTTTATTGTTAGTAACAATTGCCATATTATTCACAAGTTTAGTAAAAAAAGTGGATATTGTAGATAAAAATATAGACTCAGAAACATTAAGAGCAATGAAATATGAAGAACTAACAGATAATGATAAAAAAACACAAAGTAATTGTGTCGAGTTTTCAGCGTTTTTTACAAGAGATATAAATAATGATGGTTATGCAGAAAGATTAAAAGGAACTTGTAAAGAAATTGGTAAACAAGACATACTATATGTTGAGCTAAATGTATTAACACGAGGTTATTTAAAAAATGGTAGAATAACTTTAAATACAGATAACTTTACATGGAGAACAGCAATTGTTAATGATAATATAGTTGATGGGGATTATATTGGAGAAACAAAAACTATAAAATTGAAAGATAAAATACAAAATGGAAGTCAGAAACTATTTTCTGGGATGATACAATCAAAAATAGGAAATAATGTAAATAATTATTCAAAAGTAAACAGTATAGTATTAGAAGGTACTTATGTAGATGATGACGGAAATGAAACACCAATAAATAAAATAGTTGATTTAACAGTTGATTGGTATGGTAAAACAACTACTTCTATTTTAGAAAATTATCAATCTTATGATATTAGTGATGTTGTAAATAAAGATAATGTACTATTAACATTTAATGCTGAAGTATCTGAACAATCTAATGAATTATTACTACAAAAACAGGTTTTGGAGGTAAATATTCCAAAATTGAATGGGTATTCTGCATCAAATATAGTAGTTGAAGGAGAAGTAGATTATAGATATAATGAACAACAAGGTTTGTTAACAATAGAAAGAAAATCAGAAACAGATGAAAATGGAAGAATAGTAAAATCAATAGCAAGAAAAAATAAAAATACAGTAAAAATAACATATCCAGAAGAAGCATATACACAAATGAGTGTAAATTCTATAATACTTAACATACCAATTGTTGGGTATAATTATGGATATAATAATCAAAATGAAGAGTTCCAAAATCCATATGTTTCAACTGATGAAAAAATAATAACAGTAACATATTCAAGACCAAAAGGAAATATATGGAATGTATATCCAGATGTTGGAGAGCCAATTTACAATTTTTCAGATAGTAATAAAATAAATTATAAAGTATCAAAGGAAATTACAAATAATATATATAATGGAAATATTTATGAAGATATTATAAATACATATCCTGTAAATTGGGAAGTTATTATAAGTGATTATAAATCAGTTAAAAAAATTACATTAGAAGAAATAAAACGAAATAATCATAATATGTCAGACGAATTTTTGAATAATTCAGGTAATTTTGAAAGTATGTATGATTATATAACTACAACTGGAGTTTATTTTAAAAATGCAACAAGAATATTAGAGAAAGATGGATGGATAAAATTATATAATGGAGAAACAGGGTCTTTAATAGAAACATTTACATCAGCTACATGGGAAGAATATTCAAAAGATAACCCATATAAATTAAATGTAAAATCTATAAAAATTGAAACAAGTGAACCAAAAAGTAATACAACTTTTGTAGTAAGTCAAATTAAAGAAATAAATGACGAGTTGTTAACAAAAAATTATACAAAAGAAGAGTTTGATAAACTTTCTTATATTTATACATATTTAAAAGCCGAAATAGAAGCTCCAGAAGGAATTACATTTGAAAATGGAAGTTCAAAATCAGAAATAAATAAATCAGGACATGCAGATTATGAAATGCCATATTCTATAAGCCAAATAGAGGTTAATCCATATCAAATAGCAAATCAGAAGACTCAAAATGTTAATTTAAAAATAAAAACATCTTCAAGTAGTAATTTCGAAAGAAAATGGATTGATGGAATATTTTTAATTGAACTTCCAGAAGATATAATAAATGTAAATATTAAAAAAGTAGAGTCAGCAAACGATAAAGTAGAAATATCGGCATATGAATCTTATGAACAAAATGGAAAACAGTATATAAAAATATATACAAAAAATGAGGAAGAACAACTATATAATATATTTATTAATGCAGATATAACACCAAATCCACTAAAACCTACAGAAAATCAAGTAATAAAGCTATATTCATACAATAAAAACTGTGATAATTATTATGAAAATACAAAAGATATATATGATATAGATACAGATGGAAATAAGGATGATAATGTTGGATATGAGAGAGCTTCATTATCATTAATAGCACCATCTGGATTATTAACAACAGAATATATAACAAATTATGATGATTTAAATAGTAGAACAATAGCACCAAATATTGCAGATATAGAAAAATCTAATGAAAAAAGAACTGCAACAGTAAATGTAAGTTTAACAAATAACTATAATGGAACAATAAGTAATGCAGTAATTTTAGGAAAGATACCATATGCAGGGAATACATATGTATTAAATGGAGATAGTTTAAATTCACAATATACTGCAAATATAATTGGAAGAATTAATATTCCAGAAGAATTAAAACAATATGTAACAATATATTATTCTAATATAGAAAATCCAACTAAAGATATAAACAGCCAAGAAAACTCATGGAAAATAGAAGAAGATATTAAAGATTGGTCTACAGTAAAAACATACTTAATAGATTTAGGAAGCTATAAATTACAAAAGACAGAAAATAGAGTATTTTCATATGAAGTAGAAGTACCACCAGGATTAGGATATAATAGTGTATCATATAGTACTCATGCAATATATTATGATTTAGATACAGAAAGTGGAAAATTATCAACACAAACAGAACCTAATAAAGTAGGAATTCGAGTTGTTTCTAAATATAATATGCAAGTAACAAAAAATAAGAATAATTTTGATGAGATGTTTGTACCAGGTGCAACATATAAAATATCAACACATATGGATGGTAATGAAGTTTCAAAAACAGAAACAACAAAAGCTGATGGAACACTAAAATTTAATGGATTATATGTTGAACAAGAATATACATTTAAAGAAATATATACACCAGAAAATTATTGTTTATCTAAAGATGAAATAAGATTTATTGCTAATATAGATGAAAACGGACAATTAATATTTAATGTTACAAATGGCAAATTTAAACAAACACCAGAAGTAACAATAGATAAAAATGGAAATTACTTAGTTAAAACAAAAGTAGAAGATGAGTCAAAATATACATTAAGAATAAATAAAACAGATGAAAATGGAAATAAATTAGAAGGCACAAGATTTTTATTAAAAGGAAAAGAAAAGAATAATATATCATACAAAACAGATAAAAATGGAATAATTACAATAACAGGATTATATTTAGATGAATTATACGAATTAAAAGAAACAAAATCCGAAGGATATTATGTAGATGAAAATGCTAGAGAATTTAAGATAATAAGAAATGAAAATGGAAATTTAGAAATACAAACAGAAGATAAAGCACTAAAGGATGTAGAGATTATAGAACAAGAAGGTATAGTACAAGCAACAGTAATAGCAAATATACAAAATGAAAAGATTCCAAAGTACAACTTACAAGTGCTAAAAGTTGAAGAAAATTTGCAAGAAAATGTACAGAGTTTAAAACCATTATCTGGAGCAAGTTTTAGACTAATTAGTGAAGATTTAGATACACAAAAAGAATATATAACAGATAGTAATGGATATATTAATATATTTGATTTATATGAATATGTAGAAGGAAAGTATATAACTGGAAAATATATATTACAAGAAACAAAGGCGCCAAATGGATATTCAAATAATGCAGAAGAAATAAAGTTTAGTGTAACAAGAAATTTAGATGGGAATTTAAAGGTAGTAATAGAAAATGAGCAAGAACTAACTTCTTTAAAATCAGTTGTAATAGAGGGAAATTTAGTAAAAATAATTGTGCAAGATAAACCATTATTTAGATTAACTAAAGTTGACTCTGATACAGGTATGCCATTAGCAAATGCAAAATTTGTTATATTTGAACTTGATACAAATGGAAAAGAATTAGATTATGCAAAAGATGTTAATGGAGATTATGTAGGAGAAAAAAATGAACATAATCAATATGTAGTAACAACAGATGAAAATGGTATAATAATATTACCTTTAAGAGGTGGTATATATAAAATAGTAGAAATAGGTTTTCCAGAAGGATATCAGGAAAAAGATGAAGGCGAAATCTTTAAAATAGAAGGATGCGAAGAAGTTTTTGAAGAAGAAACAGAAGAGTCTAAATTAATAGAATCTGAGAATGTTATAAATTATATAGAGGATTTAGTAGACTTATCTAAAAAAGTAAATTCAGGAGATACATATGCTCGAAAAACGGTATATTTAGGTAGAACATTAGATTTTGAAGATGATAACTCTTACAAAAATCCAGATGATAAAAGTTATGGTGACTTAAATGAAGATGGTACTATAGAAGGAATAAAAGCAGAATTAACAGATAAAAATGATGGGATTGGTTTTACTTCTATAGGAGGAATTGCAAATGATTCTAGAATATATTTTAGTGGAATTTTTAATGGACAAGGATATGAGATAAGAAATATATATATAAATAATGAATTTAATGCAAGTTATACAGGTGTATTTGGTAAAGTAAGTAATGGAAAAATTCTAAACTTAGGCATAACAGGAAATATAACAGGTTTTAAAAACTCAAACATTACAACAGGAGGAATAGCAGGATATATAAAAGAAAATAGTTTAATAGAAAATTGTTATAATAAATCAGTTATAGATGGATATATTTCTGGAGGTATTGTTGGACAATTAAATGATAGTATAGTAAAAAATTGCTATAATACTAAATCTATAAATGCAAATGGACCAGCAGGAGGTATTGTTGGTAGCGCAAATAATGGAGAAATCTTAAATTGTTATAATATAGGAGACGTAAAGGGATATTATGTAGGAAGTATTATAGGTGTGGGAAGTAGTAAGAAAGTAGAAGATTGTTATTACTTAGACAAAATAAAATTAACAGGAAATACAAATCCAAATGGAATAATAGGAATACCAAAAACAAGTGAGTACATGAAAGGAAAAGCATTTATAACAGACCTAAATGAAGAGAAGTGGTTTGTAGCATGGACAGAAGACAAAAATAATATAAATAATGGTTATCCAATATTTAATAAAATATTAAATATAAATAGTATAGAAGATTTAGTAGAGTTTTCAAAAGAGGTGAATTCTGGTAATACATTCAAAAATATAAAAATTAATTTATCTAAAACATTAGATTTTAATGAAGATAACTCTTATAAAAATTCACTTGATAAAAGTTATGGTGATTTAAATGGTGATGGTGTTGTTGAAGGAATAAAACAAGAACTAACAGATAAAGAAGATGGTAATGGATTTACTCCAATAGGTATAGAAAATGCTATTTTTTCTGGTGTTTTTGATGGCCAGGGAAATGAAATTAGAAATTTATTTATAAACAGAAGTCAGAATGCAGGTTTATTTGGAGTTGTGAGCAATGGACAAATAAAGAATTTAGGGGTATCTGGAAATATAATTAGTAATACTAATGTTAAATATGAACATGTAGTTGGAGGTATAGCAAGTGTTGCTAAAAACTATAGTGTTATAAATAATTGTTATAATTTATGTAATATAAATAGTAATGCTAATATTATTACATTTCATAATAGTTCTATAGTGGGAGGAATAGTTGGAAAACTACAAGATAGTAAAATTAGTAATAGTTATAATAGTGGAGAGATAGTTGGATGGTATAATGAGGGTGCTAATAATATCGGAGGAATTGTTGGTTATATAATTAATGAATATAGAAATAACCCAAGTACTATAAACAATGTTTATAATACTGCAACTATAAATGGAAGTGTTCAATTGGGAACAAATAGGTTAGGAGGAATTGTTGGTTATTCTAGTGATAAAGTAAATATAGAAAATGTTTATAATTTAGGTGATGTAATAGCAAATATTAATGATGAAGTAGAAAATCATAATAGAGGATATTACAGTCATGCAGGTGGAATAATTGGACAATGTAACTCAAGTAGCGATATAAGTAATAGCTATAATACAGGTAATGTAATAGGAACAAAAATAAACAATATTTATGTAGGAGGAATTATTGGAAACAAAGATGATATGTCACATGGAAAAATTAATAATTGCTATTATTTAGACACCATAGAAATAGAAGGCGGAACTATTATTTCAAATGGCACAGCAGTTTCTAATGAATACATGAAATCTAAAGAATTTTATAACATACTAAATACAGATGATGTATGGTGTTATAGAAATAATAATTATCCTAAATTAAATACAGGAATACCAATTTATATTACAGAAGGAACAAATATAACTATAGAAAATACAATTAAAAACTTTAAAATAACAACAGAAGTGGGCGAAAATATAGAAAAACAACGTACTGGTGGTACTATTACAGGTCTATATAATGACAAATATTTAGAAGTGAATTTTAGAAAGTTTGTTGAAACAGTAAAATATGGTAATAATAGTACACAAGAAATTGCAATAACACCAGAAGAGAATTATTATATTTCTAAAATTACAATAAATGGATTAGAAAAGCAGTTTACACCAGATGCAAATGGAAATGTAATTTTACCAATTGGATATTTTGAAAATATGACTGAAGATAAACATATTGTAGTCACATTTGTAATTAAAAACAATTCATTAGTAATAGAAAAACAAGATGAAGATGGAAAAAAATTATCAGGAGCAAAATTTGAAATTACTACAACAGATGGTAATAGTATAGGAACTGTAACAACAAATGAATCTGGTATAGCAATAATGCCATTAGAAAATGGACAATATGTTATTAAAGAAATTCAGGCACCACAGCATCACATATTATTAACAGAACCAATAAATGTAGATTTAACAACAAATGATGTTAATAGAACAATAACTGTTACAAACAAGAAGAAAGCTAATATTATAGTACATCATTATTTAAAAGATGGTGACAAATATACAACAACAAGTGTAGCAGATGATGAGATATTAGAAGGAAAGCCAGGAGATTATTATACTACATCTCCAAAAATAGATATTCAAAATTATGTATTAGAAAAAGATACAGATGGAGAATATGTAATTCCAGACAATGCAAGTGGAATATATACACAAGAACAACAAGTAATTATATATTATTATGAAGCAAAACCAGTAAATCTAATAGTACATCATTATTTAGAAGGAACAGAAACCAAACTAGAAGAAGATGTAGTAGAAAATCATAATAAAGGATACAATTATCAAACACATGTATCAGAAAAGCTATTAGAGGATTATGAGTTTGTAAGTGTTAATGGTAAAGAAAATGGAATATTAGAAGAAGATACTGTAATTACATATTATTACAAATTAAAAACACATGTAATAACAACACAAATACAAGAACATACAGAAAATAGAACAGATAAATTAACAAATGAGAAAACAGAGATAGTAGTATTAGGAGGAAAAATAACAGGAGAATATACAGAAGAATATTCACAAGAAAATAAAATACAATATGTAGAAACAGTTAAACAGAAATTAGATAGTAAAATAACTATAATAGCAAATCCAGATATAAATTATAGAGTGAAAAAAATAAAATTAGTAAGTACAAATGATAGTGGAAATAAAACAGAATCTATAATATATGGAGAAGGCAAAGACGAAAATTCAGAAGTAAAATATACAGAAGATGCAGAAGGAAGTATATCATTAACAACATTTAATGAAGTTACAGAAAATAAACATATAATAGTAGAGTTTGAGCCAGTCTTAGGAACAGTAATGGTACATCATTATTTACAAGGAACAGGAGAGGAATTTGGAACAGAACCTGTAAAAGTATTATCAAAAGATGGTAATATAATAGAAAATGAAACAAAACAAGATTATATTGAAGAAGACTATGTAACTAAAGCAAATGAAAATGTAGCAGTAATGTATAAATTAGTATCAACATCTGGAGAGTTAAATGGGAAATATATAGATGGAATTATTCATGTATACTACTATTATGATTATAATAACTATGAATATAAAATAGAACATTATTATGAAAATAAAGAAAGTGGCAAATATGAAAAAGATGAAGCACAAACAGTAAGTAAAATAGCTAAATATCAAGATATAATACAAGTCACAGAAAAAGATAGAGTTCTAAAAACAGGTTATAAATACGAATATCAAGAAGGTTCACCATTAAAAATAACAGAAGTGCTAGATAATAATGTAATAAAATTATACTATGGTTTAGATAATTATGAGTATACAGTAGAATATTACTATGATGGAATAAAAGATGATACACTAACAGAAAAGAAAAATGCAAAATATCAAGATAAAATAACCACTTATACAGACAAATTAAAAAAAGGGTATGCACTAGAAAAGACAGAAAATTTACCATTAATAATAACAGAAAAAACAGAAGATAATATAATAAAAATATATTACAAAACACAGTATAAAATTACAACAGATGTAATAGAACATACAGAAAACTATAAAAATGGAGAAGTAAAACAAAATATTAAAGGTGGAGAAATAACTGGAGAAGATTTAGAACCATACGAAAAAGTATTTAAAGGTGAACAACCAAAGAATATAATAAAAATGACTCCAACTATGACAGAAAATGAAGAGTATGAAATAGTAAAAGTAGTAATAAAAGAAAATAAAGAAGATGAAGAAGGAAAAATAATTGACTTAGAGAAATTAGATATACAAGAAGATGGAAGTATAGTATTACCAGTACAGTATCTAGCAGATGAAAAAGAAGGAATGCAAAGTAGCAAACACATAGAAGTAGAATACAGAAAGAAGACAAAAGTAATAGTAAAATATTTGGAAGAAAAGAGCGAAAATGTATTAGCACAAGAAGAAACGATGTTTGGATATGAAGGCGAGAACTTTACAACAAATAGAAAAGTTATAGTAAACTATATGACATCAGAATTAAACATAACAGATGAAAATAAGATTGAGATACAAAAAGATGGAGTAATGTATGCAGATACAATTACAATAATTTATTGGTATAAAAAGGTTCCATCTGGAATTATAGTAAGACATGTAGAAAAAGTAATAAATAAAACAACTAATGTAGAAACTGGAGAAGAAAAAATAACAGTTACAGGAATAATATTAGATGAAGAACAATTACCAGGATATGCAGGGGATATAAAGGAAACAACAAGAAAGGAATTTGAAAATTATATTTCGGCGGAAAACAATGAAGCAACAGAAGGTATAAATGTAGGAAAAGACGAAAATAGTAAAATAGTTACAATGATGCAAGATGAAATAGTAGAAGTAGTATACTGGTATGAAAAAGAATTTAAGATAACAACACATGTAATAGAACATGAAGAAATAGATAAACAAGGAAATGTAATAAAAGTAAAAGGTGGAAAAATATCTGGTGAAAATGAAACACCATATGAAAAAGTAATTCGTTCAAATGATAGTACAAAAGAAATAAAAATAACACCAGATAACGGATACAAAATAAAAAAAGTATTAATAAATGGTAAGGAAATAGATGTAACAAATAACATTAAAGAAGATGGAAGCTTAATATTAGATAAATTTATAAATATGCAAGAAGATAAAAAAATAGAAGTAGAATTTGAAAAAATGCCAGCAAAGGTAATTGTGCAATATAAAGATATAGATACAAAAGAGGAAATAATAGAAACTAAGAAAATAAATGGATTTGTAAATGATGCGTATAATGAGCCAAGAGTAGAGATAGATGGATATATTAAATCTAATCCAGAACCAGAAAACAGTAATGGAATAATGACAAAAGAAGATATTATAATAGTTTATTGGTATACAAAACAATATAAAATAATAACAGATGTAAAAGAACATGAAGAAATAGATGAACAAGGAAATGTAATAAAAGTAAAAGGTGGAGAAATTTCTGGAGAAGACGAAAATCCATATGAGTTAGTGTCAAGAGGAGAAAATAGTGTAAAGGAAATTGTTATGAAGCCAGAAGATGGCTATATGATAAAAAATGTAACAATAAATGGAGAAGTACTAGAAATAAAGGAATTATTAAAAGAAGATAAAACAATTAAACTACCATTTTTTGAAGATGTTAGAGAAGATAAAGAAGTTATAGTAGAATATGAAAAAATTCCAGCTAAGGTAATAATACAATACTTAGAAGAAGGAACACAAAAACCTGTAAGTAAAGAAGAAATTAAAGAAGGATATGTAAATAATAAATATGAATCAAAAGAAAGAGAAATAGAATACTATGAATTTGTAAAAGAAAAATATCCAGAAAACAGTGAAGGTTTAATGACAGAAGATGACATTATAGTAAAATATTATTATAGGAAAGCGTTATTTAATTTCAAATTAGAAAAAGAAATAGAAAGTATAATATTAAATGGTCAAAGTATAGACGTTACAAATAAAAATAAAGCAAAACTAGAAATAAAATATAAAAATATAAATGAAACAGAATTAGAAATAGGCTATAAAATAAAAGTAACGAATACAGAGAAAGTAGAAGGAACAGCTATTATAGAAGAAAACATACCAGGAGGATTTGAATTTATACAAAAAAAATCTAGCACAAAATGGAAAGAGAAAGATGGTAAATATATACTACAAACAGGAACAATAGAACCAGAAAAAACAGTAGAATACAAAGTTACATTAAGATGGAAACCAGAAGAAGCAAATGAGGGAGAAAAAATAAATATAGCAAAAATTACAAATACAACAAATATTCCAAATTATGAAGAAACAACAAAAAAAGATAATGAAGATACAGCAATTATAGAGATAAAATTAGAAAAAACGATTAAGGATATTATAAATAATATTAAGGAAGAATCAGTAAATATGCCAAAAACAGGACAAACAAGAATAATTTATATATCAGCAGTAATAATTGCAGGAAGTTGTGTTGGAATAATAATTTGGAGAAAGAAAAAAGGCAAAAAGAAAATATAAAACTTTATGAAATGAGTCTATCTTGTTAAATAAAATAACAAGATAGACTTATTTTTATATAATAGTAAATTTCTGGTGTTTCTAGTGTAGAGTAAAGTTTAATTAATAAAGCTTACCTGATATATAAAATAATTGTACAAAGTTTTTTTATTGTCACACAAACAATTGAATGTGGACTGTGATAAGATTAATTAGGTATGAAATATAATTCAGACGCCTATTGTTCTATTTGTTCTTTAGTGATATTTTAATATTACATCATTTTGGGTTTAGAATATATATATAATTAAAGAAACTCTTGAATTTAACTTTAAAGATAAAACTTTGTTAAAAAATTATTAACTTTTTATAGGTAAGCTTAAATAAATTTGAATTAAAAAACTTGTAATTATATATATAGATGTGTTATAGTATATATTGATAATTAAGCTTATTTGGAGGTAATTAAATGAGTAGAGGTAAAAGATATGATAGTGAAGGTAAGCTGAATATAAAAAAGGTAATAGCTGTTATTATTGCAATTGCAGTAGTTATAATGTTTGTTATTGGAATAAAAAAATTATTAAATACAGAACCCAAAAGTGATGAAAAAGTGATTCCAATTAATTATTTCTCTGTTTATACAAATGGTAAATGGGGAGTAATCGACTCAAAAGGAAATACTATAATAGAGCCTAAAAATGATGAGATGATACAAATACCAGATAAAACAAAACCAGTATTTGTATGTACATATGATGTAAATTATAATGACAATATATATAAAACAAAAGTATTAAATGATAAAAATGAAGAATTATTTAATAATTATGAGTTAGTAGAAACAATTCAAAACAATGACGAAAATAATAATTTATGGTATGAGTCTAATGTACTAAGAGTAAAAAAAGATAATAAATATGGAATAATAAATCTTGAAGGAAAAGAAATTATACCATGTGAGTATGAAACAATAGAAAGTTTAAAAGGAGTTACTAATAGCTTAGTTACAACAAAAGATGGCAAAAAAGGTTTAGTTGATAATTCAGGTAGTAAAATTATTGAAAATCAATATAAAACTATAAAACCATTAACTAATAGATATGAAGATGGATATATTGTTGAGAATGATGAAGGAAAATTAGGAATAATTAATTATAACAAAAAAATGGTACTAGAATGTAAGTATGATACAATAAAAAATCTAGTAGGTAGTTCTACATATGCTGTAAAAGAAAATGGAATATTAAAAATTGTAAGTAGTAATGGTCAAACATATTTAGAAAACAGATATACAGATATAAAATCAATTAACGATGAAATTGCAATTGTAAAACAAGGAGAGCATTTTGGACTAGTAAATTTATCAGGTGAAGAGAAAACTAAGATAGATTATCAAGATTTAACATATATATTTTCAAATTATTATATAGCTAAAAAAGATAATAAATATGGAATAATTAATACAAATAATGAAACAATTGTTGAATTTAATTATACAAACTTAATTTATAGAAAAACAGCAGATTTTATTGAAGGTGTTAAAACAGATTATGAAACAGATTTAATAGATAGAGAAATGAAAGTAAAGGTTACAGGAATAATATCTGAAGTAAATGATGAAAAAGGATTTATAAAAGTAAGAGTTGCAGATGAATATAAATATTATAATTTTAAATTTGAAGAAAAGAAATCAAGTGAAATTTTAAAATCTAATACATTATTTTTAGATAAAAAAGATGGAAAATATGGATTTAAAAATAAAGAAGGTGTAGTAATTGTAAACTACATATATGATGATGCAACAGAACAAAATGAATATGGATATTCAGGAATAAAAAAAGATGGACTTTGGGGAGTAATAGACCAAAAAGGAAATATAATAGTAGAGCCAAAGTATAATCTAGACAAAAACATAATAGTAAACTTTATAGGAAAATGGCACATAAGTGAAGATTTAAATGCAAATTACTATACAGATAATTAATAAAACATGATTTTATAAGGTTCAAATATATTATATTTGAACCTTATAAAATTAAATGTATAAAAGAAAGGAGTGTAAGTATGATTAATAAAAATCATACAGAAGTATAATGCATATAAGGACAGGAATAGATATAATAGAGGTAAATAGAATAAAAGAATCAATTAATAGTTTAGGACAGAAATTTTTGAAAAGAGTATTTACAGATTACGAAATCAAATATTGCAATTCAAAAAACAATATGAAATATCAACATTTTGCAGCAAGATTTGCAGGGAAAGAGGCAATATTTAAAGCAATATCTAGTAGTCTTAAATCAAAGTATGATATAACATGGACTGACATAGAAATTAAAAATGATGAAGAGCGGAAGGCCTACTTTTTATATAAATAAACCAGAAAAGATGATAAATATAATAGATAAAGACATAAGCATTTCGCATATTAAAGAGTATGCTATAGCTAGTGTTACAATTTTGACCAAGTGAACATTGTGCGAACGAACATTGGGGACGGGGTTCAGTGTTCAATAGATACGAACATTGGGGACGGGGTTCAGTGTTCAATAGATATGAACATTAGGGACAGGGGTAATATAATAGAACAAAGGCTATAATGGATAGAGAGCTATAGATACATTTATAATTTAGTATACAAAAAATAAAAATAAAGGAAATTTTTAGCTATTTGAATACTCAACCCTGTCCCCAGTGTTCACAGATTTTGAACACTGAACCCCGTCCCCAATGTTCACCCAATGTTCAAATGTTCAAGAGGAGATATAATATGAAGATACAATATTTTGATTCACATGCACATTATGATGATTGTAAGTTTGATGAAGATAGAGAAAAGGTGATAAGTGAAATATATAATGAAGGAGTAACTAAAATAATTAGTGCAGGATATAATTTAGAGTCTTCTAAATATGCAATTAATTTAGCAAATGATTACGAATTTATATATGCAACATGTGGAATATCTCCAAATGATATTCCAGAGGATGAAACACAGTTTAAGATACAATTAAATGAACTAAAAGATTTAAGTTTAAATAATAAGTGTGTAGCTATTGGTGAAATAGGATTAGATTATTATTGGAATAAAGAAAATAAAGAGTTTCAAAAGATTGCATTTATAGAACAAATAAATTTAGCAAATAATTTAAATTTACCTATAGTTATACATTGTAGAGATGCAGTTTATGATACATTAGAAATATTAAAAAAATATAATGTAGATAGAAAAGGTGTTTTTCATTGTTGTATGCTTAATAGGGAATTAGTTAAAGAAGCTTTAAATCTTGGATTTTATATTTCTTTTGCAGGACCTATTACTTTTAAGAATTCTAAAAATGCATCTGAAATTATTAAAATGGTTCCAGATGATAAATTTTTTATCGAAACAGATAGCCCATATCTATCACCAGAACCAAATAGAGGAAAAAGAAATGATTCGAGAAATCTTAAACATATAGCAGAAAAGATTGCAAAAGAAAAAGATAAGAGTTTATTAGAGATATCAAAATTAAGTTATAAAAATACAATTAATTTTTTTTGTATAAAATAGAAAAGTGTCATATTTGTAGTACAAGCAACATATAATATTATATATAGAAATATTAAACAAAGTTAAAAAATGATATTTTATATAAAAAATAAAGAAAATATTATGTTTACTGTCTAAATTTGACAGATTATAATATTAATGTTATAATACAATTGTGTTGCTTAAAAGGAGGGACATATTTCTTATGAAGAAAGATGATAAAGCATCTATATCACTAAAAAAAGTGATAGGTATTAGTTTAATAATTATATTCCTTTTAGGAGTAGGTGTTATGGCAACTAATACAAAATTAAATAGTGTTAAAATAATTCTTTCTAATGGATATGAAATGAATGTTTTAACATCAAAAACAAAGATTTCGGAAATATTAAATGAAAATCATATTATTTTATTACCAGACGAAAAAAGTACACCTAATGGAGAATCAGATTTATCTAGTAATAAAACAATAAGAATTTCTAAAACAGAAGAAAAGGTGCAAGAGATAGCAACAGAAGAAACTAAAGAATTTACAACTCAAGAATTACTACAAAATTATGATTCAATTGTAGAAAAAATAATTACAGAAAAAGTTAGTATACCATATGAAACAATAACAAAAGATGTTTCAACAGGTACAGGAACTAAACAAGATAAAATAGTTCAAAATGGTGAAGATGGTATAAAAGAGATAACTTACAAAGTTAAATACAGAAATGAAGAAGAAATTGAAAAAATAGAAATTTCTTCAAAAATTATTAAAGAACCTGTTAATAAAATTGTAGAAGTTAGAACAAAACAAGTTACAACTAGATCTCAGGTTGGAAGAACAGCTACTACAAATCCAGCAAGTACATCTAAAACATCACTTGCAAAAAAGGTAGAAGGTATAACACCAAAAGTTAGAAATTTAAATGCATCAGCATATACTGCATCTACTTGTGGTAAAGCTCCAGGTTCAGCAGGTTATGGCAGAACAGCATCAGGTGCAATGGCATCACCTTGGTATACAGTTGCAGCAGGTAGTGGATATAAATTAGGAACAGTAATTTATATACCATATTTTGCTAATAAACCAAATGGAGGATGGTTTGTAGTACAAGATAGAGGTGGAGCGATATCTAATAATAAAATAGATGTTTACATGGGGTCTTATAGTGAATGTATTAGCTTTGGTAGAAGAAATCTAGAATGTTACATTTATGAATTTTAATAAAGTGCCAATGTACGTAAGTTACCAAAAAAGACAGGAATTAAGTACAAAAGGAACTAAAGATTTAACACATCTGTAATACAAAAGATGTGCTAATTAAATAAAAACAGTAAGTATTTCTTGTTTAAAATAAATTACTTACTGTTTTTATTAATGTTTAATAAATCAGAGTATGATTTGTGTTATATATTCTAATAGTTAATAATTATTGTACATTTTTATGTATTAAATGTGTAAAAGAAAAAAAGGTGAGTATTGATGAAAGATGGTAAGAGTATATGGAAAAAATGGGTTTATTGGTTTAGTTTTGCTTTAGCTATTATTATAATATATAAAACTTTAGATAATTTTACAGAGATTAAAGAATGGCTTTCAAATTTATTTAATATTATTATGCCTTTTATTATAGGTATAATAATTGCATATTTATTATATTTGCCATCAAGAAAGATAGAGAGTTTATATAAAAATATAAAATTTATAAAAATAAAGGCTAGATTGTTAAGTGTTATTACAGTATATATTATTGCAATAATAATAATAATGCTAGTTATAAGATTCATTGTTCCAGTAATATCTCAAAGTATAATAGACTTAGTAAATAATTTTCAAAATTATTATAATTTAACAATGGAGAAAATAAATAGTTTACCAGATGAGTCTATATTTAAAAGTGAATATGTAATGGGAATTGCAGATGAATTGAAAAATATAGATTTAAAACAATTTGTAAACATAGAAAATTTAACTCAATA
Organism: uncultured Clostridia bacterium; assembly: GCA_948805675.1. GTDB lineage: Bacteria > Bacillota > Clostridia > TANB77 > CAG-508 > CAG-492. The sequence continues at coordinate 78,129 of CAQIBN010000002.1, read as the reverse complement.
TGCTAGAGGAGCTATGAATATTGCAAATGGAGTTTTTGACTTTTTTGTTGCAATAATAGTTTCTGTTTATATATTACTTGAAAGAACAGAGATTGTTAAGTTTATAAAAAAATTAACAAAAGCATTATTTAATAATAGTACTTATAATAATATAAATAAATATTTTGATAGAACAAATGAGATATTTTTAAAATTTTTAGCAAGTCAGTTATTAGATGCAATAGTAGTAGGAATATTAACATCTACTGCAATGAGTATAATGGGTGTAAAATATGCAGTTTTATTAGGATTTTTAATAGGTTTATCTAATATGATTCCATACTTTGGTGCAATTATAGCAGTAACAATTTCTATTATAATTACATTTTTAACAGGAGGAGTTTCACAAGCAATTTGGATGGGTATTATTGTAATAATATTACAACAAATTGATGCAAATATAATTAATCCAAAAATTGTTGGGGATTCTTTAAAGATAAGTCCACTTCTTGTGATATTTGCAGTAACAATTGGACGGAGCATATTTTGGAATATTAGGGATGTTTTTGGCTGTTCCAATTGTAGCTGTAATAAAAATAGTTTTATTAGACTTTATTAATTTTAAAAATAGAAAAAATAATACAATAGAAGAAATTAATTAGATACATATGATATGGAGGAAAATGTGAAAAAAGGTGTTGATAGTGATAAAAAGATAGAAAGTAACAATACTAATAATATAAACAAAAATCAGAAGAAAAGTAAATCCACAATAATACTACAATTTTTATTACTGTTTTCTGTAAGTATATTTATAGGAATGTTATTGTTTGATTTTCATAGTTCTAAGGTAATGGATAAAAGTTTGTCACAGGTAGTAAATGAATTAGATAAGAAAATAGAAGAAAATAAAGAAAAACCAATAGTTGTAGAAACGATAAAAAACGATTCTAATAATACATTACAACAAAGTGCAGTAAATAAGCCATTAGATATGAGTGTAAAAATAGGAAATTCAACAGTGTTAGGAAAGATTAAAATTAGCAAAATAGATATAGAATATCCAATTTTGGAATATAAAAATGATGATACTTTGTGGAAATCTATATGTAAAATTTCCAATAATTCTATAAATGGGACTGGAAATTTATGTTTAGCTGGGCATAATATGAGAAATATGACTATGTTTGGAAAATTAAGAAATGTAAAAGAAGGAGATATTGTTGAAATAACAAATATATATGGCCAAAAATATACATATGTTGTTTATGAAAAATACTATATTAATCCAGAACAAACTGAAGTACTAAAAAATACATCTGAATCTATAGTAACTATGATAACTTGTAATAATACATCTAGTAAAAGACTAATTGTAAGAGCAAGGCTACAATAATAATGTTAATAAAATGTGAAAAATATATAAATACACAGGCTACGCACTAATTTTATATGCGTTTTAGAAATTAAGGCTGACTAGTAACCATTTTTTTATTGGAAGTACAACAAAAATAATAAAAAAATATTGACAAGCTATATAAAATTAATGTATAATAAAATATGTATATTATTCGATATTTAAAGGAGTAATATGATAGAAATAATAATAATTAAGTAATAAATTAAATAATAACAAAAAGATGTTAGTATATAAAAATGCTAGCTTACCTTTTTGTTGTTATATTTTTAGTTATGTAAATTTAAAAATGAGAGGAATTATATTTAGAAATTACACAAAAGAAATGAAGTCATATAAGCAGTAGGCTTCATTTATTTGTATCTAAATTTCAAATATAAGAAGGACTCATATTTTAAATCTTTATATATTTAAAGTTCTGCTTAAATTTTTTTAGGGGTGATTTATTTTGGTAAAAGATGTAAAACATGAAAAATGTATACGAAAGACTTTTGCAAAAATCGGTGATGCAATTGAAATGCCAAATCTAATTAAAGTTCAAAAAGATTCATATGATTGGTTTATAGAGGAAGGATTAGGAGAAGTATTAAAAGATGTATCTCCAATCATAGATTATACAGGAAATTTAGTCTTAGAATTTTTCGATTATTATATGGAAGATAAAACAAAATATACAGTAGAAGAATCTAAAGAAAGAGATGCAACATATTCAACTAGATTACATGTAAAGGTTAGATTAATTAATCGTGAAACTGGAGAAATAAAAGAGCAAGAAATTTATCTAGGGGATTTTCCTGTAATGACAGATAGTGGAACATTTGTTATTAATGGTGCAGAAAGAGTTGTAGTTAGTCAGCTTGTTCGTTCACCTGGATGTTATTATGCAAGTGATTATGATAAAACAGGTAAGAAAATTTATACATCAACAGTTATGCCAATTCGTGGGGCTTGGCTTGAATATGAAACAGATAGTAATGATATTTTCTATGTTAGAGTTGATAGAACAAGAAAAATACCAGTTACATCATTATTAAGAGCAATTGGTGTAGAAACAGATAGCCAGATTTTGGAACTATTTGGAGAAGAACCAAAACTAATTGCTAGTATTCAAAAAGATACAGTAAAGACATCTGATGAAGCATTAATAGAAATATATAAAAAATTAAGACCAGGAGAACTTCCAACTGTAGAGGCTGCAAGAAGTTTATTTACAGGACTATTTTTTGATTCAAGAAGATATGATTTAGCAAAAGTAGGTAGATATAAATTTAATAAAAAGTTAAGTTTAGCATCAAGAATTACTGGAAAAGTTAGTGCTAAAGATATTATAAATCCTGAAACTGGAGAAGTTTTAGTAGAAAAAGGAAGTACAATAAATGCAGATGTTGCAGAAGAAATACAAAATACAGGTTTAAATATTGTAGATATAGAAGTAAATGATAAAAAAGTAAGAGTTATAGGAAATGGAACAGTAAATATCCACAAAATTGTAACAAATGTGGATATAAGTGATTTACATTTTAAAGAATATGTAAATTATGAAGTACTAAAATCTATTTTAGATACTACTGAAGAAAAAGATTTACATAGAGTATTAAAAGAAAGAGTTGAAGAATTATTACCAAGACATATTACTAATGAAGATATAATTGCATCTATTAATTATTTATTAAATTTAGAATATGGATTAGGTGAAATAGATGATATAGACCATTTAGGAAATAGACGTATTCGTTGTGTTGGAGAACTTTTACAAAATCAATTTAGAATTGGTTTAACAAGACTTGAAAGAGTTGTTCGTGAAAGAATGACAATTCAAGATTTAGATGTTATAACACCACAAACATTAATTAATACAAAACCAATAACATCTTCAATAAGAGAGTTTTTTGGTAGTTCACAATTATCACAATTTATGGATCAAACAAATCCACTTTCTGAACTTACACATAAAAGAAGAATTTCTGCATTAGGGCCTGGTGGTTTAACTAGAGAAAGGGCAGGATTTGAAGTTAGAGATATTCACCATACTCATTATGGTAGATTATGTCCAGTAGAATCTCCAGAAGGACCAAACATTGGACTTATATCTGCACTTTCTTGTTTTGCAACAATCAATGAATATGGATTTATTGAAACACCATATAGAAAAGTAGATTTAGAAACAGGAAAATTAACAGATATTATTGAATATATGCCAGCTGATGAAGAAGATAAACATATTATTGCACAAGCTTCAGAACCATTAGATGAAGAGGGAAGATTTGTTAATAAAAGAATAAAAGTAAGATATAAAGAAGAAATAACAGAGGTAGATAGAGAATTAGTTGACTATGTAGATGTATCTCCAAGACAACTTGTATCTGTTGCAGCTGCTATGATTCCTTTCGTAGAACATGATGATGTTAAACGTTCACTTATGGGTTCAAACATGCAACGTCAAGCAGTTCCACTTTTAACAGTTGAAACACCTATTGTAGGAACAGGTATTGAATATAGAGCAGCAAAGGATTCAGGAATTACAGTTACAGCAATTAATGAAGGTGTTGTAGAAAAGGTGACTGGTGAAGAAGTAGTAGTTAGAAATAAGAAAAATACATTAGATACATATAAACTTCGTAAATTTAAAAGAACAAATGGCGGAACATGTATAAATCAAAGACCAGTTGTAACTAGAGGAGAGATGGTAAAGCCTGGTGATATTTTAGCAGATGGACCTTCAACAAAAAATGGAGAGATGGCACTTGGAAAAAATGTTATTATTGCATATACAACATGGGAAGGTTACAACTATGAAGATGCTGTATTAATTAGTGAAAGATTAGTAAAAGAAGATGTTTATACATCAATACATATAGAAGAATATGATTGTGAATGTCGTGATACAAAACTTGGGCCAGAAGAAATTACTCGTGATATACCAAATGTTGGTGATGATGGATTAAAAGACCTAGATGAAAATGGAATTATAAGAATAGGTGCAGAAGTAAGGCCAGGAGATATCTTGGTTGGTAAAGTAACTCCAAAAGGAGAAACAGAACTTACTGCAGAAGAAAGATTACTTCGTGCAATATTTGGTGAAAAAGCAAGAGAAGTAAGGGATACATCACTTCGTGTACCACATGGTGAAGCTGGAACAATAGTAGATGTAAAAATCTTTACAAGAGATAACTCAGATGAATTAGGACCTGGAGTAAATCAAGTTATTCGTTGTTATATAGCAACAAAGAGAAAAATATCTGTTGGAGATAAAATGGCTGGACGTCATGGTAACAAAGGTGTTATTTCAAGAATATTACCAGAAGAAGATATGCCATTTATGCCAGATGGAACACCTGTAGATATAGTGTTAAATCCACTTGGTGTACCTTCTCGTATGAATTTACGGTCAAGTTTTAGAAGTTCACTTAGGAATGGCAGCAAGAGCTTTAGGATGGAAAGTTGCAACACCAGTATTTGATGGTGCTAAATCAAATGAAATTGAAGATTTACTAGAAGAAGCTGGACTTTCAAGAGATGGAAAAACAATTCTATATGATGGAAGAACAGGAGAAGCATTTGACCATCCAATTACAGTAGGTGTTATGTATATGCTTAAATTACACCATTTAGTAGATGATAAAATACATGCTCGTTCAACTGGACCATACTCTTTAGTTACACAACAACCTCTAGGAGGTAAAGCACAATTTGGTGGACAACGTTTTGGTGAGATGGAAGTTTGGGCATTAGAGGCATATGGTGCAGCATATACTCTTCAAGAAATGTTAACAGTTAAATCTGATGATGTAGTAGGAAGAGTAAAAACATATGAAGCAATAGTAAAAGGTGAGAATATTCCAGAGCCTGGAGTTCCAGAAAGCTTTAAAGTTTTAATTAAAGAATTACAGTCTTTAGGATTAGATATAAGATTATATTCTAGTGATGACAAAGAATTAGAATTAAAAGAAAATATTGATGATGGAATAGACTTTAATTTAGAAGCTAACAAAAAGTTAGGAGAAGAAACAGTTATTGATGAGTCAGAATTAGAAGAAAACTACATAGAGGCAGATGAAGATTTAGATACTGATAATCTATTATTTGAGGATGTAGATGATGAAGAAGAGGATTTATTAATTTTTGATAATGATTTAGCTGAAGATAATATCTTAAATGATGAGGATATCATTGATGAATAAATTGTGATTTGTTGTTTATAATTTGTGATTTGGGTTTCCAGTTCTTCAGGACTTATATATATTAAAAAGTTCTGTTCTCTAAGGCGCTTTAGTATGTAGCCAGATTCATATTGTAGAGACACACTATAAACAGAGGTGATAATAACGACTCAGGGTCGAAGCGCCACTTTTTAATATATATAAGTCCTGAAGAACCTAGACTAGAGATGAATTATTGAATAGTATAATTTGGGTTGTTATTAGTTTAGTTATAAATATATTATTTTCCTTGGGGAGTTAAATATTTTATAGCTAAATAAAGTTAAGTAGTAAAAAGCAAAAAAATATATAAATAAAGAAAACTTAAATAATAAATGAGTTTAATAATAAAGATTTAATTGAATAATACATCTGATTTTATTTTTCTTACATACATCAATTAGTTTGCACCAGCAGAAGAGTAGTTTGGAAAATGAAAAGATGCTCTATAAAATAGGCTTTATTTATAAGCCTTGCCAAAAATTTAAATAATAGGGGGCTCCTAAATAATGGACGAATTAGAAGTTTTTGATAAAATAAAAATTGGTTTGGCATCAGATGAAAAAATAAGAGAATGGTCAAAAGGTGAAGTTAAAAAACCAGAAACAATTAACTATAGAACATTAAAACCAGAAAAAGATGGTTTATTTTGTGAAAGAATATTTGGACCAACAAAAGACTGGGAATGTCATTGTGGAAAATATAAAAGAGTTAGATATAAAGGAATTGTTTGTGACCGTTGTGGTGTTGAAGTAACAAAAGCAAAAGTAAGAAGAGAAAGAATGGGACATATCGAACTTGCTGCACCTGTAGCACATATTTGGTATTTTAAAGGAATTCCAAGTAGAATAGCTCTAATGTTAGATATATCACCAAGAAATCTAGAAAAGGTAATTTACTTTGCTTCATATATAGTAACAGATAAAGGAACAAGTGGTTTAGTTAAGGCACAAGTTCTAACAGAAAAAGAATATCATGAGGCAGTAGAGAAATATGGAAAAGGTTCTTTTAAAGCTGAAATGGGTGCAGAGAGCTTATATAAGCTATTAGAAGAGGTTGATTTAGATAAATTAGCTGAAAGATTGAAAAAAGAATTAGTAAATGCAAGTGAACAAAAAAAGGCAAAATTAGTAAAAAGATTAGATACTGTAGAATCTTTTAGATTATCTAATAATAGACCTGAATGGATGATTATGAATGTAGTGCCAGTAATTCCACCAGAACTAAGACCAATGGTACAATTAGATGGTGGTAGATTTGCTACATCAGATTTAAATGATTTATATAGAAGAGTAATAAACAGAAATAATCGTTTAAAAAGATTATTAGAATTAGGTGCACCAGAGATTATTGTAAGAAATGAAAAAAGAATGTTACAAGAATCTGTAGATGCGTTAATAGATAATGGAAGACGTGGAAGACCAGTTACAGGAGCTGGTAATAGACCTTTAAAATCATTATCAGATTTGTTAAAAGGAAAACAAGGTAGATTTAGACAAAACTTACTTGGTAAACGTGTTGATTATTCAGGACGTTCAGTTATCGTTGTAGGTCCAGAACTTAAAATTTACCAATGTGGACTTCCAAAAGAAATGGCAGTTGAATTATTTAAACCATTTGTAATGAAAGAATTAGTAGGTCGTGGAATTGCTCATAATATTAAAAATGCAAAAAGAATGGTAGAAAGATTAAGACCAGAAGTATGGGATATATTAGAAGATGTTATTAAAGACCATCCAGTAATGTTAAACCGTGCTCCAACACTTCATAGACTAGGTATTCAAGCATTTGAGCCAGTACTTGTTGAGGGTAGAGCAATAAAATTGCATCCATTAGTTTGTACAGCATTTAATGCAGACTTTGATGGTGACCAAATGGCTATTCACGTACCATTATCACCAGAAGCACAAGCAGAAGCAAGATTTTTAATGCTATCTGTAAATAACCTTTTAAAACCACAAGATGGTAAACCAGTTACAGTTCCAACACAAGATATGATTTTAGGAAGTTATTATTTAACAATGGAAGTTGAAGGAGAACCAGGAGAAGGTAATTACTTTAGTTCTCCAGAGGAAGCAGTTATTGCATATGAAAACCATGATTTAGGAATGCATGCTAGAATAAAAGTTAGAATGTCTAAAATTGTAAATGGTATAGAAAAACATAAAATAATTGAAACAACAGTTGGTAGAATTATGTTTAATAAAGGTATTCCACAAGATTTAGGATTTGTAGATAGACAAAATGAAGAAAAAGAATTTGATTTAGAAATTAATTTCCCAGTAATTAAAAAGAATTTAGGAAAAATAATTGAAAAGTCAATAAATGCTCATGGATTAAGTGCAACAGCTGAATTATTAGATTATATTAAGTCAACAGGTTATAAATATTCTACAATAGGTGCTATTACTGTATCTGTTAGTGATGTTAAAGTACCAGAGGCTAAAAAGACAATTTTAGCAGAAGCACAAAGCCAAGTAGACACAGTATTAAAACAATATAAACGTGGATTAATAACAGATGATGAAAGATATAATGCTGTTATTAAAATTTGGAGTAAAGCAACAGATGATGTAAAAATAGCTATGAAAGAGAACTTTGATAGTCTAAACCCAGTTTATATGATGGCTGAGTCTGGAGCAAGACGGAAACCTTGACCAATTAAAACAAATTGCAGGTATGCGTGGACTTATGGCAAGTACAACTGGTAAAGTTGTAGAAATTCCTATTAAATCATGTTTTAGGGAAGGGTTAGATGCAATAGAATACTTTATCGCAGCACATGGTGCAAGAAAGGGACTTTCAGATACAGCTTTAAGAACAGCCGATTCTGGATATTTAACAAGAAGATTAGTTGATGTTTCACAAGATATAATTGTAAAAGAAGATGATTGTGGAACACATGAAGGTATTGAAGTATGGGATATAAAAGATGGAAACCAAATAGTTGAAAAATTAGAAGAAAGATTAATTGGTAGATACCCATTAGAAGATATTATTAATCCAAATAATAATGAGTTAATAGCAGATACTAATACAATGCTTACAGAAAAAGTAATTGAAGAAATAATAAGTAACGGAATAGAAAAAGTAAAAGTACGTTCTGTTATAGGTTGTAGAACAAAACATGGTGTATGTGCAAAATGTTATGGAATGGGCTTAGCTACTCGTGAAGAAGCACAAATTGGTGAAGCAGTTGGTATTATTGCTGCACAATCAATAGGTGAACCTGGTACACAGCTTACAATGAGAACTATTCACTCTGGTGGTGTTGCAGGTGTTGCAGATATTACACAAGGTCTTCCAAGAGTCGAAGAATTATTTGAAGCAAGAAAGCCAAAAGGACTTGCAATAGTAACAGAAATAGATGGTACAGTTAGAATCTCTGATGATAAATCAAGAAAAGAAGTATCTATTATTTCAGACCAAGAAGCTAAAAAATATACTATACCATTTGGAGCTAAACTTCATGTTAAAGATGGAGATATTGTTAAGGCTGGTGACCCTATTACAGAAGGTTCAATAAATCCAAATGAGATTTTAGCAATTAAGGGGCCAGAAGGAGTATTTGAATATTTAGTACAAGAAGTACAAAAAGTATATCGTAACCAAGGTGTTGATATTAATGATAAACACGTTGAAGTTATTGCAAGACAAATGCTTAAGAAGGTAAGAGTTGAAGATAATGGAGATACAAATATGTTTGCAGGTTCATTAGTTGATATGTATGAATTTGAAGAAGAAAATAATAGAGTAATTAATGAAGGATTAAGACCAGCAACAGGAAAAAGAGTTTTACTTGGAATTACAAAAGCATCTCTTGCAACAGAAAGCTTCCTATCTGCAGCATCTTTCCAAGAAACAACAAGAGTTCTTACAGAAGCTGCTATTAAAGGAAAAACAGATGACTTAATTGGATTAAAAGAAAATGTAATTATAGGTAAATTAATACCAGCAGGTACAGGTATGCAAGTTTATAAAAATACACATATAAATACAGAAGACACAGAAGATACACAAGAAGATGAAGGAAAAACTGAAAAAGAAACAGTAAATGTAGCAAAATAAATTATAGTAAAATAGAGCAAACACTATTAATATCAAGTGTTTGCTCTATTTTGATGGCTTGACAAAATAACAAAAAAAGGGTAAAATATATTTATTATGATAAAAGGAGATTGTTATGCCAAATAATAATAATATAAAAATATTTGATGGTCTTGTCTCAAAAACAAAAGCATATTTAGTAATTATTGCAATATTACTAATTATATTATGTTGTTATGAATTTAGATTTATTCTGCCAGCAATTATAATATACTCTTTAATATTAGTTTATACTAGTTGGACAAACAAAAAAAGAACAGCAGAATTATCTGAACATATTAAAGATCTTACTATTAATGTAGATAAAGTATCAAAAAGATCTTTAATTAATTCACCTTTTCCTTTAATAATTGTAGAAACAAATGGTAATATAATTTGGAAAAGTACGAAATTTGTACAAGAATTTGCAAATATAGATATAAATACTTATTTAAATACAATAGTAAAAGAATTAAAACTAGAGATTGAAAATTCAAATGAAAAAGATAGAAAAAATACAATTAATAATCATGCTAGAATTGGAAAAAGACAATATAGAATATTAGGTGAGTATGTAAAATCAAAACAAAATGACAAGAAAAATCAAAAAGAATATATGGCTACATTATATTTTATTGATGAAACAGAACATATAGAATTACTAGAAAAATTTAATAATTCTAAAATGTGTGTTGGAATTATAATGATTGATAATTATGAAGAGATAATGCAAAGAATTTCGAGTGAAGATAAACCAGAAGTAACTGCCAAAATAGAAAAAACAATATATGATTGGGCAACATCTTTTAAAGGTTTAGTCTTAAAACAAGAAAGAGATAATTTTGTATGTATATTTGAACAGAAATATTTAAAAGAAATTGAAGAAAAAAAATTTAACATATTAGATACAATAAAAGAGTTAGAGTTACCTGCAAGAATACAATCTACATTAAGTATAGCAGTTTCTAATGAAGGTGAGTCTAATTATGATAAATTTAAATCTGCTAAAGCTGCAATGGATATAGCTTTAGGTAGAGGTGGAGATCAAGCAGTTGTAAGAGAAAACACAAAATATTTATTCTTTGGAGGAAGAGCACAAGAAGTAGAAAAAAGAACAAGAGTAAAAGCAAGAATTGTAGCACATGCTTTAGAAGAATTAATTGGTGAAGCAAAAGATGTGTATATAATGGGACATACAAATGGTGATATAGATTGTATGGGAGCAAGTCTTGGTATATATAGGATAGCTAAATCCTTAGAAAAAGACAGTTATATAGTAAATGAAACTTCAGGTATAAGTTTAGATAATTTCATACAAGTGGCTAAAAGTCAAAAAGAATATCAAGAAATTATTATTAGTAAAAATGAAGCACTTTCTAAAATTAGTCAAGAGTCATTATTAATTATTGTTGATACACATAAAAAGACATATGTTGAAGTACCAGAATTATTAGATAAAACAAACAAAATTGTTGTAATAGACCATCATAGAAGAAGTACAGATTATATAGAAAATGCAACATTAACATTTCAAGAAGTTTATGCTTCATCAGCATCAGAGCTTGTTACAGAGTTAATAGAATATTCCGAAAAAACACTTAAACTGTCAGAAATAGAAGTTGAAGGTCTATATGCAGGAATTATGATGGATACAAAAAACTTTACTTTTAAAACAGGTGTAAGAACTTTTGAAGCAGCAGCATATTTAAGAAAATGTGGTGTAGATATAATTAAAGTAAAAAAATGGTTTCAAAGTGATATAAAAACTTATAATACTATATCAGAAATTGTTTCTGATGCAAAAATAGTTAATGATACAATTGCAATTTCAATTTATTATAAAGAAGATAAAAATGCCAATGTAATTTGTGCAAAGGCTGCAGATGAGTTATTAACTATAAGTGATATAACAGCATCTTTTGTTATAGGATATTTAGGAGATAAAGTTTGTATTAGTGGTAGGTCAATAGGGGATATTAATGTTCAAGTTATTTTAGAAAAACTTGGTGGTGGCGGACATATTACCTTAGCTGGAGCACAGGTTGAAGGAATGGATATAGAAGATGTTAAAAATGAATTAATAAATAGAATAAATGAATATTTTAGTGAGATATCAAGTTAACAGTTTATAAAATATTTTAACTAAATTATATGTTATTATTTTAATACAAAATAAATATATATTGTATATTATACTAGATTAGTAATATATACATAATTTTGAATTAAAAAGGTAATATTAAAATGATATATTATTCAAAAGATAAATAGTTAAAATAAGATAGAATTATAGAAAGTATTGTAATTATAATGAACTGAACCAAAAAAATGTTTAACTTCTTTTGGTTCAGTTCATAATTACAATACTTTCTATTTTATATAATATGAAGGTTTTAATACAAAGTGAAATTTAATAAAGAGTGATTTCCTATTTTAAAAAATAATTACACTGTTTTTTTTCTATTGGAACATAAACAATTAAACGTAAATGTATGAGTATTAATTAAGAAGTGGATATAAAACTAGCCCACTACTGTTTTTATTTTTAATTTGTGTGTATGTTAAGTAATCTAACAGAATAAATTCATATTTTTTATTTCAAATAAAACAGATTATTTCTAGTATATATTTTCAACATTGAATTGTTTTCATAATAAATCTTATGTTCTTTTAAAAAACATTAAAAATAAATTTTAAGATGAAATAATTTGTTAATAGTGAATAATACTAACGTAAATGTAAAATTTTAAAATAAATAATTGACAGAATTGAAAAGTAATAGTAATATTAAAATATGATACTAAAAGTAGAATAAGGGGGGAAAATAAATGAAGAGCGAAAAAAATTGGTTAACATCATTATTATTATGTATATTTGTAGGTTCTTTAGGAATCCACCGTTTTTATGCAGGTAAAATTGGCACAGGAATATTAATGCTTATAACATGTGGTGGATGTGGAATTTGGACATTAGTAGACTTAATTATGATTATAACAGGTAAGTTTACAGATAAAGATGGAAATGCTATCATCAATGAATAAAAAACTTATTCTTTTTATGATAACTAATTTCATTTTATTAATAATTTTATATAATATACCTATAGAAAATTCTATGGAAAGTATATGTATATATAAAAGAATTGTAGGAAAGGAATGCTTTAATTGTGGAATGACAAGGGCATTCTTATCTGTATTACATCTTAATTTTAATGATGCAATTAGATATAATTGGAAAGTAATAATAGTATTTCCATATACAATAATTATATATGTATATTCATGGTATAAATATATTATAAAGGAGAAGTATAATGAATAATGACAAAACTAAGTCAATAGTTGGATATATAGTATTTATATGTGCATTAATATTTTTATTTCAAAAGGAAAATAGTAGAGATGTTAAATTTCACTGTGCGCAATCAATAGTAATATTTATAGGATATATAATAATTAGTTTTATACTAGGAGTTGTTTCTGTAATAACAGGAATAGGGTTATTTTCTAGTTTAGCATATGTTGCATATATTATTTTTATAATATTAGGTATAGTAAAGGCTAATAATGGAGAAAACCCAGAGCTACCTGGTATTGGAAATATTGCTAAATCTATATTTGGAAAACAAATTGAAGGATAGTTAAAAAGAACTTATATTTTATAAAAGTATAAGTTCTTTTTTATATGATATTAAAGTTTCAAAATATAGTAAAGATTAATTGATAGAGCCTTCTTAATTATATAAAATAATTGCACACAATTTTCTTCAAAAATCGGCATATGAACAATTAAACATGCATCGTAAGAGTATTAATTAAAAGACAGATATAAATCCAGCCTACTATTGTTCTATTATGTAAAATTTTCTGATATATGTTTTTTTATTTTTTTACATAAAGAAAATGTAGTATAAAGTAAAAAAGTTAAAAGTAATTCTGCAAAGTAAATGCAATTTATAGAAAAAATATAGGGTGTAAAATACTGTAAAGGTATTGAAAAAAAGCCCATTTTGTTATAAAATATAAAAAATTTAAGTGACTTGGAGGTTTTAAATATGAAAGTAATATTACTTGATAATATAAAAGGTGTTGGAAAAAAAGATGAAGTTATAAATGCAAGTGATGGATATGCAAGAAACTTTTTATTTCCTAAGAAATTGGCTATAGAAGCAAACAAAGATAATTTAGTAAAACTAAAAGCAAAACAGAATTCAAATCAGCATAAGAAAGATTTAGAAAAAGCAAAAGCTATAGAAATAAAGGATAAATTAAAAGATATAACTTTAAAAATACAAGTAAAAGCAGGAGATAATGGAAAGATATTTGGAGGTGTTACTTCAAAAGAAATTTCAGAAAATCTAAAGTCACAATATAATATTGATGTAGATAAAAAGAAAATTGTTTTAAAAGAAACTATAAAGCTTTTAGGAACAGTAAATGTAGATATTAAGCTATATGAAGGCGTTCTAGCTAGTTTAAAAGTAAATACAATTGCATAAGGATAAATATAAAAACTAATTATTGCTTATAATAGAAGGAGCGAAAAGTAATGGATTTAGGTAAAGTGCCACCACATGATATAGAAGCAGAGCAAGCTGTTATAGGAAGTATGCTTACAGATAAAGATTCTGTTATATCTGCAGTAGAAGTACTAAAAGCAGAAGATTTTTATAGAGAAGATAATAAAGTTATATATGATGCAATAATGAATTTATATAATAGAGGAGAGCCAGTAGATATTATTACTATTAAAGATGAACTTGTAACACTTGGTAAATTTGAAGGAATTGGAGGTTTAGAATATTTAGCAGAACTTCCAGAAAAGGTTCCAACAACTGCAAATGTAGAAAAGTATATAAAGATTGTAGAAGAAAAATCTATGCTTAGAACATTAATTAGAACAGCAAATGAGCTTATAGTCTTAGGTTATGACCAAACACAAGAAGTAGAAGATATTATGGATGTTGCAGAAAAAAAGATATTTAATGTAATGCAAAGAAAGAATCAAAAAGGATATTCTTCTATGAAAGATATATTAGTTGAATCTTTTACTCAATTAGAAGAGTTATATAATAGAAAACAACATATAACAGGTGTACCAACAGGATTTGCAGATTTAGATTATAAAACAGCTGGACTTCATAATTCAGATTTAATACTAGTTGCAGCAAGACCAGCTATGGGAAAATCTGCATTCGCATTAAATATTGCATCAAATGCGGCAGTAAGAGCCAATGTTCCAGTTGCTATATTTAGTTTAGAGATGTCTAAAGAGCAAATGGGTAACAGAATTTTATGTAGTGAAGCAATGGTAGATAGTAATAAGGTAAGAACTGGTAAAATAGAAGACGAAGACTGGGCAAAACTTGCATTAGCATCTGGTGACCTTTCAGAATCACAAATATTTATAGATGATACACCAGGTATTTCTATTATGGAAATTCGTGCAAAATGTAGAAAGATGAAACTAGAAAAGAATATAGGATTAGTTGTAATAGATTATTTGCAATTAGTTCAAGGAAGCAGTAAAAAAGGTGGAAGCCGTGAACAAGAAATTTCAGAAATTAGTAGATCTTTGAAAATACTTGCCAAAGAAATTAATGTACCAGTAATTGCTCTTTCACAATTATCTCGTGCACCAGAACAAAGACCAGACCATAGGCCTATGCTTTCTGACCTTCGTGAATCTGGAGCTATAGAACAAGATGCTGATATTGTTATGTTTTTATATCGTGATGATTATTATAATGAAGAATCTGAAAAGAAAAATGTAGCAGAAGTAATTATAGCAAAACATAGAGCAGGTTCAACTGGAACAGTAGAATTATTATGGCTTGGAAATTATACAAAGTTTGCTAATATAGAGAAGTATAGAGAATAAAAGAACAAACGGAGAAGCGAAAATGGCGAAGCGAAAATGGCGAAGCGAACATTGGGGACGGGGTTAAATGTTCGTTTAAATTACAAAGGTCATGAACACTGGGGACAGTGATGAATGTTAGTATTTATCTACTAAAAGACGATATTGTGTTAAATCTTAGTGAATGTATTAACTTAATTGATTCTTGCTCTAAATGGCTTTAAGTCTAGTATTTAACCCTGTCCCTAGTGTTCATGAGATAATAGAAAAAGTGAACATTTAACCCCGTCCCCAATGTTCGACCCAATGTTCGAAGAAGGAGAAAGAATTGATTGAATTGGAAGAAAAGGTACTAAATACAATAAGGAAATATAACTTAATTGAAACAGGAGATAAAATTGTAATAGGAGTGTCTGGAGGACCAGATTCTATTTGTTTACTAAATGTATTAAATAATTTGAAAAAAGATTTAAAAATTGAAATTTTTGTGGCACATATTAATCACATGATTAGAGAAGAAGCAGATTTAGAAACAGAATATGTACAAGAATTTTGTAAAAAGATTGGAGTAGAATGTTTTGTAAAAAGAGTTGATGTAATAAAATTATCTGAACAAAGTAAGCATGGAACAGAAGAAACTGGTAGAAAAATTCGTTATGACTTTTTCAGAAAAATTAAACAAAAAACAAATTCAAACAAAGTTGCAACTGCTCATAATTTAAATGATAATGCGGAAACAGTTTTAATGAATATAATAAGAGGAACTGGAAGTTCTGGACTGAAAGGTATAGAGCCAATAAAAAATGATTTAATAAGACCAATTATTAAATGTAAAAGAGATGAAATTGAAAATTATTGTGATATATTAAACTTAAATCCGAAATTTGACAAAAGTAATGAAGAAAATATTTATACAAGAAATAAGATTAGAAATCTATTAATACCATATTTAAAAGAAAATTTTAATCCAAATATTATAGAAACAATAAATCGTATGTCAGAACTTTTAAAACAGGAAAACGACTATTTTGATGAAGTTATGAAACAAGAATACAAACAATTATTATTAGAATATGATGAAACTAAAATTGTGCTTAATCTAAAATTATTTAATTTACAAAAAAAAGTAATAAAATCTAGAATAATTTTGTATACTATTAATAATCTTTTGGGTAGTTCACAAGGAATAGAAAAAATTAATATAGAGGATATAATAAAGTTATGTGAAAATAATATTGGTAACAAATATCTAATTCCAAATAAAAGCATTAAAATTTTGGTAAAAAATAAGAAGATTTTCTTTATTAAAAATGCTTGAAATGAATGGTATAATATGGTATATTGAATAATGTTTATTATGGTAGCATAAAGGAGGAAAATTTATTTTGAAAAATAGTATAAAAACTTTAGCTGTTTGGCTAATTATAGGTATTATATTTATTGTATTATTAACTTCAATAGTAGGTAATAGTGATACAAAACTTGCTTATTCAGAACTAGTTGCAAAAATTGAATCTGGAGATGTAAGAGAAATAGAGATAGATTCTCGGACGGTGAATCAGCAAATGTGAAATTAAAAAATGATAATATAACCAAAGAAGTAAATATACCAAGTATAGATAGTTTAATGAATACTTTGCAAGAACCAATGAAGGCTGGTAATATAAAAGTAACAGAAAAATCTGAATCAATTTTTATGGTTTTACTTAGTTTATTAACTCCTTTCGGAATTTTGATTATATTCTTTATCTTCTGGTTTTTATTAATGAATAATAACCAAGGTGGAAGTAAAACGATGTCATTTGGAAAAAGTAAGGCAAAATTAATAAATGCAATTGAGAAAAATAGAATTACTTTTAATGATGTTGCAGGTGTAGATGAAGAAAAAGAAGAATTACAAGAAATTGTAGAGTTTTTAAAAAATCCTAAAAAGTTTACAGATATGGGAGCTAGAATACCAAAAGGTGTTCTACTTGTCGGGCATCCAGGTACAGGAAAAACTCTTCTTGCAAAAGCAGTTGCAGGAGAGGCTGGAGTTCCATTTTTTATTATAAGTGGTTCTGACTTTGTTGAGATGTTTGTTGGTGTTGGTGCTTCTCGTGTAAGAGATTTATTTGAACAAGCTAAGAAAAACGCTCCTTGTATAATATTTATAGACGAAATAGATGCAGTTGGACGTCAAAGAGGTGCAGGACTTGGTGGAGGACATGATGAAAGAGAACAAACATTAAATCAATTATTAGTGGAAATGGATGGATTTGCTGCTAATGAAGGTGTTATAGTACTAGCTGCAACAAATAGACCAGATGTATTAGATAGAGCTTTATTAAGACCAGGTAGATTTGATAGACAAATAGTAGTTTCTAGTCCAGATGTAAAGGCAAGAGAGCAAATATTAGAAGTCCATAGTAGAAAGAAAAGATTAGCAGATGATGTTGATTTAAGAACAATTGCTAAAAATACATCAGGATTTTCTGGAGCAGATTTGGAAAATGTATTAAATGAAGCAGCACTTCTTTCTGCTAGAAGAGATTTATTAGAAATAGGGATGAAAGAAATTGAAGATGCAATGGTTAAGGTAACAATGGGACCAGAAAAGAGAACAAGAGTAAGAAGTGACAAAGAAAATAAATTAGTTGCATATCATGAAGCAGGTCATGCAGTTGTAAGTAGATTCTTACCTACACAAGATGCAGTACATCAAATTTCTATTGTTCCAAGAGGAATGGCTGGTGGATATACTATGTATAGACCAACAGAAGATAAATCTTTTATGTCAAAATCTGAAATGCAAGAAAACATTATCTCGTTACTTGGTGGAAGAGTTGCAGAAAAGTTAATATTAGATGATATTTCAACAGGTGCAAGTAATGATATTGAAAGAGCTACTAAAATTGCAAGAGATATGGTTACTAAATATGGAATGAGTGACAAAATAGGAACTATTACTCTTGGACAAAATCAAGAAGAAGTATTTTTAGGAAGAGATTTTACTCAAAGTAAAGAATATTCAGAAGAAACAGCAGCAATTATAGATGAAGAAGTAAAGAAAATAATAGATTTTGCCTATAGGGCAGCAGCAGAAATTTTACAAGCTAATATAGATAAATTACATGCAGTTGCAGGGGTTCTTTTGGAAAAAGAAAAAATTGATGGAGATGAATTTGAAGCAATTTTTGGATAAGAAATAGTTAAAAAACTAAAATAGAAAAATATTTTCTATTTTAGTTTTTTTATACAATAGGAGTGTTTTTATATAAAGTAAAGTTTAATAAATAGAGCTTTCCTATTATATAAAATAATTGTACACAATTTTTTCAAAAATCGACACACGAACAATTAAACAGATGCTATAGAAAGATTAAATAAGAAGGAGACATAAATCCAATCCATTATTGTTCTTTATAATATAATAATTATAAACTTAATAAAGATATTTTGAAAATAGTAAAATCAAAATTATAAAGATAATATTTTGATTGATAATATTTTTAATAAAAATTTTTTAGTTGCCATGTATTTACAAATTTTTCATATATTCTATGATAAAGTATACACATATTATATGAAGGAGATTAAATATGAGAAATTTTAAAGAGTCATTATGTCAAAATAACCTTAAATCAGTCGATAAAACAATTATAATAGCAATAAAAAATGTTATGCAAGAGTTAGAAAATAGTGCAGATATAGAGCAATATGTAACACAAATAAGAAATAGAAGGGACGGAATTATAAAAGTATTGGCAAATTTTAATCATGATATGACAATTATTGAAGAGAATAAAAGATTTGCAAACTCTAGGATAAAAAGTAAAGAAAAAATAAGTTGTGAGAAAGCATTAGATAATATAATAAAAAGAAGAATAGAAAATAAAATTAATTGTATATGTGAAAGTATGAAAGAAACAGAATCAGATGATTCAGATGAGATAAACAAAGTATTAACTCAAATGCAAGATAGGAAAGTGAAAATAGATTATTTATTATCTGATTATTCAAATAATATTAGTATCTTAGAAAACTATAGAGAACCACAAATAATAACAAATTGTATAGTAGAAATATCAAGTGTTTAATTATATTAAAATTTAATAAATAATAAGATAGTAAAAAAGATTTAAATTAGAATAACTACTAATTTAAATCTTTTTATAAAATAATGAATTTTAATGTTTATTATTTTTTAATGAGCAGAGCCACTTATATCTTCTTGAAGAGTTACATTAATTACAGTTCCTTCTTCTACAGATTTACCAGCTATTGGGTCTTGTGATATTACTTTTCCACTGCCTGTTGACTTTATATTTAAATTTTTTGCTTTTAATGCATTGGTTGCTTGAGAAAGTGACATACCTTTTAAATCTGGAACAGTAGATGAGACTCTAGCTTCATTACCTTTACTATATAATTTAACAATAGAACCAGATGAAAGAGGAGTTCCAGGTTTAGGCATTTGCTCAGATACAAGTGAATCTGAACTACCTGAGATATCACATCTTAATCCTAAATTTTCTAAGGTCTTTTTTGCTTCAGATACAGTTTTATTTCTTACATCAGGTAAAGTTATATTCTTGTTATTAGAACTATTTTGGTCTTTTTCATCACTATTAGATGGAATACCTAAATATGGCAATACTTCAGATAATATTTGAGATACTACTGGAGCTGCAATTTTTCCTCCATAATAATCAGAACCCTGTGGATTATAAAGTGTTAGTAAAGCTACTACTTTTGTATTTTCAACAGGAGCAATAGCAACAAATGATGCAACATATCCATCCTTTTCTTTTCCTGGTGATGGCTCAGAGGTACCTGTTTTTCCACCAACAGAATAACCTTTTACTTGACCAAATTTTCCACCACCATCTGTAACAACAGATTCCATTATATTTGTCATTTTTTTTGCAGTTTCTTTGGAAATAACTTGTCTTACACTAACTGGTTCTATTGTAGTTAATGTATTAGTATCTGGATTCTCGATTTGTTTAACAATTCTAGGTTTCATTAATACACCATCATTAGCAATTGCAGATACTGCTGTTATCATTTGAATTGGTGTAACAGTAAATCTTTGACCAAAAGAAGCAGTTGCTAGTTCAACAGGACCAACATTACTAAAATATATACCTGTAACTTCACCAGAAGTTTCAATATTAGTTTTATTAAATAAACCGAAAAGCATCCATATATTTATATAAGCTATTTTGACCTAATCTTTTTCCTAGTTGTATAAGAGCTGGGTTACATGAGTTTTGTATAGCTTGTCTTAAAGTTTGTTTGCCATGACCAGAAGTACTAGTACAATGTATTTGATAGTCAGCAACAGTTTCATAACCAGTACATGAAAAATCGTTTGAGGTATCTGTTTCTACAATACCTTCTTCTAATGAAGCAGATGCAGTTATAACTTTAAAAGTAGAACCAGGTTCATATGTATCAGATACAGATTTATTTCTCCACATTTTTTGTAGTTGAGTACTTTGAGCTGAAGTAGAAAGTGAGTCCCAAGTGCTTTTTAAGGTGTCATTTGGAGAAAATGGTGTATTTAAGTTATAGTCTGGATATGTAGCCATTGCCAAAATATCTCCATTAGTAGGATTCATTATTATAATATTTCCACCATTTTTACAATCATTTTCTATAACTGCTTGTTTTAGATACTTTTCGGCTATTAATTGTATATTCAAATCTATTGTAAGAGTAAGATTACTACCATTTTCAGCAGGAATATATTGTTCATTTTTATCAGGAATGATAGATTGTGATGCATCTTTTGTTGTTAGTATTTTTCCAGGAGTACCAGTTAGTACACTATCCCAATAATATTCTAAACCTTCTAATCCCTGATTATCACTTCCACAAAAACCAATTAAGTTAGAAGCTAGATTATCATAAGGATAGTATCTTTTAGTATCAGAATCAATATTTATTCCACTTGATATATCATTATCTTCCATCCATTTTTTTAATTCATGTATTTTGTCTTCTTCTACTTTTTTTATAATTGTTTCTACAGAACTTGGACTATTTACTTTTTTTAATGTTTCTTGATAATCTAATTTAAAGATATCTGATAATCCTTTAGCTACTTTTTCCTTTAACTGTGTTGTTTTTTCTTCATTATCATTAACTTGTATTTTACTAGGATTAATTGATACAGTATCTACCTGTGCACTAAGTGCAAGAGGTTTACCAGAAGAATCGTAAATAGTTCCTCTTTTTGTACTAATAATTCTATTTGTTATTAATTGCTGATATGCCATTTCTTTTAAATATGATGATTTTATAGATTGTAGATATGCTATTCTCACAATTAATATACAAAATAATATTATAACAATCATTAAAAAACATTTATATCTTATAGAAATATCTTCTTTTTTCTTTTTATTTTTATTATCAACCTTTTTAGTATTCAATTAATTCACCAACTTTTTTCTTTTGATAGTGATATTTTATATGAATTAATAATAAAAATCAATATTAAAACTTAAAAAGTATGAATATGTGGTTATATTTTAGTACTTGTAAAAATTTAAAAGTTAACATATAATATATATATTAAAATTAGATAAGGTGGAATAAATGAATAATATATATGATGAAACTAGGTTTCTTATGAAAAAATATAATATAACTGCAAATAAGAGTTTGGGACAGAATTTTTTAATAGATGATGATACAGTAGAAGATATTGTAAATGCCTCTGAAATAACTAAAAATGATTTAGTTATAGAAATAGGTCCAGGACTTGGAACTTTAACAAAAGAGTTATTGGAAAGGGCTTATAAGGTTATAGCTATTGAGTTAGATACAAGAATGTTACAAATCCTTAATGATAGGTTTTTTATATACAATAATTTTGAAGTAATAAATGAAGATGTATTAAAGGTAGATTTAAAAAAGATAATTCGGACAAGAGAAGAGTAAATTTAGTGAAATAAAAAATGTCAAAATTGTCGCAAATTTGCCATATTATATTACTACACCAATAATGATGAAATTGTTAGAAGATAGATTAGATATAGAAAGTATAACTGTAATGATACAAAAAGAAGTTGCAGATAGAATTGTTTCAGTGCCAGGAAGTAAACTTTCAGGAGCAATTACATATGCAATTAATTATTATTCAGAGGCTAAGAGTATTAGAATTGTTAATAGGAGTATGTTTATACCAGAACCAAATGTAGATTCTGAAGTAATTAGGTTAAAAATTAGAAAAGAGCCTATAATAAGTGTAAGAAATGAAACCTTGTTTTTTGATATTATAAAACATAGTTTTATGCAAAGAAGGAAAACTTTGATAAATGCACTTGTAAATTCTAAAATAATTGAAAATAAAGAACTTGCAAAAAAAGTATTACAGGATATGTGCTTAAATGAAAACATAAGGGGTGAAGTATTAACTATTCAACAATTTGAAAAGTTATCAAATATTATTGAGGATATGAGAACAAATAATTAAAAATAAGAATTCATTTTAAGTATATGTTAAAATTTTTAGGAGAATATCCATAAAGATTGTACAAAAAGTATTATGTATAATTTTTTGTTACCTTTTAGAGATAATGTTACCATATAGAAATGGTTGATATATTGTAAATTTAAATCAATAATCAAGTAAAAAGACTTTTAGTACTAATAATAAGATAAGTAACTATATTAAATTAAAGATATATATTAAAATGTGTAAGGTAAGAGATATTAATATGTTGGTTATTTATATACTAATATGTATTTTTTTAATAAGGTTTAATTATCAATAATTTTGTTTGAAAATAATAAAAATAATATAAAAATGTATTTAAAAAAATGTTGTAGGATGATATAATATAATTAGTAGTGTATAAAAAGTGGAGGAAAATATGAATCAAATTCTTATAACAGAGAAATTATATGTAACACCAGAATTAAAAAAGAAAAAAAGGATATATCAATTTGCTTTTTTGATATCTATTATATGTGTATTTTTATTATCTTCTTATTATATATATGAAGAATATGATAGAAATAAAAGTGAAGAAGTATCACAAGAAATACTAGCAGAAATTGATGATACAACAATAAATGAAGATGACCATATTTTAAGAGTTGCATTAGAAGCTGATGAACAGGCACAAGAACAAGAAGAAATAATTGAAGAAAATAAATATGTTACGCAAGGCGGCAAATCTTATACTACAGAAGCTATTTTAAATATACCATCACTTGAAATTAATTATCCAATTTTATCAGAAACATCAGAAGAATTATTAAAAATTTCATTAAATAAATTCTGGGGGCCAGCACCAAACAAAGTTGGTAATTACTGTATAGTAGGTCATAATTATAAAAATAAAAAAATGTTTGGAAAATTATCATTAATTAAAAATGGTGATATAGTAGAATTAACAGATAACTCAGGAAAAACTGTTAAATATACAGTTTATAATAAATATGTGGTAGAACCAGATGATGTATCATGCACTAGTCAATTAACAAATGGAAATAAAGAAGTTACATTAATTACATGTACAAATTATGGTAAACAGAGATTGGTAGTAAAAGCAAGACAAGTATAGTTCTTAATTGATTCACGAAATATATAAATCTTCATATTATATTTATAAAAATATAATATGGAGGTTTTTTTATGGCTAAAATAATTTTATATAATAATGATACAAATCGTATGGAAACATACTATAGAGGAGAACAAGAGGCAATGCCATATGTTACAAATAGAACATTAACAGTTCGTGAATTTAGAGGGTCAAGTAATAGCCAAACATTATGGACTGAAAAAAGAGCAATGCAAAGCTGGAATAGCCAAAGATATATTTTTGGTAGACCAATTCCAGTGGGATTTGCATTTAAAAGACCATGGGAAGGTGGTCATGGTAGTCAGAGTCATGACTGATAACATACAGTTGAACATATAAAAATTAGAAGTAGAAGATAGATAAAATTTGTGTTTTTAGAGATAATATTTAATGAATAAAGTGCTATAAATAGTGCTTTATTTTTTTATAATTTTTTTCAATAAACACTTGCAAAATAAACAAATGTTTGATATAATGTGACAAATAAAAAATCAATGTAGGAGATGATTTATATGGTTGATAATAATAAATTAGAAACAATATCAAATCTTTTTGAAGGAAAAGAAATAAGAAGTGTTTGGGATGCTGATAAAGAAGAATATTATTTTAGTATAGTTGATGTAATCAGTGCATTAACTGATAGTAAAATTCCTAAAAGATATTGGTCAGATTTAAAAAGAAAGTTAATAGAAGAAGGAAGCCAACTGTACGAAAATATCGTACAGTTGAAAATGATAGCAAATGATGGAAAACTAAGAGAAACAGATACATTAGACACAAAAGGCATTTTTAGATTAATAGAATCTGTACCAAGTTCAAAAGCAGAACCTTTTAAATTGTGGCTTGCTCAAATGGGAAAAGAAAGAATAGATGAAATTTTTGATCCAGAAATTGCTATAAATAGAGCAATAGATTATTACAGAGGTAGAGGATATTCAGACCAATGGATAGAAACTAGGCTAAAAGGAATTTTAGACAGAAAAAAATTAACAGATGTATGGAAAGAAAATGGAATAAAGCAAAATTATGAATATGCTATATTAACAAATGAAATATATCAAAGTTGGTCTGGAATGAAGGCAAGTGAATACAAGGAATATAAAAATATAAGAAAAGAGTCATTAAGAGACAATATGACCGATATAGAAGTTGCTTTAACAGATTTAGGAGAAATAGCTACAAGAGAATTGGCAAAAGAACATAAACCATATGGCTTAAAAGAAAATAGGAAAATTGCTAAAATGGGTGGACATGCCGCTAAAGTGGCAAGAGATGATATAGAAAAAAACTTAGGTAAATCAGTTATTAGTAAAACAAATGTATTAGATTATAAGTATTTAGATTCTAATAAATTAGATAAAAAGAAATTATTAAAAGAAGAAAATAAAAAGAAATAGGAACTTGCAAAACAATTATGTATATGCTAATATATAAATAATTTTATAATAAAATTATTATTATTGGGAGGAAAATTATGGAAAGTAAGGAAATGATAGAACAAGATATAATAGTAAGTAATAATAAAGAGTATGAAAAAGTTATAAGAGAAGGGATAAAAAGTTTTAATAATAAAAACCATCCAGAACATCCAATATTTCAAATATATAGAGAAAAGGGATATAATGATCCATTTGGGTTCTATGCATTATTAGATAATCAAATTATTGGTGGAATAATAGCACATAAAAAAATGCAGTGGTTAGATATAGATATATTATATGTAAATGAGAAATTTAGAGAAAATAAAATAGGTTCACGTTTAATAAATAAAGCTATTGAATATTGTAAAGAAGAGGAACTAGTTGGAATACATCTGTATACATTAGATTTTCAAGCAAAAGGTTTTTATGAGAAAAAAGGATTTAACTTGATAGCTGAAATAAAAGATTGGCCTAAAGGTATTACTAGATATGAATTTATAAAGTATATAGACAATAACAATATCCAATATTAGTTAGTTCATAAAAAAGAAAAAGTAAAATTTTATAAAATCATAATCCTCTACATAAATTATAATGTGTTTTCTAAAATCAAGTCAAGGTTAAATAAATGTGCTGTCGCACAACCTTGACTTAATTTTAAAAGCACATTCTTTTTCAATTAAGAGGATTTAAGGATAGGCATATTTAATTAAGTAGACATAAGCACTATTAAAACCTAAAATACCTCATTAAAAATGAGGGCAGGAAAGCGAGTGTTCACACATCGCCTATACACATTGAAGGACAAGCCTTCAAGAGTTAATAAAGAAACAAAAATTTTAAGCAAATATGATGCGGAAATTCACCGAGTGAACTGGCTAAAATCCTCTATTCTTCGTTAAAATTAAAAATAGGTGAACTAAAAATTTCAAAAAGTTCACTCATTTTAGGCAAAAGTTCACCGAGTGTACTTATCTTTTAGAAAAAAAGTTCATTTAGTGAATATGAAAAAAATAAAATTTTCAAGTACACTTAATGAACTTGTAGTTTTAGCTTATTCAAGTATTAGTTCACTTGGTGTACTTATAAAATTAGATATGAAATGGTGTTAGAATAGATATATAGACACAAAATTTTACACTTACAAAAAAAGATGTTAAAATAAAAACAGAAAAGAGGTAAGTGTCTATGAGCAAACAATATAACAGTTATACAGAAGAATTTAAGAAAACAATAGTAGCCTTGTACGAATCAGGGAAAAAAGTAGCAGAGTTAGTAAGTGAATATGACCTAGAAAAAAAGTTATATATAATTGGATAAAGAAATATGGAAAAATAAAGACAGAAGCAGGCTTTATAACAAATAATGATGAATTATTAAAATTAAAAAAAGAAAATATGAGATTACAAGAAGAAAATGAAATATTAAAAAAAGCAATGGTCATATTCACACAAAAATAGAAGATAAGATAAAATTTATTGATAGTATGAAAGATAAACACAATATAAGGCTTTTATGCAAATGTATGGGGATTCATCATTCAATATATTACTATCATAAAAATAATAAAACTAATAAATATAAAGAAAATAATAAAGAGCTAGACAGACAAATAATGGAAATATATACTGAATCAAAAAGAAGATATGGATCACCAAAAATAAAGAAGGTACTAGAAAACAACGGAATTATGGTAAGTCAAAAACGAGTAGCCAGAAGGATGAAAAAACTAGGAATACGAAGCATAGTAATGAAGAAGTATAATTATGCAGGAAACAAAAAAGTAGATGATACGAATAAACCAAACCTATTAACACAAGATTTCAAAGCAACAAAACCAAAAGAAAAATGGGTTGGAGATATAACATATATTTATACAAAAGAAGTCGGATGGACATATTTAGCAATTGTAATGGATTTATATGATTTAAAAATAATTGGATATGCATATGGAAAGCATATGACAGCTAATTTAGTAATACAAGCATTAAACAATGCTATATGTAATAGAGGAATAGAAGAAGGAATGATATTTCATTCGGATTTAGGAAGTCAATATACATCAAATGATTATGAAGAACTATTAAAAACACTAAAAATAAAGCATTCATATAGTAAAAAAGGATATCCATATGATAATGCAAGTATGGAAAGTTTCAATGCCATATTAAAGAAAGAAGAAGTAAATCAAAGAAGTTACGTAACATTTGAAGAAGTAAGATTAGCAATATTTGAATTTATAGAGAGTTGGTATAATAACAAAAGAATACATAGTAGTTTGGGATATATTACACCAAATGAAAAAGAAAGATTGTACTATGAAAAAACAGCATAATCTTTATAAAAAAGTGTAAAAAAATGTGTCTAAATACTTGACCTAAATCCAAAAATTATATCAAAAATAGAAAAGAGGGAAATAAAAGGGAATTGATTTTATAAAAACACCATAATATAATGATAACATGAAAAAAATTGAGTAAGGAAAGTCAGTGAAAAGCTGATTTTTTTCTTGCTCTTTTTTAGTAATGTATAACCAATTTTATTAATATACATTACTAGAGAAAAAGGTAAGTGGTGTGTATGGAAATTCAAAAATTTGATTTTGAAAATAAGCAAATAATTCAAATATATATAAGCAAACAAGAACAAGAGAACTCAAAAATTATAGAGGAAATTAATCAATTAAAAAAACAATATTCAAATATATCAATTTTTATTAATGGAGAAGATGATACTGTAAAAACAATAAAAGAAATATTAAATTACGAAAAAAGTAAAAATATAAAATAAAAAGATTGCATTTGTCATAAAAAGAAGATAATATATAACTAATCTAAAAGCACAAATATATTTATCTTCGGAAAGGATAAATATATTGAAAGTTGTATGTTACTGTAGGTTAAGTAAAGATGATAACAAAAGTAGATATAGTAGTATTGATGCTCAAGTAGAATTAGCAAAAGAATATGCAGATTCCAAAGGTTGGGATATATCTAAATATTATATTGATGATAATGTATCAGGATATATTTCAAATGATGAGCGACCAGAATTTAGTAAAATGCTGGGTGACATTGAGGATGGAAAAGTAGATATTATTTTGGCAAAAGACTTATCAAGAATAGGTCGTAAAGGTAGCAGAACACTTACATTTATAGATGATTTAAAAGAGAAAAATGTAAATCTAATACTAACAAAAGATACTTTTGGAGAATTTAATTTATTAGAAGGAGATGATGATTTACTAGGTCTTTCAACATGGTTTAATGAAAGATATGTAAAAGAAGTATCCAAAAAAGTAAAAATAGGTATGCACAAGCAATTAGAAAAAGGAATCTTGTTGCAAGGTACAAAATTTGGATATTTAAAAACTGCTAAAAAAGGAGAGTTAATAGTTGATGAAAATGTAAGAGATACAATAACAACAATATTTAATTTATACGAGCAAGGTCTAGGAATGAGAAAAATATGTCATAAGCTAAATTTCGAATATGATTTTTTAACACCATCACAGGTTATAGAAAGAGAGTTAAGTAAAAAAGGAAAAAGTTATAAAAAAACAGTTAAGAAATTATGGGATATTTATATGATAAAGAGAATCCTAAAAGATGAAATATACATAGGAACTGCAATTACTCATAAAACTGAGAGAAAAGATATTCATAAGCAAGGCAAAAAAATAAAAAGAGAAGATCAATATATATTTGAAAATCATCATGAAGCAATTATCTCAAAAGAACAATTTGAAAGAGTTCAAGAAATGATGAAAAAAAGAGTGAAAAATTCAAGTATGTATACAAAGAAAAAAAGAGATTACCTATTTGGTGGATTTTTAAGATGTGGAGAATGTGGTGGAAGTGTTACAGGTGTAGCAAGAGTTCGTAGCAAAAAAGAAGATTATGTTCCTAAAAAATTATATGAGTGTGTTGCTTATAGAAAATATGGAAAGTCAAGATGTGTATGTCATAATGTGAGAGAAGATATATTACTTGCTAATTTTAAGAATTTTTTGATACTACTAAAAGATAACTATATAGAAGAAATAGAAAACTTGAAACTAGAAGAATATAAATCAACTAAAAAGAAAAATCTTGAAGAGATAAAATTAAATTTAAAAAATTTAGAAGCGGAATATAAAGTTTTAGTAAGTCAAAGAATAAAAGAAATAGCTTCTAACATAGAAGGCAAAAGGATATTTATAGAAAATACATATAAGAGTTTAGAAGAAGAAAAATATAAAGAGATAGAAAAAGTAAAGAAGAAATTGCAAGAATTACAAAATGAAGATTTAGAAATAAAGCAAGAAAAATTAAAACAAACAATAGACTATTTTAATCAAATTATAGAAACTGATGAGCCAGATAAAGCAATATTAAACATGCTAATTGATAAAATTTATATTTATCATGATAAATCAGCAAAATTTGAATTAAAAATAGATATAGAAAAATTAATATAAATTAAACTGTTTCTAAAATAGAGTTAGTTTAAAAATAAAAATGTTCAACTGTGTGTACACAAACACAACATTATGCAGGAGTGGCTTTTGATGTAGGCCAAAGATTAACAAATTCTCGGAAGAAATGCTTTAAGAAATAGTGCAATAAATTCTGGTGTATGGAGTTATGTGGAACCAGCATATCTAACACCAACATGGGTACACTTTGATAAAAGAAGAGGAACTCCAGCTTGTCAAGGCTTTGCAGGATATCCGCAAATTTCACAAGGCTCAAAAGGAGCATATGTATTAATAGCACAAGATGATTTAAATACACTTGGATATAGAACAGGAGGATTAGACCGGAATATTTGGCAGTAGAACAAGAGAGGCTACAATTAATTATCAAAGAAGTAGAGGTTTACAAGCAGATGGTTTTATTGGATGTAATACTTGGAGATCTTTACAAGAGGATGTAGTAGGAACAGGAAGAACAAGTACTACAATAGATTAGGATATAAATAATTTATAGAAATGGTAATATAGTTTTTTATAATAACTGCTCAGAGTGAAAATTTTGTTAAATTCCTCTGGGCATTAAACACATATATTAGAATAAAATACATAATGAAAAATTCTTAATAAAAAAAATCTATTTCTTTAGGTAAAATTTTACATTACAAAATGATTATATAAAATGCAAATGTATATACTATATTTCTACAGTTTATGATAAGTTAAAAATATAATGAAGAAAAAAGTATATTAGATTTTTAACAAAAAAATGATTATATTTGTCATAATATTACAAAATGATTTGAAAAAGACATATAAATATGCCATATTTCTTCATTAGTATGATTCTTTAAATATATATTTATAAACAAGGGGGAAAAAGAGAAATGAAACATATGAAGAAATTAGTTTTTTTATTAGCTTTTATAATTTTATTTAATCTATGTAATGTACTTATATGTGCTCATGATGTACAAGCAATGAAAACAGATAGTGAAATTATAAAAGAAGCGGAACAAAAATTTAGACAAGATTTCAATATGGCAGGTATAATGTGGAAAAGTATTAACTCAACACATACTCGTAAATATGAAACGTACAACAAGACTATTGGTGGGAAGAGAAAGACTATAACAGAATGTACAAGAGTTGTTGAGGTTACAGGAAGAAATCTAAATGATAAAGATAAAACTATATATAAAAGATATTATTTTTTTACTGATAAGATAAAAGAGGTTGCTACAGATTCTCAAAATAATAAAAAAAATAATATAAAATCACCTGAATATACTCAAACAAGCGGAAACAATCCATATTATGAAGACTACGAAACAAATTATGAACAGCCAGAATCGCCACCAGAAAAAGTTACAATAACAGCATCTAATGTGACATATAAGATTGAAAAAGGTGGAGCTTACTATATTAATATAAAATTTGATAAACCAGTAAAAGTTATACAAGCACCAATACTAAAAGTAAAAATTGGAGATAGTATTAGAAGAGTAGAATATGATTCTCAAACAAATGATTCAATAACATATAAAATGCTTATTTCTAATATTAAAGATATAGGAAAAGAAATCATAATTGAATTATTAAAAGATGGAGAGATAAATTCTAATAAGCAAAATACAATAGTAACTATGGATTATGAATCTAAAATTAAAAATAAGAAACTTGGAGAAGTTGATAATTTTATTTTAGTAAAAGAAAATTCAAGAGGAGATATAAATAAAGATTTAAGAATTGATAATCTTGATGTTCAAGAAATATTAAAATGCACAGATAAAACTATTGCAGATTTAAATGGTGATGGAAAAATAGATAAAGAAGATAAAGAGGCATTAAAAGAAGCTATAAATAATAATAGTCTAAAATATATTAATTTTATTATTCCATCAAATCAAAATAATCTTGCAAATGTACATGGAGATATAAATGGGGATAAAATTATTAATTATAAAGATGCAGAAATGTTAAATAGCAAATTATCTTCTATATCAATAGAAAAAGGAGATGTAAATGGTGATGGTAAGGTAGATAAAAAAGATGTAGAATGCATAAATAAAGCATTAGAGAGTGAAAATGCAATTTATTTATTATATATAAAGGCACCTAAGGATACTACTGCAGATTTAAATAATGATGGTGTTATAAATATAGATGATGTTGTTAAAATATCAGAGTTAGATTCTAATGATAAAAAAGGAGATATAAATAGTGATGGTATAGTAAATTTCTATGACCAAATAGCATTAACCAATATTTTATATACAGGAGATACATCTAAAGTTACTTATATAAAAGCATTTAAAAATGCAGTTGGAGATGTAAATGGAGATGGTATTATAGATTATGCAGATGTTAAAATGATAATAGAATATTCCACAAATGAGTCTATAAATATTAATAACGATGCTTCAGATATAAATAAGGATGGAAAAGTAGATGTTTTTGATGCAATTAAACTTTCTAAAGCATTAGATGAATATGGTAAAACAAATACATATTTGCAAGGGGAATCTTTAGAGTTATTAGGAAAAAGTTACTTTATTGTACCAAGAAGTGGACAAAAAGGTGATGTTAATAAAGATGGTATTATAGATTTTTATGATGCAAATTTAATTGCACAATACACAGTAAATAACAAAATAGAAATAGACTTAGAACAAGCAGATATAGATGGAAATGGAAAAATTGATGTTTTTGATGCAGTAAAATTATCCAAAACATTAAAAGGGTTAGATGAAACAACAACTGGATTATTAGATGAGCAGATTGAAAATGCAAATAAATATTCTATGACTGCTATATTTGGTGATGTAGATAATAATGGTGAAGTAAATATAAATGACCTTGTGTTTCTAAATCAATATCTTTTAGATAAAGAATCAATAACATTAACAGAAGAACAGCTATGTTCAGCAGATGTAAATATGGATGGAAAAGTAGATTTGGCAGATTCTGCAATTTTAATAAACTATATTGCAGAGCTAATATCAAATATACCACAACAATAATAAAGGGAGATAAATATGAAAAAGAGAATTACTATAATAACTATAACTATATTTCTAATATTATTCTCAATTTATAGTAGTTGTAGTGCGAATTCTATTAATGTAAGTACAGATAAAGATTTAACTAAAATCCAACCAGGAGAAGAATTTAAAATAAGATTAAAATTTAATTTAAGTGAAGATTATGCAACTATACAATGTAAATTAGATTTTAATGAAGATAAAATTGAAATTATACAAAATGAAGCCTATAAAGATTTGGCCAAAATATCAGCAGGTAAAAATGTATATGTAGCTACTGTTAATAGAAAAGGTGACATAATTTTAAATACAATAGAAGGAACAAAAGGTGACAATACATTAGAAATTTCAATGAAAGTAAAGGAAAATGTTAAATTAATAAATGATAAAGTGACAGTTAATATTATAGATAGTACAATTAATATGGAAGATAGTAAAAATATGTACATAAATATAGGTGTGCAATCTAAATTTAATATAATATATATAGTTGCTCTAATTGTTATAGTAGCAATTATTACTATTATAATTATAAAAGGAAAGAAAAGGTAGGAATATATATAATGAGAAAAAGGTGTATTTTAGGTGTTATGTTTTGTATATTAATATTTATTATATGTTCTAGTAAAACAGTGTATGCTGTAACATGTGAATTACAATTTGATGATACCAGTAATAGTAATGGATTTGTTGAAAAGGATGGTAAACTTTATTATGTTATAACATTATCAGCAAAGACCTATGCAGGAGAATTATCTAGTGTTAAATGTAAAATAGAATATGATAATACTTATTTAGAATATCTAGATTTAAAAGATAAAACACTAGATTTAGGAGAAAAAGGTGTATTTAATAATCAAAGCTACATACAATTATATGATAATAATAATTGGAAAATGCAGTTTAATGAAAATGAATGTGTTTTCTTAGGAAGAAATGAGGAAAATAATAGGTTAAAAGCTATAGATAATAATAAAGTAGATTTAGTAAAATTATGTTTTTTAGTTAAAGATAATGTAAGAGAAAAGAGAGCTGTATATATAGATACTCAAAGTGATTCTACACAAATATTATATGCAAAGATAAAAAGTGATAATAGATATATTACAAATGGTGTAAAAGTAAAGCAAGAAACAGAAAATAATAAAACAAATTCTGAAGAAAATAAAATAGAAGAATCAAAAAATAACCAAAATGAAAATCTTGCTACAAGTAAATTACCACAGACTGGTATAAATCCAATATGGTTATTAGTTTTATGTATTTGCATAGTAATAATGATTATATTTATTATAAAAAAATCAAAGATGAAAGATATTAATTAAAGTATAATAAAGAATAGTGTAAAATATTTTATAATAGAAATGTAAAGATAAAGGGTTGTTTATAGAAATTGTACTAACTCTTTATTTTTGCATTTATTTCTTTATTTAAGAAAAAGAAATAAAGAGTGCATTTTTAACATTTAATTTTAATGTCAAATATATAATATTATAATGTGCAAATATGCGTATTCATTAAAGAATCATATATTTTTTAATAAAAAAGATATAAGTAACACATATATTGTGGAGTTGACAAATAATAGCTACTTTATTACAAAATAATATGTAATTATGTAATAATTAGAATAAATTTGATGAAATAAAATTAATTTATAATAAAAATAAAGTCTAAAATGTCTATACACAATAAAATAGAAAATTAAAAATAATAAAAAATATATACATAGGAAGAAGAATTTATGAAGAAAGTTATAATAGATTCACTAAAGAATTATAAATGGAGAATATTAATTCAAATTATATTATTAGGAGTTAATATATACTTATTAACATATCCACCTAAAATTATTGGGCAAATTGTAGATATGTTATATGACTTAGAACCTAATAAACAAAGAATTTTGAATAGTATATATTTTCTGTTGATAGTATGTGTTGTTATGCTAGTTGTAAGAATTACATGGAAATATATTGATTGTTATATAAATAGAGGATTTGAAAAAGATATTAAAATTGATTTATTTAAAAGATTTATGAAATTAAAACTAAAAGATATACAAAATATTAAAAATGGTGAAATTATGTCTTACTTTGTAAAAGATACTAATGAGATTAGAAGCGCAGCATTCAGAATTTTATCTCATGGAGTAAGAATAACTTTTACATTTATTATTGCTTTTTTTCAAATGGTACAAAGTGTTAATTTATACTTATCATTAGCAGTAATGTTACCAATTATTATAGGAGCATTTTTGGTTGTAAAAATTAAAAAATATGTAGAAAAAAGTTTTAAGAAATCTCAAGAAATGTTTACCAATATGTCTGAATATATACAAGAAAGTACAGATAGTATAAGAACTACGAAAGCATACTCATGTAAAAATGAGCAAATAAGAGAATTTTTAAAGAAGAATAGAAGAGTATATCAAAGTAATAATACAGTAGATATATTTTCTAATTTATTAAAACTAGCTTTAAATATATGTTTTGGATTTTGTTATGGAATTGCTTTACTATATGGTTCAAAGTTAGTTTTAGATGGGACAATAACAGTAGGGGAATTAGTAACATTTAATGGTTTTATAGTATTATTTGTTGGACCTGTTTCATGGCTTCCACAATTAATTTCTAGTTTTAAAAGAGCACAAATTTCTTATAAGAGATTAGAAAAAATTTATGATTTAAAACCAGAAAGAATTAATGAAAAAGTGACTTTAACAAAAGAGAAATTGGAAGGTCATATTATTATAAAAGATTTAAACTTTAGTTATCCAGGAATTATAGATGGCACATTGCAAGATATAAATATAGAAATAAAAAAAGGAGAAACCTTAGGAATAATAGGAACTATAGGAAGCGGAAAAACAACTCTAATGAATTTACTTACAAGATTATATAGTGTACCAGATGGAATTATATTCATAGATGGTAAAGATATAAATGAAATTCCAATTCGAATGCTTAGAAATAATATTTGCTATATAACACAAGATAATTTTTTATTCTCATCTACATTAAAAGATAATATAAGTTTATTTAAAGAGGAATATGATGATGATGAAATTAAAGAAAGTACAAAAAAAGCTATTGTTTATGAAGATATTAGAAAAATGCCAAAAGGAATAAATACTGTAATTGGTGAGAGAGGTGGAGATTTATCTGGGGGACAAAAACAAAGAGTTGCAATATCGAGGGCATTTTTAAAAGATAGTAGTATATTAATTTTTGATGATACTTTTTCTGCCTTAGATAATAATACATCAGAGAAACTAATAGAAAATATTAAAGAATTATCAGATGAAAAAACATGTATCATTATTTCTAATAAAGTATCTGATGTAAAATATAGTGATAAGATAATTGTATTAGATAATGGAAGAATTGTGGAAAAAGGTGTACATGAAGAGCTTATTAGAAATAAAGGCATATATAATGAATTCTATAATCAGCAATCCTCAAAATCCCAACCTAGTTTTTTAGATTAAGACTCAAGAGTAACATGTTAGTCCAGAAGAAAAATGATATTCTAAAGAGGGATAGGAAATTTGTGGTCAATTTAATTTAATAAAAATTGCTACCATTTCATATGTGAGTCATTTTTTTATTAAATGTATCCCAAATTTTCTGTCATTCTTGCGTTTGGGAGAAGAAACAAAAGAAAAAGGGGGAAGATAAATGAAAAGTCAAACTTTAAATAGAATATATATAATGTTAAAACCAAAAACAAAATCTATAATAACTATATCTATTTTAGCTATTATTATAAATATTGGAGAAGTTGTAAAACCATATTTAATAAAAATAGTAATAGATAATTATTTAAGTTATGGATTATGGCAAAAGGGATTTATGACGATTGGAATTATAGGGATAATTTATATTGCTATAATGTTAATTGGAAATATTTTAGATTTTATTGTTAGTACAGCAACAAATATGGTAGGAGAAGATGTTATATATTCTTTAAGAAATAAATTATATAAATATGTTCAATATAGTAATATCCCATTTCATGATAAAATACCATCTGGAACATTATTTGTTAGAATAACAAGTGATGTAGAAGATATTACTACTTTTTTTTAAGATGTTGTTACAACATTTATTAAAGATATTGTAATGATTATAGCATTAGCAGTAATGATGCTATCACTTGATTATAAATTAGCTATTATATGTTTTTTATTAATTCCTTTTGTTGCATTAACATCAATTATTATAACCAAGATTAGTAAAAATGTAAGAGAATATTCTAAAAATGTAAAAACAAAATTAAATATATTTTTAGATGAGTCAATCTATGGCGTAAAGTTAATAAAGATATTTAATAGACAATATGAAAAGGAAAAAGAATGTTCAGAATTATGTAATAAATTTTATAAATCGAGAATACCTGTAGCGTTTATAGAAGGCTTTTTAATTGCATTTATGGTTATTTTTGAAAATTTGGGAGTTGCATTTATTATATGGACTTGTATAAATCATTTATTTAATATTAACTTAGAGATTGGTGTTATTTATATTTTTATTACATATTTAAAACAAATATTTGAACCAATACAAAGAATAGTAGAAAATTTTGAGACAATACAAGAAGCAGTTGTTTCTATTAATAAGATATATGATATTTTAGACCATAAAGAATATTTAGAAGATTTTAAAAAAGGAACAAGTATTGATAAAGTAAATGGTAAGATTGAATTTAAAAATGTATGGTTTGCATATGAAGGGGAAAATTGGATTTTAAAAAATGTTAGTTTTGTAATTAACCCAGGAGAGAGTATTGCTCTTGTAGGAAGAACAGGTTCTGGAAAAACAACTATTATTAATTTAATAAATCGATTTTATGAAATACAAAAAGGAGAGATTTTAATAGATGGTATTAATATTAAAGATATAAACTTACATTCACTTAGAAGAAAAATAGGAATTATATTACAAGACACATTTATATTTGCTAAAAGTATTAGAGATAATATTGAACTAAATGAAAAACTTTCAGATGAGGAAATAATGGAAACAATACATTTAGCCTCAGCAGAGGATTTTATAAAATCTTTGCCAAATGGTATTGATGAAATAGCTAGTGAAAGAGGAAATTCTTTTTCTGCTGGTCAAAAACAATTAATTGCTTTTGCAAGAATATTTGCACATTCTCCATCAATTTTTATATTAGATGAAGCAACAGCAAATATAGATACAAAGACAGAAGAACTAATACAATATTCAATTGATAAAATTTCAAAAGAAAAGACATCAATCTTTATTGCACATAGATTGTCAACAATTATAAATGTTGATAAAATTATTGTATTAGATAATGGCCAAATTATAGAACAAGGAAATCATAATGAACTTATGTGTAATCCAGATGGATATTATAGTAAATTATATAATGCTTATTATACAAATTTAGTAGTATAAAAGAAAAGACACATATTTAGAAGTAAAAATTTAGCAGTATTTAATAAATAAAAACAAATTAATATATGGAGAAATAATAATCAATATT
This sequence comes from uncultured Clostridia bacterium, assembly GCA_948805675.1. GTDB lineage: Bacteria > Bacillota > Clostridia > TANB77 > CAG-508 > CAG-492. Next base: position 39,569 of record CAQIBN010000002.1, on the reverse strand, counting down.
AAATAAAAATTGCTTTGAAATTATTTAAAAGTTCAAAGCAATTTTTAAGAGAAGACTTCTATTTAAAGTTAACAATAATTAAGATTGTTTCTTACTTTTCTAGCAATTTTTATATTACTCTTCATTTTCAATTTTTTGCTGAAATTCTTCCCAAGATTTACTAAAAGTATGGTCTGCAAAAGCCTCTTTTAGGCCACTTACTTGTTTTAATCTAATAATTTCATCTAGTTCCATACCTAAATGTTTAGAAATTTGTTCTTCAGTCCAATTATGATTTGTTAAATCTAGTACAATTTTAGACATATCTATAATTTGGTGTGTTCCTCTTGCTCTATTATGTCTAATTGTACTTGCCATACGATTATCTAAATCTTTATCTATTGTTACAATTGGAACTTCTTTTAATTTAAAATATTCTTTTGCAACACGATATCTATGGAATCCATCAACAACAATATATTTGTCCTTTTCTTCATCATAATATGTAACGATTGGTTGAGTATATCCATCTTCTTCAATAGAGTGTTTTAATAACTCCATTTCTGGAGGAGCGACTTTGTTTGGGTTATAATTATTTGCAGTTACCTTTTTTATATCAACCATTTTTACATTAAGTACTGGAAATGTAATTTCTCTACTCATGCTATATCACTCCTTATTGTAACAAAGTTTTTGTATTTAATATCTTCATCAATATGTAAGTTACAAGCTTCATATACATCCATATATATTTTAGGAACAATACTAGGAGAAATAGAAATTGTATTTTTAACTTCATTTAGTAATTCTATAAGATAAGTATGATTACTAGAATACATATTTTTTATTGTATCATTATGTATAGATATAAAGGCTACAGCATTATCATTTTTTAGATAAATATACCAATCTTTGAAACTATCATCATAAATGCGGTCATTAATTTCAGATTGTACAATTCGTGAACCAAAAAACTTTCCCATATATTGATAAAAATTATTACATTTATTATTCATTTTTAAAATCATGATACCACCTCATTTTCTATAAAATATCTTAATCCCTTATCTGTAGTTTCTGTATCTTTTGTTAATAAGTTGTCCCATTTATGTATTAGTTCTCTTAACTCTTTATCATCTGTTTTGGTTTGAGCAAAACAAAGCCTTTTCATATAAAAGTCATTTTTTTCAATAGCTCTTGCAATACGCCTCCATGAAATTACCTTTTTTTGATTCTCAAGTTTTAGAACTTCTTCTTCTGGAATTTGAGAAATCCCTATACCATCTCTTTTTTTATACCAAAACATGAATTTTTTAATTTTCTTATAATAGTGAAGCATCAAATCTCTATTATAAATTCCAATACTTTCTAATAAAAAGACAGTATATTCTTGCCAACTCATAAAATTAGGTTTAGTAGATTTTATATTGCCAAGTGCAGAAGTACGACAATAAATGTTACCAAAATTAACACCGATTTACACGATTTAAAACTTTTGACCATGTTTCATATTCTAATGCTTTAAATTGATCTAATCCATTTCTTTGGTCATCTCCATATGGCTGACAAATACGTTGTTCATGAATACTTAAGCCATTTTTGTACATTAAGTCATATATTTCATTATGCATTAAATCTAATTTACTAACAGCACCCCAAATATCTTCTACACGCCAATCATAAATCGGATAAAAATTATATACATCAAGATGTACATGGTCAGCCTTTATTTTAGTTGTCCATTGATAATTTTTAAAAGTTTCCTTATTTTCCTGAAAAGTAATTGTTCTAAAACGATTTAGACTTTCATCTGTCCTAATACCAACACCACATGCTACAGAACATTTATGTAGTTTTTGATACCAATCTGCAAACTGAATAATGAATTCTTCAAATTCTTCACCTTTTTTGAACCAATCAAAAGGACAATTGTAAATATTAATACTATCTTCAGGCAAATCTCTAACCCATAAATTTCTACTTTCTTCTTCCCAACAAATCCATTTTGGTTGTAATACAGAAACAGCATTTCTTAGTGCAAGTGGTAATGCTATATGATAAAATGTATCTATTTGGGACAATTTTTTTAATTCATAAACATGGTCAATTGTATGCTTATATTGTGCTTCTAAATCAATATATAAAACATCAAATTTTTTATTATATTTTTTTGCTACAATATTAGCAAGTTGAACCATTACTGAACTATCCTTACCAGCACTTACACTAAAATAAATAGCATCAAAGTTTTGAAATATAGTTTCTAATCTTTCAAATGCAGCATCAAGAACGTTTTTTTCTAAATAAATTTTTGGCATGAATTAACCCCCCATTCAAGGTAATTCTATATATTTTAATATTCTAAAGTGTGAGAATAAATAGCTTTTTTACACTCTCAAATTTTGCAAAAAGAAAATTTGAGAGTGATTATTATTGCAAAATTTTATATTAGTTATTCTTTTTTTAATCTCACAATTAAAATATGGTTGTTTACATCTAATTCTTTTTCCAAAATATTTGAATTACCATATTGGTCAATAAACCCCAGAAGTCTTGCTTCTTTTGAACCAATATTTAGACTATAACTTGTTATATAACCTTTTCCATTTTTTTTCTTACTAAGAATCATACTTTTCACCTCTAATGATAGTATGTACTTAAGCAAAAAAACAATTCTTATTGTTATAATATATTAACGTAACGCTAGAGTCAAGTGGAAAAATGTCGAAAGATGTATAAAATTGAATGTTTTAGACAGCAAATTTATTAATATAATAGGACTAAAAAGAAATAAAAAAAATTTTCAAAAAATATAGTTAAAAAATAGGAAAGAAATACTTAGTAATAAAAATTAACTAATATAGCATAAAAGAAAATAAATTAATTTGTAGTATAATTACAATAGTACAATATTTGACTATATGAAAATATGTGAAAAATAAATTATGATAATATTATTGTTATAACTTATGTAATATGGTAAAATTATATAAAAAATAATTTATAACAATGTAATTAATGTGGCAGATATAAAATAATTTTATTTAATAGGTGATAATTTATTAGATTTTAACAAATAATAGAAAACATGCAATAAGTATAGTATAAAACGAGATGGTGATAAAGTTTTTTTTAGAATTATTAAAGATCATATAAAGTATTTTAGTAAGAAAGAGTTAGAGTTTAACCAAGAATTATCATCTAATATGAAAGTTATGATTTCAAATATTGATATAGAAGCTCTTTAGAAAAGAGTATGCCAAAAGAGGGGAGATATATGAAAATAAATGTTGTAATGGTAGAGCCAGAAATACCACAAAATACTGGTAATATTGCTAGAACTTGTGCTGCAATTGGTGCTAAACTTCATTTAGTTAAACCATTAGGATTTGAGATAACAGATAAATACTTAAAAAGAGCAGGTCTTGACTACTGGGATAAATTAGACATTGAAGAACATAAATCATTAAATAATTTCTTAGCTAAATATAAACCAGAGGAAAATAACATGTTTTTTGCAACAACAAAAGCAAGTAATTGTTATAGTGAAGTAGATTATTCTAATTTTGACGAAGTATTTATTTTATTTGGTAAAGAAACAAAGGGTTTACCAGAGGATTTGTTAGAAGAAAATTTAAGTAATACTATAAGAATTCCAATGAGAGAACACTTAAGGTCTTTAAATTTATCAAATTCAGTAGCAATAATAGTTTATGAGGTATTAAGGCAACAGGGCTTTCAAAATTTAGAATCAGAGGCTGATTATTTTCGTAAATAGTAAGTTTCTAAAAAATTCTCGTTCATTTACCGAAAAAATTTACATAAAAAATTGATTTTTTACTAGAAATGTGGTACAATGTTATCATTAATTTATTTGTCCGATATGTATTAGATTAATATGTTATATATCGGTTTATATAGTAGGCTCTAATAAATATTATTGAAGGTCAGTTAAGTAAGATTTATTAGAAAAACTCTCGACTAATAATTTAAGGAGGAAAAAATGATTATATTAAAATTTCCTGAGGCTGACGATGTTCAGTCATCTGTAATGGCTACAAAATGTAAAAAGCCTAATATCGAAGAAATTAAAGTCAGGATGTTGGAAATACTTGAAGAGTATTTTCAGCCGTCTTTAACTGAACGGTATGTAGAGCTAATTGCGAAAACTATAAACGACGGCATATCATTCCCAGATGATGGTATTTATCAGATTGGGAATGATGGAGAGCTCATAAAGTTTTATGAAACAGAGGGATTGTGGAATAGTACAGGTTTTAAGATATCTGACTATGTAATAAATTCCGATTCTAAGTTTTGGGAAAACTTTAACAATGAGCATTGCTTCTTAACAAAAAAGCTTGAACTAATCAAGGCAGATATCAATTTGATAACAGAAAATATGTTTTTCACAGGTGAATCGGTAGCTGTAGCATCTGTAGAATTAAAAAAATATAAAATGCATAAGCTTTCCGATACTGGAATCGTAGATATCTTAGCGAAGGCTTTTAAAAAGAAAATCGCTATAGAGATAGCTCAAGAGCTCAATGATGTTTTTCTTTATAAGAAGAAAAATGGAATTATCCTCTTAGAAGATGGTTTTACAAAGTATGTTGTTTATAAAAATTCTGCAAGAAAATTTGATTATAAAGAATATGCGGAATCCATAAAGTATGTTCTTGAACAGAACATGATGAGAGAGGATGCAGATCAAATGGCAATTATGATTAAAAATCAATTGCTTTTTGGAGTACCTGCTACTCTTGAAATCCAAAAACGAGAGGGCAAAGAATTACACTTGAGCTATAATGGAATTGATATCATTTATTCTAAAGGATATAAAGAATGTTATGCTGCGAAGTGTACAGAAGAATTATTTGAAGAAATTACTTCCAAAATATTGGAGATAGTAAATAGTAAGTATAGTTATCCAAGTGAAGTGTTTAGCGGAACTTTAGAGTATAAAGATACATATTCTGTACCAGAAGAAGAAAGGAAGATTGATATTTCTAACTTAGATAATATTTTCACATTAACATATAGCATAGATACTCCAATGATAAAAGTGGAAATCTTACATCAATTTGAAGAAGCTAGTATTTATCGTTTGAACGGGTACGCAAAGAATCCAGATGGACCTAATAGGTCGATAATAGGGAAGTATATAGTCATCGAAAAACGTCACAAAGGTTTTGGAGACGACTAACTGACTGAGACAGGGCTTTTACTATAAGAAGTGAGAGCTCTGTTTTTATATATGTGACAATTTTATAAAAGAATTTTTGTTTAGCAACTAAAAGATGAACGATTAAATAATATGTTGTATTAAAACAAAAAGCTTGCATAAATTATAAAAAAATGAATATAATTGCCATATAAGTTCTGAAAAGTTAGTATTTAGGTTGATTTTTTAGAACTTATAAAGACTTGGAGATAATAAAATAACAGTTACATAAATATATAAGCAAATGAATAATTTTTATAGTTTAAAAATTTATTCATTTGTTTTTAATTTTTTCATAAATGAAATACATACAGAATATATATTAATATATGTTTATAAAACATAAAATTATATACAAAGGAGAGATATTTATGTGGCAAACATTAGGGATAACAGAAATTAAAAGAATGCTAAGGACAAGTACTAAAGGTCGGACTAACAAATGAAGAAGCGCGGTAATAGATTAAAGGAATTTGGAGAAAACAAATTAGAAGACAAAAAAAAGGAAAGTATAATTATTAGGTTCTTTAAACAGTTTAATGACTTTATGATAATTATTTTAATAGTAGCATCAATAATTTCAGCAATAGTTGCTAAATTAGAAGGAAATAATGATTATATAGACTCTATAATAATTGTAGTAATAGTAGTATTTAATGCTATAATGGGACTTATTCAAGAAGCCAAGGCAGAAAAGTCTTTAGAAGCTCTTAAGAAGATGTCTGCACCAATAGCAAAAGTAAAAAGAGAAGAGAAAATTATACAAATTAAAGGAACAGAAGTAGTGCCAGGAGACATAGTGTTGCTAGAAGCAGGAAATTTTGTACCAGCAGATTGTAGATTAATAGATTCATATAATCTAAAAGTCGAAGAATCAAGTTTAACTGGTGAAACTATGCCAGTATTAAAAGATTCTAATATAATTTTAAAAGAAAATACAGCACTTGGAGATATGGTAAATATGGTATTTGCAACTACAGTAGTTGTTAACGGTCATGCAGAAGCAATTGTTACAGAAACAGGAATGAATACAAAGGTTGGAAAAATTGCTAAAATGATAATTACAGATGAAGCTCCACAAACTCCAATACAGAAAAAGTTGGCTGGAGTAGGAAAAACTTTGGGGCTTGGATGTTTATTAATATGTGCTTTTATATTTATAATAGGTTTAATTAAGAAAATATCACCAGTAGAAATGTTTATGACATCAGTAGGACTTGCTGTTGCAGCAATTCCAGAAGGCTTACCTGCAATTGTAACTATTATGTTATCAATAGGGGTTACGAAAATGGCCAAGAAAAATAGTATAATTAGAAAACTTCCAGCAGTAGAAACTTTAGGAAGTAGTACAGTAATTTGCTCTGATAAAACAGGTACTTTAACACAAAATAAGATGCAAGTGGTTAGTATAAGTAATATAAATGGAAAAGTTACAAATCAAAATGAAAAAGAATTTATATTAGAGCTTGGTACAATGTGTACAGATGTAGAAACAAATTATGATAAAGGAAAAGAGGAGTTTATTGGTGAGCCAACAGAAGTAGCAATTGTATCTGCAGGAAGTAGTATTGGTAAAAATAAAGTAGATTTATATAAAGAATATGCACGTATAAATGAAATACCATTTGACTCAGAAAGAAAAATGATGACTACAATACATAAGATAGGAAACAAATATAGAATAATTACTAAAGGAGCTCCAGATGTTTTGCTAAAAAGATGTACAAAATATGTAGATGGAGATAAAATTTATCCTTTAAATAGTCAAAACATTTCCAAATTAGAAAAGGAAAATAATAATATGGCAAATGATGCACTAAGGGTACTTGCAGTAAGTTATGTAGATGTAGAAGAATTGCCTAAAACAATAGATTCAAATACAATAGAGAATAATTTAATTTTAGTAGGATTAATAGGAATGATAGACCCTCCAAGAGAAGGTGTAAAAGAAGCTGTGGCTACTTGCAAAAAAGCAGGTATAAAAACAGTAATGATTACAGGAGACCACATTGTAACTGCAACAGCAATTGCTAAAGAAATTGGAATATTAAAAAAGAACGATTTAGCAATAACAGGAGAGCAATTAGATAAATTACCAGAAGAGAAACTAGATAAGGATATTATGAGATATTCAGTATTTGCAAGAGTATCACCAGAACATAAGGTTAGAATTGTTAAATCATTTAGAAAGTCAGGTGCTGTTGTAGCAATGACAGGTGATGGTGTTAATGATGCACCAGCTTTAAAAAATGCAGATATAGGAATAGCTATGGGACTTGGTGGAACAGATGTTGCAAAAAATGCATCAGATATGATATTAACAGATGATAATTTTTGTACAATAGTTGAAGCAGTAAAACAAGGAAGGAATATATTTGATAATATAAAAAAGGCAATTCATTTTTTAATAGCTACAAATGTAGGAGAAATAGTAACTATTTTTGTAGGTCTATTATTAGGATTAAAATCTCCATTACTAGCAATACAATTATTATGGATTAACTTAGTTACAGATTCACTTCCTGCAATTGCACTGGGATTAGAGCCGGCAGAAAAAGATATAATGAGTAAAAAGCCAAGAGACTCTAGGAAAAGTTTATTTGCAGATGGTTTATGGAGTAAAATATTTGTAGAAGGCATAATGCTTGGAATGTTAACATTATTTGCATTTAGTTTAGGGAATAAGATTTTTGGATTAGAAGTGCGGAAGAACAATGGCTTTTGTTTGTTTAGGAATGTTAGAACTTGTCCACAGTTTTAATATAAAAAGTGAACAATCAATATTAAAATCTGATTTATTTAATAATAAATATCTGATTGGAGCTTTTATATTAGGAGCAGTATTGCAAATAGGGGTTGTATTAATTCCTGGCGTTGCTGGTATATTTAAATTAGTACCTCTTAATAGCAAACAATGGTTATATACTATTGGAATTTCTATTCTACCTATTTTAATTATAGAAATACAAAAAAGATTTAATGAATTTAAGTTTGGCAAAATTGTGAACATTGGGGACGGGGTTAAATGTTCGGTTAAGATGAACAGTAGTAACAGTGGGAAATGTTAAATGAACATAAATATAGGTAATATGGATCAATGTTTAGGGGCATAATTAACTGAATTGTGAATTATAAGTTTGAATTAAATTTCCTGTAACCTATAAAGTTACTTTATAACATATATCTAGTCCAAAATGTTTATATTAAATGAACATTTAACCATATCCCCAATGTTTCTAAAAAAATGTCTTGTATAATAAAAAGAATTGTGATATAAATGGTAAAGAACAAAATAAAAAATCATTAAAAAATTACCGAAATGGAGGAAAAGCTTTGGAAGGTTCTGTAAAAAATAAAAAGACAATTTTAATAGTTGATGATGAAAAACCTATTGTTGATATTTTAGTATATAACTTACAAAAAGAAGGTTATGATACATTAGAAGCAAATGATGGAGAATTAGCTGTTAAGTTAGCATTAGAGAAAAAACCAGATTTAATACTTTTAGATATAATGTTACCAAAGATGGATGGTCTTGCAGTATGTAAGAGAATAAGACATACACTTAATGTACCAATTCTAATGTTATCTGCTAAAGATGAAGAAATAGATAAAATATTAGGATTAGAATTAGGTGCAGATGATTATGTAACAAAGCCTTTTAGTGTAAGAGAATTAATGGCTAGAGTAAAAGCAAATTTAAGAAAAGCAGAAGCTACAAGTAGTACACTAGAAGAAATAAAAGAAGAGCAACCTGAAGTTAGAACTAACATAATAGAAGTTGGAGATTTAAGATTAGATTTAGATAAGTTCGAAGTTAGAGTAAGAGGGCAAGTAATAGACTTAACATTAAGGGAATTTGAAGTTTTAAAATATTTAGCAAAACAGCCAGGACAGGTAATAACAAGAGAAGTTTTACTAGAAAAAGTTTGGGGATATGAATATTATGGAGATATAAGAACTGTTGATGTTACTGTAAGAAGAATAAGAGAAAAAATAGAAAAAGATACATCAAGTCCTAAGATATTAATTACAAAAAGAGGTGTAGGATATTACATTGCATCTAAATAGTTTAATATATATCAAATTCAAACCTACGATGGTATTTGTTTTACATCATATAGGTTTGAATTTTTTTCATTCAAAACAATCAAAATATTATAACAGTAAAAGTAATGATTAGCATTTTGAATGTAAAAGATTATATAATATCTAATTTAAAAGGAAGGAATAGTAATGATAAAGAATATACAAATAAGAATTGTAATTTTATTTCTACTATTAGGAGTTATACTTATAGGGACACTTAGTGGAATATGTGTTAATAGTTTAGAGAAAATGAATAATAAGATAACACAAGAGCAAATTAATAATATTCAAAGTATATCCAATATAATATATGAGCAAATTAATAATGTAAAAATAATATCAATAATATTTATAAGTTTATTTGTTATAATATCATTTATAATAGGTATATTTGCTATTAAAAAGATGATAACACCTATATCTGATTTTGTAAAAAATGCAAAGAATTTGTCAAAAACTAATGATATTAAAATGAAATATTTAACAGATGGTAAAGGAAAAAAAGATGTTAATGAATTTGTTAATGCTTTTAATAGTGTAACTACAGAGCTTAATGAAAACTTAAATGAAATAAAGAAACAAAAAAAGCAAATAGAAACGATACTTTTACATATGACAGATGGCATAATAGCTTTTGATTTAGAAGGAAAAATAACACATATAAATCCAGCATCAACAAAGTTTTTACAACTACAAGAGGAAGATGACAATTTTGAAAAGATATTTAAAAAATTAAATATAGATATAAATATGGAAAGACTTATATATTTAGAAGAATGGACATCATCTGAGCAAAATATACAAATTGGTGATAGATATATTAATATATTTTTTGCACCTTTTAAAGATTCTAATGAAAAAACAGCTGGCGTTATTGTATTAATACAAGATGTAACAGAACATGTAAAGTTAGATAATATGAGAAAAGAGTTTGTTGCAGATGTATCACATGAATTAAAAACGCCAATAACATCTATTATGGGATATGCAGATACATTATTAGAAGGTGATTATGATGAAGATACTAGAAGTAGATTTTTAAATGTAATAGCTTCAGAAGCTAGAAGAATGGCAAAACTTGTTACAGATTTATTAACACTTTCCAGATATGATAATAATAATGTAAAATTAGAGAAGTTGGAATTTGATTTAGGAGAGCTTGTAAAAAGATGTGAAGAAAAATTAGAGCTTGAGATAACAAAAAAACATCATAGTGTAGAATGTTTTGTTACAGCAAATGTGCCACCTGTTCATGCTGATAAATATGGAATAGAAAGAGTGATATTAAACATATTAACTAATAGTATAAAATACACACCAGAAAATGGAAATATTAAGATATATGTAGGATTTGTATATAATGATGCATACATAAAAGTTATTGATAATGGAATTGGTATTCCAGGAGAAGACCTTGCAAGAATATTTGATAGATTTTACAGAGTAGACAAGGCAAGAACAAGAGAAATGGGAGGTACAGGGCTTCGGATTATCTATCGCAAAAGAAATTTTAGATCAAAATGGAGGAAGTATTGATATAAGAAGTGAAGAAGGAAAAGGTACAGAAGTTGTAATAAGAATACCTACAAAGAAGTAAGTTTATGAGTTTATTATAATATTAAATATAAATTTAGTTGAAATTTATATTACTTTATTTATTAACCACTTTTAATGTATAATTAAAATTATAACTTAAAAAATAAATAGTAATGAAATTGTCTTGAAAAAAGAAATAAACTAAGGTATAATTTAGCTATTATGTTAGTTAAGGAAGGAAGAATGTAATAAAATGATATTATTAACAGATAAACAAAGGAAAATAATAAAAGAAATTGTAGAATGGATAATATGTATAATTATAGCTATAATCATAGCTATTGTAATTAGATATTTTATTGGAACACCTACAGTAGTAAAACAAACATCTATGTATCCAACACTAAAACAAGACCAAAGGTTATGGCTTAATAGATTACCAAGAACATTAAAAGAAACACCAAAAAGAGGAGAAATTGTAACATTTGAAGCACCTAGTACATCATATATTCCTGTAGAAGAGGCAGACTTAAGTAATCCTGTTGCAAAATATGAAAATGAACCAAATGGACTTTTTAGTAAATTTACTTATTATGTATTAGAAACTAAGAATTATGAAACAGTTAAGCCAACACAAAAAGTAAGTTTTATTAAAAGAGTAATAGGTTTACCAGGAGAGCATGTACAAATTAAAGATGGAAAGGTATATATTAATGATGTAGAACTAGAAGAACCATACTTAAATCAAAATGTGTATACAGATTCTCTAGGAGGTGTATTTACAGATTTAATTGTTCCAGAAAATACTATTTTTGCTATGGGAGATAACCGTTCTGAGTCTATAGACTGTAGGAGATTTGGTTGTGTTCCTATAAATAAGATAGAAAGTAAAGTATTATTTAGATTTTGGCCATTAGATTTATTTGGAAAAGTAAAATAATGTCTAAAACTTTTGGAGGAAAGTCTTTTGAGTTTTGATAATATAATTGGAAATGATAAAAATAAAGTTTTTTTAAATAAAATAATAAGTTCTAATAATACAGTTCATAGTTATATGTTTGAAGGAATAGAAGGAATAGGAAAATCTATTTTTGCAAGAGATTTTGCAAAAATGTTACTTTGTACAGGAGAAAATAAAACAGATTGTAAAACATGTAAGTCTTGTTTAGAATTTGATAATAATAATAATCCAGATTGCATTCAAATAAAACCAGAAGGAAAAGTAATTAAAATAGAACAAATTAGACATATGCAAGAAAAAATATTAGAAAAACCAATTGTGTCAAATAAAAAAGTATACATTATAGATGATGCAGATTTTATGACAAAGGAGGCACAAAACTGTTTATTAAAAACTTTAGAAGAGCCACCAAAATATGCAATAATAATTTTAGTGTTATCTAATGAAAGCAAAATTTTAAATACAATTAAATCTCGATGTATGAAAATAATTTTCGAAAAATTAAAAAAGGAAGAATTAAAAAGATATGCATTAGAGAATTTTAATAAAGACCAAATTAAAGAAAGCATGATAGAAAATGCTATTCGGAAGTATAAATAAACTTATAAAAATTAAAGATAATTATGAGGAATACCAAAAATTAGAGGAACTTACAATTAGGCTTCAAAAAGATAATATATTAGATATTATTAATAATGCAGATGTTTTATATAAAAATAAAGATACAATTGATGATATATTAGATTATATGACAACAATTTTCTATAACCTCTTTATTAAAGATATGAGAAACAATAGTTATATTAATATAATAAAAATAATTGAAGAAGCTAAACAAAGGCTAAAGGCAAATAGTAATTTTGATATGAGTATAGACCATTTAATTTTCAGAATATGGGAGGAAATAAATGAAGACAGTAATAGGAGTCAAGTTTAGAAAACCAGGTAAAATATATTTCTTTGATCCAAAAAAACTAACAATAAAAAGAGATGATTATGTAATAGTAGAAACCTCGATGGGAGAAGAGATAGGAAAAGTTGTAATAGATAATAAAAAGCTAAATGAAGCAAAATTAGCAAATCCGTTAAAAAGTGTTGTTAGAATAGCAAGTCAAAAAGATTTAAAACAATATGAAGAAAACAAGAAAAAAGAGCCAGAAGCTTTAAAGATATGTGAACAAAAAATAAAAAAACACAAACTGAATATGAGGCTAATTGATGTAGAATATAAATTTGATAACAGTAAAATTTTATTTTATTTTACAGCTGAAGGAAGAATCGATTTTAGAGATTTAGTTAAAGATTTAGCGAGTATATTTAAAACAAGAATAGAATTAAGACAAATAGGTGTAAGAGATGAAGTTCGTAGAATAGGCGGAAATGGAATTTGCGGTAGAGAATTATGTTGCTGTTCATTTCTAGGAAATTTTGATACAGTATCTATAAAAATGGCGAAAGAACAGAATATATCTTTAAATCCAGCAAAGATATCAGGTAATTGTGGTAGACTAATGTGTTGTTTAAAATATGAGCAAGAGGTTTATGAGGAAAAAATAAAGAGATTACCTAAAATTGGAGCAATTGTAAAAACAGAAGATGGACAGGGGACTGTAGAAGAGGTAGAAACCTTAAAAGAAAAAGTTAAAGTAAAAATTAGAGATGGAGAAGATTATTTTTATAAAAGATATGATTCTTCACAAGTAAAAATAATTAAAAATATAGAAAAACAGAGAATAAACCCTGAAGAAAGACAACATCTTAAAGAATTAGAAGAATTAGAAAAATTAGATAAGAATGAAAAAGTAGATGATGATATATAATATTAATTAGATAGTGGAAGGTGGTGAAAATAATGGCATATAAAATTACAGATAAGTGTATTTCTTGTGGAGCATGTGCAGGAGAATGTCCAGTTGGCTGTATATCACAAGGAGAAGAAAGATACATAATAGATAAAGATGCATGTATAGGATGTGGAACATGTGCAGGTGTGTGCCCAGTAGAGGCCCCAGTTGAGGACAATGAGTAGAATATAAAATTAGTTTGTAATATTAGCAGAAAAGAAAAGATTATGTAATCTTTTCTTTTTTTTTGTTAATAGCTTATATAAATCTTTTTATAATATTTATTATTGCAATTACAATATATTTTCTATTGTAATACAGTAAAAGCTAAGTTAAGCCTAAATAAAATAAATATAGTATGAAAATAACAAAAAATATATATTCTATTTTACAAATTCAAAAAAATAAAAAAATTACTATATCCGCACTAGAGGATAATATTTTAATATTGTATCATAAAAAATGTCAAAAAAAGATAGATAATGACAAAAAAAGGAAAATGGAGGTAATATATGATTATTTATTTAATTAGAGAAATAAGGATGATTAAAGGAATAAAATTAAAAGAATTAAGTGATATAACTGGTTTGTCTATTTCATATCTATCTGAGATAGAAAATAACAAGGCTGGTAGTCCTAGCTTACTAACAGTTGTAAAAATAGCTACTGCACTAAACGAAAAACTAGACGACATTTATTTCGTTGATGACGAACTGAATTCTCTAAAAAATGCTTTAAATATTTATATAGAAGTTTATGGTATTCAAGATAGTAAAACTTTAGAATTAAGTAATAAGATTAATGGATTAATTAATAAATATAATAATTATTAATATGGATAAAAAGGAAAAAAGACTTATTTAATTATAATAATTATAATAAAACTACTTTTAAATAAAGTATAAATATCTGTTATGTATTAGTTAAATTTTAACTACAAATGACAAATAAAATTATTTATGTATTATTAAAAATATAATTTCAACTAGGATGAAGAGTTTTTATTTATTAAATAATAAATTATTATGGACTTTCTCATAGTGTTTATATATAATAGGTTTGTAAAACAATTGTAGTAAAATTAGGAGAATTAAAATGCAAGAAAAAGAGAAAATAAGTCTTCATCAAGTGTTGTGGTATTTTATTATATTTAGTGTAATAGGAATATTTATAGAAACAATTTATTGTTATATAACAACAGGGGTATTAGAAAGTAGAAAAGGTTTAATATGGGGGCCTTTATGTCCTGTATATGGAGTAGGAGCAACACTTTTAATTTTATTATTAAATAGGTTCAAATATAGTAAAATTAAGTTATTTATATATGGTGGGATAATAGGAGATATAATAGAATATTTAATAAGTTATGGTTTAGAAGCTATATATGGCACAAGATTTTGGGATTATTCATATACAAATTTTCATTTAAATGGAAGAATCTGCTTTACATATACTATGTTTTGGGCAATATTATCAGTATTATTAATATTATTTGTAAAGCCTATAATAGACAAATGTATTATAAAATTAAATTTTAAATATATTAATATTATAGAAATATTAATTACTATATTTTTAATTTTAGATATTATCTGTACTATATGGGCAGTTAGTTCTTATAAAAAAAGAGTAATAGATGTTTATTATAATAAAGATTTACAAAACAAATATACAATTATAAATAAAATAGAATATACATTATTTTCAAATGAAAAGATGTTAGAAACTTTTCCAAATATAAGATTTATTAATGAACAAAATGAAGAAGTATGGATAAAAGATATAATTAAAGAAAATAAATAACAGTTTTTTAAGATAATGAGAGAAAACAAGAGTAAATTAAAGTAAAATATTTGAAAAACAGAGAAAAAATGTAATTTTAAATGCAAAAATTTATAATATTTGAATAAACTTTGGTATATTAAATTTGAAAATGCTAAAGATATGTAGTATAATAATAAATGCTTGCTTATATTAAAAGGAGAGTGAATTTTATTTTAAAAAGTAGAATATTATATTATTTTAAAAAATCTTTTAAATTAATAACTTTACTAATAATTGCAACAGCTATAGTGATTGGTATAGTATTTATTAAATACAAGCCAGTATATAAAGTTACTTTTTTTGGAGAAGAAGTAGGGTATATAACTAATAAAAATAGTTTTGAAAAAATTATTGAAGAAGATATATTAACTTCAAAAGAAGTTAATGTAGCATATATTACATTAGATAGTATACCTAGTTATGAATTTAAATTGATTGATAAAACATGTAATACAAATGAACAAGAAATATTAGATAAAATAGCCAAAAGTTCTGAAACAACTTATAAAATGTATGCTATAACTTTAGATGGCAATAATCAATCATATGTAAATACAATGGAAGAAGCAGAAGAAGTTGTTGCAAAAATAAAAAATGATAACTCAAAAAGTGATTTAAAACTAGGAATAACAGAAATATATACCACTAATTTAGAAGAATTAAATACAGTAAAAGTTGCAGATGCAGAAAGTAATATTAGTAATACTGTAAATGAAGCAAAAAAGCAAGAACAAGTAAAAAGTGCTAAAACTTTTAATGGTGTATATTTTAGTGTAAAGCCTGTAACAGGAACAATTACATCCAGATTTGGAAGTAAAGAAAGTATAAGAAAAAGTGCACATAAAGGGATAGATATAGGTTCTCCAAATGGTACACCAATATATGCTGCAGCAGATGGAACAGTAACATATTCTGGTTATAATTCTGGTGGATATGGAAATTTAGTAATAATTTCTCATGGAAATGGTATTGAAACATATTATGCACATTGTAGTAAATTATATGTAAAAAAGGGTCAAAAAGTAAATGCTGGTGATAATATCGCAGCTGTTGGTTCAACAGGACGTTCGACAGGTAACCATTTACATTTTGAAATTAGGCAAAATGGAAGCCAAATAAATCCACAAAGATATGTTTATAATTAGAAAATAGAAGTGAAAAATATGGATGGTTTTTTAAGAAGATAAATAAAATATATAGTGTATTAGTTAATTTAAGAATTTTGTTATTAACTATCCTATAATAAATAAAAACGACTACTTTTTTTAAGTAGTCGTTAAAAATAAAAGGGGATGTTTTTCTTTTATTTGTTAGTAACTAAGAGTAATTAATTACTAACTATAGTAATAATATACTATTTATTTTTGTTCATTTTGTGAATTAAATGTGATAAATAAGAAAATAATCCCATATATAGTATATTTAAAAAGGTATGATATATAAAGTTTTTTATATCATACCTTTTTTGTTACTTAAATATAGTGTAATTTATTAAGAGAGTATTGTAAGTGTATATGCAATAAGCATATCAAATAATTTGTATAGATAGTATTGTAAAGATTGTGTAAGCTCTAAATTTTATATGACAATTTTAGAATCATTAAGGTTGTTCTCCAAGTATAATAGTTAATTCTTTTTCAGAACCATTTCTATATACTTTTAATTTCATCTCATCTCCAATATTATGCTTATTTTTAATTTCATTTAATTCATCCATTTTTGTTATTTTTTGTCCATCTGCTTCAATTATTACATCACCATTTCTAATATCTGCCTTTTGAGCTCCTGTAAAGTCTTCTACAGATTGAACATATATACCTGTTACTAAATTATTTGCTTTTGCTAAAGCTTCATCAAGGTCTCTACCAGTTATTCCAATATATGGTCTTTTTACTTTATTATATTGTATTAACTGTTCGTATATCTCTTTTGTAGAATTAATTGGGATTGCAAATCCCATTCCCTCTATACCTGTTCCAGAAAGTTTTAATGTATTTACACCTATAACTTGACCTTTACTATTAACTAAAGCTCCACCACTATTACCAGAGTTTATAGCAGCATCTGTTTGGATTAGTTTATAGTTTTTACCATCTGAATCTGTAACTTCTCTATTAACAGCACTAATCATACCAGCAGTTACACTACTTTGCATACCAAGTGGATTACCAATTGCCATAGAAAATTCACCTACTTGAACAGAATCGGAATCTCCAAGTTCAGCTGATTGCAAACCTGTTTTTTCAATTTTTATAACTGCTAAATCTGTTTGTTCATCTGTACCAATAATTTTAGCTTCATATGCTGTTTCATCATTATATAGATAAACTGTAACTTTATTTGCTTTTCCTACTTCATAATAAGAAGAATTTGAAGAAGAATTAACAATATGATTATTTGTTAATATATATCCATCTTCACTAATTATAATACCAGAGCCTTCAGCTTTTGCTGTGTTATTTGTAGTATAGTTTCTGTAGAAAATAGAATTTACAGAATATTCAACTGTAATTCCAACAATGGATGGTCGTACTTTGTTTGCAACATTAATACCAGTTTCAGAGTAATTTGAAAGAGAGATTAGGTTATCATTTGTTTCTTTAGTAATTGCTTGTTGAGAAGTATTTGTAATTATAGATTGGTTATTGTTAGAATTATTTAAAAAGAGTTTTTCTCTTATAGTGGGAACACCAAAACATGTACCTATCACAATAACAGTACCTAATGCTCCACACAAAAATGGCATTATAACACTTTTTCCGAATCCTAATTTTATTTTTTCTTTATGAGAATCAATAGCTGTGTATGTACTTGCTGGCTCATTACTTATTTTTTGTTCATTATTTGTATTGTTGTTATTATATTGATTATTTTCCATAATATACCTCCATAAATTATTATTTATAATATATCCCAAATTGTTAATATAATACAAGATATTTGTGAAAATTTAGTGAAAAAAATGTTAATAGTTAATGGTTTTGCACTTATAATCTAGTATGTAATGATTAATGTTAATAAAAAAGTATATATTTATTATTTTGTACTTTATAAATAGAGTGAAAATATTAAGTAGAATAAGTTAATTAAATGTCTAATATTGTACTTGAAAAATAAAATTAATATATATATAATAACAAAAATGGAGGAAAAAGATGAACTTTCAAAATAAACATTTTAAACTAATTGTGTATTTTTGTATTTTAGTTATTATATTATTGATTTTAGTATATTATATTAGAGAAAATTTGGAGATTGAAAAACTAAATACTATTGAAACAAATTTATTGTTAGTTCAAGCTAAAATAAATAATATAAAAGTAAATAGTCAGGTTAATAATAATGAACCTTTTGTTGGAAAGAAGGTCTCAGAATGTGAAAATAGTAATTTTATTAAAGAATTAATAGATAAACATATAATCTCACAAGACGAATGCTATAAATACTATGTTTTTGATAAAAATATTTTATATGAAAATGAACTACAAGATGCTATTTTAGAAAATAATGAATATATATTAGTTAATTATGAAACTGGTGAAATACTTTTATCTAAGCCATTTATATACAAGAAAAGCGAATATTATAAATTATCAGAAATAAAACAAATAGAAAGATAGAGGGGAAGAATATTTATGAAAGAAAAAGAGCTATTAAGATTGCAAGAAATAAAAAAAATAGAAGAAGAGTGGTATAAAAAGGGAGAAAGTTATATTTGTGGAATAGATGAAGCAGGGAGGGGGCCACTTGCTGGTCCTGTAGTTGTAGCAGGTGTCATAATGCCAAAAGATTCAATGATAGAAGGGGTAAATGATTCAAAAAAAGTATCAGAAAAGAAAAGAGAAAAATTATATGAAGAGATAACTAAAACAGCAATTAGCTATAGTGTTTCTATAATAGAGCAAAAGGAGATAGATAGAATTAATATATTAAATGCTACTAAACTTGGATTAACAAATTGCATAAAAAATCTAAATATTAAGCCTAGTTTAATATTGGTGGATGCATTAACTAATATAGATACATATGGTATACCATATCAATCCATAATAAAAGGTGATGCAAAAAGTTACTCTATTGCTGCAGCATCTATAATAGCAAAAGTAACAAGAGATAGAATAATGAAACAATGGGATGAGGTATATCCTCAATATGGGTTTGCTAAACATAAAGGATATGGGACTTCTGCACATATAACAGCTATTAAAGAAAATGGAATATGTCCACTACATAGATTAAGTTTTGTAAAAAAGTTTATTTAGAAAAATAGTAAGTAAGAAGTTATAAATAAAAAGTATAGTTAATAAAAATTAGAAAATTAGAGTACAAAAGGAATATTTCTAAGTTAAAGAAAAAGGAGGATTATGTGTTTTGAATATATTAGATATAATTGCTAAAAAGAGAGATAAGAAAATTTTAACTAGACAAGAAATTCAATATTTTATAGATTCATATGTAAAAGAAGAGATTACAGATTATCAAGCATCAGCATTAATTATGGCAATATATATAAATGGAATGACAGATGAAGAAATAAAAGATTTTACTTTAGCTATGGCCTATTCTGGTGAGGTATTAGACTTATCAATGTTTGGAGAAAATGTAGTAGATAAACATAGCACAGGAGGTGTTGGTGATAAAATTACATTAATATTAATGCCAATTATTGCATCACTAGGAATTCCAGTAGCTAAAATGTCTGGGAGAGGACTTGGGTTTACAGGTGGTACAATAGATAAATTAGAATCAATACCAGGATATGAAACAAATCAGTCTATTGAGAAATTTATAAAAAATGTAGAGAATATAGGGATTAGTTTAAGTTGTGCAAATTTAAATTTAGCCCCAGCAGATAAAAAGATATATGCATTACGAGATACAATATCATGTGTAGATAATATACCTTTAATTGCATCTAGTATAATGAGTAAGAAAATTGCATCAGGTGCAAATAAAATTGTATTAGAAGTAACTGTAGGAAGCGGTGCTTTTATGAAAACTATAGAAAAAGCTGAAGAACTAGCTAATTTAATGATAAGAATTGGTAATTTGGTAGGAAAAGAAACTATATGTGTATTAACAAATATGAATGAACCAATAGGGTATTCTATTGGAAACACATTAGAGGTTATTGAAGTGGTCGAGGCTTTGAGAGGATATATGGAACATGATGTTAGAGATATTGTATTAGAACTTGGAAGTCAAATGATAAAATTATCTGGTAATGGAGAAGATATAGAAGTTAATAAAAACAAAATATTACAAAATATAAATAATGGCAGAGCTTATAATAAATTTATTGAACTTGTAAGTAACCAAGGAGGGGATATACAATTTATACAAAATACTGAAAAATTAAAACTTGCAAAATACAAAATACCTGTATGTTCTGAAAAGGAAGGATATGTAAATAGTATAAATGTAGAGAAGTTAGGAAAAATATCTTGTTATTTAGGTGCAGGGAGATTAAAAAAAGAGGATGAAATTGATAATGAAGTTGGAATTATTGTAAAAAAGAAGGTTGGAGATAAAATAAATTTAAATGAAGACTTTGCTTATGTTTATGCAAATAACTTAAAGTTAGGAAATAAAGCAGTAGAGCAAATAAAGGAATGTTATAATATAACAAAAGAAAAAACAAAAAAATTAAAAAGTATTTTAGGAATCATAAAATAATCTAAATATAATAGATTGCAAAATAAATAAGGATTTTAATAGTTTTAATAATAAGATTAAGTATTTTTGTTTAATGTTCAAAAATTATTAATATACCTTATTTATTTTGCAAAAGATTTTGTATATTTAAGTAGTTTTTATAATTTAATCAAATTCAAAATTTTATTTTTTAAATTCATCCAAATCAAAAAAACGATTCAAATTTTTTGTTGTTATACCAGTTTGATAAGAGATGTCTTCAATTGAAGTCATGTCATTTTCAGATAAGAATCCTTTTAATTTACCAATATCAGAAATATCTTTTTGTGTGCATGTAGGACAAACATTAGATTCAGAGCTATGAAATGAACCACATCTTGTACATTTATTTAATTCCATAAAAGCCTCCATTCGAGCAGTAATATACTCTAGCAAATTTTTTATTAAAAATTTCAATTATTAACTATTTAATGAAGTTTTTAATAATATTGATTTTAACATAGAAGAAAATAAAAATAAATAATTTTTAAAAAAATACTTGAAAAAAATAGGATAATATAATATTATAATGATAATCATTATCAAGAAGGGTCTAAAAATGAAGAAATATAGTAAACAAAGGGAAGCAATAATTAATTCATTAAAAAATAGAAAAGATCATCCAACTGCAGAAGAGTTGTTTTTAGATTTAAAAAACAAAATGCCAGATATAGGAATTGCAACAATATATAGAAATTTACAAAATCTTTATCAAGATGGTGAAATTACCAAAATAAAAACAAAGTGTGGAATAGATAGATATGATGGAAATATTAAGCCACATATTCACTTTGAGTGTATAAAATGTGGAAATGTATCAGATATTTGGTTAGAAGATGAACAAATGAAAAAAATAGATAATGATATAAAAATTTTAACAAAACAGATACAAGCACATCAAGAAGATTTTTCGATTATAATTAATGGAATTTGTAGAAATTGTAGGAGGTAATTTTGTGAAGGTTTATGTATGTAAAATTTGTGGATACATTCATATGGGAGAACAAGTACCAGAAAAATGTCCTAAGTGTGGTGCATCAAAAGAGAAATTTAAAGTAAAAGAAGAAAAGGGAGGAAATAACATGAAAGAATTAAAAGGAACAAAAACAGAAAAAAATCTAATGGAGGCTTTTGCTGGTGAATCACAAGCAAGAAATAAGTATACATATTTTGCAAGTAAAGCAAAAAAAGAAGGATATGAGCAAATTGCAGCTATTTTCCAAGAAACAGCAGATAATGAAAAAGAACATGCAAAAATGTGGTTTAAATTATTAAATGGTGGTGAAATATCTTCAACTAAGGAAAATCTAAAAGCAGCAGCTGAAGGAGAAAACTTTGAATGGACAGATATGTATGATAGAATGGCAAAAGAAGCAAAAGAAGAAGGATTTGACCATATTGCATATTTATTTGAAGAAGTTGCAAAAATAGAAAGAGAACATGAAGAAAGATATAAAAAATTATTAGAAAATGTTGAAAATGGATTAGTATTTAGTAAAGATGGAGATAAAATTTGGAAATGTAGAAATTGCGGACATATTGTAATTGGTAAAGAAGCACCTGATGTTTGTCCAGTTTGTAGTCATCCAAAGGCATATTTTGAAATAAAAGCAGAAAATTATTAAAATGTAAAAGAGAAGTAGAAAGTTTAAAATACGTTCTACTTCTTTTTTGTATAACAGGAAAGTTCGAGTTTGGAGCAAAATTTAACTAATAGAGGTTTTCCTATTATATAAAATAATTGCACACTATTTTTTACAAAAAATTGGCGTGCGAATAATTAAACGAGAGCTGTAACAAGGTCAATTAAGTATGAAATATAATTCAGCCCGCTATTGTTCTAAAATAGGGAGGTTTTAATAAAGTGAAAATATTTTCGTGTTTTTATATTGTTTTTTATCCTGTTCTTTTATTATAAGTGATTGTAAAAATAAATATAATATGATAATATAGAAATATATTAGACTTTAGGAGGTATATACCACATGATAATAACATTAGAAAAAGTATGCTTTGTACAAGAACGGTCACTTATGGGATTTAAAGAAAATTGCAAAGGTGAATTAGTTGTAACAAGTTCAATTAAAAAGTTTTATATGAATAAAGGCAATTTAATAGCTGAAAGTGTAAATGGAAATAAATATAAAGTGAAATCATTTGATTCATTAACAAAAAAAGAAATATCAGTTATTAAGACAAATATGCTAAAAAAACAAAGGGACAAAATGGAAATATTTGTGCAAAATATAGTAGATGAAATGCCAAGTATGTTAATTGCTATTAAAGGGATTTTTTCCGAAAATAGAGGTTTAGTAGAATTGGATACTGGTGAGGAAGTTTATTTAGTTTCAATTGAACCATATAATGAAAAAGAAAGAATAGTTACAACTAAGGAATATGGAAAAGTTTTTCTATCTGGTGGAGTTATAGCCTATTAGCAAATACTTCAAAAAGAGAGCTTATGTTATAAAGCTCTCTTTTATAATGTAGAAAAAATGTTCGGCAATATAAAAAAATATCGTCATTATCACTTGTAAAAATTAGAATTGCATAGTATAATTAAATAATTAATTTTGAAGTTTTAGGAGTATAAAATGATTGTTGTAGATGAAATATTATTAAAAGATTTGTATAGTGAATCAGGAGAAGAAAAAATAACTAAAGCTAAGAAAATTGTAGAGGATAAAAAAGTAAATATTACAAAAGTAATATATGATAATAGTTCAAATTTTGAAGTTTCATCAAATGTTACTGGAAATCAAAATATATATGATGTATATATAAAAGTAATAAAAAATGAGATTGAAGATTTAAGATGCACATGTGCAGAGTATGAAGATAGTTACTCTGCATGTAAACATATTATTGCAACTATGACTGAATTTTCAAATAGTAATAAATATATACTAAACAATATGAATAAAGACGATAAAATTAGAAATAAAAAAGTGAATTCTAAACTTAAAAGTAATCATAGAATATTTAAGCAATTAATAAATCATTTTTATTTAGATATAGAAGATTTAGAAAACGAAAAAGTGGAGTCAACAATAATAAATGAAGGAAATATAAAAATATATCCTAAATTAATCTACAATGAACAAAATGGAAATATTAAGGTCGAATTTAAAATAGGAAATAAGAATTTGTATAAAATTAAAAGTTTGCCAGACTTTTTTGATAGAATGATGAAAGAAGAAACTTTTAAATATGGAGCAAACTTAGAGTTTAAGCATATAAAGGAATCTTTTGCGAAAGAAGATATTGATATTTTAAATTTTATTATGAAATATGGTGAAATAATTAAATATGCAAATGAATCATCTAATAATTATGGGTATTATGCAAGAGCTTTAAGTGATAGCTATATTTTACTTTCTAATACTGGAATGGATGAATTATTTAGCATATTAAAAAATAGATATATAGTTATGCAAAATCAAAATGAAGAATGTGAAATATTATTTATTGATAATGAACCAGATATAAAATTTATTTTGGAAGAGAAAAATGAAGATGAATATATTCTTAAACCTAATATAGATATATATTCATATGATATTTTCCGTGGAAAAGATTATATATACTTTTATATAGATAATAAAATGTATAAATGTGATAAAAAAAGAGAAAAGGATATATTGCAGATATTAGAGATATATAGAAAAAACTTTACACAGGAAATAGATTTATTTAAAGAAGATTTAAATAATTTGTTTTCTATAGTATATCCAACAACAAAAAAATACATCAATTTAGATAAATTAAGTGAAGAAGAAATAGAAAAATATGTGCCAAAAGAATTGTATGTAAAAGTATATTTAGATTATGATAAAAATAATTTTATTACAGCAGATATAAAATTTATATATGGAGATTGTTGTTTTAATCCACTTGTAGAAAATAATATACATATTCCGAGAGATGTTTTGAAAGAATCTGAGAACTTAGAAATATTTAGAAGAAGCGGATTTATGCTTGATAGCGCAAATGCAAGACTTATTCTAGTAAATGATGATTTAATATATAATTTTTTAACTAATGATATTGAAACATATATGCAAAAGTTTGAGGTTTTAGTTACAGATAATTTTAAACAAAAAGAAGTTAAAGGTCCAAAAATAGTTTCTTTAGGGGTAAGAGTAGAAAATAATTTACTAAATATAGATTTAACTAAACTAGATTTTGAACCATCAGAATTAGTTAATATATTAAATAAATATAAGTTAAAAAAGAAATTTTATAGATTAAAAGATGGCAGTTTTTTAGAATTACAAAATAATGAAGATTTAGAATTTATGAATAATATTACTGAAAGTTTAGATATCGATTATAAAGAACTTCAAAAAGGAACTTTAAAATTACCTATATATAGGTCATTATATTTAGATAAATTATTAGATAATTTGAAAAATGTTAATGTACATAAAGATGAACAGTATAAAAAAATTATAAAGGATATAGGTATTGATGAATTAAATGATGAAATTAGTGTTCCAAAATCGTTAAATGCTGATTTAAGATTATATCAAAAGATAGGGTTTAAATGGCTAAAGAGTTTAAATGAATATAACTTAGGAGGAATTTTGGCTGATGATATGGGGCTTGGTAAAACAGTACAATTACTTGCATTGATATTAGACTACAAAGAAAACAATAAAGAAACAAAACCAACAATTGTAGTTTCTCCTAGTTCTCTTACATTAAACTGGCAGTCAGAAATTTGTAAATTTGCAAATAACCTCAGAGTACAAGTTATACATGGAAGTGTAGAAGATAGAATAAATCAAATTAACAAAATAAATGATTTTGATGTTGTAATTACTTCATATGATTTATTAAAAAGAGATATAGACTTATATAAAGAGAAAAACATTGAATTTCAATATATAATTGCAGATGAAGCTCAATATATAAAGAATAATAATACTCAAAATTCCAAAGCAATAAAAGAGATTAATGCTAAAACAAAATTTGCTTTAACAGGAACACCAATAGAAAACTCTTTATCAGAATTATGGTCGATTTTTGATTTTATTATGCCAGGATATTTATTTAGTTATAGAAAATTTAAGCAAATTTATGAACTACCAATTATAAAAGAAAATGATTTGTTTTTAACAAATAGGCTAAAAAAATTAATATCACCATTTATTTTAAGAAGAATAAAAAAAGATGTTTTAACAGAATTACCAGATAAAACAATTACTGTATTAAATAATGAAATGCAAGGAGAACAATTAGATGTATATATGTCTTATTTAGCACAGGCAAAAAAAGAAGTTGTGGTAGAAATTAAAAATAGAGGTTTTGAGGCAAGCCAAATGAAAATACTTGCTTTACTAATGAGGTTAAGGCAAATATGTTGTCATCCTAGTTTATTTATAGAAAATTATGAAGGTGAAAGTAGTAAGCTTAATCAATGTATGCAGATTACAAAAGATGCAGTAGAGGGAGGACATAAAATACTTCTTTTTTCTGGTTACACATCAATGTTTAACATTTTAGAGCAAGAATTAAAAAAAGAGAAAATAGAATATTTCAAATTAACAGGTCAGACAAAAGTAGTAGAAAGAATAAAATTAGTAGATGAATTTAATCAAAACGACAATATAAAAGTGTTTTTAATATCATTAAAAGCAGGTGGAACAGGACTTAACTTAACAGGTGCAGATATGGTTATACATTATGATCCATGGTGGAATATATCTGCAGAAAATCAAGCAACAGATAGAACATATAGAATAGGTCAAAAAAAGAATGTTCAAGTATATAAATTGATTACGAGAAATTCAATTGAAGAAAAAATTTATGAGCTTCAACGAAAGAAAGAAAAATTAATAGATAATATGTTGTCTACAAAAGAAACTTTTATTAATAAATTATCTAAAGAAGAAATTATGGAGTTATTTAGATAAACATTTGAACATTTGGGGACGGGGTTAAATGTTCACCAAATTGATTTATAACCAATTACTAATAATAGAGTATTTTCAACTAGTTTGAATGTATAGTTTTTATGCGTATGCATGAACATTCAACCCCGTCCCCAAATGTTCCCAAATGTTGTCTCAAATGTTTATTCAATGTTCAGGAAAGGATTATAGATATGAATGATTATATAACTGTTATAGGTGGAGGTTTAGCAGGAACAGAAGTAGCTTATCAGATTGCTAAAAGAGGAATAAAAGTTAAATTATATGAAATGAAACCCAATAAATATAGTGATGCTCATACAAGTACAAAATTAGCAGAAGTTGTCTGTAGTAACTCTTTTAAATCAAATTTACATACAAATGCATGTGGATTATTAAAAGAAGAATTAAGAATGTTAGATTCATTATTGATAAAAATTGCAGATAAAACAAGTGTGCCTGCTGGTCAAGCCCTTGCAGTTGATAGAGAGGAATTTTCTAAAGCAGTTACTGAAGAAATAGAAAATAATCCTAATATAGAAGTTATTAGAAAAGAATTTGGGAAAGAAGAATCAATTAAAGAGCAAGCAATAGATGGAATAGTTATAGTTGCAACAGGTCCATTAACTTCGGATTGTTTAGCAAAACAAATAATGGATTTAATAGGGGATAATGGATTGTATTTTTATGATGCTGCAGCTCCAATAATAACAAGGGATTCAATTGATATGAGTATTGCTTTTTGGGGAGATAGATATGAACAAGAAAGAGGGAAAGAGGAATCACTAGAGGATTGGAAAAATAGAAACACTAATTTAGAAAATCGAAATTATATAAATCTTCCAATGAATAAAGATGAATATGAAAAATTTTGCAAAGAGCTTATAGAGGCTGAGGTAGTAAAACTACATGAATTTGAAAAAAGAGAAATTTTTGAAGGATGTATGCCAATTGAGGTAATGGCAAAAAGAGGAATAGATACATTAAGATTTGGACCATTAAAACCTGTAGGATTTACAGACCCAAGAATAGGAAGAAGACCATATGCAATAGTTCAATTAAGACAAGATAATAAAGAGGGAACACTATTTAATTTAGTAGGATTTCAAACAAATCTTAAATTTGGAGAACAAAAAAGAGTATTTAGCCTTATACCTGGTTTAGAAAATGCAGAATTTATGAAATATGGAGTAATGCATAGAAATACATATATTAATTCTCCATATTTATTAGATGAAACATATAAATTTAAACAAAATAGCAATATATTTTTTGCAGGGCAAATTACAGGTGTAGAAGGATATGTAGAATCTATATCTTCTGGAATGGTAGCTGCTATAAATGCAGTAAGTAGATTCTTTGAGAAAAAAGAAAATGTTAAGTTTTCAAATAAAACGATGATAGGAGCTTTAGCAAAATACATTTCGTCTGAAAATAAAAAATTTCAACCTATGAATGCAAATTTTGGTATATTGCCAGAATTAGATGAGAAGGTAAAGGATAAGAAGTTGAGATATACTAAACTTGCAGATAGGGCTTTAGAAGAATTAAATAAGGTACTGTAAATGGGAAGTATTACAAGATAACAACATATTTTGTAATATTTTTTTATTTTATGTTGATTATAGTGTTTTGTAATGTTATAATAAAAGAGTAGAAATAACTAAAGAAAATGGAGGATATAATTATGGAAGATGAGAAAGACGAGGAATTTGGCACAATAATTTTTGATGGCAAAATAATAAATTTAGATAAAGCTTCTCCAGAGGAATTAGAAGAGTTAAAAGAAAAATTAAAAAAAAGAGAAGCACAACTTAGAGAAAAAATTGATCAAATATTAGATGTAGAAGATTAATAAAAATAAAAGGAGGAAATATGGAAAGTGGAGGTAATGCTACAACAGCACAAAAATTTAAACTTACAGAACTATTAAGAGAACTTGTTACAACACAAGTGCAAGCAAGTAAAGTTGATGCTGCACATTTTCAAACAAGTACTAAAAATTTTGTTTCAAAAAAAATAACTAGTTTAAAGGAATATGTGGATGATCAAGCTAAAATTTATAAACAAAGCAAGACAGATGTTGCAAGTGTAATAGAATATTATGAGGATATATTAGCTCGGTGCCAAAAAAGCATTTAAAGAAGAGAAAAAAGCACTTATACAGGAAAAGGGAGAATGGGAACAAGTTGAAGCAGAATCTGTTTCAGAATATGAGGATAAGAAACAAGAATTTAAGCAAATGCCAGGATATAAAGAATTTTCAAGACGTAAAATAGAAATCAATCAATTAAGAAGACAAGGAAAAATAAAAGAAGCAGATAAAAAAATAGAGGAATTTACTCAATATAAAGCAGAATCGCCTAAAAAACTAGAAGAATTACAGACTAAAATTTCTTTGTGCATACAAAATGGTGATGTAGAAGCTGCAGAAAAGCAAATGAAAACACTAAAAATCTTACAAAGAGAAAGTAAATTAGCAGAACGTGATACCGAATTAGCAAAGATGAAAGGTCAAATTCAATTTTATAGAAGAAATATAGAAGAACAAAATAAAAACATTGAAAATTGTGAAAAAGATTTTGAAACAGAAGTAGAGAATATTATAGGAAGTCAAGAAAGAGCTTTATCAAGGGTTGATAAGCAAAATGTATTTCAAAAGCTATTAGTAAAGATGTTTGGTAGTGCGAAACAATTTAATAACAATGTTATGAGTCCATTAAAACAAAAAATGGATAAATTTAAGAACGAGACATTACCAATAAAAATTGAAAAGATGGAAAAAAATGCAAAGAAAAGGGGGCAAGATATAGCGAAGATAACAGGTAAGGCAACAAAGACTGTTGGTAAAACATTTCAATCAATTATAGGTGGAGTAAAAAAAGCAAAAGATAAAGTTGTTAATGGGGTAGAGAATAAGATGTCAAATAGAATTGATAAAAATAAGGAAAAGATTATAAAACATAACATAGATAATCCAAATAAAAGGCTTGGAGATAATGAAGTTAAAGCTCTATATGGAAAATACGAAAAAGGAATATTGGATAGATAATACATGACATAATGAAAGGTAAATTTATAATGTAATTTGTAGAACCTATAAAATTGATACAATAGTTGATTTTATAGGTTTTTATTAAATTAAAAAGTATATAATTAAGAAGATATAATGAAATATGGGACATAATTTGAAAGTAAACTAAATTTGACTTTTTATGTCAAATATGTTAAAATATGATTATAATAGAGCAGACGTTCTACTACTTCATCATACTAATCAGTTTACTAAAAGAAAATTTTGATTACAGAAAGGAGATTTGTATGAAGAAGATTTTGAGTATTCTCAGTGCTTTTTTGCCACTTCTTGTAGTGTTAGGTATTATCCTATTATTTCAGCTTTTTCAAACATTGAAGATGGATACAATTCTTGAATGGGCAAAAAACAACTGGATTGAATGTAGTATTGCATATACTTTAGGTGTTTGTTGTACGAAATTTACATCCAAGTTAAAGGTAAAAAGGCAATTATCTATTGATGATGACTGAGAAACTAACTGGGACTATAGTCTTGGGACCAGCTACTTGCAAAAGTGGCTAGTTTTTTTATGCAAAAATGCCAAAAAATGATTGACTTTACTATAAAAAGATGTTAAAATATTTAACGTTAGTATAAATTACAACCTTTGTAAATTTATACTAACGGTTTATTATTTTTAGGAGGTGAAATTTAAGTGCCAACAATTAATCAATTAGTAAGAAAAGGAAGAAAAACTGGAACAACAAAATCTACATCACCAGCTTTACAACACGGTTACAATTCTATGAAGAAAAAATTAACAGATAGAAGAGCACCACAAAAAAGAGGTGTATGTACAGTTGTTAAAACAGTAACACCAAAGAAACCAAACTCAGCTTTGAGAAAAGTAGCCAGAGTTAGACTTTCAAATGGTTATGAAGTAACTTCTTATATCCCAGGTATAGGACATAACTTACAAGAACATAGTGTTGTTTTAATAAGAGGAGGAAGAGTAAAAGACCTTCCAGGTGTTAGATACCACATTATAAGAGGAACATTAGATACAGCAGGCGTTAAAGACAGAATGCAAGCTAGATCTAAATACGGAGCTAAAAAACCAAAAAAATAATCGATAAGATTATTTTATAATTAGTGCGTATAATTACTAATGTTTAAGATTAGTGCTTAAATTTAGAATAGATTATATAGCACTTAACTAAAAAGATTTTAAGAAGTAAAATTAGTATTAAGCTTTTTAGAGTACCTAAGATACTAGGTGATTAGTATCAATTTTTATAAGGAGGGAAGAATAGTGCCAAGAAAAGGATATATAGCTAAAAGAGAAGTTTTACCAGATCCAATATATAATAGCAAAGTTGTTACAAAATTAATAAACAATGTAATGCTTGATGGTAAAAAAACAGTTGCTCAAAAAATAGTTTATGATGCATTTGATATCATAAAAGAAAAAGAGCAAAAAGACGCTTTAGAAGTATTTGAAGCTGGACTAAATAATGTAATGCCAGTTCTTGAAGTTAAAGCAAGAAGAATTGGAGGTGCTACATACCAAGTACCAATTGAAATAAGACCAGAGAGAAGACAAACATTAGGTTTAAGATGGCTTGTTACTTATGCTAGAAATAGACATGAAAAAACAATGTCTGAAAAACTTGCTGGTGAAATAATAGATGCTGTAGCTGGAAACGGTGGAGCATTCAAGAAAAAAGAAGATATGCATAGAATGGCAGAAGCTAACAAAGCATTTGCACATTATAAATGGTAAAATTTATAGTTACTACAATGTTGCCATATTAACTAACAGTAATTCATATGCATTCATAACTGTTAGTAAAATTACAAATGGTAATAATTATAAATACTACAATGTTACCACATTAACTTACAGTAATTCACATTCGTTCATAACTGTAAGTAAAATTACAAATGGTAATAATAAAATAATTATAAGGTGGACAATATACTTGTTCTCCTTATTAGTAAATAAAGGAGGAAAAATATGGCTGGAAGAGAGTTTCCTTTAGAAAAAACAAGAAATATAGGAATAATGGCCCATATTGATGCAGGAAAAACAACAACAACAGAAAGAATTCTTTTTTATACAGGAAAAACACATAAAATAGGAGAAGTTCACGAAGGTGCTGCAACAATGGACTGGATGGTTCAAGAACAAGAAAGAGGTATTACAATTACTTCTGCTGCTACAACTTGTAAGTGGTTAGGTAATAGAATTAATATCATCGATACTCCAGGTCACGTTGACTTTACAGTAGAAGTTGAAAGATCACTAAAAGTATTAGATGGTTCAGTTCTAGTTTTAGCTGCAAAAGGTGGAGTTCAACCACAATCTGAAACTGTTTGGAGACAAGCTGATAAATATAAAGTTCCAAGAATGATATATGTTAATAAAATGGATATCACTGGTGCAGATTTTTATGGTTGTGTTGACCAAGTTAAAGATAGATTAGGAGCAAATCCTGTTCCAATTCAATTACCAATCGGTTCAGAAGACAATTTCCAAGGAATTGTTGACCTAATAAAAATGAGAGCATTTATTCATAAAGATGATAAAGGTCTTGAAATTGAAGAATGTGATATTCCAGAAGAATTAAAAGCTGATGCTGAAAAATATAGAGCATCAATGATTGAAAATGCTGCTGAACAAGATGATGAATTAATGATGAAATATTTAGAAGGTGAAGAACTTTCTGAAGAAGAGATTAAAGCAGGTTTGAGAAAAGGAACAATTGATAACACTATAGTTCCAATGACTTGTGGATCATCTTATAAAAATAAAGGTGTTCAAGAATTATTAAATGCAGTAGTTGACTTCTTACCATCTCCAGTAGATATACCAGCAATAAAAGGTGTAGATATGGATGGAAATGAAACAGAAAGAAAACCAAGTGATAGTGAACCTTTTTCAGCACTTGCATTTAAAATTGCAACAGATCCATTTGTTGGAAAATTATGTTTCTTAAGAGTATATTCAGGAACATTAGATGCAGGTTCTACAATATTAAATGCAAATAAAGATAAAAAAGATAGAATTGGAAGATTATTATTAATGCATGCTAACCATAGAGAGGATATTACAAAGATATATGCAGGAGATATAGTTGCTGCAGTTGGACTAAAAGAAGTATCTACAGGAGATACATTATGTGATCCATCAGCACCAGTTATCCTAGAGTCTATGGAATTCCCAGAACCTGTTATTGATATTGCTATTGAGCCAAAAGATAAAGCTAATAGCGAAAAAATGGGAATTGCACTTGCAAAACTTGCAGAAGAAGACCCAACATTTAAAACATATACAAATCATGAAACAGGTCAAACAGTTATCGCTGGTATGGGTGAATTACACTTAGATATCATCGTAGACAGATTAAAAAGAGAATTTAAAGTAGAATGTACAGTTGGTAAACCACAAGTTTCTTATAAAGAAACAATTAGAAACAAAGTTAAAGTAGAAGGAAAATTCATCCGTCAATCTGGTGGACGTGGACAATATGGACACGTGTGGTTAGAAATGGAACCATTAGAACCAGGAACAGGTATTGAATTTGAAAGCAAAATTGTTGGTGGTGTTGTTCCAAAAGAATACATTAAACCAATTGAAGAAGGTATTAGAGAAGCAGCAGATAGCGGTATCTTAGCAGGTTACCCTGTTATAGACTTTAAAGCTACTTTAGTTGATGGTTCTTACCATGATGTTGACTCTTCTGAAATGGCATTCAAGATTGCAGGATCTATGGCATTTAAAGAAGGTTGTAAACAAGCAAAATCTGTTATTCTAGAACCAATTATGAAAGTTGAAGTAACTGTTCCAGAAGAATACATGGGAGATGTTATTGGAGACATTAACTCAAGACGTGGAAGAATGGAAGGTATGGAAACAAGAGCTGGTAACCAAATAATAAGAGGATATATTCCACTTTCAGAAATGTTTGGTTATGCAACAGATTTACGTTCTAAAACACAAGGTAGAGGAACATATGCTATGGAACCATCTCATTATGAAGAAGTTCCAAAATCAGTATTAGAAACAATAGTAGCAAGTAGAGCAAAAAAAGAAGATTAATTAAAATTAGTAAAAAAGCTTGCAAAACTATAAAAAATGTTATAAAATGCTTATGCTTGAATAAGTTATTAATTTTAAAAATAAAATATAGTATCATAAAAGATACAAACATTAATATTAAGGAGGAAAATTAAATGGCTAAAGCAAAATTTGAAAGAACAAAACCACATGTTAACATTGGTACAATTGGTCACGTTGACCATGGAAAAACAACAACAACAGCAGCTATTACAAAATACTTAAGTTTATTAGGAAAAGCAAAATTTGAAGCTTATGATCAAATCGATGGTGCTCCAGAAGAAAAAGCAAGAGGTATTACAATTAATACTGCTCACGTTGAATATGAAACAGAAAACAGACACTATGCACATGTTGACTGCCCAGGACACGCAGACTATGTAAAGAACATGATTACAGGTGCTGCTCAAATGGATGGTGCAATATTAGTTGTATCTGCAGCAGATGGTCCAATGCCTCAAACAAGAGAGCATATACTACTTGCTAGACAAGTTGGTGTTAAATTTATCGTTGTTTACTTAAATAAATGCGATATGGTTGATGATCCAGAATTATTAGAATTAGTTGAAATGGAAGTTAGAGATTTATTATCAAGCTACGATTTCCCAGGAGATGATATTCCAATCGTTAAAGGATCTTCATTACAAGTATTAGAAAGTTCTGCAACAGATCCTAATGCACCAGAATATGCATGTATGAAAGAATTAATGGATGCTGTTGACAGTTATATTCCAACACCATCAAGACCAGTAGACGAGCCATTCCTAATGCCAGTTGAAGATGTATTCACAATCACTGGTAGAGGAACAGTTGCTACAGGTAGAGTTGAAAGAGGAGTTGTTAAATTACAAGACGAAGTTGAAATTGTTGGTTTAGCAAAAGAATCTTCAAAAACAGTTGTTACAGGTGTTGAAATGTTTAGAAAATTACTAGACCAAGCTGAAGCTGGAGATAACATTGGTGTTCTTTTAAGAGGTGTTCAAAGAGATGATATCGAAAGAGGTCAAGTATTAGCAAAACCAGGAACAATTCATCCACATACAAAATTCAAATCACAAGTATACGTTTTAACTAAAGAAGAAGGTGGACGTCATACACCATTCTTTAATGGATATAGACCACAATTCTACTTTAGAACAACAGACGTTACAGGTGTTATTGAATTACCTGCTGGAACAGAAATGGTTATGCCAGGTGATAACATTGATATGACAATCGAATTAATTACACCTATCGCTATCGAAAAAGGATTAAGATTCGCTATTCGTGAAGGTGGTAGAACAGTTGGTTCAGGTGTTGTATCTGAAATAATTGAGTAATAAAAATAGTAATAGCAAGGGTTACAGGAATTTGTAACAACCTTGCTATTTTTATATTTAACAACTTTTTATCGACTCAGTTTAATAAGTATTCGATTTTATGTATGATTTCTGTTTTAGGAGTTTGTAATTGCAAACTTCTTTTGTTGTGCCATTTTTCGAAATATTAGCAACATAGGCTAAATTATGAATAACTTTTATTTATTTATTTTTAGATCAATATCAGACCATTACAATCCAAGAAATTCTCCTCTTCTAATGCCAGTACCAAGTGCAAATAATATTACATTTTAAAATTTATTTCATTCAAAAAACTCTTACAATTGTTTTATTTCATTTTTACTGTAAAATTGAAATATTTGTTCATTATTAAGAATATCCTTTATTTTTCTTCTCTTTATGGAGTGAAATATTATTGCATAAATTTTTTACTATATATCCTTCTTATAGACACATAGAATACCAAATTATAAAAATAAGATAAGTAGTTTGGTACTTATCTTAAGTAAGTGTATCTATATAATTTATTTTTTATTTTCTTCATCTTTTTCTTGTTTGGCTAGTAAAGCTTCTATAGTACTTTTAAGAATAGCTTTATTAGTTTCATTCAGTTCTTTTATGCCAGAGGCGAAAGCTACATCCATGTTATTTACATTAACAGAAGTGTAATCTTGATTTCTAGATAAAGATACCAATTTTTCTAAAGGTTCACCTAAAGCTTCTGCAATTTTTGAAAGAGTGTCAACAGTAATCCTAACTGGCTTTTTGGTTCTATTATCATATCCTTTTTCTAGACTATCTAAATATGTATGACTTATATCTAACCTTTTTGCGAATTCTCTTAGAGACATACCACCTTGTTTTTCTATTAAGAATTTTCCTAGTTTATTTTCCATGAAATCAGCCTCCTAACTATATTGTAAACTCTACTTTACAAAAAATCAATAAAAATTAAAAAAAAGTTGTAAATTATGCTTGATAATTTTAAAAATGTAATGTATGATTAACACATCAAAATGAAAGGAGGAAATAAAATGTTGAAAAATAGAATTGCAGGAATAAGAACAGAAAAGGGTTTATCTCAAGAGAAGTTAGCAGAAAATTCAGAAATATCAAGAGTTGCACTCTCAGCAATAGAGAATGGAACAATACCTAATGGAAATACAATGATTAATATTTCAAAAGCACTTAATAAAAAGGTAGAGGAAATTTTTATGATGATACTGTGATACATAATTAACAATATTTTTTGATAATACTGTAAAACATGGTTTACTAAAAGAGGTGAAAATAAATGAATGTTAGCATGTCCAAATATTCTCAGAAGAATACATAAAAGTAATAAAAATAATAGAACAAATAAGTAATACAACTAAACAATCTATTTAGAAAGAGGTAAAAATAAATGATTAAAATAAGCAAAAAAGAACTAAGCAAAAAAATAGTACAAGCACTAATAAGAGTAATAAAATGCACACTAGGACTAATTACATTATACAATTTAGATTTTACGGGAATGTTATACAAGTTTATGAAATAAATTTTTCGAAATGTACAGTTTAGAGATAAACGTATGTTAAAGTAAATATAAAAAGGAGTGATTTAGATGATAATGGATAAAAAAATGACAGAAATACAAAATGCAATATTTAACATAATAGGAAATATGAAGCTACTATATAAAAATAAAAAAATAATAGAATTAGGACAATACATGGATGAACAATATGAGATATTAAAAAAAGAACTATCTGATGACGACCAATCTACAAATAGTTCAACAAATTAATAGTATTTATGTTAATACTGTAATGTAATTATATAATGAAAACTTAATTATGTCAATAAAATAAGAATTGAATTTTGAATAAGTTATTAATAAGCAATTAGAAAGTATAAAAGTTACATTTACTTTCTTCTATGTATAAATTCTTTTATTAAATCAGGCAGGATATGTTTGACTATAGAAGTGGTAACAGAATTTTCTCCTGATATAAGAAGAATATTAGAGAAGTCTTCATATTCTGCTTCATAAAGTAAAGAGAGTCAATAAAGTTATTAAGTTCTGTTATTTGTTTAGGTATAAGACATTTTGCATTATTGACTAGTTTTTGCAGTTCTGGAGTAAGTATATTGTTATAACACTCATGAGCTATATTATCAGCAGTAACATCAAGGAAATGACATAATATGTTTTTTTCAGAATGTACATTAAATTATTATTTGAAAGAGAGATGAAATAAAATGCCATTTAGTTTAGTATATGCAATAATTTGTTTTTGTAGCATATATTTAGTAATAGATAAAGAAAAGCAAAATAAAAGAAGATGTAGTAAATCAAAGTTTGGACGCCGAGATTTCACATCTTCAAGATAACACATAAATAAACGCTATCTTTGTGTATTTTAGCATATTTACATAAAGATAGCAAGAGAAAGGAAAATAAAAAATGGACGATAAAGAAAGATTAGAGAAAGATATAGGAGATTTAAAACATTCATATGAAAAGATGCAAGAGGTTTTAAATGATTTACGTGAAGTAGAAGGCTTAGATGAACAATACAATTTATTACATACTGTAGCAGAAGATATAAATGATAAAAGGATAAAGAATGAAAATGAG
Source organism: uncultured Clostridia bacterium (assembly GCA_948805675.1). Taxonomy (GTDB): domain Bacteria; phylum Bacillota; class Clostridia; order TANB77; family CAG-508; genus CAG-492. The sequence goes on along the minus strand of CAQIBN010000002.1, from coordinate 1,425 downwards.
CTAGAAAGATTGGAGGATATATAAGAATGAAAAATGTAACTTTTAAAGATATACAAAAAGTTAATGAAACTATAAAGACAATAGACATCAAGGGTAAAGAATATACTGAAGTTAATCAAATGATGTAAGTTTTTAGAATGGTTCATCTGGCAGGAAAATAGAAACACAACTAATTAATTTAGACAATGGAGTATGTGTTTTTAAAGCAATTGTCATAACAATGGAGGGGGATATTTTAGGAATAGAACATGCTTATGAAAGGAAAATAGTTTGTTTATAAATAAGACAAGTTATATAGAGAATTGTGAAACTTCTACGGTAGGACAAGCTTTAGGAATGGAAGGTTATGGAATAGATACAAATATAAAGAAGTTAATTTATTCTTGTAGGTACAATCTATTAAAATGATTGAAGAATTCAAACAGGAATACAGTTACAAGAAGCGATAACAGATAAACTAATAAGAACTAGTATAGTAATTGCAAATCCAATAAGAATAAGTTTATTTAATCTGTTTAGTAAATTGTTCAAGAAAGAAGTATAACCAAAAAGTGCAGAAAGATAAGCAAAAATTAAGGCATAGAAGAATAGTAATCATAATGTAACATAAATTTTATTGAAAGAAACATATAAATATCATACAATTTCCTTAAAATATAAAAGTAATGTCGGATTTTGGAACATGATTTTTATTAATTTTGTTCGACTTGGTTCGATATAATTTTTGTATATTAAACAAAGGGGGAAAATTTATTATGGAACAAACAAAAAAGAGTGGCTTTAGTACAGCTGGACTAGTATTAGGAATAATTGGTATATGTACTTCAATTATTCCAATTGTAAACAATTTATCATTTATTATGGGGATTTTAGCTTTTATTTTTGGAGCTGTTGCATTAGCAAAGAAAGCTGGAAGAGGAAAGGCGATTGCAGGAATAATTTTAGGAATATTAACAGTTGTAGTAACAATTAATATGCAAAGAATTTGGTCAGATGCACTTGATACAGTTAGTGATAATTTAGATAAGGCTACAGGTTCAAAAACAGAACAGGTATTACAAAATGAATTAGATGTTGAAATAGGTAAATTTGAGGTAGATAATAAAAATTATATTACTACCACAAAACTTAAAGTAAAAGTAACAAATAAAACAACTGAAACTAAGTCTTTTAGTGTTAAAATTGAAGCAGTAGACAATGATGGAACTAGAATAGATGAAGACACTATTTACATTAATGATTTAAAGTCTGGACAAAGTCAAAATGTTGAAGGATTTAATTTGGTAACATCAGATAAAGCTAAACAACTAAAGAATGCTAAATTTGAAATATTAGAAGTATCAGCATATTAAGAAAAAAACACTTACATAATGTACTGAACCCAAAAAATTGGACATTTTTTGATTAGGTGCTAGGCAACTTGGG
>CAQIBN010000001.1:48983-372047 GCA_948805675.1 uncultured Clostridia bacterium | reverse complement strand
TTTTCTTTGGTGGCTTCACCTGGAATCGAACCAGGGACACAGGGATTTTCAGTCCCTTGCTCTACCAACTGAGCTATAAAGCCAAAAAAAATGGCGACCTGGAACGGGCTCGAACCGTCGACCTCTAGCGTGACAGGCTAGCGTTCTAACCAACTGAACTACCAGGCCGTAAAACAAAAAATATTTAGACAACTAAATACTCTTTGTAAGAAAATGGTGGTCGCTATAGGGCTCGAACCTATGACCTCCTGCTTGTAAGGCAGATGCTCTCCCAGCTGAGCTAAGCGACCATTTCCTTCGACTCGTTAAGTATACTAAATTACATTATAAATGTCAATACTTTTTCTAAAATTTTTTTAATTTTTTTATTTACATTAAAAAAAGACCTAAAAACCATATATTTCACTAGTCTTAGGTCGTTTCTTTTAGAAATCTATATCATTTTTCCGTCAAAATACTTATTAATTGTTTTAAATTTATTATTCTTTATTCACTCAATAAAAAATTTGATTTCATTGTTCATTTTATTACATACTTTTATTTTAATTCTTCTATAGCTTTTTGTAATTGTATATCCTGTTCTAATGGTAAATTAGTAATCTGTTTTAATTCTTCTGGAATTTCAACTTTTAATGTTGGTTCTATTCCAACTTTATTAATTTTATTATGATTCGGAGTATAATATTCATCTGTTGTTATTTTTAATCCACTACCATCTTTTAATGGATATACAGTTTGAATTACGCCTTTTCCATATGTTGTATTACCAACTAATATTGCATTTATATCCTCTTTTAAAATACCTGCTAAAATCTCTGATGCACTTGCTGAATACTCATTTACTAAAACAACTACTGGCATATTTATACTAGCATCTTTCTTTGCTTTTACTATATCTTCTTCTTCTGTTTTATCTTTTGTTATTAATAAAACTTTATCTTTTGGAACCATTAATTCTGCTATATTTAATGCTTCATCTACAATTCCTCCACCATTAAATCTCAAATCTATAATTAATGATTTTATATTTTGTTTTTCTATTTCTTTATATTTGTCTAAAAACTCTTCTGAACATCCACCTTCGAAAGATGATATTTTTATATATCCTATCTTATCATTTAGTACATTAGAACTAACATGGCTAATTTTTATATTTTCTCTTTTTATATCAAATTCCATTTCTTTATCATTTCTTAGAACAGTTATTTTAACATTAGTTCCAGATATTCCTTTCATCTTTTTAACAGCTTCATTTAACTGTTCACCTGTAAACACTTGGTCATCTACTTTTGTTATAATATCTCCTGTAAGTAATCCTGCTTTACTTGCTGGAGAATCACCAATTGTCCTTAATACAACAATTGCATTTTGTTTTGTATCTGTTGTAGTATATATACCTATTCCTACATATTCACCTTCTGTTTCTTCTGTAAATTCTTGCATTTCTTCTTTAGTAAAATATTCTGTATATGGATCATTTAAACCTGCAATATATCCTTTAATAGCACTTTCTTTTAATTCTTCTTCATCAATTTCCCCTATATACTTTTTCTCTAATATTTCTTTAAAATATGAAAGTGTCTGTTCTAAACTAGAACTTTCTGTTTTAGAATTTTTTATATAATATCTTTCATCATTATTAATAAAACGATATACAAAAGTAGATGTTAATATAAAAGTTATAAAAGCTGTTATTATAATGATAATTGTATATTTATATATATTATTTATTTTTTTTGAATTCATTTTTTTCCTCTTTTCTATTCATAATATCTTTATATATTATACTCTAATATACTTTTTATAGAACAATAGTGGGCTGCATTTATATTTATTTCTTAATTAATCCTCTTACAGACCACGTTTAATTGTTTATGTGCGAATTTTTGAAAAAAATTGTGTACAATTTTATATAATAGGAAAGCACTATTAATTATACTTTATTCTGTACTACAAATTTCCTATTATATAACAATAGTAAATTGATTTATATTTAATTAATACTTTTACAATCTAAATTCAAACATTCATTTGCAATCTTTTATAAAAGTCTATAATAATTTTATATAATAAAAAAATCTTTTAGTTAAATTTATTTTGCGTTGGACAATTTATTATAGTATTACTTTTACTTAAAATAAGAGCAAAATATTGCTCTTATTTTATCCTTGTAAATATGTAACAGGATTAACTGCAATGTTATTTACTCTTACTTCAAAATGTAGATGTGGTCCGTGTTGAATTTCCTGTTGAACCCACTTCCATTATTATATCTCCTTGTTTAACATTTTCTCCTACTTTTGTTAGTATTGCTTGTCCATGTCCATAAAGTGTAGATATTCCTCCTCCATGATTTATAATTACACAATTTCCATATCCACCTAAAACACCTGCAAAACTTACAACACCATCACTTGCTGCAACTACTTTTGCTCCAAACCCTGCATTACCTATATCTATTCCTGTATGTCCCTTTACAACTCCTTGTATTGGATGTTCCCTCATACCAAATGGAGATGTTATATATGTATCAGACTTTGCAACTGGCCACATCATAACTCCTCCTGTATATTGAAGCTCATAACTTGTATTTCCATTTGCTAATCTAATTTGATTCTCTATTTTTGTTTCTTCTAACTTATATTCTTTTATTTGATTTTGTATATTCTTTTCTTCTTCTGTTAAATTTTCCATTTTACTTTTCTGAAGTGTTTTGGAATTCTTTAAAGTAGTTGCCATACTTATTGCTTGAGCTTTTAAATCTTGTAACTCTTTTTCTTCTCCCTCTAATCTACTTTTTGTTTGTTCTAGTTCATTTTTTTGTACTTCTATTTTAGACAATAACTTAGAATCATAATCTGCTAATTGTGCTATTAAATAATAATTAGAGATAAAATCTGTTATATTACTAGATGAAAGCAATACATCTAAATATGTAGTATCACCTGCTTCATATAATGCTACTAATCTATCTTGAAAAATTTTTTCATTCTTATCATATTCTTCTTTCACCTTATTATATTTTTCACTTATTTCTTTAATATTCTTTTGTGAGTCAATAAGTTTATCTTTTAAGTTATTAATTTGATTTTCATATTCTATAATTTTATCATCTAATTCCTGTATTTCTTTAACTGCCTCTGATATTTCACCTTGTACATATTCTAATTTCTGACTTTGTTCTTCAATCTTATTAGATATCTCTTCTTTTTTTTCATCTAAACTCTCAGCCAAAGTAGAAAAAGAAAGGTTAAAGATCATCAATAGAACAATTAAAACAAAAAACAGTTTTCTATTCATGAGAATTTCTCCTTTCTTTTACTTATGTATTTATTTCTGCTAATATTATTATATAATATTTATTTTTTTCTTTCAATGGATATTTTTTCTAAATTAATATTATAAATAGTTAAGTGGATTAACTGCTGTTCCATTAACTCTTACTTCAAAATGAGCATGTGGTCCTGTTGAAGCTCCTGTTGAACCTACAGTTAAAACTGGTGTTCCTTTTGTTACTCTTTGACCAGCACTTACTAATATTGTAGTTCCATGTGCATATCTTGTTGTTATCCCATTTCCATGACTTATAACTACATAATTTCCATATCCACCATTATATCCATAACTTGCAATTAATACTGTTCCATCATCTGCTGCAACAAATTTTGCACCAGTTGGAGCTCCAACATCTATACCAGAATGTAATTTCCATGTATGGTATATTGGATGTATTCTATATCCAAAATTTGAAGTAACATTTCTATAACCAGGTATTGGCCAAGTCATTTTTCCACTTGATGTTACTGTTCCACTAGACCCTCCTGTTGCACCTGTATTTCCTGTACCATTTGTTGTTCCACTAGTTGTTTGATTCTTGTTGGTATCTTGTTCTTCTTTTTTTCTTCTAGCCTCTTCTTCTGCCTTTGCTCTTCTTTCTGCAGCTGCAATTCTTTCCATTTCAGCATTATATTGTGCAAGTTGACTTTCTAGTTCTTTTTCTTCATCTGTAAGACTATTAACTTTAGCTTGTTTTGTATTTTTATCACTTTTTAATTTTTCATTCTTCTCTGCAATCTGACTTTTTGTTTTATCAATTTCTTGTTTTTTAGTTTCTAATTCTTTTTTATCATCTTCTATTTCTTTTTTAGTATTTTCTATCGCATTTAAAACTTCTGTATCACATTTTGTAAGTTGTGCTACTAAATAGTAACTAGAAATAAAATCTGTAATACTTCCTGATGTTAATAACATATCTAAATATGTTGTATCTCCAGCTTCATATAATGCTACTAATCTGTCTTTAAGAAGTTTATCTTTTTCTTCAAATTCCTCTTCTTTTTTTTCTATTTCTTTTGTTTTATCTGATATACTACTAGTTAATTCTGTAATTTTATCATTTAAATCAGATATTTCCTTTTCTGTAGAGGCAATTGATGTATTCAATTTATCTATTTCTGATAATACCCCTGATTTTTCATCTTTTACATCTTGTAATTCATCTTTTTTTTCATTGATTTGATTTTGAACTTTACTTTTTTCATCATTTGAAACTGCAAAAGCAGTTGTAAAACTAAAACTAATTAACAATATTGCAAGTATACTTGCCACTATTTTCTTTTTCATATGCATCTTACTCTCCTTATCCTTATACATCTAAATATTTTCTCATAGAGATTATACTTCCTAATGTTCCTATACCAATACCCAAAACTAAATATACTATAATTATTAAAGTAAACATATCTGAGAAAGTTAATAAATCTATATTTATTACATTTGCTCCTAATGTAGTTATAAGTTTTTCAGATATCAAATTATAGGATACTCCAAGTAACATTATTGAAATTAAAGCAGATATAACTCCAATAATTATACCTTCTACTATAAAAGGCCATCTAATAAAATTATTTGTAGCACCTACATATTTCATAATAGATATTTCTCTTCTTCTTGCATGAACAGTTAATTTTATTGTATTTGCAATAATAAATATTGATATAACTACTAGTAATATAAGTATTGCACCAGAAACAATTCTGACTAAATTTGCAATTTTTATTAATGCATTTATTGTATTTCCTCTTAATTGAATGTCTTTAATCCCTTCAAATTTATCAATTACATTTTTTACATCTTCACTTTTATTTAAATCTGTTAATGTAACTATATATGATGCTGGAAATGGATTATTTTCTTCATAACCAGAAAGCAAAAATTGTTTATCTCCAACCTTTTCCTTCATTTGATTTAAAGCATCTTCTTTAGAAACAAATTCTACCTTGTTTACATCACTTAAAGCTCTTATTTTATCGCCTAATTCTGTTATGCCTTTTTCTGTAACTTCATCTTTAATAAATACTTGCATACCTTGTTGCATTTCTAGTTCACTCATTATATGATTTATATTTTCACCAATCATAAAAAACACACCAAAAATTATCATTGTTGCACACATAATCATTAAAGATGCACCTGTTGACTTCTTATTTTTTAAAACATTTCTAAAACCTTCACCTATTAAATAACTAAGTATATTATATTTCACTATTATAACCACCTTTTTTATCATCTCTTATGATATTACCTTTTTCTATTTGTATAACTCTTTTTTTCATTTTATCTACAATATCTTTTGCATGTGTTGCTACAACAACTGTTGTTCCTCTTAAATTTATATCATTTAAAAGTGTCATAATATCCCATGCAGTATCTGGATCAAGATTTCCGAGTTGGTTCGTCTGCAATAAGCATTGATGGATTATTAACTAGTGCTCTTGCTAAAGCTACTCTTTGTTGTTCTCCTCCTGATAATTCATTTGGATAAACTTTAGCTTTTGCACTTAATCCAACTAATGATAATACCATTGGTACTTGCCTTCTGATATGTCTTGGAGTTGCTTTAACTATATACATAGCAAATGCAACATTTTCATATACAGTTTTATCTGGTAACAATCTAAAGTCTTGAAACACTACTCCCATACTTCTTCTTAAAAAAGGTACTCTTTTAGGTTTTAAGAAAGTAGTATCTTTTCCATTTATAATTATATTTCCTGATGTTGGTTCTTCTTCTTTTAATATTAGTTTAATTAATGTTGATTTTCCAGAACCTGAACTCCCTACTAAGAAAGCAAATTCGCCTTTATCTATTTTAAAGTTAGCATTATGAACAGCCTCAGTACCTGTTCCATAAGTTTTGTTAACATTTCTAAATTCTATCATTTTAAAGCTCCTTACATAAAAAAGACATTTTTATTAATTTTTTTATTTATGATATCAGTAAAACGTTTTATTTGCAATAGCTTATTTAGAAAAAAATAGTACAAAAATTACCTTTGTTTGGCTTTTATACTATTTTTCTCCTATTTTCTTCATTTTTCAGAATTCACAAAAAATTCACATTTCTCTACTCAAATGTGATTTTTTTAAGTGGATGTTCTTTTGACAAATTGTAAATTTCATAATAGAGAAATTAGTCTGGGTATTATTAAAAGTTGCCAAAATACCCTATCAATTTTGGCAACTTTTCACAATACCCATCATTTTTTATTTTTTACTTCTTCTATAATTGAGTCAGCATCAATATTAAAATACTTTATTAATTCCTCCGCTTTTCCAGATTTACCAAATGTATCTTTTATTCCCATTCTTGTTATTAAACAAGGATATCCTTCTGACAAAACTTCACAAATAGCTGAGCCAAGTCCTCCAATTATACTATGATCTTCTATTACAATTATTCTATCTGTTTCTTTTGCACACTTTACAATTAATTCTTTGTCTATTGGCTTTATTGTATGAATATCTACAACTCTTATATTTATATTGCTCTTCTTTAATTCTTCTTGTGCTTTTAATGCTTCTGAAACTGTAATACCTGTTGCAAAAATAGTTGCATCTTTTCCTTTTCCTATTTGAATTCCTTTCCCTATTTCAAACTCTTCATTTTCATCATATATTATAGGAGTAGCTAATCTTGATAATCTTAAATATACTGGTCCATCTATTTTAGAAATTTCTTTAACAGCCCATTTTGTTTGAATATCATCTGATGTAGATATAACTGTCATATTGGGTACAGTTCTCATTAAACTAATATCTTCTAGCATCTGATGTGTTGCTCCATCTTCTCCAACAGTCACTCCTGCATGTGTTGCGCATATTTTTACATTTAAATTTGGATAACAAATACTATTTCTTATTTGATCATATGCCCTACCTGTAGCAAACATAGCAAAAGTACTTGCATATGGTATTTTGCCACATGTTGCAAAACCGTGCTGCAGTTCCTATCATATCTTGTTCTGAAATTCCCATTTCAAAAAATCTTTCTGGGAATGCTTTTGCAAAGATATTTGTTTTTGTCGCAGATGATAAATCTGCATCTAATACAACAATATCTTTATTTATTTCCCCTAGTTCTTTTAAAGCTTCTCCATAGCTTTGTCTTGTTGCAATTTTCTTAGTTAAATTCATATATATCCTTCCTTTTTAGATAAAAAAATGATAACCATTACTCTTTTGTTTTTTATAACATTATTTTCATATTCTTATTTATAACAAGTTACCCTTCACACTGTTTATTGTTATATCATTTTTTATTCTTTCATTTTTCAATTTTGATAGAAAACTTATAAATTATATTTAAGTTCATCTATAGCTTTTTTATATTCTTCTTCATTTGGTGCTTTTCCATGCCATGAAGCATTATTCTCCATATATGATACACCTTTTCCTTTTATTGTTTTTGCTATTATTACTGTTGGTTTTTCTTTTATCTGTTTTGCAACATTAAAAGCATTTAATACTTCTTCTATATTATTTCCATCTATTTGTATAACTTCAAATCCAAAACTTTCAAATTTTTTGTTAATATTTGTTAATCCCTTTACTTCTTCAATTGTTCCATCTATTTGTAAATTATTATTATCTACTATTACACATAAATTATCTAATTTATATTTAACTGCACTCATTACTGCTTCCCAAATTTGACCTTCTTGGATTTCTCCATCTCCAAGTAAACAATATACTCTATATCCATCTTTATTTAATTTAGAAGAAAGTGCCATTCCATTTGCTACAGATAACCCTTGTCCTAAAGAACCACTTGTCATATCAACTCCTGGAACTTTATTCATATCTGGATGTCCTTGCAAATTACTTTCTATATTTCTAAAACTTATTAACTTTTCTTTTTCAAAATATCCTTTTCTTGCAAGTGTACTATATAAAGCTGGTGAACAATGTCCTTTTGACAATACAAATCTATCTCTTTGTTTTGCATTAGGATTTTTAGAATCTATATTCATTTGATTAAAATATAACACTGCTAAAATATCTGCACAAGATAAAGACCCTCCTGGATGACCAGATTTACCATTATAAACAGCTTCTATAATTCCTATACGTATATCATTTGCAATTTTTTCTAAAGCTTTTACATCTGTTATTTTCATAAATAACCTCCTTCTTGTGTATATTTTCATTTATATCATATGAATTTAATTTTTACAATGATTTATAACTTAAATCAAAAAGCAAAACTATATATTCAATAATAATTAATTATATATTTTAGTTTTGCTTCTTTATAATTATTTATTTTTTCATATCTTTCAACTTTAGATTTTAATACATTTATTAGTTCTTCTCTACAATCTTTGTTTATGACTTATTAATTAAAAAATCAATAATTTGACTCGCAAGTTCGATTTCTTTTCCTTTATAATTGTGTCCTGCTCCGTCAATATATCCAATATCACATTCTTTATTTTTAATTTTATTTCTCATCATTTCTACTAATTTATCCGCTTCTTGCATAATTAATTCATTTTTATTTCCCCATCTCATAAATATTGGTACTTCTATCTTATTTAATTCTTTAAAGTCAAATAATTCATCACCATATCTAGCAAAATCTATATCTTTATTGTTTTTTGCAAAATTCAAAAATGTATCTGGACACATCGGAAATGTTGCACCTTCTATTAACATTACCTTTTTTCCATTACCTTCTTTTTGTTCTTTTTCCATATCAGAAATCAATTTGTATATATCATTTTGAAAAAAGAAGTTAATTGCAACTGGTACATCTACCATTGATAATAACATTATCGACTTTATTTTACTTAGTAATTCTATTTCATTTTGACTTTTCATTTTTATATATGTATATACAATTTTTGTACACCCTAAACTATGACCTTGTAGATGAATTTTCTTATATCCCTTTTCTAACATTTTTAAAATTGCTGTTTTAATATCATAATAACCATCTTGAACACATTCCAAACTAGAACCTGATAATATCTTATCTGTTTTTCCATTATACCTTTTAGTAATAGAATTAATCAAATCATGACCTCTATTATTAAAACAGAAATATGATATATTGTTTTTAGTAATCTCTTGTGCTAATATATCATCTCTTTTCTTCATACAATTACTTTGCATTCCATGTACAGCAATTATTATTTCTTCTGTTTTATTGTATGGCTCATGTAATAAACCACATAATTCTACTCCATCTTCAGATTGAAAATATACTTTCTGTAAATTCATTTTATCCCCCAAATATATAATCATTTTTTATTCATTTATTTTATATCATATATGTTTTTTTATTACAATAATAAGTTTTGCCTATTTTTTAATTTTGCGAAAAACTTTTGTTAATGAAAGTCTAACGTAAAACGTTTATTTCTCCTTTACTTTATCCAGTATAATAGGTAATATAGATAATAAGTTCGATTCACTAAATCAATCTAAAATAATGATATAAAAATACTTAATAATCTCCAAAATAAAAGATTTAATAATATTGAAATTAATTGGAAAAACCAAAGTGCTATTACAATTGATAAATTTATTTGTTCCAGTTATTCAAACTAAAGATAAGAACAAAAATCAAGTCAAAAAATTGCTTGTAGTGAATAGTAAATATTGAAAAGGCAACGACAGTTATAAAAACTACAAGATAATTTCTATAAATATATTGTTGAAGATGGATTTGATTTAGAAAGAGGAAAAGAATGAGAAATTGAACACTTAAGTACAGAAAAGTTAAAGCAAATTACTAATCTAATGCTACTATTGATAAAAGTAGGAATAACCTTAGAAAGCTCACATATAAATTTAAGTCGTTGTTTTAGACATTCCTCAAATTCTAGTCTTTGCTTAATAATCTTCATTTTTAACACCATACTTTCGTTTTGATGATTTCATATTGTTTTTAGGTAACAAAAAAATCAACCAGATTTTATTTTCTGATTGATTTTGTATCAATTCTGTTCCATTAGTTCGAACAGAAACGTTGTTGGTGGGCAGTCCTGGATTCGAACCAGGGAACTCAAATGAGGTCAGATTTACAGTCTGATGGTTTTAGCCACTCACCCAACTACCCATATATAATAAATGTGGCTAAGCCACATTTATTCACATTTTTAAATTAAAATGGTGCGCCCTCAAGGATTCGAACCTTGGACCCACCGGTTATGAGCCGGTTGCTCTGACCAACTGAGCTAAGGGCGCATCTCTTCAATGCGAGATTAAGTATATACTATTTTTTTTATGATGTCAATACTTTTAATTATATTTTTTTAATTTTATTTAATTGATAATTAGTTGTATTTTTATAAATGCATAAAATCCTATTAAAATAGAATATTTATAATAATAAATTTTAAATATAATTAATTATATTTTATAAAAGCTTAAATATTTAATTTATACATAATATAAATTATGATGTTAATATAAAATATTTAGAAGTTTGACAATAATTTAATTTGTCAAACTTCAAATAAATTATTCTTCTAATGCTCTCCATGTGTAGGTTCTGGCAAAGCTTCTGGAAGCTCTAACACTACTTTTATCTTCATAACATATCTTATTGCTCTTATTAATTTTGTATTTTTAAATCTTTCCCATAGTGATGGTTTTATATTGACTCTAGTTTCATTAATATATTGCTCGTCTAAAGAATTCTCTTGTTGTACTTCTTGAATATTTTCTTGTTCTTCTGGTACAGGTATTTCTTTAAGAGCTTCTGCTATTTCTATACCTATGAAGCTTAATGCTTTTGATCTATCTTCTATTCTTTCCATATCTATTTCTATATGTAAATTTGATTCTAGATTTGCTACTTTTGCATTAATCAATTTGACTCCATCTTGAAAATTTTGAGATTTTTTTGACCTAGCTCTTCCTATAGAGCCTAATGTATCTATTATTTCTTCTGAAAAATTTTCAGATAATTTTTGAATTTTATTTTTCCAATCTGGTTCCTTATTTATTACCATATTAAGTGCTTTTTTTAATTTTGCAGCTAATGCAATATTATTTTCTCTTTGGATAATTAATTCTTCTATTTTTTTTGTATTTTCTTCAAATTGATTTGTTGCATATTCCACTAATCCATAGGCAGATTTATAAACACTATTTGGAAAGTTTTTCTTATTTGGATACTCAGTTAAATAATCCTTAATAGATTGTACTAAATCTTTAAACATTGTATCTTCTTCTAATTGTACAATTTGTTTCTTGCTTTTTGGATTAATTAATTTTTGTATTTTATCTATATTAGATAATATTTTTTCTTCCGTGATTACCATTCTCACGTTTACTATGCCAGATTTAGACATTGTAAACCTTCCCTCCTTTGTCCTATGTATTACTTCTAACAATATTTATTATACACTGTTCAACAAAAAACTACAAGAGGATTTACTAAAAATTATATTTCGATTTCATTACATTTTTATTACAAAAATATTACTTGTTTTTTCCTTCATCTTTTTTTATCTCTTTATATCTTTTTATTTTCATAGTAGTGGTTTTTTCAAATTCATCTTCTTTAATCTCTAAATTCTTTATTGCTTTATATGATGTTAATTTTCTATTTACATTTTTTATTTCTTGCCATATTATATCATGTATTTGTTCTTTACTTAAATCTTTTCCATGTTTATTTTGAATTTCTTCATAATTTGGAATTACCTTTACAGAAATAATTAATTCTTTATTTCCAGGTTCTTCTTTTCCATATACCATACATTCGGCTATTTCTGGGATATTTGCAAGCATTAATTCAATCTCTTCTGGATATATATTTTTTCCATTTTGAGTAACAATTACATTTTTAGACCTTCCTGTTATATATAAATACCCTTCATCATCTAAATATCCTACATCACCTGAATGGAACCAACCATTCTTTACTACTTCATCTGTTGCTTTTTTATCTTCATAATATCCTAGCATTAAAGTAGAACTTTTTATTAAAACTTCTCCTTCACCATTTTCATTTGGATTATCTATTTTTATTTCTGCACATGTTACTGCTTTTCCTGCAGAGCCAACTTTTGGCTTAAACTCTGGAGTAAGAGCAGCTATTGGAGCTGTTTCTGTTAGTCCATACCCTTGTAAAAATGTAATTCCAATATCTTCTACCCATTTCCCAATTTTAGCATCAATTGGAGCTGCAGCAGAAACAATAATTCTTATCTTACCACCTAAATTTTCATAAATTTCATTAAATACTTTTCTTTTTATATCTACACCAATTGTTTTTAAAGCATTTGATACATGAATCATTGAATTAACAATACCATCTTTTTTGCTTTTTTTAATGTTGGCATTTATTTTCTTATATAAATTTTCTACAAGTAAAGGTACTGTTAATATGGCTGTTGGTTTTGTTTCTTGTAAATTTGGTACAATATATTTTAATCCTTGGCATACACTAATAGATGCACCAACTGCAAAAGGAAGTAAAAATCCTATTGTTGATTCATATGTATGATGTAATGGCAAAATAGACATTAATCTATCATCAGTAGTTAATTTTACATATGCTGAAACTGCATTTATATTTTCTGCTAAATTTCTATTACAAATCATTACACCTTTTGAATTTGATGTAGTTCCAGAAGTGAATATAAGAACTTTAAATTCTTCTGGATCTATTTTTATTTTCATAAAGTTATTATTTCCATCTTGTATTATCTTTTTTCCTTCTTTTATAATATAATTTAATCCTACATCTCTTCCATTCAAATTTTCATCTGAATTCATTTGAATAAAATATTTAACTTCTGGTAATTTATCTTGAACTTTTTTTATTGCATCTTTCTTTTTGCATGAATATATAACTGCTGAAGCTTTAGCTCTTCTAATTACATTTTCAATTTCATTTTCTGGTAATTCTTTATCCACTGGAACTGCAATACCAACTCCACAAAGCATTGCCATATATGAAATATACCAATGATAAGTATTTTCTCCTATTATAACAATTCTAGTATCTTTTAAATTAAATTTCTCTGTAAGTCCTGTTCCTAAGTTATAAACATCTTCTCCAAATTCTTTAAAAGTAATAGTAGTGAAATTTTCCTTAGGTTTAAATTTTTCTAATATACAAGGCTGTTTTGCATATTCTTTTATAGACCTTTCAAATATTTCCTTTATAGTTTTATAATGTGTTTGTTCATAATTCTTTACTTCTTTTTTATTTTTATTTTCTTCTGCCTTTTTTATTGTTTCATAATCCACTTTAACTTCATCTATTTCTGATAATTCTTTCATTTTAAATTTTGGAAACTTAAAGTTTGGTACTTTAAAATCTTTTAGTATTCTCACAGTTTATTCACTCCTTGTATAATATGTTTATAAATTTTATATTTATTATATAATACTTTTATTTATTATTTTCTATTTATAATTTATTTTTCTTATTTATCAATATATCCATTATTTACAATCTTTTATTTCTTTTTTAATACATTTATTTTCCATTTATAATCTTTTCAATTTTATAATATATGTCATATCTATTTCACGATATAATTTGTCTATTTCTATTTGTTTGTCTATTCTCATTTTATATATTAAACTAGAACAGGCCATGCCAAATATACCTGATGCTATAACATTAGAATCACCACCGTAATAATTCACCTTTTTGTATACCATCTTTAACTATATCCTCTATCATAGTAATATACTCAAATATGTATTTTTTACAAATTTGACTTCTTGCTCCTGTTCCCCATATTTGGCTTAATACTATAGACATAAAATCCTCGTATTTTACTAATACTTTTAATTGAATTAATACTATAGCCCTTATCTTATCTATACTATTATCTAACTTTGTAGTTTTTATTGTT
Organism: uncultured Clostridia bacterium; assembly: GCA_948805675.1. Classification (GTDB taxonomy): domain Bacteria; phylum Bacillota; class Clostridia; order TANB77; family CAG-508; genus CAG-492. The sequence continues at coordinate 357,876 of CAQIBN010000001.1, read as the reverse complement.
ATACTATTTTTTAATAACTTTACGCCTTCTTCTACCAAAAAGTTAAATATCTCTTCTTTACTAGAAAAATGATAATATAAAGTGCCTTTTGCAACACCTACTGTTGCTGTTATTTCTTCTATACTTGTTGCATCATATCCTTTTTCTGCAAATAATTTCATTGATGTTTCAAAAATTTTTCTTTTTGTTTTATTCATAAATTTCACCTTTATTTCATTTTTAAATATTATATAATTATATTTTTAAATATGCAAGAGAAAAAATTTTCTATAATACACTAGTTAATACTTTTGTTTAAAAATCATAATAATAAAAAACACAATACTAATAACTTTGTAAAAAGAAACTGTATATATAACTTCCTTTTAGCTATCAATATTGTGTTAAACATCAAATTTTTAATTTATATTATTGTACATATATTCTTATTTTCTACTTTTGCCTTCTAATGCATCTAAATTATCTAATGCTTTTCCTGTTCCTAGAGCCACACATGAAACTGTGTCTTGTGCTATCATAACATTTATTCCTGTTTTTTCTTGTAGAAGCTTATCTAATCCATCTACTAAACAACCTCCACCAGTCATATATATACCTTTATCACTTATATCTGCTGCTAGCTCTGGTGGTGTTTTTTCAAGTACTGAATGAACTGCATCTATAATCATTAATGCTGGCTCTATAAGTGCTTCTAACATTTCACTAGAATATACTGTTATTGTTTTAGGAAGACCTGTTATTAAATCTCTGCCTCTAACATCCATTTCTGTATCTTGAATTTTTGGATAAACACAACCTATATTTATTTTAAGGTCTTCTGCTGTTCTTTCACCTATCATAACATTGTGCTTTCTTTTTATATATCTAATTATCGCTTCATCAAATTTATCTCCTGCCACTTTTAATGATGTATTAACAACAGACCCTCCTAAAGATATTACTGCTATATCTGTAGTTCCTCCACCTATATCTACAACCATATTCCCACAAGGTTTAGAAATATCAATTCCTGCTCCAATTGCTGCTGCTATTGGTTCTTCTATTAAGTATACTTTTCTTGCTCCTGCTTGTGAAGCAGCATCTATAACAGCTTTTTTTTCTACTTCTGTTACTTGTGATGGAATACATATCATAATTCTTGGAGAAAATACGAATCTTCCACATACTTTATTTATAAAATACTTTAACATTTTTTCTGTTACAGTATAATTTGAAATCACTCCATCTCTTAAAGGTCTTGTTGCTACTATATTTCCTGGTGTTCTACCAAGCATTCTTCTAGCATCTTTACCAACTGCTAATACTTCACCTGTATTATTATCTACTGCTACTACAGAAGGTTCTCTTAATACTATTCCTTTACCTTTTACATAAGCTATAACAGTAGCTGTTCCTAAATCTATTCCAATATCTTGCCCCCAACTGAACATTTGCATCTTCCTTTCAGATATACTTGTTACATTATGTTTTCATTTTTGTTACAATTATATTACACATTTTCTAAAATAGCAAACCTTTTTTTATATTTTTTGCAAAATGTACATTTTAATATTAAAGTACTACAAAATTATTTTTGCAGTACTCTTATTTCTAAATATATAATAATATTAATGTTGTTATTAATAAAAATCCTTTTGTCTTTGGATCTGATAGTAATTCTGCATCAGAAATATTTTGTATTTCACTTTCTTCTGCTAGTGTTATTTTATAACTATCTACATTTTCAAAATTAAACTGAATTTCAAATTCTCTTGTAGAATTCGGAGATAAATTTTCTACTTTTATATACTTTTTCCCAAGTGATACATCTCTTTCTGAAAAGAATTCAAATTTTAAATATTGTTTTTGTATTTCTTCTTCTGTGTTATTTAGTAAATCACCTTTTATATATCCATTAATATATGTAGCTTTTGCTTCTTCAATCTTAACTTTAGGATTTGGAACATCTATAACAAATTTGGTTAAATCATTATATGTTGTTTTTATATATGCAAATGATGCAAAATCTACAAAAAAGTATAATGCTACAAATAATATTAAATATATAAGAAAAGTTTTCATTCTATCCATAAAATTTTCTCCTTTTCTTAATAATTACATTTTTCTAAAGACACCTGCTACTTTCCCTAAAATCTCACAATTAGGAACTATTATTGGTTCCATTGTACTATTTTCTGGTTGTAATCTTATATGACCTTTTTCTTTATAAAAAGTTTTAACAGTTGCTTCATCTTCAATTAAAGCTACTACAATTTCACCATTATTGGCTGTATTTTGTCTTTTTACTAAAATATAATCTCCATCTAAAATTCCAGCTTCTATCATACTTTCTCCACTTACTGTTAGCATAAAGCTTTCACTATTTCCAACAAAATCTACTGGAATTGGAAATGTATCTGTTACATTTTCTACCGCTAAAATCGGTGCTCCTGCTGTTATTTTACCTATAACTGGAACATCAACCATTTCTCTACTAGTATATACTTCTTTAGTTTCTGTTTTCTTTTCTTCTTTTAATATACCTTTTAATAATCTTAATGTTCTACCTTTTTGAGATTCTTTCTTTATATATCCTTTTTCTTCTAATTTTGCTAAATATCCATGTACAGTTGCTGTTGAGCTTAAACCAACTGCCTTTCCTATTTCTCTTACAGATGGTGGATAGCTATTTGCTTTAATTTGTTTTTCTATAAACTTTAATATAGCTTTCTCTCTCTTGTTTAAATCTTCAAATTCTTTTTTTCCCATTAATAGATTCCCCCTACAAAAAATTTGTTTTGTTAATTTTAACACATAAAAAAAGAAATGTCAAACAAAAGTTTTGATATTTCTTTTTTTATTTACAAATGTATTAATAACTTTTTTAAACTTTACTTTTAATCATACCATTCTAGTTCCCAATCTACAACTCTAACAGTATCTCCCTCTTGTACTCCAGCTTCTTTTAACTTTTGGTTCACTCCCAAGTTATCTAAGCATTTTTGAAAATAATGCATAGACTCATTGTCTTCTAAATTTACTCTTCTCATAATCTTCTGAACAGCTGGACCATCTACTACCCACATATCTTTTTCTTTGAAAATAGTAAATCCTTCATCTTTTTCTTCAAGTGTATATACTTTTCTTTCTTCTTGTTTTACTAATTCTTCTTTTGGTAATTCTTTTAATATTTCAGAAACTCTTACAAGTAATTCTTTCATGCCTTGTCTGGTTGCAGCAGATATTTTATATATCTCCATATCATTCTCTTTTGCAAGTTTTTCTAATTCATTATATAAATTTTCATCTTGTATACTATCTATTTTATTTGCTACTATTATTTGTTTTCTTTTACTTAGTTTTTCACTATATTTTTTTAATTCTTCATTAATTGTATTAAAATCTTGTACTGGATTTCTTCCCTCTATTCCAGATACATCTATAACATGTAATAAAAGTCTTGTTCTTTCGATATGTCTTAGGAATTGTAAGCCAAGACCTGTTCCTTCACTTGCTCCTTCTATTATTCCTGGTATATCTGCTATAACAAAACTATCTCCATATTCTGATTTTACAACACCTAAATTAGGCTCTAATGTTGTAAAATGATAGTCTGCGATTTTAGGAGTTGCAGATGTTACAACAGATAAAAATGTTGATTTTCCTACATTTGGGAATCCAATTAACCCCACATCAGCAAGGAGTTTTAATTCTAAAATAATCTCTTTTTCTATTCCTTTTTCTCCTCCTTGTGAAAAACGTGGAGCTTGTCTTGTTGATGTTGCAAAATGAGAGTTTCCTTTTCCTCCTCTTCCACCTGGAAATATTTTTTCTACTTGATTTTTCTCTGATAAATCAGCTAATATTTTTCCTGTTTCAACATCTTTAATAATAGTACCTATTGGAACTTTAATATATAAGTCTTCTCCACCTTTTCCATAACGGTGATTTGCTTCTCCATTTTTCCCATTTTCTGCTTTAAATTTCTTTTTATATCTAAAATCTACTAATGTATTTATATCTTTATCTACTATAAAATATACATCTCCGCCTTTGCCACCATCTCCTCCATCAGGCCCTCCAGCTGCTACATATTTTTCTCTTCTAAATGAAATGGCACCATCTCCACCATCTCCAGATTTTACTAAAATCTTTGCATAATCGGTAAACACTTTATTACCTCCTCTAATTACTTTTCATACTTTTATTTTTTTGTTAATGTTCAGGCTAAATACTATTTTTATTTAATCTATTATAACCTTTTTTATTTGAATATCTAGAAATTGATTTTAATAATAAAAATATTTATATTCCTAAACATTAACACTTTTTTCATTTTTTTCTTTTAAGCTTACAATTATTTAAAATTTTTCTATCATTATTACTAATTTTAGTTTAATTTATATACTAATTTTATAATTTTATTTAATTACATTTATTAACTATTATTATTCAAAATAATTCAGCTTCATAGCTTCTTTTACTTTTTTCATTGTTTGTGTAGCTATTTTTCTTGCATGATTTGTTCCTTCCATTAAAATATCCCTTACTTCATTTGGTCTTTCTTCATAGTATTTTCTTTTTTCTCTTATAGGCTCTAATTCTTTATTTATATTGTTTATCAATTGTCTTTTACAAGCAACGCAACCTCTTTTTCCAGCTTTACATTCTTCACATATTGCTTCAACTTCGCCTTTACTAAACAAATTATGATAATATGCAACCATACAAATATTAGGATTTCCTGGGTCATCCTTTTTTATTCTACCTGGGTCTGTAATAGCACTCATTACTTTTTTTACAATTTCGTCTTCTGAATCTGATAAATAAATTGCATTTCCTAGAGATTTCCCCATTTTTTCATTTCCATCTAATCCTTTTATTCTTTTTGCATCTGAAAGAAGAGCTTGTGGTTCATATAAAGTTTCTCCATAAATACTATTAAATTTTCTAACTATTTCCCTACATTGTTCTATTAATGGAAGCTGATCTTCTCCAACAGGAATTATTGTTCCTTCAAAAGCTGTTATATCTGCTGCTTGACTTACAGGATATCCTAAAAAACCATATGTTACACTTTCTCCAAATAAATCTCTTTTTTGAGCTATTTCTGTTTTTACGGTTGGATTTCTTTGTAATCTTGCAATTGTGACAAGATTTGAATAAAAAACTGTAAGTTCTGCAATTTCTGGTATCATAGATTGTAAGAAAAATGTTACTTTATCTGGGTCAATTCCAACTGCCAATTCATCCATTACTATTTGGCTTACATTCCTTTGCACTTTTTCTGGATTATTAAAATTATCTGTTAATGCTTGCACATCTGCAACTTCGATAAAAGTTTCATGTTCATCTTGCAACTTTACTCTTGATTTTAATGAACCAAAATAATGCCCTATATGCAATTTTCCTGTAGGTCTATCACCTGTTAAAATGCGTTTTTTATTTTTGTCAATCATTTTTTACCTCTCTTTTCATTTCTCTTTTTAAGTAAACTTTCCTTATTGATTATACTTTATTTCATGCTAATTTGCAAGAAAAAACCATTAGAATATTGTTCTAATGGCTTTTGTTTATAATTTATTACTTGAATTTATGCATTAGCTTCCTCTACTGGATAAACGCTAACTTTTTTCTTGTCTTTTCCAAGTCTTTCAAATTTAACTGTACCAGTTACTTTTGCATATAATGTATCATCGCTTCCGATACCTACATTTGTTCCTGGATGGATTTTTGTTCCTCTTTGTCTTATTAAGATATTTCCTGCTTGAACTAATTGTCCATCAGCTCTTTTTAACCCAAGGCGCTTTGATTCACTATCTCTACCGTTCTTAACGCTACCTTGCCCTTTCTTATGAGCCATGTTTATTCACTCCTTCCATTTTGTAGATTGTAAACTTTATATTTATGCTTCTACTGTTTCTTTTGCTTTTTTTGCAGAAGCTGTTTTTATTGTTGTTATTTCAACCTTTGTATATGGTTGTCTATGTCCTTGTGTTCTTCTATAGTTTTTCTTAGCTTTATATTTGTAAACGATAATTTTTTTACCTTTACCATGGCTAACTACTTTTCCTTCTACTTTAACACCTTTTACATATGGAGCGCCTACTTCTATTTTACCTTCATTAGATACTAAAACTACTTTATCAAAAGTAACTTTTTTTCCTTCTTCAGTATCTAATTTTTCAAAGAAAACTACATCTCCTTCTGTAACTTTGTATTGTTTACCACAACTTTCGATTATTGCGTACATTTAAGTACACCTCCCTTTATATGTATACTCGCTAAGCATAAAATACTAGGTAGCTAAATATTTTTAGCATTTTAGGTACCCGACTCAGGCGGCTTACAGATGTATATTTTACCATAGTAGTCAAACTTTGTCAATCATTATTTTTGCATATTTACAAGCATTATGGAAACATCTACTACAATTCATATTTCACTTAAAAGTACATACTAGCCTAACAATGGTTATATATTTATAAATTTAAACCAATCGCCAACTCCTCACATTTTGACATTGGCTAAATATACAATGCGTGGTATTAAACTTATTCATATCAGTCACCCGCCATGCTTCAAGATTGGTTTAAATTTATAAATATATAACTATTGTTAGGTGGTAACATTGTCTCTCAAACAAAAAATATTCTGTAAATTGAAACAATCTATTATTTATTCACCTAAAACTTTAAATTATCTAGTTCAAAAAGTAACAAATCCTTTACCATTTTAAAACTAGATAATTGCTAAATATACTATTTCTCATTTCTAATATTTACAATTTTAGGTTTATTAGTTATAAATCCCATCTTTAATTTTACATCAACATGAACATTAGGATATTCTTGTGTTACATTTACACTATCTGCATTTATTCCACTCCATAAATCAAATAAAACTTTATGTTCTCCAATACTTACAGGTACTTCTAATATTCCATTATTAGATATACTACCTACTGCATTTCCATCTATGTATACCATTATATCTACTAAACATCCAACAAAACGACCTATTCTATGAAATGTTATTTTGCCCATTTTATTCTTTGCTTTTTGTATTTCTTTTCCACAACTTGTGCAAAAATTACTATTATTTAGAACTTCTTTCCCACAATTTGTACAAAACATTCTTACCACCTCTAGTATTACTTTAACATATAACTATATTAGTTTACAATACCTATTTTGAGTTTTTTATTATCTTAAGCCTTGTATTTTATGTTGATACATGTTAAAATATGGTAATGTGCTTACTTTTAGTAAATATTCCTTTTTCATTTTACAAATCGTTACATCAATAGTACAGAATTTTATTTTTTGGAGGAATTAAAAATGGTAAATCCTATAACCACAACATACTACTTTAATGCATGTGGGCAAACATCTAGCGCAATAGATTTTATTCGTTCTTCTATTGATTTGAGTAAAATCTCAAAAGTAACAGTTTTAAGAATAGGTGTATTCGCTTTATGTAAAGTAGAATTTACACTTGTTGATGATCGTATCTTCGTGATAGATCGATGTTTCAGTATTGGATATATTAGTATCAATTCACTAGCTCTATATAGACTCTTAATTGAAGCAGGCTTTCCTATAAATGATACTTACAAATTATGTCATGACGAAATTAAAGATTTCTCTATATGTAAAAAATACTAATAATATCAAAAAACCACTCTCTATTTTAGAGAGTGGTATATTATTTTATATTAAATTTCTTATTGCTATTTTTTAATTTTAAATATGTTTTTTACAATTATATCTGAATTAAAATTATGTATGAATTTATCAGTCTATTTTCACATTTATTTCACCGTATAACATCTTCTAACTCTTTTAAAATCTGTTCATTTAAGAAAATTCCCCCTGCTGGATCTTTTCTTTCTCCATTTATAATATATACTTGTATATTATTTTTTTCACCTGTAAAAAATTTTAATGCTCCTCTTAATTTATCTTTCTTGTTATCATCTAAATTCGTAATATCTAATATTAATGTTTTATTCTTTACTGCTCCAAATTCTTTTATATTACTTGCTACAATTTTTGGTTCTTCATCTTCTCTTATGCTTAATCTTCCTTCTACTAACACAACATTATCTTCCATTAGTATATTTACACAAGATTGATAACAATTCTCGAAAATTATTATTTCTGTACTTCCATATAAATCTTCTAAAGTAACAAATGCCATAATTTTATTTGTTTTTGTATATTTTTTCTTAACACTATTTATAATCCCTGCTAACTTTACATTTTGTCCATCTTTGTAGTTTGAACTTTCATTATTTTGAATAGCCTCTCCCGCTTCTCTCATTTTCATAGAATTTATATTAGATTGTTTTTCTATCTCTTCTCTAAGTTCTTCTAATGGATGTCCTGTTACATATAAACCTAGCATCTCTTTTTCCATTGATAATAATTCTTTTTCAGAATACTCCTTTAAAGTTGTATATGTATATTTCATTTTCTCCATTTCTTTTTCATCTTCTTTTGTATTACCTAAATCAAACATTGTAATCTGACCTTTTAGGCTTTTTTTAGAACTATCAGAAATAGAATCTATAATTGATTCAAAAGATGCCATTAAAGTACTTCTAGTTTGTTCAAATCCATCAAATGCTCCAGATTTTATTAAACTTTCGATACATTTCTTGTTTACCGCTTCTCCTTCCACTCTTTCACAAAAATTAGTAAAACTTTCGAAATCTCCTTTTGATTCACGGTTTTTCACAATAGTATCCACAACTGATGTTCCTACATTTTTTATACTTCCTAAACCAAATCGAATTTTACCATCATCAACAGTAAACTTTGTATAACTTTTATTTATATCTGGCTTTAATATTGAGATATTCATTCTTTTACATTCATCAATATACATAGGAACTTTATCTAAATTACCTAAAAAGCTATTTAATGTTGCTGCCATAAATTCTTCTGGATAATATGCTTTTAAATATGCTGTACGATAAGAAACTACTGCATATGCTGCTGCATGAGATTTATTAAATGCATATTTTGCAAACTCTGCCATCTCATCAAATATTTTATTAGCAGATTGTTCATCTATTCCATTTCTTATGCACCCTGGAATTATAATATTTCCTTCTTCATCTGTTTGGCCATGAATAAAGTATTCTCTTTCTTTTGCCATTACATCTAGTTTTTTCTTACCCATTGCACGTCTTACTAAATCTGCTCTTCCGAAGTGAATATCCTGCTAAGTCACGCACTATTTGCATAACTTGTTCTTGATATACCATACAACCATAAGTTACCTCTAAAATTGGTTTAAGTGCTGGATGTGTATACACAGCATGAGCTGGGTCTTGTTTATTTGCAATATATCTTGGTATTTGATCCATTGGCCCTGGACGATATAATGAAACTCCAGCTATAATATCTTCCAAACAGTCTGGTTTTAATTCTTTCATAAAGTTTGTCATACCTTGACTTTCAAATTGGAAAATTCCTATACTATCACCATCTTGCCATAACTTGTATACAGTTTTGTCATTCATATCTTTATCAAACTTAACATCTATTCCTTTTGTATGTTTTACTAGATTAATAGTATCTTGTATAACTGTTAATGTACGCAGTCCTAAAAAGTCCATTTTTAATAGCCCAAGTTCTTCTAATGTTGTCATTATATATTGAGTAGAAATTGCTCCTTCACGAACATAAAGTGGAACATAAGTATCTACTGGCTCTTTTGTTATAACAATTCCACATGCATGAGTAGATGCCTGTCTTGGAAGTCCTTCTAATGCCATAGCAATATCTAATAACTTTTTTATTTGATTATCATTTTCATACAATTCCTTCAATTCTCTATTTTGTTCTAATGCTTTATTAATTGTAATATGTAATTCATTTGGAATCATTTTTGCAAGCTTATCTGTTTCTGCATATGAGACATCTAATGCTCTTCCTACATCTCTAATTACCATTCTAGCAGACATTGTTCCAAATGTAATAATTTGCGAAACATGGTCTTCTCCATATTTTCTAGATACATAGTCTATTACTTCTTGTCTTCTTTCATAACAAAAATCTACATCAAAATCTGGCATACTTATTCTTTCAGGATTTAAGAATCTTTCAAAAATCAAACTATATTTAATTGGGTCTATATCTGTTATCCCTATTGCGTATGCAACAATAGAACCTGCTCCAGAACCACGTCCTGGTCCTACAGGTATACCTTGAGATTTGGCCCAATTAATATAATCCCATACAATTAAGAAATAATCTACATACCCCATCTTTTCTATAACAGATAATTCATATTCTGTACGTTTTAATATCTCTTCTGATGGATTTTCTCCATACCTCTCTATTAATCCATCATCACATAATTTTTTTATATAATCATAATGTGACTTAAATTCTTCTGGTACATCATAATTTGGTAAAATTGTATGTCCAAATTCAAAATTCACATTACACTTTTCAGCAATTTTTACTGTATTTTCTATAGCTTCTGGAAGACCTGAAAAATAATCTTTCATCTCTTCTGGAGATTTTATATAAAAATCATCTGTTTGGAATCTCATTCTATCTTCATCTGTCATTCTTTTTCCTGTTTGAATACATAATAAAACTTCATGATTATAACTATCTTCTTTTTTTAGATAATGTGCATCATTTGTTGCTACAAGTGGAATCTTGAGCTTTCTCGCAAGTTCTACTAGTTTCTGATTTGCAAGTATTTGTTCTCTTAAAGAATTACTTTGTACTTCTAGATAGTAGTCTTCTCCAAAAACATTTTTATGCCAAATCGCAATCTCTTCTGCCTTTTCCATATCATCTTTTAATATGGCCTGAGCCACTTCTCCACCTAGACAAGCACTACAACAAATTAATCCTTCATGGTATTTTTCTAATATTTCTTTATCTATACGAGGCTTATAGTAATATCCATCTACAAATCCTAAAGAAACAAGTTTTGCTAAATTTTTATATCCATCATTATTTTTTGCAAGTAAAATTAAATGATAGTATTTGTTATCTATATTGGGTTCTTTATCAAATCTAGTTCTTGGTGCAACATATACTTCACATCCAATAATTGGCTTTACTCCATTTGCTTTGCATGCTTTATAAAAGTCTATTGTGCCAAACATAGACCCATGGTCTGTTACAGCAATTGCATCCATTCCTAGTTCTTTTGCTCTTACTGGTAAATCTTTTATTCTATTTGCTCCATCTAGTAAACTAAATTCACTATGCACATGTAGATGTACAAATTCTGACATTTTTCTTCCTCCTATATTTAATTCTAAGATGTCTGTTTTTTATTTTTATTTTAAACATTGTAATACTTATTTTATAATATCTTTATCTTTCATAAACTATATCAGATTTTTTATATTCTTCTGCTTTCAATCCTAATTTACTTTTACTATATCTATATAATAAATACATTATTACTGTAAACAATATTCCTACCATAATCATTACATATTTAATATTGAAACAATCTAATACAATTGTTCCTATAAATGCCACTAACATTCTAAGCAAATTAGAAATCATAGAATTTGCTGAATATAATTTAGTTAATATTTCTGGTTTAGCAAAATTACTAATATATCTATTTTGTATAAATCCATGTACTCCACCACTTACTGATTCTATTATATATAGTAGTATAATAATAGATATTTTTGCACCAAAAGGATTTTCCATTATAGAAATAGCCCCTGCTAATATAAAAGATAAAGTTACTATTAATCCTATTATAGTTAAGGTTTTATTCTTATATTTCTCATTAAATTTATTTGATAATGTAGACATTTTTCCAATCATTATTGATAATACAGATGAAATTATACCTATGTATGTTGCAGAAACATTTAAATGCTTTAATAGAGTTATTTTATATGTTCCAAATAACATTAAAGTATAATTGGAATATATGGATTTATATCATATAACATTCCACAAACAAAAGTTGATATTGCAGAAATATAATAATATTTTGAATATTCTTTTGAATATATTTTAGTAAATATATCACTTTTATTTTTACATTCTGGAATAGAACTATTAAGTAAACTAGATTCTGTTACATTTTTTTATTCCAAAAGCAATGAAACTTATGCATTCTTCAATCACATACCATATAAAATTTGGACATACCATAATCATACAAAATATATTTACATACTTTATTTTTATTATTCCTCTATTTGGGTTCATAAAAAACTTTAAAATAAATTTCAAAATTCATATAATATTCTAATTTTTATGACTTAAATAACATTAGTATCCAATTTCATTTAACAAATCTTTTATTTTGTCCTTATATTTTATATCAACTTTCACATATATAACCGTATCTTCTATCCTAGAAATAGCCATATATTTATTATTTGATTGTAATGTATATTTTGAATAATTTTTCATTTCATTATTAGTTTGTGCAGAAGATGAAGAAATTGAAGATTCAAATATTGATTTGTTGTTATTATAAAACATAATTGCGCTTTCTTCATTTGACATTTTATAAAATTCTATTTGATATTCTCCATCATCTAATATTGCTACATAGGCATCTTCTATGTAATCATATTCATTAAATTGTTCTTTTACATCTATAATTGTATATCCTTTATCTCTTATTAAAGATTTGAATGCATCAACTGTCATTGGATTTTTTTCTTGATTTAAAACTTTTATTAAGAAATAACCTCCTATACTTGCTATCATAATTAATGCAATTACACAAATGACAATTATTATTATTAACGACTTTTTCATAAACTTCTCCTTTCATAATTTATATTATTTAATTTGAAACACTTTTATTTCTATATTTTTTATAAAGATTATACAGTAACACATATTTTTTTTGCTATACTTAGTTTTTCATTTTTTGTTTCATTTTTATTATTCACTTTTTACTATAACATATCAATACTAAAAATACTACTTTTATAAATAACTTTTTTTACAAATTAATATTTATTTGCTGTACTTACATTTTATTTTTTTAGCAAATTTTAGATAGACTTAATTTTTAATTGTAGCTTACTATCTTCTTAACCTAAAAATAATTCATTACGAACAGTTTTAGCAACTTCTCCTCCTTCTCTAGCAATTTTTCTATTTGCCTTTAGTCCATGTGGTCTATGCTTTTTTGCTAATTCTCGAGTTGCAATTTCTCCTAAATCAGTTAAAGCTACTTCAACATCTGTCATATTATCTCTTAATGATTCTTTTCTAATATTTTTATATTCTTTATATTCACTTGCTTTCATTGCTAACCAACTTTGATACATTTCATTTGGTCTTGATATAAATCCAAATTTCTTGTAAAAATTTTCTTTTCCCTTACTTGCTCCTAAATATGTTCTTATATTGGGATTTATCTTTTTGTACTCTTCTACCTGTTTCAGCAATTCTGTCATTATACCTGTTCCAATTTTCTTTCCTTGGTATTCTGGAATTACCATAATATCTTGAATATACAAGAAAATTGTTTTATCTCCTATAATTCTTCCATATCCTATTAATCTATCTCCATCATATACACATAAAGAATATAATGTATTTTCTAGTGCTTGTTTTATAATTTTTTCATCTCTAATTTCCCAACCAACACTATCAGTTAATCTGTTATATTCATTTGCTTCTGGCTTTCTATTTATGTATTTTGTTTTCATCTTTAAATCCTTGTATAATATATTTAGGTTTTTAATAAAGGATTTACCTATAAACTTATTTCCACTATAAGTTTATTTTTATATACTTATAGTACTTAGATAGAGTGTCGCTCACAAATCCTTGAAGTTTATCTTCGTGATAAGAAAGACTAGCGCCTCTTTCTTATTGGCTGTATATGAATGAGTTGGATGTTGATTTCCTTATCTAGGATTTTCTCCGTATATATAACAAGGTTGTATCGCTTTTAAGAGTAGAAGATTTACACTATCTAAAATTTATTTTATACTGAACCCAAAAAATTGGACATTTTTTGATTAGGTGCTAGGCAACTTGGAATGAACTCTGTATTGTACAGGGCTCATTCCTTTTAATTTGCCCTTTATTCTTTTATTATTTCTGTAAAAGCTTCTGGAATATTACTTATAGCCATCTCTAATTGCTCATTTTTTTGTTTTCTCTCTAACAATAACTTTTCTAAATTTTGCTTATCTTTTTCTTCTATTGTTGATATTTCATTTTTTCTGCTTTTGTAGAATTCATTTGATATACATTGTGTATCCATTGTTAATCTCCTTTTTCTTTTTTAACTATAATTTATATCCTACACACTAATCTATTTTTCTTTTCATCGCATAAATTACAAATTTACATATAGACTATATTTATAGCCTATATGAGTAAAAAAATTGTTATATTTTTATTAATAACAAAAAGAAAGGAAATATTTTTATGCAATTAGATGAAGCAATTAGAACTAGAATTAATTATTTTATAGAAAAAAATAATATGTCTTCTCTATGGGATTTATATAAAAATTCAGGTGTTCCAAAATCTACTATTAATGCACTACTTGGAACAGAAATAAATAGTCTGCCTAGACTACCAACTCTACTCCACATCTGCGAAGGTCTTAATACTAACTTAAAAGAATTTTTTGATGACCCAATATTTATTGATGTAGAAGATAGTAAAGAGGATATAAAATAGTTTACTGCTTGATATTTTACTATACAATTTTTATATTGCCAACTCTGTAGAGTTAAGTTTTTTTATATTTATTTGTTATACTCTCTTTTAAAGGTAAGGTGTTTTTATGTATTTAAGGGATATAATAAATTTACGCATTGATAAACTTTGTGAAGATAGAAATATTAGTATAAATAAACTTTGTACTATTTGTGGCATTACTCAATCCACTTTAGGAAATCTAAAAAGTAGACCCACGACAAATTCTAAGAACTGTTTTAACAGTTCTTAGAATTTGTCGTGGGCTTGATATTTCTTTGAAAGATTTTTTTGACGACTATACATTTGATATTTCTAATATAGATGATGATTAATATATAACAATAGGTAGATAAAATTCTTGTATTTTATCTACCTATTAAACTTTCAAGTAAAATGCACTTACTCTGAGTTTTAATGTTCAAAATATACCTTATAAATAAATTTCTATCATTATAAATCATCAATTCAATATATTAGCTTTATTCGCCCCTTTTTATAGATACTACCAACAAATATTAGTTAATGCATTCTTCAAATTTCACAGTTGTGTTATCTTTAAATATAATTTTTATTATGCATGGAGACCCTAGTTTTTTATGGCACACAGTTTTTCCATTATAAATTAATAATTCAGATTCTTTATCGTATTTACAAAAGTTTTGTAGATAATATTTTATTGATGCACCATGACTTACAATTGCAATTTGCTTTCCTTGATGATTGTTTAATATTTCTAAAATAGATTCTGTCATTCTCTTTCTTACTTCTAAATTACTTTCACCATCTTTATTTTTTAAATTTTCATCTAGCAATTGGTCAGTTGTATAATCGTTCTTACTTTTCATTCCTAATTCTTTTAATGTTGCTAAATCACCGTAATTTTCTTTCTCCTAATCTTTCATCAATGTTTATATTTAAATTATTCTTATTTGCTATATATTTTGCTGTAGCTATAGCTCTAACATAATTACTTGAATATAAAACATCTATATTCTTTAATTCTTCTCTTTCACTAAGCTCCTTAGCCTTTCTTTCACCTTCAATTGATAATATTATCTTCTCATTTTTTATTTGCTCATCTTCACTAGATAAATATTTACTATTCATCTTTAATTGTTCAGAATGTCTAATTAAATAAATAATTGTTTCTTTCATTTTCTTCACCGAAATTATTATAGCAATTAACAAGAAAAAAGGCAAGAAGCGATATAAATTATTATATCACTCCTTGCGAAAACCTCTAACAATTATTGCTATTTTTTATTATATTTAGAAATTTCCTGTTGTAAATCTTGGTTAGTAGTATTTATAATCAGAACTGGCTTGTGAATGAAGCTATTACAGTACTTTATAGCATACCTAATAATGTTTTCATCATTCTTGTCTTGTACATCCTCAAAAGTTATCTCTCTACAGTTATTTTTATATGCAGAGACTAAAATACGTTCGACATCAACCTGTCTTAGTATATTTTCTCCATCATGCAACCTAATCGTCAATTTAGTATCTGGTAGTACAGAAAAACGGAAGTAAATTTTATTACCTTCACCATAGTCACGTTTTTTTATATCATAGATATCAAATCCGTACTTTATGGCTAATCTGAGCATATGAGGTCTACAATTAGTACTTGCTAGTGTAATTGACCCATAATTTAAGTCTCTAGCTCGCCTAACCATAATGTCAAAGAATTTAGTAGTAGTACCATTTCCTTGATATTCTGGTAAAAGTCCACCATACCAAGCATATAAATTTCTTTCTTCTGCTTGGTCAATAACAATGCTATATCCAATAATGCTTTCTTCTTCATAATATGCATACAGATAAACATGATGTTCTTTTACCTTTTTATTGTAACTCTCATATGGAAATGACTTTCCATACACTAATTGATGTAAAGGTGCAATTTGCTCAATGTCAAAAATTTCGCATATTGTCATATTTAGCTAACTCCTCTATCAACGTTTCAACTTCTGCTATACCTTGCACACTTAGGTCATCTATCGTTGTTTCTAGGATAATAGAAACATTAGGAAAAAGATTAATGAAAGGTGCTATTAATCTAAAATCAATGTTACCTTTTCCAATATTTAAATGACAACCTTGTAAATCAAAATCATGTAAATGAATCTCTACAACATTTTCTTTCCACCAAGTATCATTTGCAATTTTCCCTAATATCTGTGTTTCATTTTCTTTGCATTTAGAAATACTAAATAATAAATGACCTATATCAAGACAAACTTTAGCTCCTAGAATCGTAGCTGTACATTTTAAACCATCTAAATAATCTAATATATCTTCATTTACCTCAATATTTTCAAGAGCTAATATAAAGTTTGAGTTGTTAATTTCTTTTGATAACTCACTATTATAAACTTTTTTAGGCAGATAGTGAGTTACTAAAAAAATAGGCAAATCACTTTCTATTTCTTTTAAAGTTTTAATGAATATTTTGCTCTTTTCTAAAGATATTTGATTATATAATGCATCTTTAATTATGTGAAATGATGGTACTGTTATTAAATACCTTTTTGTTAACATAACAATATTTTTTATACAAGATGTACAGATAATATTATCTTTAACCTTTACTTCAAAAGTATTAAAATAACATGAATAACGACTAATGAACTCCTCTTGCTCATTTAATTTTGTTGGTAACCGTATCCTATAGCCTATATTACGCATTGTATCCCTTCTCCTTAAGAAATCTCTTGAAATCTTCTGTATTGTATTTAGGCTCTAATCCATTTGGATTAATATATCCCTCATAGATACTTTGAACATAATTTGGTAACATACTCATAATTTCCCTATGCACCAATTGATGTAAATAACATGCCCCAGGATCAGCATCATGTATATCGCCCGTTAAAAATAATGCCCTTGAACGACAGCCACTATTACATACCATACAATACTTACATTTACTACAGTATTGTAAATCTCCCATTGTAATTTCGTCTTCTTCAAAAGGAATTCTATTCTCCAAAGCTTTAGAAACATCAAGCCCTGCTTGTTTGTAATCAAAGATTGGATTGTGAAAATATTGACAAAGTGTACCTATCCCATTACTTCTAATAGATAACTGATGACTAGCAATATAATCACATGGTGAAAAGTTAAGTCTTAAGTTTAGCTCTTTGGTTAAATCAAATTTGATATAATCTTCTTCTCTCATGTCCAAAAAAGCTGTTCTAAAAATATTATTAATCTCCATCTCAAGAACATCTTTGCGATTATTTGCAAGATAATCTTGCAAAATCTTCCTTGTTGATTGAATCAAATCATAATAATATGACTCAAGATTAAACTTTTGCTTCTTGTCTACAAAATCACCTTGAAATCCTAAATCGAATACTCTCCATCTTGCTGCTCCAACTTCTAAAACTTTTTTATAGACATCAAACAAGTTTTTAACATTGTATGGTGAACAACTATTTATTTTTTCATCGTAATACTTTAATTGTGATTGATAACTATTTAATTGTTCTTCGTTGTCTGTGCTTACTCTGCAATAGGCACATACTCTTAGCCTTTCTTTAATTGTTGTTCCTGTTACTCTGTTGATTCTTCCGTTTGTTTTCTCTATAACTTGAATTTCCATTATACCCCCGTTCCGCCTAGAGATAAAACTTAATAATTTTATATCATTTTTTAAGTAAAAAGTAAATTGAAATTATAAAAGTTTGTAATCTTTTAAAATTTTTCTTTTTGTTTCTGTATATTCTGCTTCTGCTATTAAGTTTTCTCTAAACAAATTATTTAAGAGTGATAATTCCATGCTACAATCTAGCATAGTATTATCTTTTAAATTGTTAGAGTTATTAACTTCTATCTCATAATCATGTAGCATGAAATTTCTCCTTTTCTTTAAATTTGAAAAGAAAAAGAGCAGAGAAATTAGTTTTTAATCTAATCTCTTTGCTCTTTCTTTTTCATGCTATCATTATATTATCGCAGTTTTATAAAATCAATTCCCTTTTTGTTCCCTCTTTTCTATTTTTGATATAATTTTCATATCTAATTTTATAAGTACACTAAGTGAACCAATACTTAAATAATCTAAAATTATAAGTTCACTAAGTATACTTGAAAATTTTATTTTTCTTCATATTCACTAAATGAACTTTTTTCTAAAAGTTAAGTACACTTGGTGAACTAAATCTAAAATATTTTATTAAATTCAAGTACACTCGGTGAACTTTTGCCTAAAATAAGTGAACTTTTTTAAATTTTTGGTTCACCATTTTCAATCTTAACGAAGAATAGCTAGTTTGAGCTAGTTCACCGAGTGAATTTCTGCATCATATTCGCTTAAAATTTTTGTTTCTTTATTAACTCTTGAAGGCTTGTCCTTCAATGTGTATAGGCATTGTGTTAAACATGCTTTCCTGCCCTCATTTTTAATGAGGTATTTTCTGTTTTAATGTTACTTATGTCTACTTAATTAAATATGATTATCCTTAAATCCCTTAACTGAAAAATAATGAACTTTTAAAAATAAGTCAAGGTTGTGCGACAGCACATTCATTTTAACCTTGACTTATTTTTATAAAACGCATTACAATTTATGTGTAGGATTTATTAATTCTATCATTTCTCCTGGATAATCAAATAATGCTAAAGTATCAAATTCCAAGAAAAATGGTTTAAAATTTTCTTTTAATGTTTTTTGTAAATTTAAAATTTTATTATAATCTTTATCAATATCTAAAGTCATATGAAAAACAAAATCATCTGGATTATATTTTTCTTGTGGAAACTTCTTGTAAAATATACCTTGCAGTTCTTTAATCTGTTTATTTTCCTCTATTGATAAGTATAAACAATAACTATCATATCTTGCATTCATAATTTTTATATCATTTACTTTTAATTGTATTTTATCAATATTTATTCTTTCTGCTATTTCTAATATTTTGTCCTGATTTTCCTTATTAGTAGCAAAAATCGTAAAATGATAAGGTAAATTATCTATTTCATATCTTTTTTCATCATTAATTCCATATGGTACTTTACAAGTATTTTCTTTTATATTACTCATTAATTGTTCAACTTTTTTAATTTCATTATTTCCTATAAAACTTATTAAAGTTATTCTCTTACTCATTCTGTATTTTTTCCACCCTTCTTAAATGAATTAAATAATATGCTAGTCCTATTTGAAAAATCATAAATATTGCAGACAATCCAAACATGTATTTAATTCCTATTTCGTACATTATTCCACAAAAGAAGACTCCTATTGCTTCGCCTAAAAATCTTATTATATATCTTATATTGGCAAATGATAATTGATGCTCGTTTTCTACACGATTTATATATACTCCATCACATATATTCTCATATGCAGTTGAAATAAGAAGTGACCATGTTATTGCTATTAAAGTTATCATTATATTGTTAGATATAAAAGCAATTACATATCCCATAAATCTTATCCCAAATTTTATTGTTATTGTAAGATAGTCATTTTTAGGTGTTAAATATTTAAGTACTAATATTCCTATTCCATCTGCGATTAAACCAACAATCAATAAATAGTTTGTTGCAATACTATCAGAAAAAGCAAAATAATTAGTTAATGTTAACATTTTTAATCCTAAGGCTGTTGACATTGCTATCGTTCCCACGAACATATCTAATAAATATAATGACAATATTTTACTTTTTAATATGTACTTAAACATTGAATCCTTTTTCTTTTGTTTTTCTTCTGTGTGATTGATTTTTATATTCATCATAGTAACTATTGAAATTACTAAAAATATATTTGATATTATTAAGCAAGTATTATAGTTTACTAATATTCCTGCAATACTTTTACCTATAAATATTCCACCAAATAAAATTCCTATATCTCTAAATAAGTATTCTGTTAATTTTCTTTTACTATATATTGTATCACTCTTTACTATTGTAGTTATTAGTGGATATATACTTGTTATGATTATATATTCCATTATTATATCTACTACTATACTTAGATTTATCAATTCCGCTTTATTGGTTCCATTCAAATAATATAATGCTAACATATTAATAAATTTTATAATTAAAATAAAAGTTAATGTATTTTTTAGTTTATTTAATGTTACATATTTTCCAATTAAAGCTATTCCTATAACACTTATAAAAGTTCCTATACTTATAATATTGCTTATCTGTGTTACAGAGAAACTATTATCTTGTAACCAAAGTTGCCTAAAGTTTCCCCATAGTCCAATTGATATACTAAAAAAGGCTAACATTATTAATATTTTATTTTCATCTTTTACTTTCTTCATCTTTTTCGTTTAATTCTCCTATATATTCATATATTTTTGTCCAATTATTTAAATCAACTATATCTTTATTATTGCAAATTTCATTACTAATCCTTATTACTTTTATTCCTTCTTTTGAAACATCTAAACAATTATTTAATTGGTCATCTATAAATAAATCTATATTTTCATTTTTACATACTATTCCTTTTTCTCTAGCATTTACTATTAATTTGTCATATTCTATATTGTTTTTATCTAACCAATTCTTGCTTAAAAGATATGGATCATCATGAAACTCACTATCTCTTGCTGTTATTATAATTATTTTATAACCTTCTTTTCTTAATCTATTAATTATTTTTACTGCATTATCTCTAGGCTTTGCCTTATTAGTAATTTCTTCTTGAATATTCTTTAGAAAATATTTTAGTTCATCATAAGAAAATTCAAATTTCTTTTTATATGTATCTCCATTATTTTTTATATCTTCAAAAGGATTATCAGCATTTTTAATATTCTTGCCTAGTTTTATTGCATATTCATAAGCTGCATTGTTTAGTTCTTCTTGAACTTCTGTTATTGTATTATCTATATCGATTCCTATATTCATTATTTTATACTCCTCATCTAATGCAATATTTTTACTTATCGCTTTCTTCTATGTCTTTTTTTACATAATTATCTAAATTTAATTCTTTCTTAAATTCTTCTTCTGTTGGTAAATATAATTTATATTTTGAAGCAAATACCTGATTATTATCTTCTGGTAAAGTATATTTTACAACTTGGTCACTTTTATCCGCACAAAGTACAATTCCTATTGGTGGATTATCTCCGTCATTCATCATTTCTCTTGTATAGTAATTTACATACATTTGCATTTGTCCTAAATCTTGATGTGTTAAATCTCCTAATTTCAAATCTATTATTACAAAGCATTTTAATATATAGTTGTAAAAGACTAAATCTATAAAGAAATGTCTGCCATCAAAAGTTATTTTTTGTTGTCTTGCCACAAATGAAAAACCTCTTCCTAGTTCTAGTAAAAATTTTTGTAAATGGTCTATTATCGCTTGTTCTAAATCTTTTTCATAAAAGCTTGTATTTCCTTCTAACCCTAAAAATTCTAATACATAAGGATCTCTTATAATATTTTTAGGTTCTACTTTCTCTGGTAATCCGATTTCATTGGCAACACTTTCTTTATCTTGACTTGCTAATAATCTTTCGTAATAGAATGTTCCTATTTGCCTTTCTAATTGTCGAACACTCCATCCAGATTTTACACTTTCCTCTAAGTAAAATCCCCTTGCTTTTTCATCTTCAATTCTCATTAATAGTCTATAATGCGACCAACTCAATTCGTCACACAGTGTGTGGCGAATTGGAAAAGCACGATAAAATTGTCTCATATATTTTAAATTTGTAACTGTAAAGCCTTTTCCAAATTCTTTTGTTAATTGTTCTGATAAATATTGTAATAACTTCTTACCATATTCTGCTCTGTCATTTTCTCCACATGCTTTGTGTATTTCTTGCCCTATCTCCCAATATGCTTGTACCATTGCTGAATTTACTACTGTATATACTTTTGCTTGTGCAGTTAATACGCTATTTCTAATTATCTTATATGATTCTTCTGGTTGTATTGTTATTTGGTTATCACTCATAAAGTTCCTCCTTTTATTATTTTTCATTAGATGCTGATATTTTGTTATCTTTCCTTGCATCTATTAAAATTGTATTTGGATCATCTGTTAATTCTAATTCTTCTAATACACTATTAACTTTCTTATATTCGTCTTCTGTAAAATATATTATAACCTTTATACCATATTCTGTATTGTTTGCCTTTTTATATATCTCTAATTGTTTCTTTAAATTTTGTTTTAATTTCGAGCTTTTGGCTAATTTGAACTCAATTAACGAACTATCAAAAGCACCTTGTGAAATTTTATAATCTACAGGTCCTCTCCCATTATTTACCTCACTATTTATATCAAATGAAGAACCATAGCATACTAATCTAAACATCAATTGTAAATCCTTTTCTTTTCCTATAGGTTCATCACCATTATAGAATAATTTATAACAATCGTTATTTTCAATAGAATCTTTTAAATATTTAACCCTATCAAATGCTTCTTGATATGCTGTTTTGTTACTTTCTTCATAAAATTTTGTATTATTGTTTAAATACTTTATTAAATCTTTTGTATTATTAATCAATATTATTTCAGTATTTTCTACTTTTTCTTCACTAAAATCAATAGCATTTTTACCATCTGCTTCTTTTTCTTTAATATAATAGTCTAAAATTTCTGGATATTGTTTTATTGTATTTAATATCGCCTTATTTTTTTCTTCTTTAGTTGGTTTCTTTTTCTTATCCTGAATATTTAATTGACTTTCAAAGTATTGATTGATTTGCATTCTTAAAATATCATTATCTATTGAAAATGGTAAATGTTCAAATCTTTTATACATATCTTCTTTATTAATCCATGAACATTCTCTAGTCAAAATATCTTTAGGAGTAAGAATTATATAATCATTATTATAACATGGTAAATAATATTGTCTCCTTTCCCATATTTCTGTTTCATAATTAAAATTATTCTTTTCAATCCAAAATGTTTTACATTGATTTTCATCTAAATATAACTTTGCAAATTTTTCTGTATAATCTAATAAAAAACCTTTTATTAGATTAACTGTAAAATCACTAATATTATCTTTACCTACTCCTTCATTAATTAGGCACAATTTTTCTAAATGCGAACCTTGTGATATTTTTTCATCTCCAAAATCATTAAATTTCTCTTTCAGCACATATTTTAAATTATCTGCAAATTCTTTTCCTAAACCACTTCCAGAATTTCCTGACATACTATATCCTAACCAATTTTGTTTTTGCTCTGGAAACATATACCATGCTTTTAACTGTGTTGCACTTAATGGTATTATAGACTTATTTTTTAAAAATATAATATATTTTATAATATCATCATGTAACTTCTTATATTCTTCTTTTGTACTATAAAATAATAAAAATGGATCTACAAATAGTGGCATATCATTTATTAAAGAAATATTGTATGCACCATATTCATCTAATACCTTTTCATCTATATAAAAAACATCTGTAAAATATACTTGCATATTTGCCCCTATCTTATACTTTTATAAGTATATCGCTTAAATTTTATCTAATTCTATCATATAAAAGCGAAAAAAGAAAGTGCTTTTCCAAACACTTCCAATTTAAGTTTTATCTCCAAACATTCCTAAATTTTTATTATTAAATTATACTGCTCCGCACACCATATCAACCTCTATCGTTACTTTAATTTTATGATTTTCAACTCGTTTAATCTTATTTTTACCTTTTCTCTCAAAACTCATAAAATCTTCAAAAGCAGTAAACTCAACTAGTGTATCGAATCTTTTAGATATAGCACCGAGCAACACTCCACGTGGCTCGTAAACGGAAACATATCAACAGTCTGAATCTCTTTTACATCATACTTTTCCTCAAACAATTTCAAATCTCTAACAAAACTTGCTGGATTACAACTAATATAAATAATCTTATTAGGTTTCACATTTAAAATATTCTCTATTGTATGTCTATCTAATCCCTTTCTTGGAGGGTCCACAAAAATAACATCAGGTTTATCACTATTTTTCCTTAAAACAGCTTCAAAAACCTTTTCTACGTCTCCAGCAAAAAATTCTATATTTCTAATATCATTTATACTTGCATTTTCTTTTGCATCTTCTATTGCTTGTTTAACAATTTCTATACCATAAACTTTTTTAACATATGGAGATGCAAATATTCCAATTGTGCCAATTCCACAATATAAATCAAATAAAGTTTCATTCTTAGAGAGTTTCGCCATTTCAATAGCTGTATTATATAATACTTCTGTTTGAACAGGATTAATTTGGTAAAAAGACATTGGAGAAATCTTAAATGTATAATCACCTAACTTATCATAAATATATCCATCTCCATATATTACTTCATTTTCATTTCCTAAAATAACATTTGTATTTTTTACATTAATATTTTTTACAACTGTTTTTACTTCTGGAAATTCTTTAATAAGTAATTTTACTAATTGCTTTTCCCTTTTCAACTCTTTTCCATTAAGCACTAAAATACACATAATTTCATGTGTTCTACTTCCTACTTTTATTACTATATGTCTAAGCAAACCTTTTCCATTTTTCTCATTATATATAGGAATATTATTTTGCATAAAGAAATGAAAAACAAAATTCGCTATTTTCTCTGATAATGGATTTTGTATCATACAATTTCTCATAGTAATTATTTCATGAGTTCTTTTTGCATATACTCCTATAACAGGTCGATTATTTTTATCTAATCCTACTGGATATTGTGCTTTATTTCTGTAATTATATGGATTCCCCATTCCAATTGTCATATTAACATTTATTTTATTATTTAATGTTTTGTTCACTAAGTTCTGAACTGTATTCTGCTTTATATTTAAGGTTTCTTCATAATCAATATGTCTTAAATTGCAACCACCACATCTTTTATATGTACTACAGTCTATCTCTACTCTATATTTTGACTGTTCTAATATTTCTATTAATTTTCCAAATGCATGTGAAGTAGTTACTTTAACAATCAAAATTTTACACTTTTCACCTTTTATGGCTCCTTCTATAAAGATAGTAAAATTATCTATTTTTGCAATTCCTTCTCCTTCAAATCCATGGTCAATAATATCTACTATATATTCTTTATTTTTTTCTACTGGAACTTTCATTCTATCACCTACTACTCTACATTAATTTTCTTTAGAATCTTCTTTCTTATTTTCTACACTTTCCTTTTTATCATTAAACAATTCATCTAAATTATACTCAGTTTCTAATTTTTTCATTTTTCCATTATCATCATCTAAACCTAAATCTTTAAAATATTTTTCTTTCATAATATATCTCCCCTTTTTTTATATTATTTCTAGTTTATCATAATTAATTATATATTTCCACAATATTATAACATAAGAAATTTAAGTAATGTAATTTTCGCATTTCTATTTAAGAAGATTATGAGTAGTCCTTTATGAACTACTCATTTGGTATGAAATATTTTTTACTTCCTCCTATACTAAAAGTATTCCTCCATTAACATTTAAGTTTTCACCATTAATATAATCTGCTTTTTCACTCAATAAAAATAATACTGCATTTACTGTATCTTCAACTTCTCCTAATCTCTTACTAGGGTTCTTTTTTGCTGTTTGTTTAATCTCTTCTTTTGTATAACTTTTTTTAGCTAATGGCGTTAATGTCATTGATGGACTTACAGTATTAACTTTAATATTATACTTACTTGTTAATTCTAGTGCACAGCATTTAGTTAACATTACAGTAGCTGCTTCACTTGTACAATAAGCAATAGAATCTTCCATTGGCTTAGTAGCTAATCTTGATGGAATATTAACTACCCTTGGCATAGTAGATTTTTTAAATAATGGAATAGCATATTTTATGCACATCCATCTTGCAACTACATTTACATCTAATTCTTTTCTAAATTCTTCTGGTGTTAAATCTTCTATTGAAAAAATATTATCATATACAGCATTATTTACTAATCCATCTAATCTTCCAAATCTTTCTTCTATTTTTTTATACATATCAATTACTGCTTTTTTATCTGATACATCAGCTTTTATAAATAATGTATTTTCATTATAATTCCCGAAATAACTTTCTTGTTGCATCTGCATTTTCTTCATTATGAGCATAATTTACAATAACTTTCGCACCTTCTTCAAGTAATTTTTTAGCTATCCCTTGTCCAATACCAGATGTTGACCCTGTTATTAATATTACTTTATCTTGAAAACTCATTATATACCTCCATATATACCTTTACTTGTTTAAATTAATTTTTATTTTCTTATTTTTATAATTTATATCATATTTATATTATATTTACTAGTATATATTTGTTTTAATTTAATCAAATTTCAATTGTTATCATCTCTAAATTATTTATATCTTTTGTTTTTAATCCTAATACTCTATGTATTGAATGAATTATTCCACCATGAGTAATAACAAGAATATTTTGTTTATTGTATCTTTCCTTTACCATATCTAAAAACTCTAAAACACGTTTATCTAATTCTTTAAGAGTTTCTATACTAGATGGAACTTCATTATTATTTAATAAAAATTGTTTCTTGTCATTTACAGGTGTACTTTCCCATTCTCCCATTTTTCTTTCTATTAGTCATTTATCGTATATTATATTTAAATATGGAACTAATATTTCAGCAGTTTGTTTTGTTCTTTTTAAAGTAGAACAAAAGCAAAAGTCAAAATCAGTTGGAAATCCTTTTGACTTTTGTTTAGTTTGTTCTATCCCTCTTTTACTTAATTCACAATCTACTTGACTTTGAAATAGTCTTTTTCATTATAAACACTTTCTGCATGACATATTATTATTAATTACATAATTCCTCCTTGTACAAAACTTTATTTTTTACATATTCTATATCTTTTTTATCATATTCTTCAGCAGATAATCCAATTCTGGATTTCATATATGCTAGTACTAGTAATATAAGAACAATACCAAATACACCTATTATAATATAAGCCTCACTTGTACTATAATATTCTAACAACACTACTCCTAAAAACAAAATGATAATTCTTACTACTCCTTTTATTAGTTGACTTACAGATAAAATCTTATCTCTAATATTATAATTCGTAAAATTAGTGATATATCTATTTTGCAATACCCAATATGAACCTCTTAAAAAATGGTGAATAAAAAATACAACTATAACTGCTATAACGATAATAATCTTATTTAATTTCAAAGTAGTAATAAATCCTACTAATATGAAAGAAATAAAAATTGGTATAGATATAAAAGCTAAAGTATTATTTCTAAAAGTATTATATATTTTATCCTGACATTGTACAGAAAAACATTGAACCATTGTTAATGTTGCAAAAATAATATCGAAATATTGCGGAGATACTTGTAAATCTTTTAACAAACTTTTTTTATATGTAGATATCATCATTAATACACTTTCAAATATTGCCATAAATATAAATAAAGCCCTTTACCTTTTAGATTTTATTATAAATTTATATTATTGTTTTACATCTTTTAACGATTCTGATATAGAAATTTTCTTTGTATTTTTTATTTCCTCTTCTTCAAATCTATAAGATATAATTATTGTTAATAGAGATAGTAAAGTAGATAATATAATTGGTATATATGGATTAACTACATACAAATATCCTGCTAATACTGATGATGTTGCATTTAAAATATAACTTATAGAAGAATCTTTTGCATCTATATTTCCAAAAGAATTCTTACCTTTACACATCTTTGTTGAATCATAAAGTAATGTATATTATGCAATTTCTTTTATAGCTGTACCAAATGCAAATAAGGAATATGCTATTACTAGAAAGCTAAAATTACTTGCAAAAATCATTATACCAATTTGTATTGTTACTAATGTACATCCTAGTATTAATGATTTTCTACTTCCAATTTTCTCTATTATTATAATAGAAGGAATTTAAAATATTAATAAAAAAATGCATATATAGATTCTACATACATTATTTTTGATGCTTCTATTCCCTTTATTTCTGATAAAAATAGAAATATAATAGCAGAATAAAATAATGGATCCCATCCTATTCCCTTATATATTGGAAATATCCTTCTATTATGTTTCATTGATATATCCTTTTTCATTTTTTCTCCTTTGAATTTTTTATTTTCATTATTTTATTACAAAATAATAAAAGTTTAAACAATTTTTTGACATATACCTATTGCTTTAATTATAACTAAAATATTTTATTTGTAAGTCCTATTTTATGCAAAATTTGCATTTTATATAAATAAATGTTACAATTATATTATTATACAATTAGGAGGTAAAACAAAATGCAAACTATTTTTGGTGTACAAATTAACACCTCAACAATGACAGTGGAAGAGCTTGAAGAAGCTCGGACTAGAATTCAAGAAATGTTATTACGTATTGTAACAGGCTATTGGGCATGTCATATATATCTAAATAACTACTTCTTGAATGATTTAAATGAAGAGATGTCTAAACTTAAAACGATACTTGCAAACATCGAACATCAAATTCAATATCGCAAAATATCCGAGCATAAATTTTCCAGATAAGTTTTCTTCCACTATCTTACCTCGCTGTTCTTCAGCGAGGTATTTCAATTTTTTATGTATAATCATAACCACTCGTAAAAATAGTTATAATAATTGTACTGAAGATTTTCTCTTTCTATTTCAAAAGCAGAGTGTTCAAAGTTTTTAATAGCCATATTTAAGCCATTTCGTTTTATTTGTATCAGGTCGTGGTTATTTTGTTATTTGTTTGTGAACATTTCTAATAAAAAATATGTCTCAAATTGTTCTCCTAATAGTTCACAAATTCCAATAGCTACTTTTTCGTTTGGATTTCTTACTCCTGTTACAATTGATGAAATATACGCTTTAAAATATCCCGAACTCTTAGCTATTCCTGTTATTGTATTTCCATCTTTTATTAAATCCTCTTTTAATTTTTGTGGATTCTTTACTACTATCATTTTTATTATCACCTCTTTTTTGTTGTGAACAACATACATTTGTAAACACTTTTTTAAATTTTTTTGAAAAAATGTATTGTGGAAATTGTGGAAAAAAAGTAGATGACTACTCTGCCTTTTGCATTTATTGTGGATACATTCTTAACTTTGATAAAGTAAGCTATGATATCAAAATTGCCAAATTGAATAAATTAACAAAACAAATAGATGAATTATTATTAAAAAGGTCTCAATTACAAGATGAGATTGACTTTTTGAATAAGGAAGCACTCGTATCTTCTTACAATTACTCTAATTATGAAACCTTAAGTTCTGAACAATGTAGAAATGAGTTAACTATTTTAAAAACTTAAGAAAAAAATATAATAAAAGAAGGACGAGGAGTTATTGATAATAATTATAAACACTCTCGTACAATATCTAATAATATAAAGCAATTACTAAGATGTTATAATTGTGAATGTGATAATATATTCTTATCTTTAAATTATAAGAATATTGATAACTTAAGAAGTAAAATTGCAAAAACTTTTGAAAGTTTAAATCTCATTTTTTCTACTGATAATATTTCTTTATCAGAAACTCTTTTACAAATAAAATTAGAAGAGTTAAATTTGATTTATTCTTATGAGATAGCAAAACAAAATGAAATAGAACTTGAAAAGGAACGCAGAGCACAACTTTAAGAGGAAGAAAAGGTTCGCCGTGAGATAGAGAAAGAAAAACAAAGAATAAACAAATAAGAATCACAATTTAAAAATGAAGTAACAAAATTAATGTCTTACTTAAATAAAAGTTCTAATGATACAGAGAAAGAACTTTATATTGCTAAAATCAAAGAACTTGAAGAAAAAATAGGCTTATTAGAACAAGACAAAGAAAATGTCTTACAAAGAGAACAAAATACAAGAGCTGGCTTTGTTTATATTATTTCTAATGTTGGTTCTTTTGGAGAAAATATATACAAAATTGGAATGACTAGAAGATTAGAACCTATGGATAGAATAAATGAATTAGGTGATGCCTCGTTCCTTTTAAGTTTGATGTTCATGCAATGATATTTAGCGACGATGCACCAGCATTAGAGTCTATATTACATAAAACTTTTGAAGAAAATAGAGTTAATAAGTTAAACCCTAGAAAAGAATTTTATAATATTGATTTATCTAAAATTAAAGATATTGTAAAAAGAAATTATAATGCTACTGTTAATTTTATAGATTATCCAGAAGCTGAAAAATATAGAGAAAGTATAAAAATGTTGAACAGATAAAAAGAGAAATGCGTTCAAGTTTGCGACACGACACATTTCTCACTACATAAACACTATTGAAAGTGATTACTTTAATATTATATATTAAGTAACCTTCATTTTCAATAGTTTATTGAACAAATTTATTGAAAATGGAGGAATTTTTATGGCAGGAACATATATAAAGCGTGGCAATAAATATAGATTGCAATACATGAAAAAAGGTATAAGATACAGCGAAACAGTTGAAGCAAAGAATGATAAAGAAGCTCAAGTGTTGCTTGCAGATTTTATTGTTAGAGTAAATAAAGGTGAATATTATGATACAAATTATACATTTTTTGAATTTTCACAGATTTGGATAGATGAAGTACATAAGCCTAACTCTTCCCCTATTACAGTTGATAAATATAAATCTTATCTTAATAATAGAATTATACCTTACATAGGTACATATAAGTTAAAAGATTTAACTGTACCAGTTTTGACATCATACTTCAATGAAGTAAAAACATGGAAGACAAAATCAAGAAACAATGAAGGAAAACCTCTATCAAAAGGAACTGTACAAAAAATAGTTGAAATTGTTAAAGCAATTTTACAAAAGGCTTATGAATGGGAAATAATTTCATCAAATCCTTGTAATAAAATAAAAATAAAATATGATAACTTAGAAAGTGAAATTATAAAAAACAAAAAACTTGGAATAGATAAAGAAAAAATAAATTCATATACTAAAGAAGAATATAAACAAGTACTTGAAGCACTTCAAAAAGAATGTATTACCTTTAGATTGTTCATTGAAACTGCTTTTAAGACTGGAATGTCGAAAGAAGAATTGCTAGGATTACGATGGGAAGATTTTGATGAAGAAAATAAAACTTTATCTGTAAAACTAGTTCGACTAATTCATAAAGGAAAATATATAGAAAAACAACCAAAGGCTCATTGTCGCCTCAGAACTATTGTTATTCCATCTAGTCTAGCAACTTTATTATCTAACAATAAAAATAGCTCAAAATTCATTTTCGAAAAAATTAATCCTAATTCAATTAATAGTACTTGGAATAAATTTTTAAAAAGAAATAATATAAGAAAAATAAGAATACACGATATAAGACATACACACGCTACTCTTCTTTTAGCACAAGGTGTTGATATAAAAACTATATCTGAAAGATTAGGACATAGCAATATTTCAATCACAATGAATACATATACAGATGTTTTAAAAGAATTAGATAAATCAGCTGCTGACAGGCTAGATGAAATATAAATAATTGCACCAAAATTACACCAAAAGCAAAGAATAAATCCTTGAAACTATATAAATTTCAAGGATTTTTATTATTTTACTGGTGCGGATGAAGGGACTTGAACCCCCACACCATTGGTACTGGTTCCTAAGACCAGCGCGTCTGCCAATTCCGCCACATCCGCATATTTATTTGACAACAATAATCTTAGCATACTTTTTATATTGTTGTCAATATATTTTGTTAAATTATTTTTTATATTTTTATTTCTTTCTATCAAATATATTCATTATATTTCCCACAAAATTTACAATTTTAGTACTATTAGTTTGAGCTATATTTTTTCCTAAAGCCTTTCCTCCAACTGTTAAAGAAGCAACAAGAGCACTTATTATAAATTGTAAATTAAAACTTAAATTAAAACTTTCTGTAATCTTCATAGATATCATTGCACTAATTGCTCCACTTAAAACTCCTGCTATATCTCCTATAACATCTGCACAAATATTAGCAACTTTAGCAGAGTTTCTAATTAGTTTTATAGAAGTTTTAGCACCTGTTATTTTTTTAGATGCTTTAGCATGAAAATGTGACTCTTCTCCCACTGTAACAGCAACACCCACTATATCGAACACAATTCCCACTAGAATTACAATAATTAATATAATTATTGCTGGAATTATAGCTAATCCATTTATTGCTGTAGTAGATATATATGAAAATAATATAGATAATATGAATGTAGTTATAAAAACTGTTATAAACCATTTCATTGCTGAATTATCTTTTTTATTTTCTACATTTTTCTCTTTCTTCATTTTTTACTTATTTTCTCTCCTAATATTTAAATTTATAGGTGGTAAAACTTAAGTAAATTCTACGGTTTAGGTCTGGTAGAATTTCTCTATTTCTTACTAAACATTACTATTTAGCCGTTTCCATTTAAAAGAAATATCCTACAGGATAACAAGGACACCAGATCGCCACTTAAATCCGCACTTTAATCCTTAAATTTCTATGTTAATTGCATAACAAACACTCTAGAAGTTTTCCTTAATACATTGCAACCTATTACTAGTCTCTTTTGCAGTAGTGATTTCATAACTATTGTAATACCAAAATTTGGCCAAATCTTGGTATACTTAAATTAATCCCAAGACTACCACTCAAGACAGGCTACACTATATATTGTGTCTTGGCACTTTATATAGGTTATACTTAAAAAAATGAACAATTTAAGCCTCCGCGAAAGCAGGGTCTGTTTTTCTATGTATGCCATTACATATTGCCCTACTTTCTTACTTCCTGAAAACACACAAAACTGGCATTCCGCGCACAAACAAGAAACTTCAACGATGTGCCCTTTAGTGGATTTTTAGCCCCACCCTCATAATAGACAATGCAACTAGAATAGTGCACCACCGATGCTTATACTAACATATTTTTCTTTTTTTAGCAAGTTTTTCAAAACTTATTTTCTACTACAATATATCAAAATGTTACTAGTACCCCCTATTAATAAAGTATTTTTCTGAAAAATCAATTTTAAAAACATTTTGGAACATGTGAATATGGCTTATTCTAAAAATAATGTATTATTTGAGTATTGATAACTTTAAAGTAGAATATATCATATAATATTTAAATCTAATAAATTAACCTTTCTTTACCTACTATACTCATATATAAACTTTTACTATATTTTTTAATTTTCTATAACATCACATTAGTGGGCTAAATTTATATCTATTTCTTAATTAATACTTTTACATGCCACGTTTAATTGTTCTTGTGCCAATTTTTGAAAAAATTATGTACAATTATTTTATATAATAGTAAGGCTCTGTATTAGTACTTTTTACTGTATACTAGACTTTGGCTCCATATGAGTATAGAAGTTTTATATCCATTTATATACTTTCCTATTATATAAAAACAGCCTAATAAATATAAAATTATTTTTACATTTATTAAGCTATAGTTTTTTCCTTGTTATACTAACATTAAAAATTCTTGTTTATTTAAAATCTACTTAAATAAAATATACAAAATAAATTAATTCAATTAATTATCCTCTAGATTTTCTAACTGAATTTTTCTATTTTCTTGTTTCTTTTCTAAATTTTCTAACATTTCTTCATTCATTGTATCTTTATTATGGTTTATATAACCTGTGGTAGAAATATATCTATTTTTTAGATTTTCCAGTTGCTCTTCTTGTGTTTGTATATTATCTTCCTCTTTTATTGCACTTTTCAAATCTTCTATTTGTTTTTCTCTCAATTCCTGTTTTCTTCTTGCATTTTCTTTATTATCCTCACTTCCTATATGAGAATATTGTTCAAGATGTCTTTCTGTCCTTGTGTATTTTTCTGTTATATTTATTAAATTATCAAGTTGTTTTTCTTTCTTTTCTTTGTCAAAACTTTCCATTATATAATCACCTCCACTAATTATATGATTAGTATTTTTTAAAATTTTATGATGACCAATTTTTGAAAAAACTGTGTACATTTATCTTCTATAATATGAAGGCTTTATTAGTTAAATTTTACTCTGTACTAGAAATTTTCTATTATAGAACAACCACACTTCCTTCTAAACATACATTATTACCAACTTTAATTGACCTTGCATATTCTATTTATATTAATTGGTTGTCCTGCTGTATAAAAACAACAATTAGGGACAATAAATACATTTTCTCCAAATTCTACATCTTTTTCATGTAATATTATAATATTATCAATAGAATAGAAATTATTACCAATTTTCATATTATATTCAAAATTACACATAAAAGGTTGCTCTATTATAAAATTGTCACTATCAGTTTTTATTATTTTTTTAATGACTTTTTTCTACTTTCTATATCTGAAGGTTTAATTTTGTTATATTCATAACAAGATTTTTTGCTATTAAGCTCTCATTTGTAAGCTCTTTATCAATATTGGGTTTATATAACTTTCCAGCTTTCATTTTCTCCTTTTCAGTCATTCAATTTTTCCCTCTATAATATTTGAAAATAATTATTAAATATCTATCACTTTTGATAAATAGTTAGTTTAATAAATTCTATTTTTTTCTTTTAAACAATTCTTAATATTTACAGTACAAATAATTATAAATATATTATTAAACCTTTTTATATAATTATTCTATTTAAATACAAAAAAACCACTGTAAATATATTATCTACAGTGGTTAAACTTTAATCATCTCCCATGTCATGCAAATCGTCAAACTCTGATGCAGATTTAAGTACAGCCATCATAATAACAGCATTTAATACTAGTAGTATAATAGCAATGACAATACAAACAAGCTTCATTGTTTACTCCATTTCTAAATTCACTTAGATTAGCAAATTATGATACGGAATTTATATTATACCATAACTACTTGAGATTTTATTTTGAATTATATCAGCTAATTGTATAAAATTCAATAATTTTTAGATATTTACTAAATTAATTGTTACTAGTCACCTATACTTCATATATTACTTTCAAAATAAACTTCATCTACATTTTGTGCTAAATTCTCATAAAAATTAATTTTGGTGCAATATACTGGTGGTTAGTACCAATTAATTT
This sequence comes from uncultured Clostridia bacterium, assembly GCA_948805675.1. Taxonomy (GTDB): domain Bacteria; phylum Bacillota; class Clostridia; order TANB77; family CAG-508; genus CAG-492. Next base: position 322,164 of record CAQIBN010000001.1, on the reverse strand, counting down.
AAGAGCTTTATTTCTTAAACTAAGAGTTTCACTAAACCTTTTATAAAGTTTATTCTATAAATAATTAATATTGAAAATATCGAAATATTGTTTACTAGTAACCTAATATTTCTTGTGTTAATATTAATTATTAAAATTATTATTAACACAAGAAATTATTATATATATTCTACACTTATTTCGCTAAAATATCACAAATTAAATTACTAATTTCTGTAGGATTATCCACTGTTAATCCTTCAATTAGTCTAGCTCCTGCATATAATATTTTAGTATATTTTTTTAATTCTTCTTTATCATTTTTATATAATTCTTTTATCTTATTTGCAATCTCATGTTTTTCATTAATTTCTAGAACAGTTTGTGCTTTAATTCCTTGACCTGTTGGCATCTCTTTCATTACTTTTTCCATTTCTATGGAAATAGCACCTTCACTTGACAAACAAACTGGATGATTTTTTAATCTATGAGTAAATCTTATGTCTTGTACACAATCTTTTAAAGTTTCTTTCATTAGATTAAACATTTCTTTATTTTCTTCGTTTACTTTTTTTAATTCTTGTTTCTCTTCTTCTGTATCTAAATCTACATTATTTGCAGAAACATTAACAAATTTCTTACCTTCATATTCCATAATAACTTGTAATACAAATTCGTCTACATTATCTGTTAAATATAAAATTTTGAATCCTTTATCTTTTACCTTTTCTACTTGTGGTAACATTTCTATTTTATCTATTGTTTCACCACAAGCATAATAAATAGAGTCTTGTCCCTGTTTTAAATCTTTTACATACTCTTTTAATGTAATATATTTGCCTTCTTCTGAACAATGGAATAACAATAAATCTTGTAACAATTCCTTATTCATTCCATAATTATTATATGTTCCAAATTTTAATTGAACTCCAAATATATTAAAAAATTTTTCATATTCTTCACGATCTTTCTCTAAACATAACTGTAACTCTGATTTTATTTTTGATTCTATATTTTTTGCTATAGTTTTTAATTGCCTATCTTGTTGAAGAATTTCTCTTGAAATATTTAAAGATAAATCTTCACTATCTACTAGTCCCTTTACAAAACCAAAATAATCTGGTAATAACTCCTCACATTTTTCCATTATTAATACACCATTAGAATATAACTGTAATCCTTTTTCATAATCACTTGTATAATAATCAAATGGAACATGTGAAGGGATATATAAAAGAGCATTATATGAATATTGTCCTTCAACCTTTGTATGAATCACTTTTAAAGGTTTTTCATAATCATGAAATTTATCTACATAAAAAGAATCGTATTCATCTTGTTTTATATCTTTTTTTGGTCTTTTCCATAATGGAATCCTACTATTTACTGTTTCAATTTCCTTAACCTTCTCAAATTCATTTTCTGTTCCTTCTTTTTTTCTTTGATGCTCCATTTCCATTTTTATTGGATAACGTATATAGTCAGAATATTTTTTTATTAATTCTTGAATCTCATATTCTTCTAAAAATCTGCTATATTTTTCATCTTCTGTATCTTCTTTCAATTTTAAAATAATAGTAGTTCCTCTTATTTCTTTTTTTGTAGGCTCTACTGAATATCCATCTATCCCTTCAGATTCCCAAATATATGCTTCTTCTGAATCTATGGATTTACTTATTACTTTTACATTCCTACTTACCATAAAGCAAGAATAAAATCCTACTCCAAATTGACCTATTATATCTATATCTTCTTTTTTCTCATTTTCTTCTTTAAATTTTAATGAACCACTTTTTGCAATAGTTCCTAGATTTTCTTCTAATTCTTCTTTAGTCATTCCAGAGCCATTATCTTTTATTGTTAAAGTTCTTTCTTTTTTATCTAATTCAATTTCTATTTGCAATTCATCTACATTAATATTTAAATTTTTATCGGTTAATGAACGATAGTGCAATTTATCTATTGCATCACTTGCATTAGATATAAGCTCTCTTAAAAATATCTCCTTATTAGTATAAATTGAATTAATCATTAAATCCATTAATCTTTTTGATTCTGCTTTAAATTCTTTTTTACTCATATACTTTTTATTCCTCCTCATGTTTCACTTATTTTAGGTCAAATTTTCTTTTTTAGATACATATTACTTTATAAATGTTACATATTATTCTTATAAATAAGAAAATATATTTACTACATAAGAATGATTGGCCACTTTTGGTAGTATATAAAAAAAAATTAGCAAAGTCAAGTGTCGACTGCTAATTATTTTTATATTATTCTTTGTTTGTTACTATTCACAGCTTATTTAAAAATACATACTAGCTAATCAAGAATTTGATATATATTTGCTGATGGTACTAAAGTATAATCTTCCTCTACAAAGACTGGGTGGTATAAAACTAATTCCTAGCAGTCACCTGCCACGCTTCAAGATTGATTTTAAAAAAATATATATCTAACTCTTGCTTAGTGGTAACATCATCTCCTAAATAAAATGTCCACGAATTGTAACCTTTGTTTTAGAATTATAATATTTAATTTTATTATATATAATAAGAAGATTAGAGAGGATTACAATCAAATAAGATATGTAATCCTCTCGTTTTTACTTATTATCGCCCACATCATCTACAGAGCTAACCGATACTGATATAAATGCCCACTTAAAGCAATCAACAATCTTAGTTTCTCCTGGCATAATTGTTTCTTGTTCATTATTAGAATAATCAGCTACAGTACAAATAACTTTGTCATCTTTCTTTACTATTATTCCAACTGGGTATTTTAAAGCATCACAAGCATTTTTAAATGCTTTGCCCGAGACAAGTAATTTTCCATTAACTGTAATGGAAAATCCTCCACACCGTAAATAAGATTCGTTGGGATTGAATACTACACTATAGCATTCATCATATGGTTTATAGAAAGTTTCCATTAAAACTCCATTCTTTCACCTGAAAACATAACCACTTTTGGTCTCTACTGCGGTGAAAAAACAGTAGAATTTTTCGTACAAGTTTTGTTGTAAATCATTCAATATACTATGTCAAGTATTTTTTGAATATCTCTTCAATCTTATGTTTCAAATTTTACTACTAGTAAACTAGCAAAATCACTTTAGTAATAATATTTAATATATTTTACATATTATTCTTAGTAAATCTCCAAGAATCCTCACACATCTCTTTTATTTCTCTTGTTGCTACCCAATCAAGTTCCTTTTTTGCTTTAGTTGCATCTGCAAAACATGTTGCAATATCTCCTGGTCTTCTACTAGTTATCTCGTATTTTATTTTAACACCTGTAGCTTCTTCAAAAGCTTTTACAATTTGTAATACAGAATACCCATTACCTGTACCTAAATTGTAAACTTCTACCCCCTTCATATCTCTTGCTTTATCTAAAGCTTTTAAATGTCCTATTGCCAAATCTACAACATGTATATAGTCTCTTACACCTGTTCCATCTATAGTATCATAATCATTTCCAAATACATTTAAATGATCTATTTTCCCACAAGCTACTTGGTTTATATATGGCATTAAATTATTAGGTATTCCATTTGGATTTTCTCCTATTTTACCACTCTTATGAGCTCCTATTGGGTTGAAATATCTAAGTAATATAACACTCCAATCATTATCAGAAATATATATATCTTGCAAGATTTGTTCTATCATTAACTTAGTACTACCATATGGATTTGTTGTAGATAATGGAAAATCCTCTTTAATTGGTACTGTTTTCGGATTCCCATATACAGTTGCTGAAGAACTAAATACTATCTTTTTACAATTATATTTTTTCATTACTTCTAATAAAATTAAAGTCCCTGTTATATTATTATGATAATATTCTACTGGCTTTGCAACAGATTCTCCAACAGCTTTTAATCCTGCAAAATGTATACAAGAATTTATATCAGGATTTTCTTCAAAAACTTTTTCTAAATTTTCTTTATCCAGTAAATCAACTTCATAAAATTTAAAATCTTTATTTGTAATTTCTTTAATTTTATTTAACATTTCTGGTTTACTGTTAGAAAAATTGTCTACTATTATTATTTTTTCTCCTTTATTTAATAATTCTACACAGGTATGACTTCCTATATAACCTGCTCCTCCTGTTACTAAAACTGACATGTGAAATTCCTCCTTTAATGGACAAAGGGACGGTTCTCTTGTCCAAACCTTATCTAAATTATTATTTCTTTCAATCTTAACTTTTTGGTGCTTGGACAAGAGAACCGTCCCTTTGTCCATTTATTCCTCATATAAATCCTGATAAATTTTATAATCTCTAATAATTTTTCTTACATAATTATTAGTTTCTTTATATGGTATATTTTCTATATCTGAGCCATCTTTTTTTATTATTCCTTTTTGTATCCATTCATCTACATTTCCAATACCAGCATTATATGCAGCGAGTGCTACTGGATAATTATTATATTTTTCTAATAATCCGAGAAAAATATTTAGTTCCTATTTTTATATTTTCTTCTGGATTAAATAACATATCTTTTGAAAATTCTTCTTCTATCTCATTTATAACAACTTCTTTTGCTGTTCTTTCTAAGATTTGCATTAATCCCATTGCATTACTATGTGAAACTACATCTGAATCAAAATTACTTTCTGCTTTTATAACCGCAAAAATTAATAATGGATCTAAATCATTTTCTTCAGCGTATGTGTATACATACTGTGAATACTCTTTAGGATACATTTTTTTCATTATAAAGTCTTTTATATTTACTGTTTTTATTAAAATAACTGCTATTACAATTAATAGAACTAAACCGAAAAAAATTTTTCTTAATTGTTTAGGCAATATTATCTCTCCTTATTTTCATTTGTTTTATTTACATTCATACCATGTTTTTGCTTCAGAAGTTTCTACTTTTAATGGTATTAATAATGTTATAGCATTTTCCATACAATTTTTCAATATAATCTTTACTTTTTCTTTATCATTTTCTTTACATTCTATCATTAATTCATCATGTACTTGTAAAATTACTTTAGCATCTAAATTTTCTTCTTTTAATTTATTATATACATTTATCATTGCTATTTTCATTATATCTGCTGCTGTACCTTGAATTGGTGTATTCATAGCAGCTCTTGCTCCAAACTGACGAACCATATAATTATTTGAACTTAATTCTGGAATATATCTACGTCTATGGAAACTTGTCTCTACATATCCTTGATTTTTTGCAAGTTCTACGATATCATTCATAAATTTCTTTATTCCACTATATTTTTCTAAGTATTGTTCTATATACTCTTTTGCTTTCTTTTTAGAAACTCCTAATTGCTCTGCTAGTCCAAAATCGCTTATTCCATATACTATACCAAAATTAACAGCTTTTGCAGAACTTCTTTGCTCTTTTGTTACTTCTTCTTTTGGTATTCCAAGTACTTTAGATGCTGCCTGAACATGAATGTCTTCATCATTTTTAAATGCTTCTAACATATGCTCGTCTTGTGAGATGTGTGCTAAAACCCTTAATTCTATTTGAGAATAATCAGCATCAATAAACACATATCCCTCTTGTGGTTTAAATACTTTTCTTAGTCTTTTTCCAAATTCAATTCTAGTTGGTATATTTTGCAAATTTGGCTCTGTACTACTAATTCTTCCTGTTTGAGTAACAGTTTGATGAAAATACGAATGTATTCTTTTTGTATTTTCATTAATATATGGAAGTAATCCTTCTACATAAGTAGAATTTAGCTTCATTAAACTTCTATATTCTAATATTTTTTCTATAACAGGATGCTTGTCTTTTAATTTTTCTAATATTTCTACATCTGTTGAATAACCTTTTTTTGTTTTCTTGTATGCTGGTAATCCTAATTTTTCAAAAAGAACATTTCCCAATTGCTGTGTAGAATTTATATTAAATTCTTCGTTGCAAAGCTTATATATTTCATTTGTTAGTTCTTTTAATCCTTCTTTTAAACTATCTCCAAATTTAGTTAGTTCTTCTTTATCTACATACATTCCACTAAATTGCATTTCCCCAAGCACTTTTACAAGTGGCATCTCTATATTAGAAAATAAATCTAAACTATTAATTTCTTGGAGTTTTGTTGTCATTATTTCCTGCAATCTCGCAAGTCCATATACATACATAGAGTATCTTTTTTTATCTAAAGTATTTTTACTATCATCTTTGCTAAAATGTAAATTATCAAATAAATTAATTTGATTACTGCTACTTTCACTTTCTTTATTATTTTCTATAAAATCATTTACATTTATCTCTAAATACTGCTCTATTATTTCTTCTAAATTATATTTTGTGCTAGGATTCAATACATATATTGCAATTTCAGCATCATATGTTAATTTTTCCTCATTTATTCCCAACTCTTTTAACATAACATAATCTTCATTTAACTTATACCCATATATTTTTATATCTTTATCTTCAAAAAGTTCTTTAAATTTAAAAACAAACTCATTTATCTTATTTATTTTTATATAATATGATGTTTTATTTTTTGGTATATAAATAGTAATTGATATTATCTTCTTTTTAATAATATTTTTAGGTTCAGGTGCATTTTCTTTTCCCAAAAAATATATTAGCTTTTTTTCTTCTTTTATATCTTTAATTAATTTGTCAATTTTATTAGTATCATTAATTTGTAATTCTTCAATAGCAAATAAGTCTTCTATATTTTTTTCTTCTTTATTGTTATCTACTTCTAAATTAAATCTATCTATATAACGTTTAAAATTCAATTCTTTAAATATTTCATATACTTTTTCATTATCCCATTCTTCACTTTTTAAAGACTCTATTGATTGTTCAATTGGAACTTCTACATTAATTGTACCTAGTGTTTTTGATAGGAATGCTAAATCTTTGTTTTCTACTAATTTCTCCCTTAACTTTCCCTTTACACTATCTTCTCCTGATTCAATTTTTTCATATAAATTCTGAATTGTTTTATATTCTTTCACTAAATTTAAAGCAGTTTTTTCGCCAACTCCTGGAACTCCTGGTATATTATCTGAAGTATCTCCCATAAGGCCTTTTACTTCTATTAATTCTTTTGGTTCTATTCCATAAATCTCTAAAACTTTATTTTTATCAAAATTATCTACTTCTGTTTTACCCATTTTAGTTCTAGGAATTCTTATAGTTACTTTATCTGTTGCAAGTTGAAAAGTATCTCTATCTCCAGAAAGTATGGTAACTTCTAATCCTTCTTTTTCACCAAGTCTTGCAAGTGTTCCGAAGTACATCATCTGCCTCATAACCTTCTTTTTCAATTATTGTTATATTCATAGCTTGCAAAATTTCTTTTATTATTGGCATTTGCTCTGCAAGTTCATTTGGCATTCCTTTTCTTGTTGCTTTATACCCCTCATATAATTTATGTCTAGCTGTTGGAGCTTTAAGGTCAAATGCAACTGCCATATATTCTGGTTTTAAATCATCTAATACTTTAAACATTATAGCTAAAAAACCATATACTGCATTTGTATATCTTCCATCTTTAGTCATTAACATTTTACTACCCATTATTCCATAAAATGCTCTATTTAAAATACTATTTCCATCTATTGCTATTAATCTACTCAAAACTAGTCTTCCTCCTTGTATAATATATTTATTTATGTAATTCTTCTCTTGTATTAATAAACTGTAGTTCACTTGGTTTATAACATTTTGTGAAACTACTAATCTACTCAAAATAAATTCACTTTTCTTTAGAATATGTACTCAATTTATTTTCTATATATAAAAACACTATTCCAAAACAACATATTTCCCAAAATCTCTAACATCAAATCCTTCTAAATTAGTCATATCTATATCATCTTTTCTTATAACATAAATTCCATCATTCTCCATATTATCTGGAATATAAAAATTATATTTTCCAAAACTTTTTACAACTTCAAAATTTCTACCTTTTGTAAAATATGTAACACTTTTTTTAAATTCCACAGGACTACTTTTTGTATAAAAAAGCACATATATATAAGGTTCTTTTATTTTATTTGTTATATACACATTTTCTTCCTTACTATCTACATACTCTATTACTTCCTGTAATCCTCCCTCAAACACAAACATTTCATCAAAATTTTTATTAAAATAATTTAAACAAAAACTAATAAAACTATATAAGTATAACAATATTAAAATTATTTGTATTACTTTTTTAGACTTTTCTATTGTATCACTTATTCCTATTACTACATAATAAATTATAGGAAACATTACTACATTTATTCTATTAATATTTGGCTCACAAACAAACATCAATAATAAAGAAGAAATAAACCAAATATTTATTATATTTTTACTTATATTATCTTTGTTTTTTCTAAAGTTTAAAAATATTCCCAGAATCATAAATGGAACAGAAAAAATGTAGTATATTCCATACCATTTTAAAGCATTCCATTCTAATTTATCATTTTGAAATATTACTATTTTAATTGATTCTATAAAATTATTTAAACTATTTTTTAAAAAGCTACCTGAAAATACAGATGAAACCTCTTGATAACGATTGGCTGTAAGCCTTGGAATAGTCATAAACCCTAAATTTATTTGTGGTAAATCAAATGTATTTATGATAGTAAAAATTATTAATGGTGATGCTATTATTCCTGTTATTAGTAAAGTTTTTATAGCTTGACTTATTTTTATATTCTTCTTATATAATAAATAAATCAAAGTTATTCCTAAAAATACTGGTACAAAAAAGTATGATGTCCCATATGCATATGTAGAAATACCAAGTACTCCAGCAAATAAATATAATAGTTTAGCATTTTTAGTTCTAATATATTTAATTAGTATAAATGAACTAAGTAAAATTAATTCTGGAAGTATATTTGATTCTAATCCCCATCTACTTTTCATTATGTGCCATGGGCAAATTACTAAAAAAGCAAGACCAATAATGGCTACTTTTTTATTTTCTACATTTTTTATTAATTTATAAAATAAAATTAACGCCAAAACACCTATTAAAGCCATTGGTAGTCTAATAGAAAGTACATTTAATCCAAATATCAAAATAAATGGCATCATGATATACGAATATAATACATTCTGACCGCTTCCCCATGCCACAAAATGTACAGGTAAAAAATTACCATTCCTATCAACACCATAATTTAATACTGAATATGCCTCATATCCAGCTGACACTTCATCTACATTTAGAGCATTTGGAACTTTATCAATTAATGCACCCCTTATAATAGCTCCAAATAAAATTAATAATATTATTAAAATTAAAGATTTATTTTGTTTTAATTTATTCATAAATTTCAAAGTTACCAATCTCTCCTGTTTTTTCTTTATTATTTATAATATAGCTTCTTACCTTTTCGGGATTTTGCCAATTTCTTTTATATTTACTATTCATTATTAAAATTATAGCATTTTCTTCATTTTTTAGTTTTTCTATTTGCCCTTCTTCTCCATCTTTTCCAAGATTTCCTTTTAAGAACATATCATAATCTTTATTATATTTATCTATTGGAATCATATAAACTGATGCTGTCGCATCTAAAATATATACTTTTTTCTGTGATGAATTTATATATTCTCCAATATTTTTTACCAACTTAATATAGTTTTCGTTCATAATAGTAAACTTAAAATGTTTAAGTTCATAATTTTTATTTGATTTCACATATATATTTATTGAATATACTAGACAGACTAGACTAATTAATAATGTTGCTATTTTTAAAAAACTTCCTAAAAATTCTTTTATATTTTCATTACTTAATATTTTATCTATACATATATCTGCAAAATATGCTAAGCTAATAAATCCTGGGAAAATTCCAATTAAAAAGTGAATATTATCTGCAATTGGATATATTACTATCATACTTGCTATTGTATATACAGATAAAATAAGCAATATCTTTTTCTTCTTTTTTGCATATAAACTTAAAGCTAATATAAGTATTACTGGAATTAAAACACTTAAAATCTTTATAAGAATTTTCGAATTTTTTAGTAAGTTTATATATGGTATATAATTTGAAAAAGTTTTTATTCCCAATATACAATAACTTATAAAATCATAAATCGCTCCATTAATTATTAAATATAGTAAAATAATAACTATTGGAATTAATGCTCCTATCCCTCTTGTAAATACTATTTTTATAAATTCTATTAAATCTTTTTTACTTCTTATTTCTAAACATTTATACAAAACTGCTACTAAAATAACACACATTCCTGTACTTTGTTTAGAGGTAAAACATAAACCTGCAAGTATTCCTATTATAAAATCTATTTTTAAATTGTATACTAATATTTTTTCGTTTCTTAAATAGCTTTTTATCTCTATATAAATTATTGTTAATAATATTGCAAGTATCATATAATTATAATCTATAGCTATATATGGTGTAATAATAAAACATATAAATATTAAAATTAAATATTTTATATAATCTTTTACTTTTAATTTATCTAATATAAAAAAAACAGTAATTTCTATATATGTTATTAAACAAACAGCTAAAAACCTCATTACCATTACTTCTTGTCCGAATATTTTTAAAAATATAGAGGCTAACATTGGAAGTAATGGCATCTGAATCATATTAAAATCTTTATATGGAACTAATCCATTTGCCATATTATTTGCAAAATTAAAATTCCATAATTCATCTAGATCTGTTAATTCTTTAATTAATAAAATTGATGAATTATATAATAGTAATGAGATTATTACAAAAATTATTTTTAATAATATTTTTTTATTATTTTTTTCAACTTTCATTTATGTGCCTTTCTTTTTTATCACTTGTATCTGCATACTTTTTACAATAAATAAATTTATACCTAATAAAAATATTAATAAATTTCTATATGTAAAATAGTTATGATAATATGAATGATTATTCATTAATAATAGCCATATAATTGGACTAATTGCAATAATTAAAAATGGAATTGCATTTATTATATTTTCTTTAGTAACTATTATTTCCTTATCTTTAATAAACTTACATACAATAATTATAAATGGCAATAATAAACCTGGAATTCCGTCCTATTCCTAAGTAGTTTATATTTGTACATAATAACCATTGTAAATTATATCTAATAGTATCTAAATGAGAAATACTTGCTCCACTATATTTAACAGAGTTTATTCTAAATATAGTTTGATATATTGCTGTTTGCCATGTTTCTTTTTGGTATATTAAATCTGTTATAGTCCATTTTAACATCCACATTAAGAAATATCCTATACCCCAGAAAAAACATGCTTTTATTAGAATTTTCATTTCTTCTTTAAAATCTTTTTTATCTAATAATAAAAGAATAGTTAAAGCTCCCATAAATAAAGTTATTATTGGAGTGGTTAAAAAATCAAAATAACATGTTATAATTCCGTACTACCATAAACATATTCATGGTTTTGTTTATATTTATTTCTTTTTGCATTAGTAAAATAATATTAAATATGATTGCTATAATAAAGCAAAATGACCCTTGTAGACTTATTCCCATTATACTAATATCAATTCCTAAAAGAGAAATTAGATATATGAACATAACTTTAATATTAAATTTTTTATATAGTAAAATTAGCATAATTATTGTACACACTATTATAATAAAACTAAATAGATATCGTATACCTTCTATATTAAAAATAAGTAATAATGGTCTTAATATGATTAAATATCCATGCCAATATCTTGTATATTCATATGAATCTATATCTTTTTCTTTTAACATTTCTTCCAAATCTGATGTTCCATATTCTCCATCATAATTTGTTGCTAATTCTATATCTTGTAAAGAGTCTGGATATACATTTGCAGTTATTCCTGGCAAATAATTTCTTCTTGCCACTATACTTGAATAAAATGGCTCATTACTATCTATTGAATATGCAATATTAACCATTAATTCTTCTGTTAAATTATCTGCATACATATTTCCTATATGTCTTCTCCAAGTTTCGCTTTTAAAAATCTTACCTGATTCTATAACGTTGTTTTTTATTTGTGAACTTGGAATCATACATGATATTGTAAGAGTAATTATTAATATTATAGTTGTTATTATAAATGTAATTATATATGATTTTGCTTCTTTCATAGTACCTCTTTTTATTACGATATGATAATATTTATTTTAGATTCTATCATATTTGTAACTTATGGGTCAACTAATAAATAGACTTATTTACTAAGCCTTAATTTTAAAATTATATATAAAATTAGTCCATAGTTTGTATATTTATGTATAAAAATATTACTAGATATTATATATTTATAATACCTAGTAATGACTTTTGTTTTATTTATATTAAATTTCTTGTTCTCCAATTATTCCTTTTTCTATTAAAACTTTTTCTCTTTTCTTTAATATTGTTCTACAAGTATCATCAATTTTGCTCTCTGGAGCATTTAATAATTCTTGTATTGCTCCAATTTCATTCTTCTTTAATAATTGCATTTTTAATTTTATCATTTCTTGTAGTTCTGTAAATCTTTTATATTGTTCTAAATCATCAAACTTTCTTATTCTTCTTTTACCTGTTTCAGAACTATAAATTAGCCTATCTTCTGCCAAAAATCTGAACCCATCTGTATATTCACTTACACTTTGTAAAAATGGATCTTCAATTTCATCTTTTCTTCTTTGCACGTAATTATTTACTGTTTCGTTAACTAATTTAAATAATTTATCAGATGCTATTGGTTTTAAATCTTCTAGATATTCAGGTGATAGTATTCTATTTAAAACCTCTATTTCTGAATGATTTCCACTTTTTAGCATATTTTTTATATCTCTTTGTAATTTTCTTTTTATTCCTTCTTTTATAAAACTAGAAACACATAATCTTACACATTGCTTCATCAAATGAGTACTTGGCTTAAACCTTCTAATATATTGCGTTTCTAACATGGCATTTAATGTACTTATAACTGCATCTTCATTGTCATTTTGTTTTGTCATATATTCAAAATCACTTTCAATTTTTGGTTTTATAGCTTCTGTTAAATCTTTTAGTGTTGGTTGTCTTATAAAGCCTTTTTTATTACATGGCTCTTTTGATTCAACTATTGCAGGAGTTTTTGTAGTATCTTTTGGAATTCTTGCTTTCATACTATACCATCCTTTTAAATTTAATATTTCAATACGATATATTATAGCATCTTTTTGTATTTATGTAAAGTGCTTTTGTATACTTTTCCCATTCATATAATTTATTACTATTGTAAATTACATTATACATATTTTAAAAATTTCTAATTATATACAAAAATTCCTAAAGTACTTACACTCTTTTGTATGTACTTTAGGAATCTATTTCACTTTTTAGCATTATAACTTTCATTTTTTATTTTTTCTTCAAGCATCTTTAATACACTACCATCACTTGATATAATATTGAACTCCTTTTCCAAATCTAATAGATTTCCTTTATTATTATCAAAGGCTATTGATATAGTTTTACAATCGCTTCTCCAGACTTAAAGTTTAACACTTCTGTTCCCTCATTTTGAATTTTAATAAAAATATGTCCCTCATTATCTTTATTATTATAATAATCTGAATCAATAACTCCTACTTGATTTACTAATCTAACATTATGTTTAAATCCCATTGAACTTCTTATCACTATTAATAAAACTTCATCATCCTCAAAATATGATTTAATTCCTGTTTGTAACTTTACTATTTCTTTTGGTTTTATTTCTAAATCTTCAATCAAATAAAAATCATAACCTGCTGTTTTATTTGAATCTCTTGAAGGCATTTTATAATTTTCATATAACACCATATCATCTTTTACATCTTTACGAAATTGTTCAAAGCTAATTTTTTCAAAATCTCTCATATTATTTCCTTAAAATATCTATTTTCAATTTCTCTTTCTAAAAAATCCATCTTTCTTTAAATCTGATATTATCTTTAATTTTAATGTAGGATTGCATAATATTCCTTTTTCTTCATAGTCTAAATCAATCCATAAAGCTTCTTTTATTTCATTTCTTACCTCTATATTATTGGATTCTAGCCTAGTAATATATGTTGTTTGCCTAAAATCTTCTCCTTCTTCAAATATTGCTTTATCTAAATATTGTTTATAATAATTTAATTCTTTAATTTCCGTCCCTAATTCTTCTAACAATTCTCTTCTTAAAGTTTGTTCATCACTTTCATTTTGTTCTCTTTTTCCTCCTGGCAAAATACATTCTTTTCTATTATCTACTGTTTTCTTTCTTAAGACTAATAGTTCTCCTTCTTCATTAAAAATTAATGCAGCAATATGGTCAATCATTTTTTAATCCTCCTTAAAATTCTTTATTATTTTTCGTATTTTCCTTATCTTTTTTTATTTTCTTTTGATATCTACTTTTCTCTGAGATAAAGAATTATGACCACAAATTTATTTTCCTAGCTTATCTATATTTATTTTCCAATATCCTGATTTTCTAGAGCCAATTCTTTCAATTAAATTCATTTCTTTTAAAATTATTATATTTCTTTCTATAGTTCGCTTTGTTGTATTAAGTTCTTCTGAAATTTCTTTTTGTGTAACATTTTTATTATTTGATATTAATTTTAAAATTTTATTTTGTATTTCATTTAAACCGACATTTAAACCGACATTTAAACCGACATTTAAACCGACATTATCAACATCTAGAATTAATGGTACATTTGTCTTAAAAATATCATCCTCTTTAAATTCAGGAATTCCACCAGAATATATCTTAGTATATTTTACCATATTTCTAACACCAGAACCTAATTCATCAGCAAGTCCAATCTCTTTAAATATTTTTGCTATTTTAGGATTTTTTGGGTATGGTTCATAAAAATCAACATTTATTTTTCCTATCATTTTTGCTCTATTTGCATTCTCAGTTCTAAGATTCTCTTTTTCAATGATTAATTTTGCAGGATATGGATTAGAAAATTCTCGATGTATTAAGTTATTAACACACAATTCTCTTGCAATTTTATTTCTAACATCAATTCTTTGATTATCCTCAATAAAGAATTTATCATCTAAATGCTTTTCAATAAAGGCCATCATTCTATCAAAACTTTCTATTAAATTTGTTCTAATATCATCTCTATCATCATATCTATCTAAATTCTTTACCCTATAAATAGCATCTGTTTTATGATGTGGTAATACAGATAAAATTGTTGTATCTTTACCAAATAATAATATTGCAGCTAAAGTCAATCCTTTTCTTCCTGTTACATAATCTTTTGCATATAAATTAGCACTTCTTAATAACTCTTTATCATTCATATTTGACCATGGATGATTTTTTCCATTTTGATTTATTGCCATCTGTCTAGCTCTTTGAATTAAATCTTCTCTTAAATCTGACATTTCAGCATAAGGAAATATCTTATTTTCTGTATAAAATTCTTGTTTTCTTATATAAATATTAGCTATTCTTTCAGCTTGCTTAACTTCATAGTCTCCATCTTCATTTCTATCAAAAACTTTTCCATTAGTCCTATGAACACTAGAACTTTCATTTACATATATATGTAAAATTATTCTATCATTTACTTGATATTCTTTTATATTTAAATATATTGTGGGGTCAATTTTCTGACTGTTATTACATAAATTAGCAAAATCCTTTTTCATACTTATTATTGCTGTTTCATCTACCCCTAATACTTTTCCATTATCTGAAACTCCTAAAAATATATTTCCACCATTTCTATTTAAAAATGCACATACTGTCTCAAATAAATTTTTAGGTAATTTATTTGTAGCTTCTTTAAATTCGGTTGTAATACCTTCACCTGTTTTTATGATACTTAATAATTCTTCATTAATTTTTTCAATCATAAATCTCTCCTTTCCCAGTTGTAAAGTCTTTCTTGATACCTAAACTTTTTTATTCAATTTATTTATTGTTTTTTACTTCTTATCTAATTTATTCATATAATTAGTATTGTCTCTTTCTATCTGTCTAGCATACCTTTCTTCCTCTGAAGTATTCCTATTTAACTGCTGAAATTGGTGTGTCCTGTCATTACTCCTTAAAACAGCCCTCTTTTCTGCATTTGTAAGCAATTTTTCTTTGTAATTACTTTATTTTCAAGGGTAACCCAAAATTAGCGAAATGCTTTATATAAGTGTGTTTTTTAAATTTTGTGGTTATTAATTATACCCTCATATAAATTACTTTAATTTTTTTATATCTTCTCCCATAATTTCTAAATAATCTTTTTCAGCTTGAGTTAGATGAGATTTCATATATTTATCATATTCACTATGTGCCTTCTTTAAAGCTTTTTCATGAGATATTTTTCCTGCTCCTTCTAATATTTCTTTATGTGTCATTGTTAAAAATCCATCTAGTTCTTTTATCCAATCTTTCATTGTCATTGGATGCATATTTAATGCATTAATTTCTGCAACATCTAAATATGCTGACACCATTCTATTTAACATATCTAATTCCTTTTCTGATAAATAGTTTTTAGCAACCTCTGTTTCTGATCTTGTAGGAATATTTCCTTTAAAATTAGTTAATCCAATATTTTCTTTTTCACTATTAACTCTATTAAATATTACTTCTGCAGCAGTATTTCCATGTACTGCATAATGCATCTTATTTTGAACTGTTTTAAAAAATTCTTTTGTTTTTTCATCTTTTGCGTCATAATCAACACTTGTAGCATAAATATCTAAAATTTTTCTCCAAAAAACCTTCTCTGATGAACGAATATCTCTGATTTTTTCTAGCACTTCTTCAAAATATACTCCTCCACCATTATTTTTAAATCTATCTACATTTAAGTTATATCCTTTAATTAAATACTCTTTTATTAGCTTATTTGCCCATATTCTAAATTGAGTACCTCGAATTGACTTTACACGATAACCTACTGATATAATTAAATCTAAATTATAAAATTTTGTTTTATAATTTTTGCCATCTTTGGCAGTTAGTAAGGATTCCTTACTAACTGAATTTTCTTCTAATTCTCCTTCTTCAAAAATATTTTTTATATGTATTGTAATATTATTTCTCGTTGTATTAAATAATTCTGCCATTGCATTTTGTGTAAGCCAAACATTTTCGTCTTCAAGTCTAACTTCTATTTTAACTTGTCCATCATCTGAAGTATAAATTATAATATCATTATTATTTTCAGCTAATCCATAATTCATTAAGTGTTCTCCTTTCTGTTTAATAATTCTGCTTTTGTATAATAAAAATCCACATTAATATTTACATTTATAATATTTTTGACATTCATCAAATGCTTTCTTTAGATATTTTTTATATTTCTCTATAGTTATAAAATTTTCTTTTTTTGCATTTGCTTGTCTTATTTTTAAATTTTCACTAATTTCTCTTTTTATTATATCTATATCAGCCATTTCGATTAATGATTTTTTTAATGTATAAAATTCTTCATTTGTAGTTTTCGTTTCTTTCAATATAAAATTGTCGCATAAATCCATATCAGAATATATTAAACTTGCAAATTTCTTATCTTGTTCTTTTGGATTTTTAAATGAATTTAACATTTTGTACCATATTCTATCTTGAATCAGATGAAATAATATTCCTATTGATAATGCATCCATATTTTTATGCATTTCAATATACAAATTAATATCTGGAAGAAAATTATCTTCTTCATTAATATAATGGGATTTATTTTTTGTTTTTATTCCAACTTTCTTTTCGATATCTGGTAATATACAACCTAACAATATTTCATTTGGCAAGTCATATATCTCTTTTAATTTAGATGTTATAAATATATGTGTAATTAATGATGCCATACTTTCACTCCTTTTTCTTAATATTGTAATTGTATTTTCTTTAATTTTTTTTCTCACCATTTAATGAATTTTCTTTATCTTTCTGTATTTGCTTAGCATACCTTTCTTCCTCCGAAAAAATACATCCACAATATTTTTGCATATATAGCCCCAGCTCTCTTGCTTTTGCTTGTCCTTCTCTAAATCCTATTCTAAAGTCCCTATATACAAATTCCAAACCATATTTATCTGCAACTTCTTGCATCATTTCTTTTAATATTTCATGTTTTTGATATGGACTTACAAAAAGAGTAGTAGTTATTGCATCATATCCGTTTTCTTTTGCATATTTTGCAGTTTGTTCTAATCTTACTCTATAGCAATAATTACTACATCTATTATTTAAGTCATTAATTACATTTCTGCAAAATGCATCTAAGCCATATTCTTCTTCAAATATGGCTTTTACATTTATACTTTCACTATATTCTTTTAATGTATCTCTTCTTGTTTTATATTCTATATATGGATGAATATTAGGATTATACCAATATAGAGTTGGCTCTATTCCTTCTTTTCTTAAGTGTTCTATGCAATATACACTACATGGTGCACAACAAGTATGCATTAATAATTTCATAAAATTCACCCCTCGTAATTTTTATTTTCGTTTTTGTAATAATTTATTAAATTTAGTTCATCTATTTGCTTTTGATGTTTAACTACTGTATCTAATATCACTCCACATTGTGCTACTATAACTGATAATATTACAAATCCTGTTGCAAGTACAGCTGATGGTAATTTAGTAATATAAGCTGTTTTTATAAATTCTACTATAACAGGAACCCCTATTATTAAACCTAAGATAAATAAAATTATTGCAATTGTAGTAAAAAATTTAAACGGTTTATAATCTTTATACATTTTTACTATTGTATTTAATACTTTTATTCCATCTTTAATAGTACTTAATTTAGATTTACTTCCATTTGGTCTATCTTTATAATCTATAGGTATTTCTTTTATAATCATTCTTCTATCTAATGCATATAATGTCATTTCTGTTTCTATTTCAAAATTTTTACTCATAACAGGCATATTTTTAACAAACATTTTATTAAAACATCTATATCCTGTCATTATATCTTTTAATTTTGTATTAAACATTATATTTATTGTATCTTTTACTAAACTATTTCCAATCTTGTGAAAATTCCTTTTATTTTGCTTTTTATATGAACCATTTGATATTCTATCACCACAGCACATATCTGCAGTTTCATTTTTTATTGGTTCTATTAGTTCATGTACTTTTTCTGCAGGATATGTGTCATCACCATCTACTATAACATAAATATCTGCATCAATTTCTCTAAACATTCTTCTTATAACATTACCTTTGCCTTGATTATATTCATTTTTTACAATTGCACCATTCTCCTTTGCAATTTCATAAGTTCTATCCTTTGAATTATTGTTATAAACATAAATTTTAGCATCTGGCAATTCTTTTCTAAAATCTTTTATTACTTTTCCTATTGTTAATTCTTCATTATAACAAGGTATTAATACTGCTATATTTTCCATATATATCCTCTATTCTTCAAATTTTATACCTAAATGCTTATATGCTTCTGGAAGTGGTATTCTTCCTCTTACAGTTCTAGATATATATCCAATCTGAATTAAATATGGCTCATATACATCTTCTATTGTGGATACTTCTTCTCCTATAGTTGTTGCTAAAGTATCTATTCCAACTGGTCTTCCTTGATATTTTATTATCATTGTTTCTAATAATTTTCTATCAATATCATCTAATCCCATTTCATCTATTTCTAATTGATTTAATGCTACTTTTGTTAATTTTAATGTTGCATTTCCATCACCTAAAACTGCTGCATAATCTCTTACTCTTTTTAGTAATCTATTTGCTATTCTTGGGGTTCCTCTAGAACGTCTTGCAATCTCTTTTGCTGATTCATCATCGATACATACTTCTAATATATTTGCTGAACGTTTTATTATTGTTGCTAAATCTTCTATTGTATACATCTCTAGTCTATGTACTATTCCAAATCTATCTCTAAGAGGTGTAGATAAGGAACCTGCTTTAGTTGTTGCTCCAATTAATGTAAATTTAGGTAAGTCTAACCTAATTGACCTTGCAGTCGGTCCTTTTCCTATAATTATGTCTAATGTATAATCTTCTAAAGCAGGGTATAATATTTCTTCTACATTTTTATTCAACCTATGTATTTCATCTATAAAGAGTACATCAAATTCTGATAAGTTTGTAAGAAGTGCTGCTAAATCTCCTGCTTTTTCTATTGCTGGTCCTGATGTTATTTTTATATTTGAATTCATTTCATTAGAAATAATACCTGCGAGTGTTGTTTTTCCAAGACCAGGAGGCCCATATAGTAAGACATGATCAAGAGGCTCACCTCTTTTTTTGGCAGCCTCAATATATATTTTCATATTTTCTTTTACTTTAGATTGCCCTATGTAGTCATTTAACGTTTTAGGTCTTAATGAGCTTTCTAGTTTCTCTTCATTATTTCCTTCTAATTCAGGACTAATTATTCTTTCTTCATCCATGTTTATCACCTCATAATAATCAACTAGTAGTTCATTATATCTTTCTTTATATTTACAATTTTATAACTTTCTGTACATGTTCTTTATTCTATATTTGTACTTTTTACTATATAAATTGGTCTATTTTTCACTTCTAAATAAATCTTTGATAAATATTGCCCAATTATTCCTATACAGAATAATTGGATTCCTGTAACCATAAATATTATACAAATCATAGAAGGCCATCCACTAGTTTTGTTTCCATATAATAATGTATTAATAATTATATATATGATTGCTATGATTGATATAAAAAAGAATACAATTCCAATTATTGATGATATTACTAATGGTACTGTTGAAAAAGCTGTAATACCTTCTAATGCATATTTAAATAATTTCCAAAATGACCAATGTGTTTCTCCTGCCACTCTTTCAACATTTTGATATTCTAGCCATTTAGTATTAAATCCTACAAAGCTAAATAAACCTTTTGAATATCTGTTATATTCCTTCATATCTACTATAGCATTTAGCATTTGTCTTGTCATTAATCTATAGTCTCTTGCTCCATCTACCATCTCTGT
The DNA here is from genome assembly GCA_948805675.1 of uncultured Clostridia bacterium. Lineage (GTDB taxonomy): Bacteria > Bacillota > Clostridia > TANB77 > CAG-508 > CAG-492. Next base: position 301,205 of record CAQIBN010000001.1, on the reverse strand, counting down.
TTTAGAAATTTTATTAATTAATCTATAAAACATTCTTGCAAAAAAGCTTCTTATTGGTGGTTCACCTTTTCTTGTTGTTCTTCTTGTTGCAACACAATCATATTCTCCTTTTTTTAATTCATTATACATATCTTCTAATAAATCTGGTGGATCTTGCAAGTCTGCATCCATAACCCCAATATAATCACCTTTTGAGTACTCAAATCCTGCATACATTGCAGCTTCCTTTCCAAAATTTCTAGATAATATTATATATTTTATTCTATCATCTTTTTGAGCAAGTTTCTTCATCTCTGATACTGTTCCATCTGTGCTCCCATCATTAACTAATATTATTTCGAAATTAACATGTTCCATTTTCTGCATAATTTCTTTCATTTTATTATAATAGTATGGTAATGCTTTTTCTTCATTATAGCAAGGTACAACTATTGTAATTAAATCTTTCATATTCTTCTATTCTCCTTATTTCTTTTATGTTATAAATAATCTTAGTGAAAATTGATACTATTAATATCTTGGTTACTAATTTTTCTATCTAATCATTATCAATAAAATCTTGCACAATTTTTATTATATTTTGTGTATTGCTTTCATATTTTTGTGGCTTAAAATATTGACTTTTACGAAAAGCTTCTTCTAAATCTTCTACATTTTCTATTCCAATAATAAAACCATTATCATTAAATGTCTTTATAATTTCTTTTTGATGGTCATTAACATGTTCAGAATATTTGTGTAATCTAGGAACTGCAATCACTTTTTTTCCTTTAGTTATTGGAGAAATAATAGAACCTACTCCACCATGTGTTATAATTAAACTAGCTTGTTCTTGTAATTCACTCATTTTTTCAAGCGGTATAAAATCAAAGATTTGCATATTTTTAGAGCTAAACTGTGTATATCCTGCTTGTACTACTACTTTATCTTTAATTATTTCTTTATCAACCATTTCTTGAATTTCTTCTAATAATCGATGAAAACTATTATTTTGTGTTCCTAATAATACTAAAATCATTAATAAATCGAACCTCCATAAATTGCTTTCGGATATAATTTTTTCATTTCTTTCCATTGAACAATAAACAAATCTGCTATTGGATAAATAAGCCTACCTGTTGCTGTTCTAGTATTCCTATTTGCAAAAGTTTCTATATAAATTATTTTACAACCTAATAACTTGCCAAAATAACAAATCGGACCAGCTGTATGGGTTCCTGTTGTTACAATATATTTTGGCTTTATTCTTATAAATAAATATATACTTTTAATAATAATATAAAAATATTTAAAAATATACGAAAATAATTTACTTCTTGTTCCATATGGCACATATGAAATTCTATCTCTATATATATCTTTTAGATATTCATTTGTTTTATCTTTTTCTGTTATAATATGATAATCATATTTAAGAAATAATGGTCTAAGTTGCATTAATTCATTAAAATGTCCTCCTGTACTAGAAATAAATAAAACTTTTTTCATTGCTATCCCCTTCATTCTTTTTCTAATGTTTATTATATATTTTTTACTATTTTTTCAATCAATTTTACTTTTTTGTAAATTTCACATAACGCCGTATAACTATTTTTTATTTCGCTTTGTTAATTTGTTTTTTTATTTTTATATTTTAATCTAATTATATTAATAATATAAAGTATGCACACAATCAATGCAGTTATTGTTATGCACTTAGCTATTTTATCCAAAATAGTTCCAGTATATTTTAATTTATACCTTCCAATTTCATTTATTTTAACAGAAATAAAACCCTTCTCATTTTGCTCTAGTTCTAGGTTCTTACCATTACTATCTATTAATTCATAACCTAAATAATATAATCTTGGTAGTTCAATTTTAGATTCTATATCAACTTTTGTTATTTCAAACTCTAATTCAGGAACTTTATTATATATAAACTCATATTCTATATTTCCATATAGCGTTATAATATCATTATTTCTATTACTATAATATTCTAAATTATCTTTTGTATTTTGTGGTAAATATTCTTTTTGCCATCCCATTGCATTATTAGAGTCATATTCTACCATATTATCATTATATACGATATTATATTTTACTGAATTTAAATTATAATATGATGTAATTACTAATAAAAATATTAAAATCATAACTACATATTTTTGATATTCCTTTTTAAACATATTTAGTCCAACAGAAGCTATAATGCTTGAAGCAAATCCTACGAAAAGCGCTAATCTCCATGCAAATTGAATATTTCTTAATAAGCTTGGTATATATTTCCATATAAAATTTGCAGATGCCAGGAATATTGATATTATTGCAATAATATACAAACCTATAATTGTATTTCTTTTATTTTTATCCATCTTTTTTATATTTTTTATTATATATATAGTACTTAAAATTCCAAAAACAACATGAATATAATTTAAGTTTACATTAATAAGAGTATATTCTGATGATTTATAATAATAGCTTTGAAAAAATTCAATAGCATGTACTAGCCAAAGATCACTAAGCAAATATTTATTTTCAGTTACAACATATCCTCCTATAGCATAATGCTGCAATAAACCAATAATAAACGTTGCTGATATTCCAAATACAATTACAGAAGCTATTACTAAAGCTATTAAATTTTTTTTATTTAATAGTTTTCTATAAGATACTAATAAAAATATAGCAAATAGTATAGTAAAATACACACTTAAAACTAAATGTGAATTAATCATACCTGTATATCCTAAAACAAAGAAGAAATAAAATTTTTTTACATTTTCTTCATAAAATAAGTAATAAATACTTAAAAACACTAAAGGTACAAATATAAATAAAAAGCTTTCTGCTAATGCATCCCTCATATATATGTCTACAAAAAAATATGGCAATGTAATATAAAATATTGAAGATATTAGAGCTTGCTTATTGCTTTTAAATATTTTTTTAGATAGTGCAAACATTCCTATTCCAGCACAACAAATATTAATAAAATGTAGTATTTTTAAAGAATCATATGAATTTAAACCTACTAACTTTATAATACTATATATAGTTCCACCTAATATATGTACTAAATTTGGATAAAAAATTCTTATTCCATATCCAAAGTCATTTGCAGTTTGAGGTAGTATCTTTCCTAAATTCCCCTCACTTATACACTCTCCTATAATTTCAATATTAGCTCTATGAAATTCTGTATCATCTCCTGTAAAATAAACTTTATGAATTAATGGGTATACTAAAAAAATAGATACTGCTAATATTATTATTAAACATATTAATATTTTTACTTTATAATTTTTTAGTATTTTATTATTAAATTTAATAATACTATCTTTCATCTTATTCATTATATTTACCCCTGCCTTAATTTTTTTTATTTTTTTCTAAAAAGAATATTATATTTGCTATATTTTTATTAAAGTATTTTAAATATAAGTTTTTAGGTGATTTAGATTTTAAATATTTATTATTTTTATAATCTGGAAAGTAGCTTTTTACGCTATGTATTGCAGTTCGAACTCCAATACAATATCTATTATAATCTTTTGCTTTTGCTAATCTTTTTATATATGTAGCAAAAACATAACGTATAAATGAATATTCTAATTCATTCTTATATTCCTCATAATATGACTCTTGTTTATAATATTTTATAATTCCATCCCAATTTGTAATTAAGTCATTTAATTTTTCATTATATGTATACGTAATTGAATTTTCTCTTTGTATATAATAATATAGAGGTTCTTTGACTACTGAAACTTTTGATATTGTAGGATACACTCTCATTAGAAATTCAACATCTTCAAACCAGATTCCTTTTTTAAAATTATTATTTATAAAGATATGTTTTTTATATAATTTTCCCCATGCAGAAGGAAATAATTTTATCATTATATCTTTTATATTTTCATTATCATCTATATTTAACCCTACTCTTTTTATTTTTTTTTCATATTCAAAATAACATTCACAAGCAGATACATCTGCATTATCCATTTTAATTTTATTATACAGTTTCTCTATCATTGTAACATCTATATAATCGTCACTATCTATAAACGTAATATAATCTCCTGTTGCTTTATCTATTCCATAATTCCTTGCATCAGAAAGTCCACCATTTTCTTTTGTAAAAGAATAAATTTTATTTGGATATTTATTTTTATATAAATCAATTATTTCCTGACTATTATCTTTTGTTCCATCATTTATTACTAATACTTCGATATTTTCATAAGTTTGATTAACAATACTATTTAAACACTTATCTAAATATTTCTCCACATTATATACTGGAATTATTATACTTATTTTCTCCATTTAGCTTCACCTCATAGTATTTATTTTTTTAAATACTCATAAATCAAATCAACAATTTTTTTATCTACATCTGTAGAAAATTTTCTTGCAAATATATAATTAGAATGAATCAATTCGTCAAAGTCCTCACTTTTATAAATATAAGGACATCCTCTAGTCCAATCAATTTTTCTCATACATGATATATAATTATCATCCATTTTATTATAGTATAATTTGTCCATAAATTTCGTATTATATATTAAAGTTTGAATAAACAATTCATCTGCACAATAACTAGATTTAAAGTGCTTATATATATATTTCTTATTTTCTAAAATATATTTAGCACATTCATCTGTAATACTAAACCAATTTGCTCCTGTTTTTATAGCTTTATCTATTTTTTTTGTTCTATCGATTTTTAATTTTATTTGAATTTTTTCTATAATATTTTTTAAATTCATACTTATTTTTCGTACTATTTTATTTTTATGTTTCATATATTCTTGCATAGGATAATATCTTGATATTCTTTCTTTAATTTCATGCTCCTTTTCTATTTTTTCTCCTGCAAAATGTATAAATATCTTTCCTAAATTCTCATTCATAAATTTATGAATTTCGTTTTGCGTTTTTAGTGGCATATCAATTCCTGATAGTAAATGATAATAAGTATAATTTCTATTTTGTGTAGCTGTTTCTAATAATTTTAATTCACATTTTACTTGAGAAAATCCTCCCCAATTAATTTCCATTCTATCAATAAAATAAATATTAGAATTTTTTATTATTTTTATTATTTTTTCTCTATCAAATGATTTACTTTTTTTATCTACATGTAAAAAAATATCATTCCTTTTATCATCAATAAGCTCCAACAATTTTTCTAATATATAAAAATCATCATGTGCCATTATTAAATACGCATGCTTTTGTACTTCCTGCATTTTTACCTTCCTTCTTTCATTTTTATTAAAATGTTTACTAATGAAAATTTCTTTTTACAAATTAATGTACAAACTATTTTAAATAAAACAGGCTTTTCTTTATAATATTTATTCTTTTTCCAGTTTGGAAATTTTGTTTCTACTTCTTCTATACATTTTTCTATATCTTCATATTTATTAAATTTTAAAAATCTAAAACTAGCAAAATAAATCAATTGAAAAATATACAAATATTCTAATTCTTCTAAAAATTCTGTATCTTTAAGAATTGTATATAAATTATTACAAGCCTTAATAATGTCTAATAATTTTTCATTATATTCTATTTTTAACATTGTTGAATTGTGTCTTTGTCTATATAAATATAATTCTTTATTCACATATCCTATATCTTTTGTATATCTAACTAATGCTGGTATAACACCTAAATCTTCATACCAGATATCAGGAAATTGAATTTTACCTTTATTCCATACTTCTCTTTTATATATTTTATTAACTGGTCCAGGATTTGATAATATATAAGTGTGAACATTAAATTCTTTTAAAAATCTTGGTAACGTATCTCTTGATTGTGTTTCTCCATTTTCATATAACCATAACATATCACATACAACAATATCTAAGTTCTTTTCTATCGCTTCTTTATATAATATCTCATACATATCTTCTTTAATATAATCGTCTCCATCTACAAATCCAATATAGTCTCCTGTTGCATATTTTAATCCATAATTCCTAGCAAAACCTTGTCCACTATTTTCTTTTATAAAACTTTTAAATAGATTTGGATATCTTTCTACATATTTATCTATAATTTCTTGACTGCTATCCTTTGAGCCATCATTAACAATAATTACTTCTAAATCATCTTTCATTGTTTGTTTTACCAATGAATCAAGACATTCTCCTATATATTCTTGTACATTATATACTGGTATAATAACACTTACCTTTGGCATTGCACAATCAATTCCTTTCATTATTCAAATATATGATACCAACAACTTTTTATATTTCTTATTTGCAACTCTTTAGCAAATATTTTAGCATTTTTTGCTAATCTATTTCTATACGTTTCATCATTCATTAAGTATAATAATTTCTTCTTATATTCTTTTATATTATCTTGTTGTATTAAAATCCCAGTCTGTTCTTTTATAACTTCTTTAGCTGACTCACCAAAATCAAAAGATATTACTGGAACTTTACATCGATTGGCTTCTATTACAGTTAACGGAAACCCCTCAAAACTTGATGTCATTAACATTGCATAATATCTACCAAATATTTTTTCAGGAGCATCAGTTTTTCCCTTATAAATTATATTTTTACTTTCTTTTATTTGCTTTTTTATTTCATCTGTTATTTCTCCTACTAAATACAAATCTAGCTTCCAATCTTCCAAATTATTTTCTTGTACTACTTCATTAAATATCCTAATAGCTAAATCTAATCTCTTTTCATCTGAAAACCTAGCTAAAAATATCAATTTTTTTTCTACTTTATCATATTCTTGAAATTCTTTATTTGGTATTGGATTATAAATATATGTACTATTAGTAATACCAAATTCTATTGCATCTTGGCATGTTTTATGTGTTAGCCAAACAAACTTCTTTATCTTATTTTTATAACTATTGAAAATTTTCATTTGCGATTTATTTTTTAATACTTGTGTAAAATTGGTATGATAATGGTTAATCGTTTTATTCTCATATTCTTTTGGTATAGCTTTTAATAATTCATAATGAGATACAATAATAATATCTGGATTTATTGATATAATTTCTTGTTTTAACTTTTTATAATCATTTTTCAATTTTTTATCATATACAACTCTCTTTCTAAATTGTATTATTGAGTCTATTATATTAAATTGTTTAATTTTTTTTATTACATCACTATACCTTGGACAGTCCCATATCTCTTGCTCATTAATTATTTTATATTGTATTGTACTATTTTCTTTTTGCTTATTAATCTGGGTCCCATTTCTTACTGCATATACATATACTTCATTACCATCTTCTGCAAAGGCTGTTGCTAATGTATTATTCACATTAGCAATCCCACCTATTACATTTCCTATATTTTGTAAAAATAAAATTTTCAATTTATTTTTTCTCCTCTTTCCTAGCATTATATAATAGCTTGCCTGTATATAAACTCATAAAATACATATTAATAATCATTCCCCATACATGTCCTGATAAATATCCAGCAACTAGCATACAGCATAAAGCTATTCCAATAGAACAATTTTCTATATTTAACTTTTGTTTATAATTTCTTAAAATCTTATATATACAGTACACTAATATTGCAATATATAATCCTATTAACAAAATTACTCCTGCGATTCCAAATATATAATATTGATATAAATAATCTCTTTCAGTATAAGGTACATTAGATGTATATCCAATTCCTAATATAGAATCCATATTATTATTATTTCTTTCTATAATTCTTTCAATCATTTCTACTTTAAATCTTCTATTATCGATATTTAACTTTTTATCTCTTGATATTATTGTATTCCAGAAATCCTCATCATTGTGAACAGGATAAATTTCTAAAAACCAATCTTGGATATAATAATTATATGAATATATTTTTATGTAATCTTCTAGGCTGTTTATTTTTTCTTCTTTATCTACTTTATTATCTGGTACCTTTGGATCTTCTCTTACTATTTCTTTTTGTGACTTTTCTAATGTATATTTTAGCTTTGAAGGAGATGTCATATATAGAGTATATGCACCAATTGTTATTAATAACATTATTGGTATACATACTTTTATATTAATATTTTTTTCTAATTTTAAGAAGTATAAAACTAATGTAACAAATATCATAGCTATTAATACTAATATGACTCCTATAGATGCTGTTTTTGTACCTACCATTATCATTGAAATTACTTGTATTATTAATAATATATAATACCTAATTTTATTATTTTTTATTACTTCTTTAATTATTATAGGAGCTAAAGAAAATAATAATGCACTAATTTGATTTGTAGAGTGAAAAAGTCCTCTAGATGTATATGCAGCAAAGTTTGAGTTTCCATTTAATGATAGCCATTTAAATATATTTCCTTCTATTCTTACATTATCTGCACTATATGCTACTAAAGATACGTTTAATAAATTTGTTATAAAAATACTTCCAGAAATCAGTAATGTAACTATTACAATAATTCTTGTAAAGTCTTTATTGGTTAAGTAACAATGATATATTATATAAATTAATATAATTGGTATAATGTAAGTTCTTATTATATAATATGTTTCTGTAATAAAATTTATCTGTGCACCTTCAAATATATTATTATTAAATTTTGCTATATTCATCCAGTGAAGAATCATATATATACCTACTATCGATAAATAAACAATATATTTTACCAGACTTTTGACTCTTTTTTCTTTCTTAACAATTTTATAAATTGTTAAACAAAATAATATACCTATAAATAATATATTTATTAATTCCTCAATTGCAAAACCACATATATTTATAGTGTCTTGAAAAAAAGTCCTATACATATCTATTACTGGTTGTAATATAAAAAATATAATAACTAAATCTCTTAATTTTATTTTTTTTATGAATTCTTTTACCTTTTCTACCACTTTAATTTCCCCCTAATATATTATGTTTTAACTTTTGTAATTTGTTTAAAATTATATATTTCTTTTTAAAGAATAAAATAGCATATAATTTCTTTTTTATCGATTGCTTTTTTATATATTTATTTTTTTTCCAATTAGGAAATTCATTTTTCATTATATCTGCTATTCTATCAATGTACTCAAATTTACCATATTTGTAAAATAATAGTGAAAAATTTACTAACAAATTTTCCCAATATATAAATTCTAGTTCTTCTTTATAAATATTCTTATCTATATTTTCTTTTAATATTTCTGATGCTTTAAAAATATCTAAATACTTTTCTTTAAATCCATTATCTCTCATAATAGACTCTTCTGACATATAGTAATTTATTATTTGTTTTTTATAATAAAATATATTATTTACCACATTAACAAGAGTTGGAATCATAGCATAGTCTTCATATAGAATTTTCTCTGGAAAACTGAAATTTGCTTTTTGTATTATTTCTTTTTTTATTAACTTATTCCATGGACATGGCATTGATAAAATATATTCCTTTTTTGTTATTTCTCCTTGAGGAACTCCTTCTAATGCTTCCATATACTCTGTTCTATCTATAAATACTTTTTTTGCATCATATATTACAATATCATAATTGTCTTTTTTAGCCAACTCATATATCTCTTTATAACAATTTGGCTCTGCATAATCATCAGAATCTATATATGTAATATACTCTCCATTAGATTGCCTAATCCCCTCATTTCTTGCTGAAGAAACTCCACCATTTTCTTTTTCGACATATTTAATCCTATCTTTATATTTATCTATATATCGTTTTATTATTTTATGCGAATTGTCTGTGCTTCCATCATTTATAATAATAATTTCATAATCATCTAAATTTTGATTTAGAACACTTTCTATACATCTAGCTATATACTTTTCTCTATTATACACTGTTATTATAATACTGAGCTTCATTTTTGTTCCTTTCACTATATTTTGTATTTTAATCTATACATAATAAAGTATTTTTTCTCTCTTATTGTATCTGAAATAATAAATCTAGTAAGATTTCTTCTTCGAATCTCTTGTAAATATTCTTTTTTAAAATCATCTGGTATATCATTTAATTTCCAAATTATTGCACCAGCTAAATAACTATAAAGTAACTTTTTAGTTTTTTTGTTATAATTACCTGATCTTAAAATATTATCTAATCTATCAAAATGATAAATTATGTCAAAGGCTTTCTTTTTTTCTTTAGATATATCCTTTTTAGTTTTATCTCTGGTAATACTATTGTCACTTTGATAATAACCATATCCAGCATAATCAATAATACTTACTTTTTTAGCTTTAATAATAACTTCTGGAGTTAATCCTAAATCTTCATGTAATCTTCCTTTGGAATATTCAAATTTATTCTTTCTCCAAAAATCTAAACGATATGCATACCCCCAGGCAGCTTCAAAAAACTTTTTCTTTAAAACCAACCTTTGAATAGCCTCTTGTCCATCTATATTTGAACAAACTGGTTTCTCTAATACTTCTGTAATATTATATTTTTCATCTACTATCTCCATATGATAGCCAATAATATCAATTCCTGGATTTTTTTGTATTTCTTCATTTATTTCTTGAAGTAATTCTGGTTCAATAAAATCATCTGAATCTACTAAAACTAGATATTCTCCTGTAGCTCTTTTTATTCCATAATTTCTAGCATCGGAAAGTCCTCCATTTTCTTTTATAAAGCATTTTATAGTTTCAGGATACTTTTGTTTATAATCATCTATAATATCCTGGCTATTATCTGGTGAACCATCATTTACAATTAATAATTCAAAATCTTTATATGTTTGATTTAATATACTGTCTAGACACTTGCTTAAATACTTCTCTACATTATATACTGGTACTACTATGCTAAACTTCATTTTCCACCTCATCAAAATATTTTACAAAATTTTCATAAAAGTTTTCCAAAGAAAACTGTAAACTACGACTTCTTCCGCTCCATTCCCATTATTTCTCTTCTCTTTTTATCTATTATTAATAGTTCTATATTTTTTGCAATATTTTCTACGATTTTTTCATCTCTTTTTACAATAATTGAAGAAGCAAAATTAGCTAATTCTGGAATACCACCTGAATCAGTTGTAATAATTGGTAATGCACTAGCCATTTCTTCAAGAATTACCAATGGAGAAGCATCTTCCCACATTGATGGTGTAATAGCAATATCTGCTATATTATATATTTTATATAATTCTTTATTGTGTATAAATCCAGTAAAAACAATATTATTCGTTATTTCTTTAGAAATTTCAAACAATTCTTCTTGATACTTCGTTTTTTCATTTTTTCCGAATGCTGAATTTCCTATAATTACCAATTTAACTTTTTCTATATTATCTAATTGTTTTAATGCTAGGATTAATTCTCTTACTCCTTTTTCTGGTATTAATCTTCCACAAAACAATAATATGATATCATCATTTTTTAATCCATACTTTTCTTTTATTGCATTTTTTTCTTCTAATGATAATTTTGTAAAGAATTGTTTTAAATCTATACCATTATATAGTACATCTACTCTATCCTTACTAATTATACCATTTTTACAAAAATTATTTTTCATATAGTTATTTAATGCTATAAATCTTTGATATACTTTTTCTAATTCTGTTGTACCTACCATTTCTCCGCCATGCATATGTAGTATACATTTGTTTTTATCATATTTACTTAATAATTTTTCATAGCACATAGGGTCTCCGACCTTCTACTACTATATAATCTATATCAAATTTTTTAATTTTATTATAAATCCTCATACTATGTATTATATTTTTCCAATTTCTTTTTGTAACTTTCTTTAAAATGCGATATAATAAATTAAGTGTTTTATCTAATAAGCTTTTTTCTTTTGGCAATTTGAAATATAATATTTTAGTATTCCTATATTTTTTGCTTTGCTTTCTAGCTTCTTTTTCATATCTAGCTACACAGATAATTTCTATCTTTTTCTTTTTTTCGTTCTCATCAATAATATTGTTGATAAGTGTTTCTATTGCGCCTCCCTTTGTAGCTGGAACAGGAAAGCCTTCTGGAGAAACTATACATATTTTTTTCAAACTATCACCTACTTAAAATGTTTACGCTAATGCTTAAAATAGCCTAAATATATTCTTAATTTTTACTGTTTTATGTAATAATCCAAATTCAATTCTTATTTTTATTTTGTATGTTATTTCTTTATAGATTTAAACAATTGTTAATTCATTCTTATTTTTCTCCTCTTTTTAAAATTTTCAATAAATTATGCATAAGATCTTTTTTTTCTTTATTACTAAATAATACTAAATAATTACAAATTAATCCTACTATGCCAGTAATAAATGCAGTACCAAATACAGTAATCCAATTTTCTACATGTATAAAATATCTTATTCCAAATAAAACAGCTATTAGGATTAAATTAGTAGCTATATAACGCAATATAATTGGATAAAATGTATTCCATTTAATATTTAAGCATTTTTTTGACACATAAATTGGAACAAAAGTAACATTCACAATAGAACTCAATATAATGCTGGTTGCAGCTACTGCATAAATTCCTAAATTAGTGGTTTTAACAAATACAAATACAACACCTACTACTACAAAACCAGTAATCAATCTAATAATTGCATCTACTTTTATTTTATTTGTAATTGTATAAATACTATACATAGGTGTAATTATTCCTACTATTATTTCTCCTTGAACTGTTAGTATTGTTAAAATAGTAATTAATTGTATATCTTGATTTGGTACCCAAACAGAATAAAACAAACTTCCAAATACAATTAAATAACTTAGTGGTATATTAGCAAATGCACCTGTTATTTTCATTGCTTTTTTTAATTCACTAATTAAATTGTCAATTTCATTTTTTGCATAATATATTGTTAATTGTGGTTGAAAAATAGCTGCAATTGTAGATAATAGATTTGATATAACACCACTTAACGTTTTTGCAATAGATAATTGCCCCATTGCTACTGAATCTATAAAAAGATTACATATCAATAAATCTAAACCATCTGCCAATACTTGTCCTAATCTTGTAATTGTGTTCCAAATACCCGATTTTATTATTTCCATAATCTTTTTAACTTCAAAAAACTTCTTATTTATCTCAATCTCTGGTAATAATTGTTTTGTATATTTTATATTCCAAAGTACTATGTATAAACTTATAATACATGAGACTATTCCTATATATGCAATCTTTGGAGTGCAGAATGTAAATAATACAAATAATATTACTGCTTTCATTATATATGACTCTATATTTCTTTTTGAATTTAAATCTAGTCTATTTCTAACAAATGTAGCAATAGAATAAGTTGTATTTATTATTCCTAAAGCAAAATTTAAGAACACAAAACCAAATAAAATCTTAGTATCTAAAGTTAAATCTAATGGTATATTAATAATCTTTTCTAAAAATATTATCATAATAACTGCTGGTATTAATAAAACAAAACAAATAATAATATTAGCCAGTAACACTGAGTTAAAATATTTATTTGCTTCTTCTTTATTTCCTTTGTGAATTGCTATTGTGATAAATCTTCCAGCCATTGAATTTAAAGCTAATGTTATAATTGAAGCATAATTAACAAAATTATTAGCTAAAGATACAAAACCATATGCATCTACTCCTACATGCTCAATTACATATGGCGAAAGGAAAAAACTTATCCCCATATTTACAACAAAAGCGACTATTGTTGCAACCATATTTATTGCTAATCTTTTTCCATTACCCATATATTTTTACCTCTTACTCTTCTTTCTTTATTATATCTTTATATCCTATTGCAATAATTGCTACTACAATCATTGCAAAAGATATCGCTTTCCAAATACCGCTTTCTAATAAAATAATTGCGAACATTCCAAGTGTTGCACTAATTCCATACAATATTAAAACTGATTGTTTTTGTGTATATCCTTTCGCCATTAATCTATGATGTAAATGTCCTTTATCTGGAACTAAGATTGCTTTAAAAGATTTTCCCTTAATTAATCTCCTTACAATCGCAAAAAGCGTGTCAAAAATTGGTATACCTAATACTACTAATGGGGCAATAATAACAACTGCTGTATAAGTCTTTGCTACTCCTAAAATAGAAATTACAGCTAGTGAATATCCCAAAAAATTCGAACCTGTATCACCTATAAATGTTTTTGCTGGATTAAAATTATATGGTAAAAAACCTACTATTCCACCCGCAACAGCTGTTATTAATAATATAGGCCATATTGTTCTTCCTTTTAGTGAAAATATAATTAATAATGATAAGCATGAAATCAAGGAAACCCCCGAAGATAATCCATCCAATCCATCTATTAAATTAATCGCATTAATAATTCCTACAATCCAACCTATTGTAATTATATAAGTTAGTATTTGATTTTCTTCAAGTATTGGTATGCCAATATCCTCTATTTTTACTCCACATATTACAACAACTATAGCAGCTATTAGTTGTCCAGCTAATTTTACTAATGGATGTACACCTCTGGCATCATCAATAAAACATACAGCAGTTATAACAATTATTCCACAAAAGAATCCTAACAATTTTATTATATATTCTCTATCAACTTGAAAATCAACTTTTTGTTCAATTATCATAGTAATAATTAAATAAATAGTAGATACAAAAAATCCACTTATAACTGCAATTCCTCCAAGTCTTGGCATAGGTTCTTTATTTACTCTTCTAGCATCTGGTATATCGATTGCTCCTACTTTTTTTGCAAGTCTCATTGTGTATGGTGTTATTACAAATGCTGTAATAAACGCTAATAAAAATGCTATTGCAATATCTCCCCACATAAAAAAATCTCCTTACTTACTTTTAATATTTAACTATTTAATCTTCTCTACTATAATATTATAACCTATAAACAATCCGAGATTCAATTACACCTGGTATTGCTTTTATAGTAGTTTCCAAATTTTCATTAATATTTTCAAATTTAGTACCTAAAATAAAATTTCCACATTCAGTTATAACTGGCCCATCCTTTTTAGTAGCTAATCGTAAAATCACATCTGTTGCTCCTAGTTTTAATAATTGCTCTTTTACATAATTAACTGCTTCTGGATAACATTCTACTGGTACTAAATGTTTAGTACATAATTTATCTACAAATTTACTTTCATCTGCTAATATATATACTTTTGATGCATTTAATATGTTTAGTTTTTCTTTAAACATAGCTGCACCTCTACCTTTTATCATCCAATTGTTATTATCTATTTCATCTGCTCCATCAAAGCACCAATCTGGCTTTTTTTCCTGAAGTGTACATGTTGGTATGTCAAAATAGCTACATAACATTTTTATTTCATAAGAAGTAGGTATTGCTGTTATTTTTATATTTTCTTTTTTTATTTTTTCTGCAATAGCACAAATAGCAACAAAAGAAGTAGAACCAGACCCAAACCCAATAACATCTCCATCATTAACTTTTTCTGCGATTTTTAAAGCTAATTTCTGTTTTTGTTCTTTATTGGTTATATCTTCATTCCACTTCACATTTTGTAAAATTTCTCTTTCCCAGTTCATTTATTACCCTCCTACAAAATTTCTTATATTATTTCATAAAAAGATTTTTTTGTAAACCTTTTAATAAACATAACTTCTAAATTTTATTACAAATATATTACTACTCAGTCTAAATAATTAAAATAGTAGAGTAGTAGCCTGTGTATTTATATATAAAAATGCAGTGATGCGCAGTTTGGAAGGACTACAATTTATACAGATTAGCCAGATTAACTGTTCGAATTATGAAAGTTGTATATCCTTGCTCATATGACTAGTCCGACCAGCAAAGAACGGAATTTTTATATATAAATACACAGGCTACGGACTTATTTTATATGTTTACTTTTTGTTATCTTATCTTTCTATATTAATAGTTTTATCAATAATATATTGTGGTCTGCCTTTACTTTCATCATAAATCCTAGAAATATACTCAGACATAAGCCATATAGATAACAGCTGTATTCCAGAAAAGAAAGTTATTGTTACCATTAAAGATGTCCAACCTGCAGTTAAATTATTAAGCTTAAATAAATATGATATTAAAGAATATATTAAAATACCAAATGAAATAATTATAGAAAAAATACCAATAACTCCTAATATTTTTAATGGTTTATTTGAAAAACTAATTATTCCATCAATAGCTAGTTTTAACATCTTTTTTAGAGGGTACTTTGTTTTACCAGCATATCTTTCCTTTCTTTCATATTCAATAGGAATCTGTTTATACCCTACCCAACTAAATAAACCTCTTAAAAATTTATTATGTTCTGGCAAGTCGTTAATAACATTAATTACCTTTTTATCTGCCAGTCTAAAATCTCCTGTGTCTTGTGGTATCTTTACATCAGATAATCCATCTAAAACTTTATAAAACATTTTAGCTGTATATAATTTAAAATGTGATTCTCCTCTTCTTGCTTTTCTTTTTGCATAAATAACTTCATTTCCTGCTTCCCATAATTTAATCATTTCTATAATTAATTCTGGAGGGTCCTGCATATCTGCATCAATTATAACTACAGCATCACCTGTTGTAAATTTAAGTCCTGCAGTAACTGCACATTGATGCCCAAAGTTTTTTGAAAAAGATATTATTTTAACTTTTTTATCTTCCACAGCTATTTTCTCCAATAATTCTAAAGTTCTATCTCTGCTTCCATCATTAACAAAAATAAATTCATAATCATATATCTCTAATTCTTTAAACACATTATTAAGCCTTGTATAACATACATTAACAACTTCCTCTTCACAATACATAGGAACTACTACTGATATTTTTTTCATACTTACATATTCTCCTTACAATCCCTTATAATACAATTACCATATTTTATATGATTCTAGTTAGCATCTCAAAATATATGAACAACTAAAATAATATAATTACTATGTCTTTAATATAATCATTAATAAATTGTAACAAAATATTATCATATTATTCTTTTATATTCAATATTTATATTTTTACCAAATTCTCCCCCCTTCCATCTTCAAAAACCTTATCTTTCTATAACTATAAGTATTAACATCACGACCATAAGAATCAAAAGTATGTGTTGCAACAAAAACCTTTCCTCCCACACTATCTACAACAAATAAACTATGTGCAAATTTCACTCCATCAAAAGAAAGCTGTACAATATCTCCAACTTCTAACTCTTTCATCAAACACTCTCTTGCAAAAGGTCCTACCCCTTTATTACTAATTAAAAATTTATATAAAAACTCCACACCAGTCCAAGAAGGAGATTTATCATTTGCATTATTATAAAACCATCCATTTATTGTATCATAATTCATTACCTTACATCCTTCATAAATGCATTGTGAAACAAAATTTGTACAATCTCCACCAATTCCATCATAATTAAAATACTTAGGATTTCTCATATACGCCCACTTTTCTGCGTATTTAATAGCCTTATTTCTTTCATATACTTTTATTTGCATAAAAAAAGCACCTCCTATTTTATATTATTTATAAAACTAGAAAGTGTTCTTTTATTAATTTATATTAAATATTTTTATAATCTTTATATAAACTTCTCAAAACCTCTATTTCTTCAGCATATCCCATAATATCTTCATGTGGAGTTTCTAAATAAAATGGCAATTTCTTTAGTTTAGGATGATTAATAATTCTTTCAAAAGCATTAAGTCCAATAGTACCTTCTCCTATTTTTTGATGTCTATCCTTATGACTTCCAATTACATTCATACTATCATTAATATGAATTGCCTTAAGTCTATCTAATCCTATTACTTTATCAAATTCTTCAATTACACCATCTAAATCATTTACAATATCATAACCAGCATCATTTACATGACAAGTATCTAAACATACTCCTATTTTTTCTTTCAATTTTATTTCATCTATAATACTTTTTATTTCTTCAAAACTTCTTCCTATTTCGCTTCCTTTACCAGCCATTGTTTCTAATAATACTTGAGTAGTCTGTTCTTTTGTAATAATTTCATTTAAAGCTTCTACAATATAATCTTTTCCCACCTCAAAACCTTGTCCAACATGACTTCCTGGATGAAAATTATACATATTTCCTGGAACATATTCCATTCTTTGCAAATCATCTTTCATTGTATTTTTTGCAAACATTCTAATTTTTTCATCTGCTGAACATAAATTCAAAGTATATGGTGCATGTGCAAGTATTTTTGCAAAGTTATTTTCTTTCATTATTTTTAATAAACCATCTACATCATCTTGCTTTATTTCTTTTGCTTGTCCTCCTCTAGGATTACGGGTAAAAAATTGAAAAGTATTTGCATTAATTTTTAATGCTTCTTTTCCCATATTATTAAATCCTTTTGAAGCTGATAAATGACATCCTATATTTAACATTATTTTCCTCCTAAATTATAGTCTAATATAATATGTACAATATTTTTGATAAATATTAATATATTTTTATTTTCCTAAAATGGCATTCCATTCATCTTGTTTAAAACCTATTAAAATCCCATTATCACTAATAAATAGTGGTCTTTTAATTAACATTCCATTTCTTGAAAGAAGCCTTATTTTTTCATCATCTAACATTTTTGGTAATTTTTCTTTTAAATTTAAACTTTTATACACAAGACCACTTGTATTAAAAAAGTTTTTAATATTTTTATTACTTCTTTCAATCCAATCTTTTAATTCTTCATATGTTGGAGTTTCTTCTACTATATTTCTATCTATATATTCTATATTATTATTATCTAACCATTTTTTTGCATTTCTGCATGTTGAACATTTTGGATATTCTATAAATACACCTTTCATTACTTCTTTTACTCCTTCTAATTATTAATATCTTCTAGCTTTTTTACTTTTGTACTTACATTTTATCATTTATCAATCTAAAAATAAACAGATATTTTTTAATTTATCTACTATTTTCTTATTTGTTATAAATCATATTTTACTTTAAAGTATATATTAGCCTAATAATAGTTAATATATTTTTAAATAAATTAACTATTGTTAGGCATAATATTGTTTATCTTGTGAAAAAGTTATTGAAACTTATTCAATAAAATTCCTACCAAATCCCCCTGTAACAGGATCTCTAAAATAATTAATTTTAGGTGTTATAAATGTAAACAAAACAAAATAAATAGTTAATATAACCAAAATTATTATAGATAAAACTTTTGTTAAATTTGTAGATTCATCTTCCTTATTCATAATTTTATATACTACATATTCACCTATTAAAACACCTAATATAAAAGTCAAAATATCTATTATTAAAAAATTAGTTCCTATAATTCCTGTATATGTAAAAAAGAATGATGTAATAAATAACATTGAAGTTACAATTCCTATAGTTTTTGCTTCTATATAATTATTAACCTTATCTTTAACAAAAAAATATTCCACTATACATGCTATTAGCATTGGGAAAAAAGCTAATTTCAAATGTTCCCAAGTGCTTTCATTTACACTACTAAAACTTGCAACAAATGGATTACCATTTGACCAATCATATGTAAAATGTAAAATCGTTCCTAAAATTATAGAAAAAATAGATACACCTATTTGCCACTTTTCCACTGTTTTTTTATTTATAATATCATCCAAAAAAATCCCCTCCTAAAATAATTTTATTTTAGGTAAGAACTTTTTATTACTATTTTTATAAACAAAAAATATTTATGAATAATCTATTAATTTTAAATTCATATAATTATACATGTGTTTTTATGATTCATATTTTTTAAGGAATAAAAAAATACTTATTTATTTTTTTGTACACCTTCTATTATCTTATTAAACACTTTTATATGATTTTTTTCATCCATTATAATTCTATTTAATAATCTTCTTATATCCTGATTCCTTGTATAACTTATAGCTCTATTATATCCGTTCTATTGCAACTTTCTCTGTTTCTATATTATATTTCATAGTGTTAATAATATTATCAAAATTATATTTTACATATTTGCTATTCCAATTTACCCCTTTACTATCTATGAAATATGCATTTTTGCCTAACCTTTTTATTAATTCGCCAACTAAATTCAAGTGTTTCATTTCTTGAATAGCTATTTTTAACATAATCCCACTTAACTCTGGAAAACTTACAATTTCAATATGTTCATATATGTATTGTGTAATAGCAGATAACTCCCCGAGCTCTCCAGATAAATCATCATACAATAAATTTGCATACATTGGATTTTTTACTACATATTTTACCTCAGGGAATGGAACCTCATCTAGTTCACTAACTATCATATTTAATTCTTCATAATTCATAAAATAACCACCTCATCATAATCTATGATAAAGTGGTTATTTTAGTGATTATTTATATTCTCTACTTACTTATAAATCTAAGCTTTGTATTGCTTTTTTAGCTTCATATTGAGATAAATTAAATTCCTGAAAATTCTTATTTTCAAATAAATCTCTAATCTTTTTATTAGTTCTTAATACAATTTTTGGATTATATTTTAAATATCTTTCTATATTATTTTTTAATAATACATCAGATGTATTTTGGTATAATCTGACAATCTCTGGTATAGCATCTACAGATAATCTCTTTAAATATTTAATATCTATTTTGGCTTCATCATCTTTTAAATTAATTTCTGATATGTATTTATCTACATTTCTTCTAGCAATTGTTCTATCTACATTTGTAAAATTAAGTAAAACAAGCATTGTAGATATTATTACTATATAATATTTTAATAAACTTATTTTTTTATTAAATATATATACAAAAGTAGGTATTGCAAGTATTAATTCTGTTAATAAAATAAAATACACTAATAATCTTAGGAATGTATATCCATATTCTTGTTCATATAAATACATTCTTAAGAAAGAGGACAAAATCATTATTATTGTAAACACTATTAATAACATATTCATAATTTTTGTATAAATATTTATTCCTTTTGTAGTTTCACGTTTATTTAAACTTGTAATAATAATTATTACAAAATTGATTAATGTTACAAACATTAATTGGAAAAATCCTCTTCTTGCATATGTAGCATAATCAAAATTATCATTTGTTCCTAAACTTGTAAATAAATATATAAATTGGACAATACTAAATAAGAAATAAACTATATTTAAAATTGTTAATACTGTATTCATTGTAATATTTTGCATATTTATTCCTTTTGAATTGTTTACTTTTTTGTTTGAATCCATCTTTAACATACTGCAAATAAATGCAACAACATAGATAAATATTAAAATTATAAAAATAGCTCTAAAATATATAGAACTTAAAAATTTTATATTAAATATATTCATAATAACATACTTAATAGGTTCTAAAATCTCTGCAAAAATTGTATCTGCTGAAATAAGTAATGCAAGTATAATTATTAATAATGGTAATGAAATAACAAGACCTATTATTATTTGTTTTATAACTTTTCTTTCTTTTATAGGCTTTTTATTTACCTGTATCACATTTTCTTCTCTTTTAAATAAATTATTAGATATTACTCTAACACCTTCTACAATACTAGCAAAAGGTTTAAATACTATAGAAAACAATTTACAAAATGCATCTCTAAATTTGAATTTATCATATATAGCCCAAGTTATCATTGTAGTTGTAAGTACAATAATTGCTATCATATTTATAAAATTTAAAACTCCATTATTAAATAGTGCATATGTTAAACTTAACAGTGTTATTGGAATACTTAATATAAAAGCTTTTGCATTTTTCACTTTATTTTTACTATACAATGAATACATAATTAGTAGTAACATTGGTAATACAAATAACACCACTGACACTCCAAAATCTTGTCCATAAAACAAGATAGAATGTAATATACTTAAGAAAAGTGCCCCTAATACTATCTTCTTCATATTTTTTACCTCCATTTGTTCTGTTTACCCCATCAAGGATGGGAAATTTTAGTCAATTTTCCTTGTGAAAATCTACACAAGTTATACCCCCATACTAGGTTAATGATTCGAAAAAGACAGTACTTATTTTCGAAGTACTGTCCTTTTCTCATATCAAAATAATATCTCATCAATATTAAATTATTAAGAAATTTTAATATTATATTTTATTTTGCATATTCTATAACTCTTGTTTCTCTTATAATATTAACTTTAATTTGACCTGGATATTCCATTTCATTTTCTACTCTTTTAGCAATATCTCTTGCCATTAAAGTCATTTGTGCATCATTAACTTTATCTGGTTTAACAACAATTCTAACTTCTCTACCAGCTTGTATTGCAAAAGATTTCTCTACACCTTCAAAAGAATCTGCTATTTGTTCTAATTGTTCTAAACGTTTTATGTATGTTTCTAATGTTTCTCTTCTTGCACCTGGTCTTGAAGCAGAAATCGCATCAGCTGCTTGCACTAATACAGCTTCTATTGTTTTTGGTTCAACATCTCCATGATGTGCGTGAACTGCATTTATAACCATTTCATTCTCTTTATATTTTTTTAGTACATCTACACCAATTTCTACATGAGTACCTTCCATATCATGATCTAATGCTTTACCTATATCATGTAATAGACCTGCTCTTCTTGCAAGTTTTGGATCTAGTCCTAACTCTTCTGCCATTATTCTAGCTAAGTTAGAAACTTCTATTGAGTGATTTAATACATTTTGTCCATAACTTGTTCTATACTTTAATTTACCAATTAACTTAACTAAATCTGGATGTAACGAAGCTACTCCTGTTTCTAATACTGCTCGTTCTCCTTCTTCTTTTATAACAGCTTCAATTTCTTCTTTAGCTTTTTCAACCATCTCTTCGATTTTTGCTGGATGTATTCTTCCATCATTAATTAATTTCTCTAATGCAAGTTTTGCTACTTCTCTTCTTAATGGGTCAAATCCAGAAATAACAACTGCCTCTGGAGTGTCATCTATAATTAAATCTATCCCTGTTAATGTTTCTAATGCTTTAATATTTCTTCCTTCCCTACCAATAATTCTACCTTTCATATCATCATTTGGCAATGAAACAATAGACACTGTTGTTTCAGAAGTATGGTCTGCTGCACATTTTTGTATAGCATAACTAATTAGTTCTTTAGCTGTTTTCTCTGAATTTTCTTTAATTTTAGTTTCATATTCTTTAATAAGATTAGCCTTTTCTAGTGTCAAATCCTTTTCCACTTCTGATAATAATTGCTTTTTAGCTTCATCTTTTGATAATCCAGAGATTCTTTGCAATTCTTCTATCTGCTTTTCTAAAGTATTTTCGATTTCTTTAGTTTTCTCATCTAATTTTTGATTTTTGAATTCTAAATCTTTTTCTTTTTTCTCTAAGCTATTTGTTCTATTTTCTAAATTTTCTTCTTTTTGAACAATTCTTCTTTCTTGTAAAAGTACTTCGCCTCTTCTTTCTTTAATCTCCTGGTCTAATTCTCTTCTTGCATTCATAATTTCTTCTTTAGCTTTGAAGATTTCTTCTTTTTTCTTATTTTCTGCATCTCTAACTGCTGAATCGATTATTCTTTTAGCTTCTAATTCTGCACTTTTCATTTTTGATTCAGCTATTTTCTTTCTTATTGTAACTCCTACCATTGTAAATATTACTGCTGAGATTAAAAAAATGGCGATATAGATTACATATTGCATAATCTCACACCTCTTTCTATTTAATTTTCAATGTTCAGTATAAAAATATATATAATTTATTTAAGAATATATTTCAACTCACAATTATATTTTATATGTATTATTGTAAACTGTCAAGTGATTTTTTATGTTATCAGAATATTTATAAAATTAGGTTTTATAAAATTCGTGCTTATAATAAATTTATATTTTTTATTACTTATGTATTAATTAATTAAACTTTTTTGGTAAAATGAGTAATGTCATAAAAAAAGGGACTTTTTTACAGCCCCTTCATTTTTATTTTTTATATATTATATATCATTATTTTGTAAAATAATATTAATTATATTAACTTACATATAAATTTATAAGTATTTTTTAAGTTAAATTTTTTAATACTTTCTTGATTATGCAAATATCTATTTAATAATATAAAATATTATGCTCTTGGATGAGCTTTTCTATATACATTTTTTATACCTTCATCTTGAAATTGCATATATACTTGTGTTGATGATATATCTGAATGTCCAAGCATTGTTTGTATTGCTTTTAAATCTGCTCCATTTTGTAATAAATGTGTAGCAAAAGAATGTCTTAAAACATGTGGTGTAATCTCTTTAGTTATATGAGCTTGTTCTTTGTAGTATTTTACTATTTTCCAAAAACCTTGTCTTGTTAATCTCTTTCCATTTATATTAACAAAAAGTGCATTCACACTTTCATCTCTTATTAAATATGGTCTTGATTCTTCTATGTATTCCTTTAATGCTTTTAATGATAATGAACCAAGTGGTATATTTCTTTGTTTTGAACCAAATTTACAAAGTACATATCCCTCTTCTAAATTAACATCTTCTATATTTAAAGAAATAATTTCTGTAACTCTCATTCCTGTAGCATATGCAAACTCAAGCATTGCTTTATCTCTTGTACCTTTTAAATCTACATCTTTAGGTTGATCTAATAATAGTTCTATCTCCTTTGATGTTAATATACTTGGTATTCTTTTTTCAATTTTTGGTGATTGAATACTTTCTGTTGGATCTTGAGATATGATTTTTGTTCTTACTAAGAACTGATAAAATGATCTTATTGAAGCTAAACTTCTAGATACTGTTGATGATTTTTTACCAATCTCTTGTAAATATTGCAAGTATTCTTTTATTTTTTTCTCATCAACTTTTAAATAATTTATATTATTTAGATTAACATAAGCTTGATATTGCATAATATCTCTTTTGTATGATTGAAGTGTATTATCTGACAATTTCTTATCATTTTGAAGAAATTCCAAAAAAAGTGTTATTTGTTTTTCCATTTTAGAGCTCCCCTACTTTTTTAAGATTTTTACATATTTATGGTATATGTAAGACCGTATTAACATAAACTATATATGTTATATCAGATTCATAAAAAAATGTAAATACATTTTAACAAAATTCTACAAATATTTATAAAGTGACCAATATTAGTACATAGAATTTCGGTTAGATTAAACTAATATGTTTTAATAATTAAATTTAGTTCAAATCCTCTGTCTGTGTATTGTGTTATAAATATTTAACGGTATACATTAATAGTGGTGATGAAATATATGTTTCTATAAATGAAGAAATAATAAGAAGTATAAGCATCATTACAGAGAAAATTGTATGCCTATAAATTTCTGTTTTTATATTTTCTCTTCTTTTATCTTTCATAATCGATTTATACAAATTCATTCCACTTACTCCTAATGAGATAATACATGGTATGAATAAAATATTTTGCAACAATAATGATGTTATTAAAAATAAAATTCCTTTTCCTGTTCCTAAAGTTGCTACAATTGAAGCTACTGTATATCCTATGCAAAAACCTCTATATACAATTATTCCATATACTGCAAAAACACCTATTACTGTTGAACTCACAAACCATAAAATAATAGCAATTTTTACATTATCTATTATAGAAGTCTTTAATAATTTAGCCATATCTATTTGATAATCACCTTTTAAGGAATTTACGAAACCTGTGATATACCCTTGTAACTGCTCTTGTTGAGATTCATTTACATTATTAATAAACATTACCCCAATAATAATTCCTATTAAAAATAAAATAACTAGTATTGTATAACTTCTTAAATTATTAGTTATATGCTTAAGAATAACATTTTTTAATGTACTACTTGATTTTCTATTGTTTCTTCTCATTTTATTCCTCCCACAAATACCTTTCAGCTTACATAAATCCTTTTATAATTTAAATAAATTATCTATGGTTTAAAATAAGCAAAAGATTTGTCTTTTGCAAAATTTACTAAAGTAAATTTTTAAGCTCATATATTTAGCATTATAAAAAACTTATTTATTATAATGCTAAATATCTTATACATAATGTCTATTCTATAAAATGAGATTTAGAACTAATTTTAATCTTTTGTAGTAACTTTGCCGTAAACACCTCCGCCACCTGCTTTGATATTCACATTTCCTTCTCTAGATTTTACTATTACATTTGCAGTTTTACTACCAACTACACCTTCAATATCATCATAAGATAACTTGTGCAAAATATTCATCTCTGTTTCAAAATTATCTAATAATTTCTCTATTGTTTTTTTACCTAGACCAGGCATAAATGTTAATGGTATTTGATATATATATGGAGGTCTAAAGTCTGGACTAGAAGTTATGTTTTTATCTTTAATTACTTCTATTCTATCAAAAACTCCCATAGTTATATTTTTACCTTCACATTCATTACATTTAAATACTGGTGCTACACCTTCTATTGGCTTTCCACATTCTTCACAAAATGTTCTATGATATTTTCCTAGTTTTGGATCTAATCCATAATTACACAAAATCTTTCTTCCATTTTCATTTTTTAGAGCCATTAACAATTCTTTAAAACTAATATCTTCTATTAAAATTTTGTTATATTCTCTTGCAATTTTAGGTAAAGAATGTGCATCTGAATTTGTTAAAAATGTTTTTGTTTCAAGTTCTGATATTTCATCTGCTAAAAAAGTATCTGAGCTTAATCCTAGTTCTATTGTATGTATTTTATGAAACTTTTCTTTAAAAATTTTAGACATTCTATCTGTACAATTTCCATAAAAGCTTTTATGAGGTGTAAAAACATGAGCAGGAACTAAAATGCCATTATATTTCTCTACAATATCTAATAATTCATATGCTGAAATATTTGCTCTTTGTGAACTTAATGTCATATTTTTAATATGTGTTTTCATTTCATTAGAAAAAGCTTTTATATCTTTTAATTTAGGAAAATAGCATAAATTATGTGCACTTCCTGTTTTACCTTCATCATTTACTTCAGATGTCTCTATTTCACTTCCTAAAATTATACATACTTTATTTTTATATATAATACCGCCATCTTCTATCTCAAAAGCCTCACCTGTTTTTAAAAAATTTTCTATATCTTCTATTACATATGGTGATGCACAATCTATAATTCCAACAACACTAATACCTTTTCTATCCGCACATTCTCTTGCAATATTAGCAAAATTTAAACTTCTGGCAGCTGTTATTTTTATTGGTTTTCCATTTTCACTTCTTCCTATATGTACATGTAAATCTGCAAATAATTCTTTCATTTCTAAATCTTCCTTCCCACTATTTCATTATTTATTTTTTATTACTAATATACTACATTTATTAAGTACTATATTTATACATTCCAAACTCTATTACATTAATCACAATATTACCTTCCAAAGTCGGTAATAAAGAGTAATATATAATAAAAATGGAACTTTAAATATACTATTTCATAAAACCTTAGCATTAAATTTATATTTAAACTTGTATAAATCAATATAATCTCTAAACTTGTCAATATCATGTTATATCGAAATACAAAAAAGAGCCTCTTCCAACTGTTTATTAAGGCAATCTATATCACTATTATTCTCAATAATATAATCACACTTTTCTTTTAAATCCTCATCACTCAATTGTACCTTCAATCTATCTTTTGCTTGTTTAATGCTTAATTTATCTCTCAAACAAATCCTATCAATCTTAATATGTTCATTACATACTACTCCTAAAGTGATATCACATATTTTATCTAAATTACTTTCAAAAAGTAATGGTGCATCAATTACTATCACATTTTTATCAACATTTAATTTAACTATATTTTTTATTTCATCCACCACATATTTAAAAGTTATAGAATTTAATTTCTGTCTTTTTTCATCATCACTAAATATAATTTCAGCAAGCATTACTCTATTAATCTCTAAATCTTCAGTTATTATATTTTTTCCAAATATGTTTACAATTTCTTTATAATATAAAGTATCAATACTAGACATTTGTTTTGCAATTTTGTCAGCATCAATAATAAATACATTATAATATTTATTTAACAAAATTTTAGATATAAAACTTTTTCCACTTCCAGAACTACCAGTTATTCCAATAATCTTCAATTTTTATTCCTTTCCTAAACAAAAAAATTGCCTTACTTAAACAATTTTTTTGTTAAATACTTATATTAAACTCTACATAGTAACTATCTTATTAGTATAATCAAGTCCTGTAAAAGAATTCTTTCCATATGCTAAAGTATAAATATCTGTTGCATTAATATCTATATCTAACATTTCTTTAATAAACTTATTATGATTATTCTCTGTAAATTTTTTAACAGAAGTTATTATGTCTAATTTTGGATTTGCCTTAGTAATTTTAGATATAAGCTGTTTTCCTTTTTCATCCATTCCTAAAATTCTTACATATGGTCTTATTTTTTTTGAATTTTCCATATTCTTTTTAGTAATTCCTAAAAGTGAACATATAAGTATTCTTTGTAATCTTGTTCCTGTATATCTTTTAGATTTAATCATATTTAATAATTCAGGTAAATTATTACATGAACCTACTGCATTTTTTATTGCATGTTCTAACCCTTCTGATACATCTGGTATATTTTGTATTTGTTTTAATGACATTTTTCTAAGATTATAAATTATTTCTTTTTCATATTTTGCTATATCTAATACTACATTTTCTTTTTTTATTTCTTCCATTAATATTTCATAACTACTTTTTGGTAAAACTCTGCTTAAATCTTCGGTTTGATTTCTTGAAAGCAATCTTCTAATTGCTGTTGCACTTGCAAAATCATCTACAACTGCATCATCATTATAAAAAACTCTTTCTCTTTTTACTAAATGAGGTTTCATAAAACTTTTTAATCTTTTTATAGATTTTAAATATTCTATTGCTAGTATATTATTAGGACTAGACATAATATTCCCATATCTTCTATTATCATTAAAAACCTTTAGTACTGCAATTTCTCTTGCTTTAGGAAAAGATACACCCATTTTTAATTCATTTTGTAAAATATATTGATATTTTTTTGGTTCTTGTACTAATAAATTAGCAATATTATTTAGTGCTGCCATATCACCTGTTTCTGTACCAAAAGAAACAGATTTTACAATTTTTAATTCATTTAATATCTTTATAGCTCCAAAAGCAAAGTTTTCTGCACTTGAAATACTATAAATAGTTGGCAATTCTATTACTAAATTAACACCACTTTTTAATGCCATCTCTGCTTTTTTCCATTTATTTATTACAGAACTATTACCTCTTTGCACAAAATTACCACTTATTATAGCTATAACATAATCACTATCAGTTTCTTGTATGGATTTTTGTAAATGGTATAAATGACCATTATGAAAAGGATTATATTCTGCAATTATTCCTAAAACTCTAGCCAAAATTTCATCACCTCTCTAACATAACAATTTTTGCTCTAGACATGCTTTCAGTTTACTGATATAATATCACAAATTAGAAAAAGTTCCAATAGTTTTTTTGCACATTAGAGATGTAAAACATGTGCAAATTTTGAAAGGAGTTAATAAATTATGGAAGAAGTTACAATATATACTGATGGAGCATGTTCTGGAAATCCTGGTCCTGGAGGCTGGGGAACTATTTTAATGTTTAAAGATGTTTCAAAAGAAATTTCAGGATATAGTAAAAACACAACCAATAATATTATGGAAATAAGTGCTGTAATTGAAGGATTAAAATTATTAAAATATCCTTGCAAAGTTAATTTATATAGTGATAGTGCTTATGTTGTTAATGCATTTAATCAAGGTTGGATATATAATTGGGTAAAAAAGAATTGGAAAACTGCTGGAAATACTGATGTTAAAAATAAAGAACTTTGGCAAGAATTATATAATCTTACTAAAACTCATGAAGTTAAATTTATAAAAGTAAAAGGACATAGTGATAATAAATTTAATAATAGATGTGATGAGCTTGCAAGAAATGCAATAAAAAATAATTAATTTATATTAGAGTATTTTTCTCTATACCGTTATCTTACTGACCATTTTGAATTTATATATTCATTATAATAGATTTTCTTATTGTTTTATCTTTTATTTCTGATAATTGTATATAATGACTCCAACTCAAATCATTAGACAGTGTCTGACAATTTTGAAACATTGTATAAAACTTTTCATCCATCTCATAATTTATATTCTTAGTATATATTTGTTACACGAATATATATTCCTGCAAATTTCTTAGCTGTAGTATTTTAATGCGTACAGCTAAGTTATCTGTTAATAATTTATCTTTAATAATTACTCTATGTAGTTTTACATATGCTAAGTTTGTATGTTCTATAATTCTTAAACAACCTTCGAATATCCTTATGTGTTCAAATTTTATAACATTCAAACTGCAAGCCCATTCAATTTTAGAGAACAATTCTCTTTTTATCTTGTTTTTCTTCTTAACAATAATAATCACGCTAGACCATTCTTCCTTTTTCAAGATAAAGGCCACAAAAAAATCAACCTTTACAGTTGAATTTTCAATACTTCGCCAAAGTGCGATGATTTTACTTAATGGAGCAAACATCGTAGTTATCTACAACTTTTTCTCTTAACGATTAATACAAATATCAATCAATTTACTAAAGTATATCATATTTTTTATAAATCGCAATAGTTATATTAAATCAATTATATATTTTCAAGAGTAAAACACGAGCTCAACAATAGCAGAGCTCGTGTTTTATTTTTGAAAATACAGTTTTACGTATTATAGAGTTACATAGATTTGGTCAACTGTAACTGTTCTATTGTAGAAAGGTCCTCTATCATAATAATGAATAAGAGTCTCTCCGTTAGAATCTTTTATACAGTAACCAGAATCATCCCGAATGATAGAAATGTTCTCAGGCAGAATAACGCAGTAATAATAGTTGTCTGCTTCTTGCAATACCTGAATACCAATCTTTTTATAGATTTCAAGCAGATATTCTTCCTTATCATACTTTTTAGAATATTCACTAGGGACGCTACTCTCATAATAAATAGGAAGCCTAGACTGACAGTCTGTTGCTGTATTCATAACAGCAGTACCAAGGTCAATTGCAGAATCATTTTCCATACCTAACACTGCTCCTGCTAAGGTCATCATACCAGCTAATTCAATTGCATCATTCTTAGGCTCAAGGATAGAATTCTTTTCACGAAGATATCTCTTATAATTTTTTTTGAAACCATATTCATATTCACGAGAATCTTTATCATACATGGATAAAAAGAATTCAACTCTTTCATCGTTGAGAGGAATATCTCTAATTCGATACCCATCGTTGATTATAGCAGCCTGCCAGAACTTCACATTGCCTCTTCCCATCATAGGTGCTTCTCTTTCAAGAGCAACCTCACTGAAACACTGAATATTTTTAGTACTGTCATTCAATAAATAAACAAGGAAGTTGGTTGTTAAGATACTTTCAGGAATATCTTCCATTACTGGTGTGCTATTTTCAAGACAAAGAGCAAAGTAGAATTCTGGTGTTCGATATTCTTTAGGTGTAATATGTAAGAACTCGTTTTCTCCATGTCTCTTTTCAGCAATGCATCTAGCGCCAAGCGTATACAGTTCTTGTGTCAAAACTTCAGGTTTTCTTCTATATACAGAATAAAACCAGTCATCACGATCACCACGTTTGCATAAATCAACAGTTCTGAACATAGCACATGCTACCATCTCCTCATCGATGAACTCAAGTGGCATATACTCAAAATCATTAAGTTCGAACTCCAGACTATAACAATTTGTTGCAATATGGTCTTTAAAAAACTGCTTGTCAAACTTTGATGAATGTACTTTGACATATTCAACGATATCCTTGTATGTACCTGATAACTCGTGTAGGAAAAATTCTCTTGTACGATATTCATCAGGAATATCTCTGAATTTAATTTTTCCATAGTCATGGGCACATACATAGTAATTAGGTGTCAAATTGTCAGGGATGCCTCGAACATCATCCCAACAATAAATTTGCATATCATCTTTGATGCCCTGTGAATAACCTTTTTTCTCGAACATTTCCTCAAGTCTCTTGTAAGCCTGTAATTCTGTGATTTTCATGTTTTTGTCCTCCTTATTTATTTTTTAATGTTTACATGAAATTACGTAGCTTGGAGGACATAGCGCCCTCCAAATTTTGGTAAGGGCTACTTATATGAAAAGTCCTATACCTTATTATACTATATTTTACATAAAATTGCAAATTTTATAGACTTTTTCCTATAAAAGTAAATACTTTTCTAAAGTTTATTCACTTTTAAGAACTTTTTATACATAAATCAATTCGCTAAAATTAATTTCTTCAGCTTGTGCCTTAATAGAGTTCATTGTCCCTATCCAATAAATCATATCTGTATTTTTCATATCTTCTGTTAAATCACTTTTTGCTTTTAACTCACTGATAATCTGTTGCACTCTAGTATCTGCTGTTTCTTGTAATTCTTTCAAATGTGTATTTAATGTTCCATCCATAAGCATTATAGTATAATCAGCTTTTTTATACTCTTTCAAATATTTTAATCTCATTCTTCCATATTTATTTAAAGTGTTTTTTCTTGTTTAGGCATTGCTAGGTTTGGTATATAATAATCTCCCTCTAAACGATATTCACTACCTGTTCTTTCATCAATTTTTGTTTTTGGTAATTCGTTATTCATAGCTTTTTTCCTCCTTTTAAAATCTTGTATCATTATTTTTCTTTTTACCTTTTGTTTGCTTGTCTTCATTGGGTATAATAGTTACTCTTCTAGCAATATTATTTGCTATCTCATTGTCATTATTATCAAAAATACCATTTTTATATAAATCATCACTAATATATTTATAATGCTCATCTTTGTCAAATCCAATTCTATTTTGAAAATGTTTCATTAGACCACGCCAAAAACCTTTGAATTTCTGCAATTCTTGTTTTATCTTTTCTTTTTCAGCTTGTAATTTTCCTATAATTTTATCTTTGGTAGATAGTTCGTTTTTCAAATCTGCAATTTCATTATCTTTTAGTTCAATTTCATATTTTAGGGAACGATTTTCTTTTTCTATTTCAAAAGCAGAGTGTTCAAAATCTTTAATTGCCATATTTAAGTCATTTACATGTATAATCCAATTATTAAATTATTATATAAATGATTGGATTATTTCTCCTTTCTTTTAAAATTTTATATAATATATCTAGCACTGTGGATTTGTTTCATTTACATACAGTATTGACTGGTTAGAGGTGTCACTTACCACAGCTTTTTATTTTTATTGTTAATAAGTTAGTTAACGCTTTGACGTTTTACTTTCGTGTATACATAGTAGGAAATTTGTGTGTAAATATCAGTGCATTATTTTATTTTTGGAGGTGTATTTTTTATGTACTTTGTTGGTATTGATATATCAAAGTACAAACACGACTGTTTCATCACTACTGAAACAGGTACTATCATTACTCAAAATCTATCTTTTGCAAATAATCAAGATGGATTTAATAAGTTCCTTAATCTACTTAAATCGTTAGACAGTACTAAAGAAGTAAAATAGACTAAAAAATGTAAAGATAAATCTTTAATTGGAACTACAAAAGAAGTAATCAATCAAGTAAGTCATAGCAACAAATGGAAATCAGAACAAGTATTAGATAATCAAGGAAAGCCTGTATATGATAAAAAAGGAAATGCAGTTTTAATAAAATCATACAGCCTATTACAAGATAGATTTTTTAAGTATATGTCTGATAGTGGCTATAAAGACTTTATTCGTGGTATAAAAGGCAGTAATCAAGAACATTTAGATGATTTGCAGTTTAAAATTAAAAAAGATACTGAAAGATTAGAAAGAATTACAAATCAAGTTGAAGAAAAGGAAAACTCCTATAATGAGTATATGAAGTATGATAAGCAAATTGAAGATATTTCAAATTTAGGAAAGCAAAAGAGATTTTCTAAAAAGATTGAATTAGAACAAGAAGATTATGAGAATTTAACTGAATACGCTAAAAAGGGAATTGTTGCAGATAAAGAAATTTATGAGCTTAATAGTAGAATTGATAATTTAAGAAATGCAGTAGATAAGTGGAAATCTCTGTATGATGATATAGTAGAAAAAACAAAAGATTATTTTCATGCTATAAAACTTGCACCACAAAAAGTTACAAATTTCTTTAAAAGTTTATTTGATAAAGAAAAACAAGATGAATTAGAAAGCCAAAGACTCGAGCAAGAAAAAATACAAGCTGAAAGAAAATCTCGTGAAGAAGCAAAAGAAAAGGCAAGGCTAGAAAGACAAAAGCTGAAAACCTCTCCTGACTACAAGAAAAGGAGGGCTGATAGGGATGCAAGATAGTGAAAAAGTATATAGAATTGAACTAACTAATGAAGAATACGAATTTTTAGAGAATTTAAAGACTGAATTTTGTAATAAGTTCTCTAAAATGAACAATGAAGAACGTGCAGAATATTTAAAAAGTTTTTATCCAGAACAAAATTTGAACTTTGAAAAAGAAATAAAAGGTACTGTTTATAAAGTAAATACCTATCTTAATAAAGATTCAGAACACACTATATTAACTAGATTTTTTGAAATCTTCCAAAAGTAATAGTTTTATGTTGAATTTTTAGTTTGAAATATGGTATATTATAAACACTACTTGAATTGTAGTAACTATAATTTTATATCGTATTTCAAGCTGTCTAAAGAAAGAAACAGCTAGAAAGCGATAAAATAACAGCTTTATACTGCCGTTTATCAAGAGATGATGAACTTGCTGGAGAAAGCAATAGTATAAAAAACCAAAAATTAATTTTAAGTAAATATGCACAAGATAACAAATTTCAAAATATTAAGTTCTTTGTAGATGATGGTTATTCTGGAACAAGCTTTACAAGACCTGCCTTTATGGAAATGATGGAACTTGCTGAAAATGGACAAGTTGGAACAATTATAGTAAAAGACCATTCAAGACTTGGAAGAAATAGACTTGTTGTCGGACAACTTCTTGAAGAAGATTTTGTAAGACTTCGGTATTAGATATATTGCTATAATGGACAACATTGATAGTAGCAAAGGTTTAAATGACTTCTTGCCTATTCAAGATTGGTTTAATGAAATGCACGCTAAAAATACAAGTCAAAAAGTCAGAACAGTTCTAAAAAATAAAGGCGAATCTGGAATTTCACTTGCTAATAATGTACCTTATGGATATAAAAAAGATGAGAATGATAAAACAAAATGGCTAGTTGATGAAGTATCAGCAGAAGTTGTAAAAGAAATATTTAATCTATTTGTTCAAGGACATGGAACTTGTGAAATTGCTAGAATTTTAAGAGAAAGAAAGATATTAACTCCATCAGAATATAATGCAAGTATTAGTACAAAGTCAAATACTAACACTCAAGAATATCAATATAAATGGTGTGGAACTACTGTAGCTGGTATTTTAGATAGACAAGAATATATTGGAGATACAGTAAATTTTAAATGTACTACTCGTTCTTATAAAGATAAGACAAAATTAAGACTTCCAAAAGAAGATAGAAAAATATTTAAAAATACTCATGAGCCAATTATTGATGAATATACTTGGAATATTGCAAAACAATTAAGAAATAACAGAAAAAAGCCTACTAGGTCAGGTAAGAAAAGTATTTTTTCAGGATTACTATTCTGCAATGATTGTGGTAAAAAAATATATTTCCAATCTTCTGTAACAGATTTGAAAGTTAAAGACCATTATAGAAGTACAAGCTATAAACATGATTCTTCAGCTTGTACTTCTCATTATATTACAGATGAAGTATTACAAGTTATTGTTTTAGAGAATATTCAAAGAGTAATTTCGTATGTAAAAAGCTATGAAGATTTATTTATTCAAGAACAACTTGCAAAATCTACACAAGATGAACTAAAGCATATTTCTAAAAACAAGAAAGAACTTGAAAAAGCCAAAAACAGAGTGATTGAAATAGATAACTTATTTATGCACATTTACGAAGATAATATATCTGGAAAAATAACAGATGAAAGATTTAGAAATTTATCATTCAACTATGATAAAGAACAACAAGAATTAAAATTAAGAATAGAACAATTATCAAAAGAAATAAACAATACTGAAAAGAAAGATACTGATATAACACAATTTATATCTAATGTAAAAAAATATACTGAAATAACTGAACTAACGCCAGAGATTTTAAATGAATTGATAGAAAAAATATTAGTTCATCAAGCAGAAAAAATAGATGGCAAAAAAGTTCAAAAAATAGATATATATTATAGAGGTGTTGGTATAATTTCTTTTCCAGTTAGTTTTGAAGATATGACAATGGTAATCGAAAAAATGATAAAAGAGAGAATAACAGCTTAAACAAGCTATTTTATGGGGAGAACATTTTAGTGTACTTAACTAAAGCGTTCTCCCCTATGAGTTATGACCTACATGATAACTCGGGGACTCTGCAAGGCAATAAATTTTCTAAAAAAAATACCATCCTTTTTAGAATGATATTTGTATCTGTCTGTTCAACTTAGTTCGAACAGAAACGTCGTTGGAGCGTTTTAGGAGGTTATTTGCGAAAAATATGCCAATTTTTTATAGTGTTCCTCCCACATTTTACTCAAAAAAATAATTGACTCATCAACTGCTAAAATTAGTATAGCATAAAATAAAAAACTGGCAACTAATTATTTCTAACTAGTCGCCTCCCACAGCAATATTTTAGTTATAAAACGAACTGATGGCTAACTATTTCTAGTCAGCCACCTAACATAGCAATTACTGGAGCTTTCACTCCAAACATAGCAATCTTTCAATTACTTTCTAATACTATGATACTATATTTTATTACATAAGTCAAGATTTTATACTCCAAATTCTTTACTAATTTTGCTTGATATTGTATTTATGTATTTTCCATCTATTCTTCCTATTGTTCCAGAAAAGTTTAATCTTAATATACTAACTTTTCTTATTCTTGTTATATTAGCCCATCTAATCATCTCTTTAAAACCAATAATATTATCTAATTGCACAATTTCAGTTACCTTGTCCTTTCTCTTATCACATTCTTCTTGTGATATTTTACCTTCTTCGAAATCTTTTTCTATTTTTTCATACTCTATGGGTTTCTTAGAAGATACAGGCAATACAAATATATCTTTGTCAAAATTTTTCAAAATAACTGCTGGATGCATTCCTCCAAATTCATTTCCAATATTAAATCCGAAGTCAATCCATACCACATTACCTCTTTTTAATAAAAGCTTTCTTGTTATTAACATTGTATCATCAAAAGAAATATTTGGATTATTAAAAATACGATAATTCTTTTTCAGAATATAATTAGTATCAATTACTTTTTTTAGTAGTTTATTTGCCTTTTTATAGCTAAAATCATCTATTTTAAAATTGCATAATGCATATTTCACAATATTTTTATAAATATAATTATCATCTTTTTCATTTGCTATTTTTTCTGTTTTATCTTTAATCCAAGTAAAATATAATTTTCCTCTTTTTATATCTTTATCTACTTTTAAATCTTTTCTAAATTCTCTTAATTTTTTCAAACAATTTATATAAGCCTGTTTCATATAATAATCACTCCTTGCATTTTATATATTATATCAAACTTTTGTTCTTATATCAATAGTTTTTATAAATTCTTTTGACTTATTTCTAAATTGAGTTTATTTTTTGAATTATATATTGTGTTGACACTAGTTGATATATAACAGAAACAGCTAATCCAATGGAAGTACAAAATGGTGATGGTATAAAAGAACAACAAACTCTTAATATATTTGCAATTTGTTTACTAATAGTAGCTTTTATAGTAGAATATTCAAGTTGAATATAAGTTAATTTTGTAATATATATTGGATACATATATAAAGATATCAATTCAATTCCTACGATAAGTAATGTAGCTGTTATATCAACTTTATAACTTGGATATAATATTAGTCCCATTATAAAAGTAGATATAATTAATAGATAGATTAACTTTCTACTATTTTTCATATGCTCTTTGTATGAAAATAATCTTTTTGCAATATCAATTTGTGCTACAGTCTTTATTGCATTAGATATATCCCATTGTGTATCTGTTATTAAAGTTGCAAATGAAGTAGCTAAAATATATTTTTCTCCAAAATTAAATGAATTTTTAAAACCAAATAAATAAATGATAAACATACTTATTTCTGCAAACAGATATACAGAATCGTATTTTATACAATTAATTAAGTTAATTTTGAATTTTGTTTTTTGTACTAATCTAGTCATCATAATTATAGTAAAAATAGTAGTGATTATGATTGATATACTTGCAATTATTGTTTGTTTTTTTGTTATAATACTCATAATTATTAAAGAAGAAAAATTTATTAAATTAAACCAGAAACTATATTTATTCGCTCTTTTATTATCATTTTCATAATATAATTTGCATAAAGATAAATTTAATAATAATTGTAAAAACATTTGAATTAGTCCATACATTGCAAATGTTTTATAAGTTTCTATATCCATATTCATAAAAGCTATGTATTTATCTATATTTAATACAATAGCACCTAATATTATCATTCCGAGTATGGATCCTAATAATACTCCTGAAAATATACTTTCTTTGTTTTTATCTCTAATAGCACTTATATTAGCTCCTGTACCAAAAATACTTTTTATGGCACTTATAACAAATTGCATTGGATATATAAGTGAAAATATATTAATTAAATTTTTATCTACTAAAATTCCTAGTAAAAACCAACTTAAGATAGGCGTAACTGATGTTAATAAAGTATCAAAACTTATTCTTAATAATCTATTCATTTCTTATTCCTTTTCTTTATTTAATTACTTCTTTTTCATATAATTTGATTTGTTCTTTTAATTTATTAGATACTGTCTAATGAATTAAAGTATATCATAATTTTTCAATATTTTCATTAATTCTACAAATTATTTTATAAAGGGCTTGGGACTTAATCCCAAAATACGAATTTTGACTAGGGAGGAAAAATTCAGTGCTTGTTAGGAAGTATATGGGGGTACAAATATTGTATTTAATTTGAATTTTTCCTCTAATTTTTTATTTTTGATTACTGATTACTGCTCCAATTTTATAATTTTCTTTCTCTGTTTTTGAAAAAGTTTTCTGTTTTTTACAGCAACTAATCGAATTAGTTTTTGTTTTTCTTTGTTCAATTTCAACTCAACTTCTTCTTCGTTTTCGTTTACATTTTTTGAAAATAATTCATAAAATTCTATTTCAAATTCTTGATTTAGTCTTGCAATATAATCGTCTAATTGTTCTTGATTTATATTAACACTTCCTCTTATTTCTTTTTCCTCTTCATTAACTTCAACAGGTACAAAAACATCTGCTATTCCTAATGCAAAAAACTTTGTTAATTGTTCAATATAACTACTTCTAAAATTTATTTTATCAATGTAAAATTCTCCGTTTTTTGTTTTTTAATAGTTTCATTGATTCTATAAATTTTGAAATAAATTCTTGCTTTTCTTCTTTGGATTTTTTATTCCATTCTTGCTTTAAAGTTTCATTTAATTTGTTATCTTTTATTAGCTTTTCTCTTTCAATATCTCTATCAGCCATCAGTTGCTGTGGTGTAAATGATAAACTATTTGCATTAAGTTTTTGATATTTTTTTGTTTCTAAAATATTGATTTTTTCTTCAATGATTTTATAATCTTCAGAGAAATCTTCTATTTCAACTATTCCACTTACATAAGCCTTTTTTATTCTTTCTTTTTGTTTTTGTAATATGTCAATTTCTTGGTCTAGTTTTTCTGTTTTTGTTTCCTTTTTATCAGCTAGTATTGGTAAAAAATACTTCTTAACTGCCATATCATATTCTACTAACTCAAGAATAAATCTTTGTAAACATTCTTCGATTTTATCTTCTCTGTAATATATCTTGCAATGTTCACAAGTATAATACATGTATTTTTTCTTTGTTCCTCCAGAGCCTTTGCATTTCATAATTCTACTACATTTAGGACATTTTAACTTTTGGAAAAATATATAAACTCTATCTCTTGTATAACTTCTTTGATTTTTCTCTTTTTGATGTTGTGCTTCATTCCACATAGCACAACTAATTATTGGCTCGACGACATTCATATAAATTACAGTATCTTTACTGTTAGATTTTCCTTTTTCATAATCTCCCATATAGACTTTATTGTCTATTATTTTCATAATAGTTGTATCTCTCCAATGTTTAGGGTATAAAACCTTTTCTTTATTTAATGTATTGCTTATTTGATGGTAGCTTTTTCCCTCTAAATACATATTAAATATTTTAATTACTACATCTTTTGTAGTTTCATCAATAACAGTTTTCTTATTATTATCTTTTTTATAGCCTAATGTTACAATTCTGGGTAAACGACCAGATTTAATAGCACCATTTAATCCGAATTTTGTTCTTTTGCTTACTATTTCAATTTCTAGTTGTGATAATACTGTTAGCATTCTTACAAAAAATCTTCCATTAGCACTGCTCGTATTTACATCATCTTTATCACACACCAAATAAGTATTGTGTAATTCTAATTGCGCAATTAGTTCTTCTAAATCACGAACTGAACGAGTAACTCTATCTAATTTATAGGCTACAATATAATTGATTTTCCCTTGTTTCATATCTTTTAACATTTCTTGAAATGCTGGTCTATCTTTAATATTTTTCGCTGATATTCCAGCATCTTCATACACTCTAAATACTTCATATTCTTTAAATTTACATAGTTGTAATAGTTTTTCTTTTTGCTCTGCTAGACTAAATCCGTTCTCTTACTTGATCATCTGTACTTACACGGATATAAATTCCTGCGATTTTCTTTTCTTCGTTCATTTTATAAAACTCTCCTTTCACTTATTAATGGAAAGGCACAAAAAAACTCTAAAATTAAAGTAGCCTTTCTATGTAGTCTTTTAATTGAGATAAATGGTATTTATACCTTAAATCTCCCACATAAAAGTAATCGCATTCATTAAAGAATAAAAATAGCTTATCTTTAATGATTACTCTATGTGGTTCTACATACGCTAAGTTTGTATGTTCTACAATTCTTAAACAACCTTCAAATATCATTTCGTGTTCAAGTTTTATAGCATTCAAACTACAAGCCCATTCAATTTTAGAGAGCAATTCTCTTTTAATCTTGTTTTTCTTATTAACAATACTAATCATACCACACCATCCTTCCTTTTTCAAGATAAAGGCATTAAAAAAATCAACCTTTTACAGTTGATTTATCAATGTTTTCGTCTGGTGCGACGATTTTACTTAATGGAGCGAACGTCGTAGTTATCTACAACTTTTCTCTTAACGATTGATACAAATATCAATCAATTTATTATCTTCACTTTAACATAAAATTTATAAACTTTCAAGTAGTTTTGAAAAATATTTACTTGGTAAAAGTAAAATGTTATCATCCATTTACAATTATCACTCACCCCGTAGTATCTAAATGTTCCTTGTAACTTTATATTTAATAACTTTATTAAATATGGTATTTCATATATTCTTACACTTTCTTTTAGCCATTGTTTTACAGCTTGTCTCTTTGCCTTTGCTTTCTTTTTTGCTTGTAACATGTACTAACTTGTAATACCCCTTTCTGTTATTCCCATTTATATGTGTAAATCCTAAAAAGTCAAACTTTTCTCTGCTATTGTTATTCCCAAATGGGATTATTCTACTTTTGTCTTCTGCTAGTTCTAAGTCAAATTTGTTTAACCTATCTTTTAATTCTTTGTAAAACATTTCTGCATCTTCTTTTCTTTCAAAGCAACATACAAAGTCATCTGCATATCTTACTAGATATGCTCCACCCTTACACTTTATTTTGATGTACAGTTCAAACCATAAGTCTAGTACATAATGTAGATATACATTTGCCAATATTGGTGATACTATCGCTCCTTGTGGTGTTCCCTTGTCATTTTCATAATGTTGCATATTTTCTATTATTCCTGACTTTAAAAATCTTCCTATATACCTAATAAACTTCTGGTCTTGTATCGTATGTTTCAAAAATTTTATTAACCATTCATGATTAACATTATTAAAGAAACCTTTTATATCTGCGTCTACTACATAGTTTATTTTCTTTTTCATTATTATTTCATCTAGTTTCTTTATTGCTTTATGACTATCTCTGTTAGGTCTAAAACCATATGAACAATCTAAGAATATATTTTCATAAATCTCATTTAAAACATCTGCCATTGCTCCTTGTACTAACTTATCTTCGTATGCTGGTATTCCTAGTGGTCTAAGTTCCTTATTCCCTGCTTTTGGTATATATGTTCTTCTCACTTCTTTTGGTCTGTATGACATTGTCTTCATTCGATTTATTAAGTTGTTTACATTTTCATTTAGTTTCTCTCCATATTCTTGTTTTCCTATACCATCTATTCCTGTTGCTTTATTATTTGATTGTTTATTATGTTGTTTTATGATTGCTTCTTTGTTTACAAATTTCATTATACCTTGTACTGTCTTGTACTCTTTCAACTGCTTAGCTATCTTTGAAAAGTCATTTTCCATTTATTACTCACCTCCCGTGTGTAAATGTTTATTTTCTCAGTTGATTGTTATGCTAATCCCTTCGCTCCACGGTCATTACTCGCTTCATAGCTACTACGAATTAGTCCGACTTCTTGCAAGTCATTTGATAAACCTCAGCTTTTACACTTCTTTAACTCGAACAAAGAGTTTATCATACTCTGTTTAGAGAACTTGCAAGACCTCCCAGGTCTGTTTAATATATTAATGTAGAACTCGCCACATCCTATGAACCCGACAGAACCCACATCTCCTCACCATATCGTTAATGTGTTATTGTTTGCTACCATGAACAAGGTATCAACTTCTGCTTGACTAGTTTAACGGGTCTAAATTAGTTTCACGCTTTCGCATTGCGGCTCGAACTCTCCCTGATTTACGCTTAAATTGTAACTTCACAGTTACAACTCCAAAATCTAGGTACTAGCGGTTGGTTAGACCTTACTAGATAGGATTTCCACCTACTATATATTAAACACCTAACTGGCGCACGTTCATAGTTCCTATCCAATAAATCATATCTGTATTTTTCATATCTTCTGTTAAATCACTTTTTGCTTTTAACTCACTGATAATCTGTTGCACTCTAGTATCTGCTGTTTCTTGTAATTCTTTCAAATGTGTATTTAATGTTCCATCCATAAGCATTATAGTATAATCAGCTTTCTTATGTTCTTTTAAATATTTTAATCTCATTCTTCCATATTTATTTAAAGTGATTTTCTCTTGTTTTGGTGCTACAATATTTGGTATATAATAATCTCCATCTAAATGATATTCAATGCCTGTTCTTTCATCAATTTTTGTTTTTGGTAATTCATTTTTCATATCAATTTCCTCCTTTAAAATCTGGTATCATTATTTTTCTTTTTATTCTTGATTTGCTTGTTCTTATCTAGTATAGTTACTTTTCTAGCAATGTTATTTGCAATTTCATTATCGTTATTGTCAAATATGCCATTTTTATATAGGTCATCACTAACAATCTTATAATTATTATCTTTGTCATAGCAAATTCTTTTGTGAAAATGGCTCATAATACTATGCCAGAAGTTTTTAAATTTCTGCAATTCCTGTTTTATCTTTTCTTTTTCAGTTTGTAATCTGCCTATAATCGTATCTTTAGTAGATAGTTCCTTTTTTAGACTGCCAATTTCATTATTTTTTAGTTCTATTTCATATTTGAGTGAACGATTTTCTTTGTCTATTTCAAAGCTAGAGTGTTCAAAATCTTTAATAGCCATATTTAAGTCATTTACACTTCTAACTGTCTGGGTTATATTTTTTACATCTTCTATATAATTTTTTAATTTCTGGACATCCTCGTTTGAAATAATCATATTATTTTTATTTAGTTTAGATGATTTTAGATTATCTAATATTTCCGTTATATTAGCACTTTTATTATCAAGTTTTTTCGTTTGATTATTTGCTTTTTCAAGTTTTTGTTCCTTTTTAGCTAGTTGTTTCTTGATTTCTCTATAATTGCCCATATCATTAACATTGATGTCTTGATTTCTGCCTTTTTGTTTTTCTTTTAATCATGTATTAACCTCATAAAACTTGTTATATGACTTAATACAAGCATTTCTCATTTTATCTTGTATTTCAGTAAGTGAAGTTTTAGTAAACAATTTACTTTTTCCTACTTGTTTTTTCATTCCTCTAGTACAATTTGTAGTTACTGGAACACCTACAATGTGTATATGGGGAGAAACTTCATCAAAATGTATTGTAGCATTTGCTATTTTGAAGTCTGGGATAATTTTAATCAAGTCTTTTACTTGCTCATTATATACATCAACCATTTTAAATCTATATCTTTCGTCTTTATCATTCCAAAAGTCCATATCTCCAAGTTCTATTATAATTTCACACGCAATATCATTTTGAGATTCACATACTTTTGTAAAGTAATTATCTATTTTTCTATCATTTCTAGTTTGATTATTGTTATATTCAATTCTAGCTTGTTCAA
This sequence comes from uncultured Clostridia bacterium, assembly GCA_948805675.1. Lineage (GTDB taxonomy): Bacteria > Bacillota > Clostridia > TANB77 > CAG-508 > CAG-492. The sequence goes on along the minus strand of CAQIBN010000001.1, from coordinate 256,636 downwards.
ATTCGTCTAAATATACTTGTTTTACATCATTTACAATATCACTTGTCCCATATATTGTTCTAATTAGTTCTGTTTGATTATCATAATCTCTTAAATTGTGTTTATTTACATCAGACAAATCTTTTGCATTTTGGATTGCATTATTAGATAAAGAAGTTGTACCAGATACATTTTCTTTTGCAACTTTCTTTGTTAATTTACTTTTGTTTTTATCACTACCCAAGTGAAAAGAATATGCTAATTCTTGTTCCATAAAATACCTCCTTTGAAATTTCTTCGTAGCACAGGACTTTGGCTTTGCCATAAGTCCTACCCCAGTAAGAATAAGTTAAGTACACTTTAAATTTTATTAAAAAATATATTTTGTAAAAGATAGCTAAACAGATATAAAATTATAGTTCTAAAAGTAGTGAGATTGAATTTTAGGTGGTTTTAGTTATGGTAGAAATAAATGCTAGAAAAGAATCTTTATGAGAGATATTAATATATAAAGGATTTGGAGGGGACATTGTCCCCTCCATTATAGATTAAAGCTTAGCAATTTCATAGGTTGTAGAAAGACTACTTATCTGTTCATTAACAATTTCAAATCCCATTCCTTTTAGATAGTAACTTAGAAAAAGTTCATCTACAAAATAAGTCCTTTTTATGTGAATAGGTTTCATTACTTTGTAATGAATAAGTTCATACTTTTTTAAGGTTTTGTCATCATTAGGAGTAAAATGTACCAAAAAAAATTTATAAATACAATCAAATACATAATTACACCAATCAGATACTCTTGTCGAAAAACTTTGAATGTAGTAACTCCCCCAATACAATATGAATGTCTCTCTTTTTCTCAAAATACATTGGATACAATATGCTTTATAGCATTTAGTAATTAGTGATTTGTGTTTAGGATTTCTGCTAAAGCTATTTTGAGAAAGCCGAAAGTGTTTAGCAATTTGCAGTTTTTCTTTCATCTTTTTATCCTCCATAAAATTATTTTGTTGAGTTATATATAAACTTGCACTTGGCAAGGTAATAAGATTTACTTATATAATATTATAAAATTATGTGAAATGCAATAGTTTTGATTCTATATTTGTACTAATATCTTATAAAGTAATTTCGTAAGTCTCGCAGAGCCCACGGCATCTTTCCAAAACGAAGTTTTGAAAGTGTCATAGTGGGTTACATACTTTCTAAAAGAAAGTTATGTAATAACTCCTTTTTAGTATGTACTTAACTAAAGCGTTCTCCCCTATGAGTTATGACCTACATGATAACTCGGGGACTCTGCAAGGCAATAAATTTTCTAAAAAAAATACCATCCTTTTTAGAATGATATTTGTATCTGTCTGTTCAACTTAGTTCGAACAGAAACGTCGTTTGAGCGTTTTAGGAGGTTATTTGAGAAAAAATTGCCTAGTTTTAATAGTATTCCCCCCATATTTTGCTTAGAAAAAATAATTTACTCATCAACTGTTGAAATTAGTATAGCATAAAACACATAAAATTAATAGTGCTTTTGCAAAATAAAAAGGAAAATTGATGTTACTCAACTTTCCTGTAATACTATTATAGGTGAAAACCTATAACATATTTGTGCTATTAGTCTATGCTAAAAGCTTAAAAATATTCATAATACTAAAAATCTCAAAAGATTTTTGTATTTGTTAAATGTTACTATTGTTTTGATAAAAACAACATATTTGTAATTTAATTTTATCATTTATCTTATTAAATGTCAAATCATATATCTCTAATTGTTAACTTTCTTTTAGTTTTTCTATATATTTATTTAAGTTTTCAATTTTTTCTTCATATCTTTTAATATTTTTCATTAACCCTAAACTTACATATAAAGACTTATCAATATTTTCTATATCTTTTTTTGAAAATTTGGTTATGTAGTTTCCTAATCTTGCTTTACTAACAGTTTGAATATTCGAAAGATTTACTTGTCCATCTAGTATTGTTATCCCATCATTATCTTTTTGAGTTGTAATATGTGCCATTGATGGAATTGGCTTTTCTGTATGCGTTATTGGTGCTACTATAACATTACTTGAATTTATATTGCCTACATCACTTTGAATTATTACACAAGGTCTTTCCTTTTGCATTTCTGAACCTATACCAATTCCAAAGTTACATTTATAAACTTCACCTCTTCGTACAATTCTATTTTTGGCTTTGTTCGAATTAGTATCTAAATATATTTTAGTTTTAGTCCATTCTAAAATGTGTTGTACTTTTGAAACAAGTATTTTAGGTTCTTCACTTTTATTTGATTTTTCCATATAAATTTCCTCCCCTCTATAATATTAAAATTTCTCAAGGCTTTTGATAAGTTTCTTGAGAACCACTCATACATTTTATAACATATAAATATTTAAATCAATGTTTTTATTAATTATTCCTATCACTTCGTGGGAGTAAAAAATGGAGCTACTAGGGAGAATTGAACTCCCAACCCTCAGTTTACGAATCTGACACTCTACCAATTGAGCTATAGTAGCATTTTATATCAATTATATTTATTCTAACATATTTTTTACAGATTTCAATTATTTTTAACTAACAAATATGTTAACAGATTGTTTTATTAAAATAAACATTTATTGAAAAATAATTATACTACACATACTTACAAGTATGATTAAAAATATTAATATAAAAAATAACTTAAAACTTACATTTTCTATAGATAACATTAGTCATAATATCAGTACTTATGAAGATGAATTGTATAAAGCCAAATATCTTACATACTTTTTTCAATATTATTTAAAATACTTTAATTTTTCTAATTTTTGTTTTCAAAAGTATAACATTACACTCTCATACAAATACTAAATATAGGTGATTATATTGAAAAAAGTATTTATAACTGGTAGTGGTTCTGGACTTGGAAAAGAAACAGCAATTCGTTTAGCAAGACGCGGACATACAGTATATGCAAGTGTTCATTACAATAATCAGGTATGTGATTTACAACAAATCTCTGAATTAGAAAATCTAAAATTGGAAGCATTGAAACTAGATATTTTAAATAAGAAGGAAAGGGAAAAAATATTAAATTATGATATTGATACTTTTATCTGTAATAGTGCAATTGGCGATTCTGGTTCAGTAATAGATATATCTATTGAAAAAATAAAAAATGTTTTTGAAACAAATATTTTCAGTAATCTAGAAATGATTCAACTTGCACTTAGAAATATGATATCTAAAGGATATGGTAGAATTATAATCATTTCTTCTATTGTTCGGAAGGATTCCAATGCCATTTCTATCTCCATATTGTGCATCTAAATTCTCTCTGGAAGCATTTGGGATTTGTTTACATCAAGAAATGAAAATCTTAAAAAGGCTATCTGGATGTGATATAAAAGTCATATTAATAGAACCTGGTGCTTATGCAACTGGCTTTAATAAAGAGAATAACAACAAAAAATACGAATGGATGTATGATAATTCTTATTTTTCTAAGTATTGTGAAATTATAAGAAAAAACGAAATTAGAATATGGAATTTTATAGAACAAAAACCATATACATCTATTATAAATAAATATATTAAAGCTGTTGAATCTAAAAACCCCAAATTTCGCTATACTGCTCCTTGGTGGCAATCATTTTTTATTCAATTGGGAAGAATTCTGGGTATGTAAAAAGGTCTAGTTTTTTTAAACTAATAGTAACACGATTCAATACAAATTACAAAATTTTATATAAAACTATACTCAACAATTTTGCGTTTTTAAGTTTTAACTATCTAATTTTAGTTCATACAGTTTTAACTAGTCCTTTTATTTTAACATTACTTTATAAGTTAACATAGCAAATATTGCTGTTTTTGTTCAATTATTATTTTTTAAAATCTATTTCCATATTTCTCCATTAACATACTTAGTTAATGCCATGATAAAAGCAGATTCTGTTAAATCTATTCTTGTTATTTTTTCATGTGTTAACAACTGAATTCCTCCACATTTATTATGTCTTTCTTCATCTTTTGTAAATACATTATTCATTACTTCACTAAGATTTGTATTTATTATATCATTTACAAGTCTATCTGGTACTGGAAATGATGGACTTGTTCCATAACTTTCAAATTCATCATTATCTTCAATAACTGCAATATTAGTTATCATCCATCTTCCTAAACAATTTGTTATTCCAGATTCAACACTTAAATATAAATCTGCTTTTATATTATTAGTTTTGCAATGTTTCTTTAAATTTTTTACTCTATTTTTTGCACCTGTATAAATTTCATTATTTACAGGTTGCTCACCTACATCTGAACTTACTGGAATTCCTTCTATTTCTATATCTTTAAAATAATATTCTAATGCTCTTTTGGCTCCATCTATTTTTCCTTGATTTTTAGTAGCAATTACAAATTTCATAATTTATTCCTCCAAATTACTTTGAACTAATTTTATAAGGTATATATAACTTTTTCTAAAATTATTACTTCTTTACATTATAGCAATGTCTTTTAAAATATTCAAATTCTACTTTTTTACAATACTTTAAATAATCTATTTGTTAATAAAATACTTTTTTAGTCTATTATTCTTTTACATATTTTATTAACAAATGTTCTTTAAATTATTTTAATAAAGTTGGAAATTTTATTAAAATTTACTTTTAAAAAATTTATGTATGCATTTTTAATATTTTACTCTTAAACTTTTTTAGTACTTTTTCTCTGTCAACTGTACTATATATCAAAAAGTAAAACTTATATAAATCTTTTATTATTTTACATCTATACTCCATAATCCATGTTTATTGCAGTAAGCATACAGCTTTGATCCTGGCATATATTTAAATCTACACTCTGCATTTTGTTCTGGATATAAAGTTACAATATGTTCTTCATTATCTGTAACCATAGCAATCCATTCAATAAAATGCTCTTTTTCCATTACATGATTAACTTTTACAAATATTTCATCTTCAACTTTTTCATATGATGGCATATGTTTTTCTGCTATTGCATCTACTGTATTAGGTTCTACTATTTTCATTTTATCTCCACAACATTTAATTTCACAATCATCACAATTACAATCTTTTATTACTTTCACAATTGCACCACAATTTTCACATTTTTTTAATATTAATTCTTTTTTCATAATATTCCTCCTAAATTTTGTTTATTATAATTTATCATAAATATGTAGAAAAATCTATTGCTGTATAAAATTTTTTTATTATTTAGATACTAAAACACTAATATTTTATCCACTTATAGCCCCTTTTATATGATTTACCAAAAATCCATCTTTCTTTTGATACACCTCTATTACATCTATTCTAACAAAAACATCCTCTAATTTTCTTATATATAAATAATATTTAATAGATTTTAGTATATGTTTTTTCTTGTAATAAGTAATTGCATCTATTGGCTCTCCATATCTTTTATTAGTTCTTGTTTTTACTTCAATAAAAACAACTTCCTCTTTGTATTTTGCAATTATGTCTATCTCACCTTGTCTACAACTAAAATTTCTTTCAATTATTTTATAGCCTTTTTTTACAAGATAAATTTCTGCTATATCTTCACCTGTTTGTCCTAAATTATGTCTTATATACATTAAATAATATCTAGCTTCCTTTCAATTTTATTAATTTTATAGATTATATTAATGTTCAAACTTTAAGTATTTTGACTGTTTATTATGAGTATTAAAACATTAAAAATAATAATTCAATTAGAAGTTAACAATTTTGCCATATTTAATAAATTCACAAATTATATATAATTTCAATAGTAATCAAATAATAAGTACATATTAATAGTAAATTGTTTTTTTAAAAAAGTTTCTCTCTTAATTTAAACATTTTCTATAAAATTAAATTCTCACATAATTATTTCCTGGCAAACTCTTTATTAATGCCTGTAATTCTAGCATTGTTAATTTTTGATTTATTTCTGAAATTCTTAAATCGCTTTTTCTTGCCAAATACTCTATACTTACAGGATAATATGGTATTAAATTATATATATCTATATATTCATTATCAACACTTTCTAGTTTATGTTTATTTTCTTCAAAGCTATTAATAGATTTTTCTTTATTTTTACTTTTACTCTTATTTTTATATTTATATCTTTTGCTACTACCATCTTCATAATTCTTATCATTTATTCCTAATTCTTCTAATATTTCATTTGGACTAGTTACTAAAACTGCACCATTTTTAATAAGCTGATTTGTTCCCACCCCCTTACTTTCATCTATATTTCGTGGCAAACAAAAAACTTTTTTATTTTGCTCAAGTCCGATATTTCGCTGTAATAGTACTACCACTTCTATATGTTGCCTCAATAACTAATACTCCCATAGAAATCCCACTAATAATTCTATTCCTTTTTGGAAATTTTTTTGTATCTGCTTTAGTACCATTTGCATATTCTGATATAATGCACCCACCATCTTCTAAAATCTGTTTATAAAGTTCACCATTTTCCTTTGGATATATTTGGTCTAATCCACATCCCATAACAGCTATAGTCTTACCTTTACAATTCTTTGAAAATTCATGTGCTACAGTATCTATTCCTATAGCTAAACCACTTACAATAGTGATATTATTTTTAGAAATTTTACTTGCAAATTCTTTTGCATATTTTATCCCATAACTAGTACACTTTCTTGAGCCAACTATTGCTAAGGATTTATTATTCAAAAGTTCTATATTTCCTTCTACATATAACTGCTTTGGCGGATTTTTAATATCTAATAACCTTTGTGGATATCTATTATCTGAATTTTTTATTATTGTCATAATGTTGTCAATTCAACTATTTAAAATTATGTAATTGAACCATTTCTCCTTTATAATATATTTAGATTTTTAAATACAGGATTTACCTATAAACCTATTATCCTACTTATTATTTTTTTATATAATTTTAATTTCTTTTATATCTTTTATCTAAATTTCTATATTGTATAGCTTCTGCTACATGAGTTGGTAAAATATTATGTTCATTTTCCAAATCTGCTATAGTTCTTGCAACTTTTAAAATTCTTCCATATGCTCTTGCAGATAACCCCAATTTATTAAAAGCTAACTCTAACAACATTTTGCTTTGTTCATCTAATTTACAATATTTTTCTATTAATCTAGGTGTTAACTGAGAATTTGAATATATACTTTCTTTTTTATATCTATTTTGTTGAAGTTTCCTCGCTTTATTTACTCTATTCTTTATTTCTTTAGAATTTTCTATTCTAGTACTACTCTCTAGATTCTGATATTTTACTTGTGTAACTTCAGTTTGTATATCTATTCTATCTAATAATGGTCCACTAATCTTTCCTATATATTTAGAAATTGCTTTTTCTGAACAAGTGCATTCTTTTTCTTTAGAGCCTAAATATCCACAAGGACATGGATTCATAGATGCAACAAACATAAAGTTACATGGATATGTTAAGCTTGCATTAAGTCTACTTATTGTAACAATTTTATCTTCTAAGGGTCCTCTTAAAACTTCTAAAGTATTTTTATTAAATTCTGGCAATTCATCTAAAAACAATACTCCATTATGTGCTAAACTAATTTCCCCTGGTTTTGGTATTCTCCCACCACCTATTAGTGAAATCCCTGAAATAGTATGATGTGGAGATCTAAATGGTCTTGTTACAATAAGTGAACTATTTTTTTCTAACTTACCTGCTATACTATGTATTTTGGTAGTCTCTAGTGATTCTTCAAAGGTTAAATCTGGTAATATGCTTGGAATTCTTCTTGCCATCATTGTTTTTCCAGAACCAGGAGCACCTATTAATAAACAATTATGCCCACCAGCAGCAGCTACTTCCAAAGCTCTTTTTATATTCTCTTGACCTTTTACTTCTGAAAAATCTAGTATATTAATATTTACATTATCAAATAATTCGGTTACATTAATCTTGGTGCTTTTTATATCTATATTTTTATTTAAAAATCCGAATTACTTGTTGTAAGTTTTTAACTCCAATTACCTCCATTTGTTTTACTACTGCTGCCTCTATCACATTTTCAATTGGAAGAATAACTCTTTTTATTCCTAATTTCTTAGCCTCTATACACATTGGCAATACTCCATTTACTTTATTTACCTTTCCATCTAAGGATAACTCTCCAATAAATATAGTATCTTGCAGACTATTTTTATCTATGTCCCCACTACATGAAAGAATTCCAATAGCTATGGGCAAATCGAAAAAAGAACCTTCCTTCTTAATATCTGCTGGAGACAAATTTACAACTATTTTTCTACTTTGCATATCAAACCCTGAATTTTTTATTGCTGTTCTAACTCTTTCTTTTGCTTCTTTAACGCTTATATCTGGCAATCCGAACAATGTCCCAACAAGGAATTCCTGATGATACATCTACTTCAATACTTACTAAATAGCCTTCTAGACCTATTAAAGACATGCTTTTTACAATAGATAACAAATAATATCTACCTACTTTCATATTTATTTTTATTTTTGTTTTGGAACTTTTTAGAAACTAAATATTTCATGAATTATTTTTTAATTTTTTTGAATAAATTATTTTGAATTCTTATTTTATATAACATGTTTTACATATTTTGTAAATAGTTTTTTTAATATTTTTCCATTTATCAAGAAATTTTACATTTATATTCTATTTAAAATCATATCAAATTGGAATATATTTATAAATTTAAAACAATTGTAGATAAATACGTATTTATTCTTTTCTTTCCAAATGGCCTGTGTTGTTTCTCTCTGGTTGCAGTATTGTTTTAATATTGTTTATTGCTCATAGTAGTATTTTTTATCATTTGTTTATCTCTCGTATTTTTAAATTTATCTTTACAAGTGGATTTAGAATAGAAATATAGACACCTTTTATAAAAGTCAATACCAAAATTACCAAAAAAGGAAAATAAATTTTACCAATTTAGGGAATAAAAAATTTACATAGAATTGTTAATATTTTCCATTTGAGACAGCATATCTTTAATTCGATAAGAATCTCCAGTAATATTAAAAACATATGAGTGATATAATAATCTATCTAATATTGCATTAGCTAATGTATTATCACTAAATAATTCTCCCCATTTAGAAAAAGGTTGATTTGTTGTTACAATTGTAGAACTTTTTTCATATCTTTTAGCAATTAATTGAAAAAATAAATTTGCACCATTTTTATCAACAGGTAAATAACCAATTTCATCAATTATTAATAATTTATATTTATTAAAAGTCTTTAAAGCATCCTTTAAGCGATTCTCCTGATGAGCAATATTAAGCTTAGTAATTAAGTTATGGCAACTAATAAAATATGTACTAATTCTTTTTTTTGCAGCCTCTATCCCAATACTAGTTGAAATATGAGTTTTACCAACACCACTAGACCCAACAAGCAATACATTTTTCTTTTCTTCAATAAACCTAAGTGTAGCTAAATCTAAAATTTCTTTTTTATTAATACTAGGTTGAAAATCAAAATCAAATTCATCTAAAGTTCTAATAAAAGGAAACCCAGCAACCTTTATATTAAATTCAGAAGCCCTTTGTTCTTTAAACTCAATTTCCTTTTGAGTAAGATTAAGCAAAGCATCTAAAAAAGAAATATTATTTTTATTAATTTCATCTAAATATGTAGACAAATATGTACTCATTTTATCTAATTTCAACTTTTGTAAATTATTTATTACTTGATTATATATCATAATTAATACCTCGTTTCTAAATATATTTTAAAATCTAAAAGAAGTTATTTATATCAAAAATTACTTTTTAACTAGCAGTAAATCTAGTTTTTTCAAATTATCTTTAGTATATCTTTCAATATCACATTTATCTTTATATGGGATAAGCCAAGCCATAAATTTATTAGCAGTTTCATCTTTACCTTTAGTTTCAGGAGATCTAGGCTTACATAGGTTAACTGTAGTTCCCATATCCTTAGCAAATTGATAAAATTCTGGATTAATTTTCCTTTTATCACCAGTTATATCAACAACAGCCCTCATATTATCAGTCAACACACACTTAGGAACACCACCCATAAAGTTAAAAGTAGTCATCAAACATCTTTCCACATCCTCTCTAGTTTTAGTTTTACTATATACAAAATTATGAAGCCTAGAATATCCTAAAGTAGCAGAAAAAACATTAAATTCAAAAAGTTCAACATGCTTACTCACCATTTTTAAATCTTCTTTCCAATCAAACTGTAATTGTTCTCCAGGAGAAGTTTCATATCTTAAATGAACTTTAGAAGACTTAGAAGGTTTTAAATTATGCTTAGTTAAATATTTTTTGAAATTAGAATAAGTACCAATAGAAACATCTTTAGTTAAAAGATATTGATACAATCCCATTTGATTAATACCACATAAAGATATTTTAGATTTAATTTCATCATAATATTTATCTAATTTAGAAGTTCTATTTCTATTAGGAGATTTCCCTTCATAACCATCATAATATTTTTTAATGATATGTCTTTCAATACCAAAAGCTTTTTCTAATTCACTAAAATTAGGTTTAATACCAAAAGTTTTCATTATTTCCAATTGTCCTTTCATATTTTTAAAATTCTTTTCCATTTGATATACTCCTTTCTTACATAAAGAAGTATATCAAAGTATTTTTTGTGTATCAAAAAAGTAACCAATATTGGTAGTTTTTATATTCCCTTTTTTGGTTACTTTTATATTATCATTTTTATTCTTCTTTTTATTTCTTGATATTCCGCTTCTGTTATTAAGTTTTCTCTAAACAACTTATTTAAGAGTGATAATTCCATGCTACAATCTAGCATAATATTATCTTTTAATTGCTTAGAGTTATTTACTTCTACTTCATAATCGTGTAGCATGAAATTACTCCTTTTCTTTAAATTTGAAAAAAGAAAAAGAGCTAAGAAAAATTAGTTTTTAATTCTAACTTTTCTTGCTCTTACTTTTTCATGCTACCATTATATTATCGTGTTTTTATAAAATCAATTCCCTTTTTATTCCCTATTTTCTTCTTGATATTATGTTGATCCGTTTTAAGTACACTGAGTGTACTTATTATTTTATGCAACTTTTTCTGTATAATTAATTACTGTAATTTCTGTAATTGCATTCCTTACTGAATTTACTAATTTTTCTAATTGTTTTGCAACCTCATTACTATATGATACTTCGCCACATTGTTTACATACTTGAGATGGCACATTTTTAATAATGATAATACAATTATCTAATTCAACCATAAATGTTGTATTTTTATCTTCTAAATCTCCTTTACACATAAAACAATTCATATTACTTTTTCTCCTTTCTCGTTTTTAAGTCATCTTCCCATTTTATATTATCTGGATAGTATGCAGTAATTATCCAAAGTTCTATTTCATTTAGACCACACACTATATGTAAAACTTCATTTTTTAAATTTATTCCATATATTAAACAGCTTGGATATGGGTAATCATTTTCATATTCTTCTATTATTTCTCCATTTAAAAGAGCATTTTCAATATCTTCTTGACTTATATTTCTTTGAAATAATCTAACTATAACATGATTAGTCCATCTAATTTTTCCATCATTAACCATTTGCTTTATATTATCTATTTTTAACTTTTCCATAAGCACCTCTCTTTATTCTTATTATATTCTATCATATCTATACTAAAAATTCTACTTTTACAAAAATTTTTTTATAAAACCTAGTTCACTTAGTGTACTTTTGGTAAATTTATTTAAAAACAGCATAATCTTTATAAAAAAGTGTAAAAATATGTGTCTAAATACTTGACCTAAATCCAAAATATTTTATAAAATTCGAGTACACTCGGTGAACTTTTACCTAAAATGAGTGAACTTTTTCAAATTTTTAGTTCACCATTTTCAATTTAAACGAAGAATAGCTGGTTTGAGCCAGTTCACTGAGTGAATTTCTGCATCATATTTGCTTAAAATTTTTGTTTCTTTATTAACTCTTGAAGGCTTGTCCTTCAATGTGTATAGGCGATGTGTGAACACTCGCTTTCCTGCCCTCATTTTCAATGAGGTATTTTAGTTTTTTAATGTGCTTATGTCTACTTAATTAACTATGCTTATCCTTAAATCCTCTTAACTGAAAAATAATGTGCTTTTAAAATTTAGTCAAGGTTGTGCGACAGCACATTCATTTTAACCTTGACTTGATTTTATAAAGCACATTATACTATAATAAATGGATTTTATATTTTTATACCTAAATATTTCTCCGTTTTTCTTAAATATATTGTCGATATTATCAAGAAAAACATTAATATTGAAACTGAAATTGATAATATATTCACATCATAAAAATAATTATATAATACATATACTAAACTATAACTGATTATTTGTCCTATTGTCATATAAATGTTATACATAAGTATATGTTCTTTTTTATACTCTACTAAATCCTCCATTTTTATTGCAGTATAAACCATACTGCATGATTCTGACTCTATTACCGTTCCAAAAGAATTCATTAAAATATAATATATTAGCAATGTTATAAAACTTGTATTATATACAACTAACAATGATGATACAAATATCATAATTGATAAATATGGATAAAATCCTTTTTTTATATTTTTATTGTTTATTATTTTTAATATTTGCAAAGATAATATTGAAATTATTGCAAATACTGAATTATATGTACCTAAGTTCATTTCTGTTCCTAATCTTAAGAATAATATGATTGGTAATAGCTCTGTTATAGCACCTTGTGAAGATATTCTTCTATAAAACATACATTTATAAATATCTTGTAAATGTTTTGTATTTTTTACTTTATTAAAGAATTCCTTTAATTCCACTTTTTTATCACTAACAGTAAAATCTTTTATTCTAAAAGATATAGCTATAATAATTAATACTTCTATTATTAATATAATAAATAACACATAATAAGAAAATTGGTGTATTATAAATCCTGAAAAAATTGGTGTTAGAATGGTTGCAATACTTGAAAGTATATTTATATTTGCGATAAAACTACTCATAGTTTTATTATTATTTGAACCAATTACAATTAATTCATATGGTATTGAGTAACATACTTCTGATAATCTTTCCAATATCTTAAAGATAAAAATATATTTAACTATGTTTTCTTTAAACACTAATAATGCTAATATATTTAATATCAATAATGGAAAACTTGCTTTATAAATAATTTTAGCATTTTTTGAATTTATAAACTTTAATATAGTATAACAAATTATAAATTCTGCAAACACACCGAATAAATTATACTTTATAACAAAACTTAAATCGTTGTTAACTATTTTTAATATATATATGTTAAAAAATAAGGTAAAGAAAACTCTTATAAATTTTCTAAAAAAAGATATTATTGCTATATATTTTCTATTTTCTTGCTCCATTTATTTTTCCTCTTTCTACTGTTTCAAGAACTCATTATATGTATAGGGCTTATCATTTTCTACCCAATCTATTAATTTTGATATTTTTAATAAATATTGTTCTATTCTTCTAATTAAGAATTGTTTTTTATCTTGGTATTTATCAGCAAAATATAAATATTCTAATGTTTGCATTGAAAAATCCAATGCCTTTCTAACTGTATAGTTATCAATTGTTGATGTATTTTCTTCTTTATAGTACACATATAGAATTTCATCAAAATATAATAGTGTTTTAGCCTTACACATCAATTCTAACGTAAATGAAATATCCTCATGATAACTCTTATTTTTGTATCTTATACCTTCTGCTAATTCTTTTTTAAAACATTTTAAAGTGCAACAAAAATGATTTGATTTATAAATTTGTTCTTCTAATGTATTTAAATTATTTTCCTCTACAATTTTTTCTTCTTGTCCTAGAATTTGTTTGTATTTTACAAATACTATATCTTGATTATTTAACTTCTTATCTAGTTTTTCTAAAACATCATTCTTATATAAATAATCATCTCCATCTAAAAGAATTATATACTTTCCACTAGCAATATCCATTCCTTTATTTCTTGCTCCACCAGCACCTAATCTATTTGAATTTAACAATTTAACATTATATTGTTTAATTATCGCTACACTATTATCGTTACTACCATCATCAATTACAATAACTTCATAGTTTAATTTATCGATTGTTTGATTAAATATACTTTCTAAACATCTTTTTATATATCTTTCTTCATTATAATTAGGAATTATTATTGAAAATTTATACATACTTTACTCCATTTTTACTTTTTTAAACATTTTATCATAACACATAAAAAAATAAAAGCATATCAAACGAATTTGTATACACTTTTATTAAGTTTTATCTCCAAACATTTATTTAATTTTTTCTATCAATTATTACAATATTAAGACAATGTAATGCAACAAGTTGCAACATTCTCTAAATATTGCATAAGTAATCTGTAACTCACTTCGTTCGAACAGCTTACTTAAATACTCCGCACACCATATCAACTTCTATCGTTACCTTAATCTTATTATTTTCTACTCTTTTAACCTTATTCTTACCTTTTCTCTCAAAACTAACAAAATCTTCAAATGCACTAAATTCAACTATTGTATCGAATCTTTTAGATATAGCACCGAGCAACACTCGACATGTTTTCATGTAAAAATCTTTTGAGATTTTTTGAAGTATGTTAAGTAACTTTAAAGTCTTGAAATTGCAATGATTTTTGACATTTTTTTGATAAATTTTAGTAATATGAATATTTCTAAAATTTTAGGCTATTTTGTAAATTATTTTTACTTTAGTTAGATTTTAGTTAGATGTCTTTAGTAACAGAATGCCTACTATTATAATATAATTTGTATGTTTTATTAATCTAACATACAAATCAATTCTTCAAGTTTATTAATTTCATAATTAGGTCTAATTGTTGTTATGTTTTCTTTATACTCTGCATTATACCAACAAGTATCTAAATTTGCATTAACTCCCCCTTTAATATCAGATGTCAAGGAATCTCCTATTACCAAAATTCTTCTCTTATCCTTCTCTATTATTTTTTCGAATACATGCTCAAAAAATTTTATATTAGGTTTATTATATCCTATTTCTTCTGATACAAAAACATATGAAAAATACTGCAAAACTTTTGCATTTTTTAGTCTTATAGTTTGCTGACTTTTTGGTCCATTTGTTATTATTCCCAACTTATATCTTCTATTTAATTTTTTTATAACATTCTCTACTCCTAAAAATAGTGTTCCACTTTTTTGAAAACCTTTATCTAATAAATTATTAAATTTATTTGATGTTTCATTAATATTATATAATTTGAAAAGCATTTTACATCTTTCTTCATATAATGATGAAACTGTTTTTATTTCGCCATTTTCTAATTTTTTCCATACTATGTCATTTATCTTTTTATACTGTTCTAATATGTTATCTGTATATTCATATCCTATCTTTTCAATAGCATATTTAAGTGCAAGCTTCTGATCAGTTTCAAAATCTATTAATGTATTATCTAAATCAAATAATAATAAATCATATTTTTTCATTTTTCCTCCTATATATTTATTATATTAATTGTTTTTATAAAAATTTTCATATTAGAAGATAAATCATTTTTAATATTATTTAAGTTCTCTTTACTAAAATATTTTATTTCATCGAATTTATCTTCCATTATTTTAGGAATTTGATTATTTAATTCACATAAATACCAATGATATTTCAGTACACAATCATTATCTAAAAATTCTTTAAATCCTAAATATTTTTTCACTTCAACATTTATATCCAATTCTTCCTTTAATTCTCTTTTAGCTGTCTGTTCTGGTTTCTCTCCTATTTCTAATTTTCCACCTGGTAGTTCCCATTGTTGACAATCTAATGTGTTTCTATGTATTAACAAAATATTTTTATTTTTATTTAATATTACAGCTCCTGCTAATTCGATATGCTTCATATTTATTCTCCCTATGTTTTAATAATTATTTTTAATATTATATCATAACTTTACTATTTTTCAAGCTAAATAAAAATTTTTTAAACATTACTTAGTTAAAAATACACTGAAATGTACGCACTCTGCATATTATCTGTAATATTTTTGTCCTAACAGATGGTTAAAAAGCTTGTCTTTCTATATGTTTATGGGAAATGCTCTGCTTTCCTTATCCTGCCCTTAAATTTTTTTAAAATTTAAGGGTAATAAAATTTTCTGATAAAAATATTATTGTTACACTTTTTAATATTTAACATAATTTTTTGCAAAAACATTGCAAAATCCTGCAGTATACTTTTAAAAATTAACTTGCTATACTTTTCTTATAAATACATTTTTCTTATTGGAGGTATGAAAATGTTTAGTAATTATTCTCAGAAATATTATAAATCTATGTTCAAAAATTATCCTGATGTTGTGAATGTTAAAGAACTTCAATCAATGTTAGGTGGTATTAGTAAAAAATTAGCTTATCATCTATTACAGAATAATATTATAAAATCCATTAAAATTGGTCGACAATATAAAATTGCAAAAGCTGATGTAATTTTATATCTCACTGAAAAAAATTGCTCATAACTAGATTTTTGATTAAATCTATGCTATTATAATTTCAATATTATAAATAGTAGGTAAATTCAATTCTGTTATGAACGAAAGGAGTTATTTATGCAAAATATAACAGAAAACCTGCGTAAAACAAATATAACTGTTAGTTTACACGAAAAAAATAATATTTATCAAGCAGTAATTAATTATAAAGATGATAATAATAAAAGAAAACAAAAATGGGTATCAACTGGAATTAAGGTTACTCGTGGTAATAAAAGACAAGCATTACAAAAAGCAGAAGAATATAGAGAACAATTTGAAAAATCTTTTAACTTACAGGAGCAAATTAGAAAAGAAAATAATGAACAGGCTAAAAAGTATATGTTATTTAGAGAAAAATTGCATACAATGGATTCTCGTAAATATTATGATGAAAATATTCTATACTTTGACTACCTAAAATTATGGATTGAGAAAGTAAAAAGTAATCTAGAATTAACCACTTATACATCTCATTTACAAATGATTAATTCTAGGATTAAAAATTATTTTACTTTAAATCCTATTAAGTTATTAGAACTTGAACCTATACATATACAAAATTTTTATGATATTTTATTAGCTGATGGACTAAAACCTACTACCGTTATTCGTTATCATGCTATTATTAGAAAATCACTTGATTATGCTTTTAAAAATGATTTAATTGTTAATAATCCTGCTGACAAAGTAAAACGACCTAAGAAAAATATTTTTATTGGCTCATTTTATTCTGAAAATGAGTTGAATACACTTTTTGAAAAATCTAAAAATGATCCACTTCATTTAGTTATTTTACTTACAGCTTTTTATGGCTTAAGAAGAAGTGAAGTTTTAGGCTTAAAATGGTCTGCTATTGATTTTGAGAATAAAACAATTACAATTAAGCATACAATCGTAGAAATTAAAATTAAAGGTACGAATAGAATTTTAGCTAAAGATAGAACTAAAACAAATGCTAGTCATAGAACTCTGCCTTTAACTGATGAAATTATATTTGCGTTAGAAATGGCTAAGAAACAACAAAAATGTTATAAGAGAAAATTCAAGAAGAGATACAATTCTAAATATGAAGAATATGTTTGTCTAAATCCTGATGGCTCTATTATAAAACCTAATTATGTTACAAGGCATTTTCCTTTACTCTTAAAAAATAGTGGTTTAAGGCATATTCGCTTTCATGATTTAAGACATTCTTGTGCTAGTTTATTGTTAGCAAGAAATGTATCTATGAAAGCTATTCAAGAATGGCTTGGTCATTCTGATTTTTCTACTACTGCTAATGTATATGCTCATTTAGATATAAATTCTAAGTTACTATCTGCTGAAGCTATATCTTCTGCTTTTAGTTTTAAGAATTAAAAAATCTAGCTTAGCACTTTTTCTAAACTAGATTTAGTTATTTACAATTTTTCATAATTTTATTTATATTTAATTAAAATTATACTTTGGTTAGATTTTAGTTAGATATAAAAAATAAATTTTCTAACATTTAACCATTCTATTCTTACAGTATAAATAATTTCAAAGCTATTTAAGGTTAAGTACTGCCACACACTCCACATGTGTGGTATAAAATCTTATTACACCTATTTCACCCAATTCAAGATTGGTATTAATTTATATATTCCCATTTAATATATGATAACATTGTTTCCACTAATAGAAAATTAGTTATTAACCACAAACTATTATAAGTTATATATCAAATTTCATAAACACAACTATTGATTTTTCTATTTATCCCTGCTATAATTTTCCACATAGAAAAGAGGTTTTACATGAATACAGCAAAAAATTTATTAAAACAATACTTTGGATACGATGAGTTCAGACCAGGACAAAACGCAATTATAAGTCATATCTTAAATGGTGAAGATTGTCTTCGGAATAATGCCTACTGGAGCTGGTAAATCAATTTGTTATCAAATTCCTGCCATGATTTTACCAGGTGTTACACTAGTTATATCACCACTTATTTCCCTTATGAAGGATCAAGTTGATAGTTTAAATCAAATCGGGATTCCAGCAACTTACATTAATAGTTTACTTTCTAATACCGAATATTCCCAAGCAATTGAAAATATATTATATAATGTTTATAAAATCATCTATGTAGCACCCGAAAGATTAAATTCAGAATCTTTTCTAAACATGCTAAAAAACATAGATATTTCGATGATTACTGTAGATGAAGCCCATTGTATTTCTCAATGGGGACACGACTTTAGACCAAGTTATAGAGAAATTGGAAATGTCATTTTAAATTTAACTAAACGTCCAATTGTTTCAGCATTTACTGCAACTGCTACTCAAATCGTAAAAAAAGATATAATTGACTTATTGCATCTATCATCACCATTTACTTTAACAACTGGATTTGACAGAACCAATTTAAGTTTTTCTGTTGAATCACCTAGAAGTAAAAAAGACTTTATTCTAAATTTTGTAGAAAATAATAAAAACGACTCTGGAATTATTTATTGTTTAACACGAAAGTCTGTTGATAGTTTATATCAAACTTTATACGATTTAAAATATAATGTTTCTAAATATCATGGTGGAATGAAAGATTTAGATAGAAATAAATCACAAGAAGACTTTTTATATGATAGAACGCAAATTATGATTGCTACTAATGCATTTGGTATGGGAATAGATAAATCTAATATTAGATATGTCATTCATTATAATATGCCTAAAGATTTGGAAAGCTATTACCAAGAAGCTGGTCGTGCTGGCCGTGATGGAGACAAGTCTAAATGTATCTTACTTTTTAATAGATCTGATATTGTTTCAAACAAATTCTTAATTGAGCAAACAGAATCTGAATCAAACCATAAAAATGAATATGCTAAACTAAATGATATTATTGATTATTGCAATACTGATAAATGTTTGAGGAAATATATTTTAGAATATTTTAATGAAATACCTGAATTTGAAAATTGTAACAATTGTAGTAACTGTCTATCCGAAACAGAAATTACTGATATAACTATAGATTCAAAAAAAATATTATCTTGTATAGTAAGAATGAATCAAAAATATGGCACTTCATTAGTTACAGATGTTTTGAAAGGCTCAAAGTCTTCTAAAATTAAATCATTTGGATTTGATAATTTATCCACATATGGAATTATGCAAGATTATTCTAAAGACACAATTAAAGAATTAATTTATTTTTTAATTACAGAGAATTATATAAAGTCTATTGGGGATAAATATCCTATTTTGGTATTAGAACAAAATGCAAAAGATATTTTACAGGGAAATAAGCAAGTTTTAATAAAAAGAAAAATTGAGAAGATATCATCTACTACTTTATCTACTAATACCGATTTTGATAAGAATCTGTTTGAAATATTACGAGTTTTAAGAACAAAAATCGCAGAAGAAAACAATGTTCCTCCTTTTATTGTATTTGGTGATGTATCATTAAAAGAAATGGCTACATATTTTCCTATCACTAGAGTATCAATGCTTAGTATTAGTGGTGTTGGTGTTAATAAATTAAAAAATTATGGTGATATCTTTATAAAGACTATTAAACAATATGTTGATGATAATGATATAAATATATTAGATAAACCAATAAAAATCGCGGAAAGTAAAGAGAAAGTTTCTGTTAAAGAAGATACTAAAGTTACATCCTATAATTTATTTGTAAATGATAAAAAGTCTATTGATGAAATTTCGGAAATTCGTGGATTAACAAGAAGGACTATTGAGGAACATTTATTGAAATGTTATGAAAATGGAATGGAAATTAATTTGGGTGAATATATTAATGAAGATTTTAGAGACGATGTTTATTGTGCTATAGAGCAAGTTGGATATGAAAGATTGAGGGATATAAAGGATTTGGTACCAGATGAAGTGGATTATTTTAATATTAAGTATTTTGTTATAGATTATAAAAAGGAATCCTAAAAATCAAGCAATTTAGATTGCTTGATTTTTAGTTGTTATTTTCAATTGGGCCTGTGAAGCTTTTATTAAATCTATTCAAACTTGTGTGAAATTATTTAAAGTAATTTAAAACCAATACTATTTTCTATCTCTAACAAATATCTTTTATTCTCTATACCACCTGCATATCCTGTTAATGTTCCATTAATTCCTATTATTCTATGGCATGGAATTATAACTCCTATTTTATTTTTTCCTACTGCGTTTGCTACTGCTCTTACTGATTTTGGACTTCCTATTCTTTGGGCTAGTTCTTTGTATGATATTGTTGTTCCATATTCTATGTTTAGTAATTCTTTCCATACTTTTTCTTGAAATGGAGTTCCACTATATTCATATTTAATGTTAAACTTTTTTAACTTACCTTTAAAATAGTCATCTAATTGTTTTTTACATTGTCTTATTAATGAGTTTTCTGTTGTTTCATCTTCTATGTCGTCTTTTCCTTTTACAAATGTTATTTCGGTAATACTATATTTGGTTGATTTTATCTTTATTGTTATTTTTTCGTTTTTATAGTAGCTTGTGTACATGATTTACCTCTTTTAAATTATTTTTTAATATATTTATTATTACAGGAATTAAATATATTAATTCGATAATCCCAGCATTCATTTTACTTCTATATGATTTTTGAAGTTTTCTATCACTTATACTTGCCAAGCAAATTCTTCTTTAAATATACTTATATTTTTCTTCTTCTTCTGCTACCATACCTAATTTTTCAGTATCATCATCTTTAATATCATATACAATATCTTTGCTATTACTATTCGAACTCCAAATCCCCAAGTATTTTTCAAAAAATTTCTTTATCTTTTCAATAATTGTTTCTTTTTTTTCAGCTCTATTACCCCCTCCAAATCTTCTCATTGGTGGTAATATTTTCTCGATATCAGTTCCTGTAGTTTTTACTTGTCCATTTCTAAATGAATTATCAATAAAATTTCTTGTTTCTTCTTCATTTAGATTCTCTTCTTCTATAAGATTCTTTAAATCTGTTTCTTCTTGTTCTTTAACAAATTTCCCCCAATCTTTCATTACATCTGTATCTGTGTTTATCTTTGATATAAATGTTTCTATAAGTTCTCGTTTTGATCTTAATGATAAACTTGACTTAATTGCTTTATCAATGGAGCCTAATATTTCTTTATCAGTACAATTTGATTTATGATATTTCGAAACTAGCATTAAAATATAATCAATATTAACTTCTACTTGTTTTACAAGTTCCATTTCAAAAACTACATCATCTTTAATACTTTCGCATTCTCCATGTGGCTTTTTAAATTCTTCATAAAAATCTGTATATGTCCCAATATAATCCTGAAAATCTCTTTTAGAAAGTATTTCATTTCCATTAAACTTATCAAATGAAGATAATATATTTTTAAGTCTTAAAATATTTCCCATCAAAACAATAAAGTCCTTTTTAGCCTGTTCTCCTATAATTGGTTCTCCTAAAGGATATTTCTTAAGTAACATTGCTATCCTTTCTTCATATCCTAATTGTTTATTACCTTTTTCATCTTCATAACCATAATAGTAATCTTCATATGATTTTAACAAAACTATTCCAGATGCATCTTTATCACCAAATAATGCAATAGCATCATTTGTTTGTTCTTGTAAATCTCTAAAACATACTATATTACCATAAGATTTTACAGTATTTAATATACGATTTGTTCTTGAAAAGCTCTGAATAAGTCCATGTTGCTTTAAGTTTTTATCTACCCACAATGTATTTAATGTTGTTGCATCAAAACCTGTTAAAAACATATTCACAACAATAACTAAATCTATTTCTCTATGTTTTACTCTATCTGATAAATCTTTATAATAATCTTGAAATCCATTTCCTTCTGATGAAAAATTCGTTTTAAACTTCTCATTATATTCATCTATTACAAAATCTAAGAATTCTCTTGAACTTTGATCTAATAAATCAGTCTCAAATCCTTCATCATCTAAAATTCCATCACTAGTATCGTTTTGATTAGCAGAGAAAGAATAAATTGTTGCAATAGTTAAATCCTTATTTTTTTCTGCTAATTGTTTTTTAAACTCTAAATAATACTTTTTTGCCATTGTTATAGATGATACCGCAAACATAGAGTTAAAACCATTTACTCTTTGTCCTTTTAAATTGTAAAATGAATTTCTTTTAGTTTTTTGATCAAAGTGTTCAATTATATAGCTTACTACATTGCTTACTCTTTCATAAGAACATAATACTTCTTCAGTATTTATTGCTTGAACCTCTTTGTCTGTCATATCTTCCTTTTTCTTAATTGTATTAATATAATCAATTCTAAAAGGTAAAACGTTTCCATCATTTATAGCATCAACAATAGTGTATGTATGTAATTTATCTCCAAAGGCTTGCTGTGTTGTACAAAAGTCTGGATTAGATTTACATCCAGCATTTTTAGCAAATATCGGTGTTCCAGTAAATCCAAATAAATGATAATTTTTAAAATTTTTAACTATCATTTTATGCATTTCTCCAAATTGAGAACGGTGGCATTCATCGAAGATTAATACTAGATGTTTATAAAATATAGGATGGTTACTATTCCTTTTTACAAATTCACTTAATTTTTGTATTGTTGTAACAATTATTCTTGAAGTATTATCTTCTAATTGTTTTTGTAATATATTTGTACTTCTATTACCATTAGCTGCACCTTTTTCAAATCTATCATACTCTCTCATTGTTTGATAGTCTAAATCTTTTCTATCTACAACAAATAATACTTTATCTATATATTCTAAATTTGTTGCAAGTTGTGCTGTCTTGAAAGATGTTAATGTTTTACCAGAACCTGTTGTATGCCATATATATCCACCTGATTCAATAGTTCCCATTTTTTTATAATTAGTTGACACTTCAATTTTATTTAGTATCCTCTCAGTTGCTACAATTTGATATGGACGCATAACAAGTAGTAATTCTTCAGATGTAAATACACAATATTTTGTTAATATATTCAATATTGTATGTTTTGAAAAAAATGTTCTAGTAAAATCTACTAAATCTGTTATTACTTTATTATTACTATCAGCCCAATAAGAAGTAAATTCAAAACTATTACTTGTTTTTTTACTTTTGTTTGTTGTATTTTGTTTTTCTTTTAAATGACTTTCTCTAGTTGTATTTGAATAATATTTTGTGTTTGTTCCATTAGATATTACAAATATTTGTATATATTCATAAAGTCCACTACCAGCCCAAAAACTATCTTTTTGGTATCTGTTTATTTGATTAAAGGCTTCTTTTAATGCTACACCCCTTCTTTTTAACTCAATATGAACTAAAGGCAGTCCATTTACAAGTATTGTTACATCATATCTATTATCGTAATTGCCATTATTTTCTACATATTGATTTATAACTTGTAGTCTATTATTATGTATATTCTTCTTATCTATTAAATAAATATTTTTGCTTGTTCCATCATCTTTTTTTAGTACTTGAATATAATCTTCTTGTATCTTTCTTGTTTTTTCTACAATTCCATCATTATTGTTTGCAATACTATTATAAAAAAACATCTCCCATTCACTGTCAGTGAATTTATAGTCGTTTAATAATTCTAATTGTGTACGAAGATTATCCTTTAAAGTTTCAGCATTATGAATTTCTAAATAATTATACCCCTGTTCTGTAAGCATTGTAATAAATTCTTTTTCAAGTTCTGCTTCACTCTGATAACTATCTGATTTTCTTTCTAATGGTTCATATTCAGTTACAACAGTTGAATTATTTGTTTCCATTACTACATTATATTTACTCATTTACTTTCAACTCCTTAAATGTCAATAGTTTATCTCTGTAATATTCATATTGCTTTTGTCTTGCCTTTATTTCGGCAGGTAGGCCTTCTGAGATGTCATTACATAGTTTATACAGTTTATTTAATTTATTCACAATTTTCTTTTGCTCTTCAATAGGTGGTACTGAAATTTCTGCCTTCAATACATTTTCATTGTATAATCTGTCTATTGTACCTCCAGTTGATATTGACCATGGATTTGTTTTATAACAATAAAATAAATATTCATTAATAACTTTTGTACTATCATGTTCTATCCATACAATATTAGAATCTTGAAAATATGCTGGCTCCCCATCAAAAACCACTGTTCTACCTATTGTTCCAGAACAGGAAATTAAAATATCTCCTTTTTTAGGATATGAATATTTATTCTTATATTCTTGAAAAATTTCCTCATCTATAAATGAATCAGGTTGTTTACCAAATGTACCAATTTTGTAAAACGGAATTCCTTTAATATTATTAGTTTGCGATTTGAAAATTCTCTTACACATTTTAACTTGACCTATATCGCACAGTTTCATTTTTGGATATTCATTATCATTTAGTATTTTATTAAAATAATAATCATATTGTTTTTGTCTAAATTTCAGCTCTGCTGAAAGCTCTGCTGAAAGCTCTGCTGAAAGTAATGTGAAATTGTCCAAAATATGGACAATTTCGCATTGTACCTCCAACGGAGGTACAGGAATGCACATATCTAATACATTTTTCATGTTTGGATGTTTAATACCAGAACCTCTATAAAATGTTGAAATAATTTTTATATTTGATTGCATCCAGTAATATAAAAACTTATTATTTAAGATATTTGTATTAAGTGATGTAGCTATTCTATTATCTCCTGTAACAAATTTTCCTTTGTGATATTTAACATTTGGAGTACCTCCCCAAGGAATACACACAACTTCTCCTTCTGCCAAATAATCTCCTGCAAGTTCTTCAGTAGTATATCTATCATCACCTGAAATACCTGTTGATATATATTTTATATCTCCATCTCTTTTTTCAACTTTATTAAAATCAGCAGATAAAAAATATTTATATGAAATCACCTTCTCTTGCTTAGTTCTATCGACTCCATTAAACCTTTTATCCCAAGCACTTAATGACCATAATGGCTTATATTCTACTCCATTTGGACATAACTTCTCTATCAATTCTTCTAATCTACTCATACTACACCTCAATTTCTGAAATAATTCTCTTTATTTCATCACGTAGTATTTGTTCTCTTGCTACTATTTCCTCAATTTCTTTGTTCAATTCTACAATATCAATTTTTTCTCTTGTATCTTCTTTTTCTACATAAGTTGATACAGATAAGTTATAATCATTTTCTTCGATTTCTTTATCAGAAATAAGTTTTGCAACATATTGTATATTAGTTCTATCTGTATATATTTTTACTATATTATCAATATTTTTATCAGTTAATTTATTATTATTTGTAACTTTTACACATTCATTAGTGGCATCAATAAATAATGTACTATTATCTTTTTTATTTTTCTTTAATACCATTATACATGTAGCTATACTTGTTCCAAAAAATAAATTATCTGGTAATTGAATAATTGTGTCAACAAAGTTATTATCTATTAAATATTTTCTTATCTTTTGTTCTGCTCCACCTCTATATAATATCCCAGGAAAACAGACTATTGAAGCAGTTCCATTTGTCGCAAGCCATGATAAAGAATGCATTATAAATGCAAAATCTGCTTTTGATTTTGGTGCCAAAACTCCTGCTGGAGAATATCTTCGATCATTTATTAAAACTGCACTATCATCTCCTGCCCACTTTATTGAATATGGAGGATTTGAAACAATTACTTCAAAAGGTTCATCATCCCAATGTTGAGGTGTTGTTAATGTATCTTCACAGGCAATATTAAATTTATCATATGCTATATCATGCAAAAACATATTTATTCTACAAAGGTTGTATGTTGTCAAATTTATTTCTTGTCCATAAAATCCATTTCTAACATTATCTTTACCTAATATTTTAGCTGACTTCAAAAGTAATGAACCTGAGCCACAAGCTGGATCATATACTTTATTTACTGATGTTTTTCCAACAATAGCAAGTTTAGTTAGTAATTCACTAACTTCTTGTGGTGTAAAAAATTCCCCACCAGATTTACCAGCATTTGAAGCATACATAGACATTAAAAACTCATAAGAATCTCCAAATGCATCAACTTGATTATCTTGGTACTTTCCTAAATTTATACTAGCTATACCATCAAGAATTTTAACAAGTTTTTCATTTCTCTTTGTAACTGTTGCACCTAATTTATTACTATTTACATCTATATCATCAAACAATCCAGAAAAGTCTTGTTCACTTTCTGCACCTTTTGCACTATTTTCAATATTGCTAAATACTTTCTCTAATGTTTCATTTAAATTTTCGTCATCTTTTGCCTTTTTGCAAACATTACAAAATAATTCTGAAGGAAGAATAAAAAATCCTTTTTCTTTTACAAGATTATTTCTTTCAGTCTCTGCTACATTATCTTTAAGTTTTGCATAGTCAAATGTCTTATCTCCTGCTCTTCTTTCTCCCTCATTTATATAATTGGTTATATTCTCTGAAATATATCTATAAAACATTATCCCTAAAATATATTGTTTAAAATCCCAGCCATCTACTGAACCTCTTAAGTCATCTGCAATAGACCATATTGCTTTGTGTAGCTCTTCTCTTTCTCTGTTATTTTTATTATCCATTTTTCCTCCCATATATTTATAATTACTCTAGTATAATTTATATCATAAAAATATTATTTAAACAACATTTAATGACAATTACATTTTAAAAATAAATATATATTCATGTACTAATAAATAAAAATCCATATTCTTATTCTTCCAATAATCAGTCATTTTGTAATTATGTTTTTCTTTTATAATTGTTTTTTTAATATAAAACCTGTTTGAATAAACATATTCATAATATAAAAACCTAATGGAATAGTTTTATAATTAAAACCTAATCCATATTTTGCTAATTTCAAAGCATTTTCATTTACATTTATAACAATTCATTTTCTATTTAATAATTTACACTATATCCTTTTTGTACCACTTCCACAAAAAGGATATAATACTACATAATTTACTATAGTATATTTTAATATTAAATTTCTTGGTACTTGTGGTGGACAATTTCCTCTATAATCTTCTTTATGTGTCGCCCAATCACCCTATTCTTTAAAACTTCATATTGACATATTTTCTAATTTAAAATCCTTTGGATTATATATCAATAAATATTCCTCCTCTTAAATTTTAGTGGACAACTTTAATAAAGTTGCCCACTACTCTTCTTATTAAATTAGAATATTTTATTCATTATACTATTTTTCATTTCAGCAATGCAATAAATATCTTCCATTTCATTAAAAGTTTCCTCTAGGTTACCTTTTGCTGTATTCCAACCCTTACCATCTGTAAACCACACAAATTTTACATCTTTAATTTTTTTCAATTCTTCATTTAACATTTTATAACTTCTCGCAGTTTCGTTTAATTTTGAACCTTGTGAACCATAAAAGTTTGTTTCTATTAAATACAACATATTGTTATTTTCAACAACAAAATCAAATCTCTTTTCTGCCATCTTTACTTTTTTATTTTTAGTTGCAACATCTATATTCTTTAAAATCTCTTTTAAATCTATATTCCATTTTTCTTTTAATTGTGTAGATGTAACTTCTTTATAATAATTATGATTTTTAACAAAACCTGCCTCTACTATATAACTTTCCACTAAATCTTCCATAGCGTCACCAGTTCTATTTTTTCTAGCATTAGTATCCATACCAACTTCTACACCTGTCACATAATCATATAAGTTTGAAACCAAATGATTTTCTAATAAGTCATATACGCCAGTTTTTCTCATAAACATTGAGTATTCCTCAATTGAATAATTCATCTTAGTAAAATTATAATAATAATCTTGTATAGCATCTTTTATAATAACTATCTTTTCTCTTTTCGCTATAAGTATTGGAATAGCTTTTAAAACATTAGGATATTCCTTAACTAATTCTTTAAATTCTTGTTCTATATTTTTACTTCCTATTAATCCATTTAATAAATTAAGTTCATTTTTTATTTTATTAACATTACTATATACTTTGTCAAAATCTGTATAATATCTCCAACTAGCAATACTATCTTCAAAAGTAGATAACCATTCATCAAAATTTCTAGCCATATATATTCCTCCTACAACTGTTTGTATCTTTTCTTAGATATTTCCATATATTCTTTCTCATTATCTATTCCTATATATTTTCTTTTTAATCTTACTGCTGATATTCCTGTTGTACTACTACCACAGAATGGATCTAATATTAGATCATCTTCTTTTGTCGATGCTAATATTATTCTATCCAATATCTCTAAAGGTTTTTGTGTTGGATGTTTACCACACTTTTTTTCGGATGGTCTTGTTAACGAAGTTGTCCAAACATCTTTCATCTGTTTATTGTTATTTAATTCTTTCATAACGTGATAATTAAATGTATATTTAACTTTCTTTAAATCTTTTCTTGCCCAAATAATAGTTTCTGTAGAATGAGTAAATGTTTTACATGCAAGATTTGGAGGAGGATTAGATTTTTGCCAAGTAATATTATTTATTATCTTAAATTCATTTTCCTCCAGAGCCATACCTATTGAGTATATATTGTGTAGTGTTCCACTTATCCAGATACTTCCATTATCTTTTAAGACTCTATAACATTCTTTTATCCATTCTCTATTAAATTTATGTTTTCTTTTAACAGATAAAGTTTTATCCCACTCACCTTTATTTACATTTACCATTTTTCCACCACTACATGTAATACCATTGTTTGATAAGAAATATGGCGGATCTGCAAATATCATATCAATACTTTTATCATTTATCTTTTTTATTGATTTAAATACATCAGCATATATTAATTTGAAATCGTCGGTTTCAAAATAGTATTTTCCTGTATACATTCTACTTCTCCATAATAATCATTTTATTTCCACTCATAATTTGTTATTAATAACTCTGATATTTCTCCTCTACCACTGGAATTGGAATTTATCATTCTTTTTGCATAAACTTCATTAATAATAAAGCCATCATATATCTCTTCAAAAAATTTATCATCTTTATTAGTATTTTTAGGATTAGAATTACTTAACATTACCTTAACATCATTATCATTTAATTCTCTATAATATCTTGCCAACTCCTTCTGGGTATTATCATTAAACTCTTCTTTAGCATATGAAGTAAATGCTGAAGTAACATTTAACGGTCTATATGGTGGATCAAAATATATAAATGTATTTTCTTGTATATATTTTTTACTACTCTTATAATCTCCATATTCAAATTTAACATTTTTAATAAGTTTTGATAATTCTCTTAAATTTTCTTCATCACATATTGTAGGATTTTTGTAACTTCCCATAGGAACGTTAAACTTCCCTGATTTATTTACTCTATATAATCCATTAAAACATGTTCTATTTAAAAATATAAATTGAGTAGCTCTCTTTACTGATAGTTCATCTTTTTCTAATCTGTTAGAATTATATTCTCTTCTAACTTTATAAAAATATACTTTTCTATCTTCTTTGTCTAAACCTAAAAATTCGCTTTCCTTTATTTTTAATTTTTGAATTAATTCATTAACATTATTTTTTATTATATTATATGAATTAATTAAATCCTGATTTATATCTAAAGCATAAGCTTCCTTTACTTTATAATTTTGTAAAATGTCTATTAAAACTGCCCCACCGCCAACAAATGGCTCTATATAGCAATCTATATATCCATCTTTTAACTCTATTGGATAATATTTATTTATTTGATTTAATAAATTACCTTTTCCACCTGCCCATTTTACAAATGGTTTTATCTTACCTTGCATTCTACACCTCATTTTTTATTTGTAAATTAAATACTGTCAAAAAATATCATCCATTGTTGTTTTACTATCAGCATTTAGTATTTTATTAATATTTGTATAAACTCTTCCTTGAGGAGCCTTATTTGTATTTTTAGGATTTAAAGGAATAGGCTGTTTTAATTTCTTAGCCTTATCCTTAAAATATATAATATATTTTCCTGTGTCCTTATATAATTCAATATTTTCAATTTCAGCATAATATGTTATAGCCTTTATTGGTCTTTTTTGATAAACCGCTATATATTTTAATGATTCAATTCTATTGATTCCTATATTTACAGCATACCATCTATTATTCTCTATAAACTCACTTTGAAAGCCATCTTCATAAGCTGCTACCAATATTGTATTTAACTCTTCAACATTTTCTATATCATTCATTATTTCTTCTTGTTCATTAAACTTATCAAAAACATACACTACATCATTATCACTACTAATATATTTCTTCAATTCAAGTATCTCCAAATCAAATCCAAAACCGTTTTTTAGCTCATATAGTCTTTCATCTGCATAATCTATTACTACAATAACTCCTAATTTCTCATTTAAAATTAAGCTAGTAATCATATCATCAATATTTCTATATGTTGTTTTCTTCATATAATTATCAATTGATATTTTTTCATTATCTAAATAACTTATTATTTCTTCTTTTATTTTTATAAAGGAATCCTTATAATTTAAAAAGAAATTCATTATTTGAGGAGCAATATGAGTTTTTATGCTATGGTTTCTAACTTCATTTTCAACCAAATATAGTCTAGGATTACTTTCTATTGTAAAATCTAACAAATATGCATCTGGAATAGTACCTTCATATTTTCTATTAGGTTTTAATAATGTTTTTATATCAATATAGATTGTCTTCTCACCAAATATACTTTTAGCATTTTTAACTACATCTCTTTCAAATAATGTTTCATTATCTTCAAAACTATACTCAGTATACTCTTTATTTTCATGAATAATATATTTCATTTTAAATTTCCTTCCTTTCATATTATTAATATTCTTATATCACAATTGTTCTTTTTTCTCAATAATTATTGAAAACTTATTTAGATTCCTATAAAGTTATATATTTTACTTCTCTAATTGACCATTTCCAACTTCTATTTTATCAACCTTCATATCCTTTTTGTTTACTCAATAACCTTTCATATTTCACTTATTATTTGCATTATTTTATTAACAACTTTCCAAATAATATTCTAATATTTTGCTATCCCTAAAAACTACAAACTTAGTATAATATATCGGTTTATTATGTAATATGATATAAATAAAATCTACTTGTACTCTCTATTAAAATTAATTTCTTCTTTATTCTTTAATCCTTGAACAATATCCATATCTAGTAATTCACACATTCCCATCAAACATATAAATACATCTGTTATCTAATTTTCTAAATTAGAAGTATAATCTTTATTAATATCTATTGTTAAATTATTATCTGTTTTTCTAACCTCTTTTGCAAGTTCTCCTATTTCCTCTGTTAATAAACACATTCTTTCTAATAAACTTGTCTTAAATTCTTTAACCTCAATCATGTCCTTAATATATTTTTGTAAATCTTCTACACTACTTTTTTTACTTAATTTATCTAGCTCTTGTTTCAACTCGTATTTATCCATATTTTTACCTCTCGTTTTCTTTATTTTAATATAAAGACTAAAGTTGTATTTATTTTTAATTATATAATTGAAATTTGTTTATTTAATATTTTATTATTCATATAATATCTCTTATAATCTTTTTTCTATGTAAAATAGTAATTATATGTTGAATTTTACATTAATATATCATATATTGTTACATTCTTCAAGATTCTTATTGACTATATTATTTTAACTATACGAAATATAGCAACATTCAAAAAATTCATATTAATTTTAGCTTTTAGATTTGCATAAAAACCTATACTATGCCAACAAAGATGAAATTAATTCTGAGTAACAATAAAAGTACTATATATTACTATAAATTATATATATATCAAAAGAATATAAGAAAATAAAAAACTAACTAGCTACAAGTAGTTTTAAGAGTCAAATTAATTTACACTCGAAAAAAGAACAGAATAACTCTGTTCCTTATTATAGATTTATTTTTATTCTCTATCAAAACTTTCATGCATATATACAATATTTCTCTATTTTCTAGGCATTAGCCCCAATATTCTTCCTGCAAAATCTCCAAAATTTTGTGATTGTATAATAACTCT
Organism: uncultured Clostridia bacterium; assembly: GCA_948805675.1. Taxonomy (GTDB): domain Bacteria; phylum Bacillota; class Clostridia; order TANB77; family CAG-508; genus CAG-492. The sequence continues at coordinate 224,044 of CAQIBN010000001.1, read as the reverse complement.
ACCAGGACCAACTAATTTTGTTAAAAATAATCCTTCTCCACCTAAAAATATATTTCCTAATCCTTTTATTGTTTCAACCTCATATGAAACTGTACTTTCAAAACCAACTACATTACCTGTATCTACCTTTAATACTTCACCTGGAGCTAAAACTCTTTCTACAGGATCTCCATCTACTTCTAAAAATAGCATTCCATTACCTGTAGCTTTTTGTAATATAAAACCTTCTCCACCAAATAAACCTGCTGTAAACCTCTTTGTAAATGCTATTTGTATATCAACACCTGGTTCTGCACATAAAAATGCATTTTTTTGTATTGTAAAACCATTATTTTCTCCTACATTAATTGGTACAATATCACCTGGTACAGTAGTTGCAAAAGCTACTTTTGCTCCATCTACACCTGCTGTATATGTATTCATAAAAATAGATTCTCCTGTAAACATTCTTCCAAGGCTTTTCATTACTCCACCTCTTGCATTAGTTGTCATATTAACACCTTCTGTTTGCCAAGACATTCCTCCTCTTTGTGAATACATTGATTCTCCTCTATTTAGAGTAACTTCTACTACTGGTACTGTTTTTCCAATTATTTCATATCTCATCTTTATTTTCCCCCTCTTTTTTCTTATGTTTGTTAAATATTATTATGCAATATATAGTATTATAATTAGTGCTATACATTTAATATAACATTAACAATTTAGTATTTCAATATTTTATTTTCAATTTACTTGTGACATATCTATTTTTAACGTATACATATATTAATTTATATTTTTACTAACTTTAATTTAGCCATTGTTAAGTATTAAATATAAATTTATTACTATATTTTTATAAAATAGTATATTTATAAAAACTTTGCATTTTTCTGTATAAAGCTATATACACAATAATTCAATACACCAACTCATAAGTTATATATACAAACAATTTCTACTAACTTAAACTCCTTATTCTAACCTATTTTTTAATCCTAATTAAATTTACTACCATCTATATAAATCTTTGCTTGTTTTACTAAATGTCCAATATTCCCCTCTCCTGCAAACTTGTTAGAATCAAAGAAATTAGAATCACTATTAATCCAATATAACTTATTAACTTCTTCTACTAACTCAATTTCTTTATTTAACTTTCCAAAGTAGACTTCTAATTGTGTATCTTCCATTATATATTGAAAATTCATCAAATGGTTTAATTTAATTTCTTTATTAGTTATCCCTGTTTCCTCTTCTAACTCTCTATATGCCGCTTCTAACTCATTTTCGTTTTCTTCTAATTTCCCTCCAACAAGATTAAACTTACCTTTGTAAGGTTCTTTTTCTCTTTTACACATAAGAATTTTATCTTCATCTTTATTATATACTAATATTAAATTTAATTTTCTCATATTATTCTTTACCTCATTTTAATACTATTTATTTTATCTTTTTAGCCACAATTATATATTTATGCCAATGATGATTATTACCATTAACCATCTTTCCATCAAATTCCTTTTCAATTATATCACCTGTTTTCCCTTCTATTTTAAAATTTTCTAGCAACTTATAAATTTCATCTTTATTAAAAAAGGTCATTCCAGAGTTTTCTTTATTAAAATCATCATTTCTCCCAAATAAATTAATAGCAATTCTGCCTCCTATTTTTAATGAATTATATATACTTTTCCACATTTGTTCAAATTTATTAGGAGAGCAGAAAGGCAAACTATTTATAGCTATAATCAAATCACTATTTTCTTCTAACTTTAGATTTTCAAAACTCATCTTTACAATTTTTAGATTATCTTGCAATTCTTTTTTTAATTCTTGCTTTTTCTTATTAAATACATCTACCTCTTTATCAACTGCTATAACTTTCCAACCATTCTCTAATAAATATATAGCTTGATTTCCAGCACCACACCCCAAATCATACGCTATACCTTTAAAATCTGCAAATCTATTTACAGTTCCCTCTAACCATACAGGAATTCTATATACATTACTTGTCATCTCTTGAAAATTCACAAATGCTCTTTTACTTTGATTGCAATTAGAATCTTTTACTTTATCAGCTTCATTCATAATTTACTCCTTTTCGTATATCTTATTTTAATATTACTTAATTTAGATTTCATCAACATCAATATTCAGTCTTTTAAAGTTATCATATATTTTTGTCATATTACGATATTTTCCTTGTTTTAACTCATATATATAATTTTCTTTTTCAATATTTAATCTATCTGAAGCTAACTCTTTATCAATATCATATGGAACTCTAACATACTGAAATGAAATATCAAAGCTATATTCCATACTTCCATATTCTCCTTCTATAATTAAATAATTACTTCTTGTTGTTTCTAGTACATTACTATCTTTTAAAGGATTTCTCACAACATCAAAAGCGTTTCCTATACTTCCCACATTTATAATTGTTTTATTATATATTTTATCCATATATGGATGATGAATATGACCATATATAATAACATCAGCAATTCTATCTGAAACTGTATTTCTACTTGGATAAAACATATCTAATTTTGTTTTAAAAGAATCAACATTAAGTACTACTTTTTGTATATCTTGTGGCGTTGCATGAAAAAGTCTAACTAAACTACCACTCATATAAAATTCATACGAAAAAGGCAAACTTAATAAGTAGTCTCTATCTTCTTTATCAATCATAGACACATTCCATTTTATTCTTTCTTGTTCTTGTAATGGGAGATTCTCTAAATCATGTTCCTCTGCAAAATACTTATCACAATTACCTTGTAATACAATATCACAATTTTCTTTAACTAATCTTATACATTCTTTTGAATGAACACCTTTTGCAATAATATCTCCTAAACATATAATTTTATCTACATTTCTCTTTTTTATATCTTTTAACGTCTTCTCTAAAGACTCTAAATTTCCATGTATATCTGAAATAATAGCAATTCTCATATGTACATCTCCCCTTATCTTGCTTTTATTATATAAAAAAATAAAATTCATGTAAATATTTTTATTATTCTTTTTTTACTTAAATATTGGATTTTATACCATTTTGTATTATATTATTAAATATAGTTTAAAGGAGGTCAACATGGAAAAACGTGATTTATATGATATTAATAGAAATTTAACAGGAGAAACAATCTTCAAAGATGAAAAAATCCCAAAGGACAGATATATTTTAGTAGTTCTTGTATTTATTCAAAATTCAAAAGGAGAATTTTTAATTCAAAAAAGAAGTATTCAAAAAGACGGAAAATATGCTTCAACAGGCGGACACCCTAAAAGTTCCGAAAATAGTATTCAAGGTATGATTACAGAAATAAAAGAGGAAATTGGTTTAGATGTTTCACCAGAAGAATTACAATTATTTTATTCTGACCGTGATGATACCGACCAAGTATTTTTTGATTTGTATTATATGAAAAAGGATTTTGACATCCAAGGACTTGTTTTACAAAAAGAAGAAGTCGATTTTATAGAATGGGATTCTTTAGACAAAATTTCCGAATTACGCTCAAGCGGAAAATTCAAAAAAGAACATGCAGAAGCTTTCGATAGATTACTTCCTTTATTATTGTAAAAAAACTTTTTTAACATATTGAATTTTATGTAGATTTATGGTAAAATAGATTATATATATTTTTTTAATGTTCACATTAGAGGTACTAAAACTGAAATATAGTTTGCAATCCTACTCTTTTGTGAATCCACCTAATGGATTGTGTTTCCTTAAGGAGGAAAATAATAATGAAAACAGAACACAATAATCAACCCATTATAGTCGACGAAATATACGCAATTTATAATAATGTTAAAGAACTTTTAGCCAAAAATGCATATGTAATTTTTTATGAAGATAATGATATCACTGGTGTTATATTGGTTTCAGTTGAATTTTGGAAAAAATTCACAAAAGTTAATCCGTGTTTCACAGATAATGATATAGTTTATTGTTTACAACGCCAACTGGTACCATTTCAAAAATCTTGGATAGGCACGATAGGCACTTTTGAATATAGTTGTTAATTAAAGTTTGTTTCTGTTTCCCCTGCATTTTATGTTATCACATAATTGCAGGGGTTCTTTTTTATGTTTAGAAATTTACACAAACTCCTCCCAAACCAAGTTTGCTAAATCTAAACCTTTATTAGTTAGTTTTATACTATTTTCATCTATTTCAATTAAATCTTCTTTAGCAAGTTTACTTAATTCCTTTCTAAAAAGATAAATTGGATTATCTGCAAATTTATTTTTAAACTCTGTAATGTTTACCCCATCTATCTTTCTTAGTCCCAGTAGCATATACTCTTTTTTACTAGAATCGATGTCTTGAATCTCATGAACTTCTTTATTTTTTTCAATCTGCCATCTACTTATATTATCTATATATTTATCTAAACTTTCTATATTAGAATATCTTATATGGTTAATATATGAGTGTGCACTAGCTCCAAATCCCAAATATTCTTTTTGATTCCAACAATTCATATTATGTTTAGATTCATATCCTTCTTTTGCAAAATTTGAAATCTCATAATGGATATAACCATTATTTGCAAGCTTTTCTTTTACTGTCCAATACATTTTTCTTTCAAATTCTTCTTTTGGCAAAATTAATACTCCTTTTTCAATATCTCTTGAAATTTTTGTTCCTTCTTCCACAATTAAAGAATAAACTGATATATGTTCTGGATTTAGATTACTTATTATTTCTATAGATTGATTAATATCCTCTAAAGTCTGATTAGGAAGTCCAATCATTAAATCTACATTAATATTTTTAAATCCACTATGTCTTGCTAATTTAAAACATTCCATAAACTCTTCATATGTATGTATTCTTCCTAACATTTTAAGTAAATTACTATTTGTTGATTGTAATCCAATACTTATTCTGTTTATACCTGATTCTTTATATATCATTAATTTCTCTTTATTCACAGTTCCAGGGTTAACTTCTATTGTTATTTCCGCTTCTTTATCTATAATAAAACTTTCTCTAATAGTTTCTAAAACTTCTCTAATTAACTTTCCATCAATAACAGAAGGAGTTCCTCCTCCAATATAAATAGTATCAATAATAAATCCCTTTTTATTTGATTTAAGTTTAATTTCCTTTTTCATGCATTCTATGTATTTATCTATAGATTCTGTTTTATCACAAAACGAAAGAAAATCACAATAAAAACATTTCTGCTTGCAAAAAGGAATATGTATATATATTCCTACTTTTCTCATCTATACTTTATTATCCTCTTCTTTACTTTTTCTAATTTCATCTGCAATTTTAGATATTGCTTTTAATCTATGGTTAACACCAGATTTCCCGGACTGGAACCTCTAACATATTTCCAAGTTCTATTAAAGATGCCTCTGGATTTTTCAATCTAACATCAGCTATTTCTTGCAAATTTTTAGACAAATTCTTAAACTCATTTTGTTCCTTTATTAATTTAATATCATCAATTTGTTTTAAACTTGCATTAATAATTTTATTTAAATTAGCTGTTTCACAATTTACTAATCTATTAACATTATTCCTCATATCTCTTACAACTCTAATTTCTTCAAATTTTAAAACAGAACTGCTTGCTCCTATAAAAGCTAATAAATTAGATATTGTTTCACCTTCTTTACTATATAAAGAGTAGCAATGGCTCTTATTTAAAATCTTACATTCAATCTCATAACTGTTTAAAATATTTGCTATATATATAGCATTTTCTTGTGAAGAAAAAATAACTTCTAAATGATACTTATTTTCAGGATTATTAATAGACCCCCCTCCTAAAAACGAACCTCTCACTAATGATTTTCTGCATATTTCATCTTCTAACTGCTTATTTATATTGTCTTCTAAAATTATTTCTTTATTTTTAAATTCAATCTTCTCCAATAAATAAGTTTTTCTAAATGAAACCGTATAAATCTTACCTTGAATATCAATTTCATGATTTACAATTCCTAAATTACTAAGCAATTTACTAAAACGATTTATATTATATTCATTTTCTGTAGAAAACTTAATATTTCTTTCATCTATATTTACATTATTTGTTATTAAATAACCTATTAGTTCTGCTTTTACACTCTGTTTGTTATTAAGTGTTGAAATTTTACTTAATTCTTCTTTTACATTTGAAGAAAAAGACATTTATAATCACCTTCTAAAAAATAGTTTTTTGCATTAGTTATAAGGATTCTAATAGCATTTATTACATTAGAACAATAATGAGCTAGATTTATATCCATTTCTTAATTAATACTCTTACAGCCTATGTTTAATTACTTATATGCCAATTTTAAAAAAACTCTTTCAAATTATTTTATATAATTGGAAAGCTGTATTAATTAAACTTTACTATTTACAAGAAATTTCCTATTATATAAATATTCTAAAAATATTTTTATAAATAAAGAATATTATACTAATAATATTTTAAAATTATTCTTTATTATCTAAATTCGTATATTAATATGTATTTCTCACTTTATTTTTTTAATCTCTCACATTTTAGCATTAACTACTCTATCATTTCCTGCTAAATCTTGTATACATTTTATATTTTTATATTGATTTGTATTTTCTAATAATCTTATAACATCTTCTTTTTGATTATATCCTATCTCTAAAAATATTTCTCCATCTGGTTTCAAAAATTTATATGCGTCATTACTAATTCTTTTATAAAAATCCAATCCATCTTCCCCACCATCTAATGCTAAATGAGGTTCATTTTGAACTGTTTTTTCTAATGTATTAATAATATCTTTTTTTATATATGGAGGATTAGATACAATAATATCAAATTTTCTTCCTTGCAGATTTTCAAATAAATCAGATAAAATAAATTCCATATTTTTATGTACAAGATTCTTTTCTGCATTTAATTTAGCAACTTGCAGGGCTTTCATACTAATATCTGTACATGTAACTTTACATTTATTTATATATTTTTCTAAACTAATTCCAATTGCTCCACTACCTGTACACAAATCTAATATCTCTATTTCACTATTATTAATTATATCTTTACTAAAACTATCATTTATATTAACCCTATACTTTTTTACAACTTCCTCTACTAAAATCTCTGTATCTGGTTGAGGAATCAAAACATTTTCATCAACATAGAACTTTAGTTTCATAAATTCTTGTATATTTGTAATATATTGAATAGGAACACCTTCTATTAGTTTATGTATTCCTTTTTTAAACTCATTTTGTTTTTGTAATGTCAATTCTTCTTGTCCATGAACAATTAAAAATTGTTCATCCACTTTCAATATATATTCCATAAGTATTTTAGCTTGTAATCTTGCATCTTGCACATTATATTCTTTTAATTTATTTATTGACTCATATAAAAGCTCACTTATTTTCAAACAACTTCCTCCTATTTTACCATCCATATATATTTTTATATAAAACACGCAAATATCTTATTTTAAAATATTATTTTGATAAAAAATATATAAGAACTATTCAATATCATTCCATTTCATATTCATGTTCATTTATTTGTTTCAATTCTTGTTTATACATCTTATAATTTTCCTTATATTTATTATCTAACTCATCTGTAATTTCAATTTCCATAGCCTCTGGAGTCCCCAAAATTACAATTGGATTTGGATGAACATCTGATAAATATGTTTTAGGTAAAACATATTTGTAAAAATCATAAATAATTTTATTTTCTATATTATACATTTCAGTAGGAATTTCATCTAATAATGTTTTTTCTCCAGCTTTTATAGATTCTTCAGAAGTTCCATAATCTACACAAATATATTTAAAATCATATTTAAATATATCAGATTTCAGAGTTTCTTCCATATTTATTCCATTTTTTTTCTTATAATAATAATCAATTTGATTATATATTTTTTTATATTTTTCATCACTATAATCTAAATCAGTATTACCATTTTCATCAGTTTTCTTTAAATCATCAATACAATCCAATAATTTATATGCCCTTTGTTCCATTTGTTCATTTGGTTCACTGTTTAACTTCTTACCATCTATTTCTAATAATGCATTTACTAAAATATCATCTGTACAACCAAACTGATATTCCTGTATTACCTCTTTTGGTAATATATTAGCAAGTAAATATTCTACTCTCATACAAGGTTCATACCCATTACCATAATCTGAATACTTTTTTAGATTATTTAGAAATTGTTTATTATTTTCTATAAGTTCCATTTCATTCATTCTTCTTAATATTTCTCTTGTAGTAAGCTCATTAGAAAGTTCTAAACTAAGTCTGTTTATAGCATATGGCTGGAAAACATGTAAAATCTCATGTGTAAAATGTGATAAATCAGCTTTCTCAAAATTTTCAGTATTATATAATATAATCTTATTTTTATTTATATCATATAGCCCTACTATTTGTATACTATTATTCAGATCTTTTATATATTCAATTTCTAATGTAGACAATCTATCAATTATCAAATCCAAATCCATATACTTGTAATTTTCGTCAAAAACAAATTCAAATTTATAAATAAACTCTTTTTCTGAATCTGTTAGATTAGGATTTGATTTTATAGCCTTTTTTATATCTTTAAACTTATATTTTCTTTGATTTATAACTTCAGGTGAATATAATTCAAAATCACTATTTTGTATGTTATATTGTGTAGTGTTTGTATCAATTTTATTTGCAACAGAACATTTTGCAAGAGTCGTAAAAGATAAACCTGCTATAACAGATACAAGCAAAGTCTTTTTACCTAATTTTACAATTCTATTTATAAATCTATTTTTACCTTCATTATCACCTTTTCCTGTCTCTTCTACATTATTATAATATACTGTTGGAATATTATTATATTTAAAATTTAATTTACAATTATCCTTAAAATCCGATTCATATTTTTTGTTAAATTTAACCTCATACCAATAATGCAAGCATGATTCTTTATCATAAAAAATATCAAAGCTTTTACCATCTATTTCTTTAATTCCTAAACTAATTGATTTATCTGTATTTATTTTTAGAGATTTATAAACTAAATTAAAAATATATAAATCCTGTTTAGATATTTTAATACTTAATTTCTTGTCTTTATAAACAGCATAAATCAATTTATTTTTATTAACTAATATAATTAAATATAACATATTATTATAATTAAACTTTGCAATTAATCTATACGAATATTTCATAAACGCATTATTCCTTCCTATTTAACATAAAATAAATCATATCATAAATATTATGTAAAATCAATCTTTTAATATATTATTTTTAAACATTACTCTTCTAATAGAAACTTTCCTACTATACAAAAAAAGCCCCGCTTTAGCCGCAAGGTGAATGAAATTTTAAGGACCTGCTTTCACAGGTGGGTGTCCTCTTAAATGCTTCTGGGTTTCTTACATAAATGCAAGCATACACGCCACATCTAAAGCTAGACTCCCGTTTAATGTTTGTTGGTTCTAAAATCTCAGTCTACACGTACTATGCAGGGAAAATTAAAATCTATTTATATATTCTCTAAAAATTAATAACTTCTTTCTTTATTTTTTATTTGTTATTTCTCATTTAGTAAATATATATTAGCATAATCTTTTTATATTTTCAAGACTAATTTTCCTTAAAATATTAATTTGATACATATATTTGTTAGATTAATCTTTATTTTTTTAACTTTTTCTATCTTTATCATATATTTTTATTATTTGATTTAGATTAGAAATTATGATATAGTAATAGTATTCATTTTAAAATTATATCTCTTTTCAACAAATTATTCTTTACTGTACCTATTCCAATAAAATTACAATTATTATACACTTTATAAATTCCATCTGCTAAATGAACTAAAAGATTAACTCCATTTAAAAATAAAGATAATTTTTTATCATTTAAAATGATTTTATTAATATTTTCAAAATGCTTTTCAAAAGTAATAAAATGTTTATTAAAAAACTCACTATTAGCCTTATTCACATCTAATTCCTCAATAGTTATAGAATCATTTATACAAAAGTTACCTACTTTTAACCTTTCAAGCTCTTCCATATAACCTATAGTACCCAATTTTTTTGCAATATCTTCACATAAACTTCTAATATATGTTCCTTTTGAACAATGTACTGTAAAATCTATACTTAAATTCTCTATATTAATTAAATTAATCTCAAAAATTTCTATTTCTCTAGGCTCTATATCTACAGTTTGTCCCTTTCTTGCATATTCATAAAGTTTTTTTCCTTTAACCTTTATAGCAGAATACATAGGAGGTATTTGTTTACTTTTACCAATGAAAGAATTTAATACATTTTTTATATTCTGAGTATTCAAACTTTTTTCATCTACATCTCTTTCTTCTATTACATTTCCTTCCACATCTGCAGAATCAGTCTTCTTGCCTAAAGTTAATCGTACTTTATATATTTTATCATGTTCTATTAAATACTTAGACAATTTGGTTCCTTGCCCTATTAATAAAGGAAGTACTCCTGTTGCATTAGGATCCAAAGTACCAGTATGTCCCACTTTTTCGTTAAATATCTTTTTAACTTTATATACAACATCATGTGATGTTATTCCTTTTGGTTTATTAATTACTATAATTCCATCCATTAAGATTTCTCCTTAAAAATTAATTTTAATATATAATTTACAACTAACATTTTACTTATATGTGTATTAATATAGTAGAATATTAAACTTTCCTATTATAGAAAAAGACAAGAATACAAATTTCTTGTCATAACATTCTATTTCAAAAACACTTTAACTTCATTAATAATTTTATCTCTAGCCTGTTCTATAGAACATCCGCATATTACATCCAGCAGCTCTTGGGTGACCACCACCACCAAATAATAAAGCAACATCAGAAACATTAATATATTCATTAGAACGAAGTGATATTTTTAAACCTCTACCTGGTACTTCACGAACAAATATAGAAACTTCTACACCTTCTATATCTCTTCCTATATCAACAATACCTTCATGGTCACCTGTTTCAGAATTTACTAAATCCTCATCTGCCTTAGTTATATATGTAAATGCAATTTTACCATTTTCAAAAAATTCCAAACGGTCTGATGCTATTCTATTTAATTCAAAATTAGATTTTGTTCTTGTTTGTAAAACCTTTCTATACACACTAGAAACATTTACTCCTTTATTTAAAAGCCATGCAACAAATTCAAAAGTTTCAGCTGTTACTCCTGAATATTTAAATCCACCTGTATCAGTTATTATTCCTGCTAAAATACATGTACCAATTTCTTTTGTTATTTCTATATTAAAATAATTTAATATTACAATTAAAATTTGTGCACATGCAGGGCTATCTGGATTTACAAAATTCAAATCTGCAAACATTGTATTAGTTCCATGATGGTCTATCGAAATTTTTGTTTTTGCATTTTCAAAATATTTAGAAAAGCCATTTAGCATTTTCATTGTGGCACAATCAAGTGCAATTGCTAAATCATACTTTTCAATTTGACCTTCTTTTTTTATAAATTCAGTACCTGGTAAAAATTCAAATGTTCTTGAATATTCAGGTATAACTATATCTGGATTTTTTCCATAATCTTTTAATGCATTAAATAAAGCTAAACTACTTCCCATTGCATCACCATCTGGATTTTCATGTGTTAATATAACAATAGAATTTGCTTTATTAATTTCTTCTAAAATATTATCTAAAGTCATTAAAACTCTCCTTTTATCATTTTCCAGTTTAACAAAAACTTTTATAAATTTAGTATATTCAAATTTCTATTTTTTAAAATATTACAATTTATAATATAAAAATAAATTTGTCTATATTCAAGTTACCTTATACTTATATATTTTTTCACTTTTACAATTAAACAAATTATAATCTACTTTGCTTGTTTAGTATTATAAAATATATAAGTATAAATAACCCAAATATCACTATATAAATTAATTCTAAATTATAATTTTAAAATTATCTAGAAATTTTGTTAAACCTATTACTTTATATTCTATTCTTCTTCTTTTGGTTTTATTTCTTTTAAAATTGATTCAATTTTCGCACCATACTCTATAGAATCATCTTTTTCAAATATTATTTGTGGAGTAATCCTTAAATTAATGTTTTTAGCTATTCCAGTACGAATAAAACCTGCTGAGTCTTGTAATGCCTTCATTGTCTTTTCTTCACTTCTGGCATTTAATATACTAACATATATTTTAGCATATTTTAAATCAGGAGTTATTTTGGCTTTAGTTACACTAATAAGTCCTGTTAAATTTGGATCTTTTAATTCAAAACTAATAATATAACTAATTTGTTTTTTTAGTTCCTCATTAATTCTTCCAAGTCTTGTATCATTTTTGGCCATTTTATTTCCCTCCTTAAATCTTTAGTTTATCTTTTTACTTGTTCCATAACAAAAACTTCTATAATGTCGCCTTCTTTTAAATCATTGTAGTTTTCTATTTGGACACCACATTCATAGCTTTTTGCTACTTCTTTAACATCATCTTTAAATCTCTTTAATGATGCAAGTTTTCCTTCATGAATCACAACACTATCACGAATAATTCTTACACCAGCATTTCTTTCAATTTTACCTTCTAATACATAACATCCTGCTATTGTTCCAACATTAGATACTTTGAAAGTTTGTCTAATTTCTGCATTTCCAATAACTTTTTCTTCAAAAATTGGGTCAAGCATACCTTTCATAGCAGCTTCTACATCTTCTATAGCCTGGTATATAACAGAGTATTGTTTAATTTCTACTTCACCTTTATCTGCCATTTCTTTTGCTGCTCCAACTGGTCTTACATTAAAAGCAATTATAATTGCTTTTGCAGCTTTTGCAAGTTGAACATCAGATTCTGTAACAGCACCTGCTACTGCATGAATTACTTTTACTTTTACTTCTTCATTAGATATCTTCTCTAATGATTGTTTTACAGCTTGTGCTGTACCTTGTACATCAGCTTTTACTATTAAGTTTAATTGTTTTAAGTTTTCATTTTCCATTTTTTCAAACAGATTATTTAATGTAACTTTATTATCTAAAGCTAAATTCTTTTCTCTTTCTTGACGTCTTCTTCTTTCTATTAAATGTTTTGCCATTTTTTCATTTTTTACTTCATAGAAAGTATCACCAGCTCTTGGTACTTCTGTTAATCCCATAATCTCTACTGGTGTAGATGGGCCTGCTTTTTTAACCATTTGTCCTTTATCATTTTTCATAGCACGAATTCTACCAATAGATGTTCCAACTACTATTGTATCTCCTACATCTAAAGTACCACGTTGTACAAGCATAGAAGCAATTGGACCTTTTGCTTTATCAAGTCTTGCTTCAATTACAACTCCCTTAGATTGTTTATGTGGATTTGCTTTTAGTTCTTTCATATCTGCAACAAGTAAAACCATTTCTAATAAGTTTTCAATATTAGTTTTATTTCTAGCAGAAATAGGAACAAATATAGTATCTCCACCCCATTCTTCTGGTACAAGTTCATATTGCATTAATTCTTGCTTAATTTTATCTACATTAGCGTCTGGTAAATCAATTTTGTTAACAGCTACTATAATTGGAATCTCTGCAGCCTTAGCATGATTAATTGCTTCTATTGTTTGTGGCATAACACCATCATCTGCAGCTACAACAAGTATTGCAATATCTGTTATTTTGGCTCCTCTTGCACGCATAGCAGTAAAAGCTTCATGTCCTGGAGTATCTAAGAATGTTATTTCTCTTCCATTTACATTTACTTTATATGCACCTATATGTTGTGTAATTCCACCTGCTTCTCCTTCTATAACATTTGTACTTCTAACAGCATCTAAAAGTGATGTTTTACCATGATCTACGTGTCCCATTACAACAACAACAGGAGGTCTTTTTTCTAATTCATTTTCTAAATCTTCTGAATCATCAAATAATATGTCTTCTTCTTTTACCTCTTCTTTTTTACTAGCATTAACACCAAATTCACTAGCAACTAAGAAAGCTGTATCAAAATCTATAACATTATTTATAGTTGCCATTATTCCATAACCAAATAACTTTTTAATAACTTCTGCACTTGTTTTCTTTAATTCCAGTGCTAAATCTTTTACAGTAATAGATTCAGGTATAGTTATATCTGTTAACTTAAATATTTTTTGTTTTGTTCTTTCTTCACTATTTTTTGAACTTTTCTTTTTATTTCTTTTTCCTCTTGCAGTTGTTAAATCATAATAGTCAAGCATTCCGCCATCTTGTTCATTAAACATATTTGATAATTTGTCAACTTGTTTTAGGTCTTTTAATTTACCACCATCTATTTCGTCAAATCTGCCTGTTTTTCTAGACTTATTATTCTTTTTAGATTTATCATCATATTTATTATTTAATTTTTCTTTATCAATAGATTTTGTACTATAATCTCTTTGGCTTTCTTTTTCTACAATCTCTGTAGACATTATATTTTTAATATTTTTATCTATACCTCTTTCATCAAGTGGTTTTCTTTCATTTCTATTAAAATTATTATTTCCAAATCTTTGATTATTGTTATTAAATCTTTGTCCATTATTGTTTCTATTGCCAAATCTATTTTGGCCATCATTATTTCTGTTATTTTGAAATCTATTTTGACCATCATTATTATTTCTATTATTAAATCTGTTATGATTATCGTTATTATTTCTATTATTGAATCTATTTTGATTATCATTATTATTCCTATTATTAAATCTATTTTGACTATCATTTCTATTGTTTCTATAATTATTATTTCCTTGTCTATAATCATTATTCCTACTAAAATTATTATTTGATAATCCATTATCATTTTTTCCAAAATTGTTATCTCTGTTTGTTCTTGTATTAACTGTTTCTTTTTGTACCTTTTCTTCTACCATAACTTTACTTTCTGTTTTAACTCCCATCTCTTTTTTTATTTCGTCATTTAACTCTTCTTTTTTAGGATTCTCGGTTACTTTTTTTACCTCTTGTACTTTTGTTTCTTCAATTTCTGTTACTTTGTTTTTAGTTTCTTCTTTTTTATTATCTTTTAATCCAAACAACTCATTTACTGTAAGTGGTTTTTGAGGCTTATTTCTATACACAATATTATAGTTTGTATTGTTTCTTTCTACAAAACCTACTTCTTTGTTTTTTTGTTCTTGCTTTTTTCTTTCTTGTTCTTTCTTTTCTCCACTATCATTAATGATTACTTCTCTTCTTATAATTACTGGTGTTTCTTTTTTCTTATCTTCTTTTATTTTTTCTTCTTTAACTTTCTCTTGTTTTGGACTATCAACATTTTTATTAAATTGTTCTAAAATTCTTTTTTCCTGTTCTTCCTCTACAGAACTCAAATGACTAGTTACACTAATTCCTATTCTATTTGCAATAGTAATTACTTCTTTACTAGCTACTCCCAACTTCTTTGCTATTTCATGTATTTTAATTTTACTCAAATAACATCACCCCCGATTAATTCTCTTTACTATCTCTTTTGAAAAGTTTATATCTGTAATTCCTATAATTGCTTTATTTTTCTTACCAATTGCTTTACTTATTTCATCTATTGTACCTAATTCATATATAGGTATTTGCACTTTTTTTGCAATTTCATTAAATTTCAGCTTTGTTCTATCTGATGCATCTTGTGCAAGTAATAATAACTTTATTTTATTTTTATTTACATATTCTATACATGCATCTGTTCCAAAAACAATCTTTCCTGCTCTTGAACTAAGTCCTAACAGACCTAATGTTTTATCTTTATTTATCAATAATTACACCTCTTAAATTTTCATAGATTTGGGCATCAATACTTTTTTCAAAAGTTCTTTCTAGTCTTTTACTTTTTATAGCCTTTTCTAAACATTGTACATTATTACAAATATATGCTCCTCTACCATTTGCCTTTCCTGTTTTATCTATACTTATATTACCATCTTTATCTTTTACTACTCTTATAAGCTCTTTTTTATCTTTTTTTATATTACAACCTATACAACTTCTTTGTGGCAAACTTTTCAAAATAGTTCACTCCTTTACTTCTATCTTTATTAAATCTTTTTTATTTACATGTTTTAATCATAGTTTAAATATTTAATAAATTATAGATTTTATTATATAATTTAAATATTTCCTTAACCTTAATATGTTTAATACCAAATAGTAATTTTTTACTCTTCACTATTTTCATTATTTTCGCTATTTTCTGAATCTTGCTCATTTTGCGATTCTTCTATCATTTTTCTAAATTGAGATTCACTTTTTATATCAATTTTCCAATTAGTTAATTTAGCTGCAAGTCTTACATTTTGGCCAGATTTTCCTATTGCTAATGATAATTGGTCATCTGGAACAATTACTTGTGCAAATCTTTCTTCATCTTTTATATCTACTGCTAATACTTGTGCTGGTAAAATAGCTGCAGATATGTATATAGATGGGTCTTCATTCCATTCTATAACATCTATTTTTTCTCCATTTAATTCATTAATTATATTTTGTATACGAATTCCTTTTTGTCCTACACAAGAACCAACTGGGTCTATATTTTCATTTGGTGAATATACAGCAATTTTACTTCTATTTCCTGCATCACGTGAAATACTTTTTATTTCTATAACACCTTCATAAATCTCTGGAATTTCAAGTTCAAATAATTTTCTTACAAAATCTGTATGTGCTCTTGAAATCATAACTTGTGGAGCACCTTTAGTACCTTTTTCTACATCTAAAACATATGCTCTTATTTTATCATTTACTCTATATTTTTCTGTAGATATTTGTTCTTTTAATGGCATAACACCTTCTAACTTTCCTAAATCTATTACTACTATTCCACCATCTGCTTTTTGAATTATTCCAGAAACAATTTCACCTTTTCTATCACTAAATTCTGTATATAAAACTTCTCTGGATACCTCTCTTATTTTTTGAATAATTACTTGTTTTGCTGTTTGTGCTGCTATTCTACCAAAATTCTTTGGCACCAATTCTATTTCTGCAACATCTCCTATTTCTAAGCTTTTATTAATTTTTTTTGCATCTTCTATACTAATTTGTAATTTATCATTTTCAACTTCTTCTACTACATCTTTTTCTGCATATAAATGAATTTCACCTGTTTCACCATCCATAGTAACTTTTACATTATCTATATTAGAATCAAAATTTCTTTTATATGCTGTTACTAATGCTGCTTCTATAGATTCTAATAAAACCTCTTTTTTTATACCTTTCTCTTTTTCTAATTCATCCATAGCAATTACTAATTCTTTACTATCTATTGCCAATACTTTTTTTGATTCTTTTTTCATTTTAAAATCCATTCCTTTCTTTTTTCTATCAAATTCATAATATTTATGAAAGAATTATAAATTTTTTCAATTCTATCCTTTCTATAAATTATTCCCAATTATAAAACTTCTTCATTATTGATATATTTTTTCTATCTATTCCGTATTAATTCTTGCTCTTCAATTTCTACTATATTTGAATCATATCTTTTTAAAATACCTATGTATTCTTTTTTTCCATTTAAGGCCATAAATAATTTTATATATATTTCTTCACCAATGTTTTGCTCTAAATGCTCGTCTTTTCTAATTATTCTTTCTATTCCTGGTGAAGATACTTCTAAGAAATATTGTTCTTTTATGTAATTTGCCTCATCTAGTAAATCTGAAATAGCATCATTTACTTTTTCACAATCATTTAAATCTATACCTTCTTTATTGTCTATAAAAATTCTTAAAAAATAATCTTTACCTTCTTTTACATAATTAACATCATATAAATCATATCCTAAATTTTTAATAGGTTCTTTAATTATGCTTTCTACTTTTTCTTCAATACTCGCCAAATTATTTCCTCCTTAATTACGATGAAAGAGTGGGCCACTAGTTTCCCACTCTTTTTGTCAATTTATTTAGCATGTTTATTATACTATATTAATTTGCCAATTGCAAGCATTTTACTTGTTTTTTTCCAATTTTTGTGTGATAATAGGTGGTAGTTTGAAATTGTGCTTATATTTAGTCTGTACATGTGTATTTATATATAATGCTGGTCAGACTAATCATATGAGCAAATCAGAAAAATTTTCGTAACTTGAAGAGTTAATCTGGCTAATTTAAAAGCACTCTTTCCCTATCATCAAAAAATAATACACAAGGAGGAATTAACATTGAAAAATTGTTATTATAAATTAGAATACGACAAAATATTACAAATACTTTCTAATTACTGCCAAACAGATATTGGAAAAAATATCGCTTTAAATTTAGAACCATCCAATAATAAATTAGAAGTAAAACATCTTCAATCCGAAACAACAGAAGCAATTAATTTAACTTCTAAATTAGGTGACTCTCCCATCCACTTTTTACCCAATATCAATCTATGGCTAAAATATTTAGAAAGTGGAAACACTTTATCTGCAAAAGCGCTATTAGAAATTGGAAAAACATTAAGATTATCTAGGGAATTAAAATGTTATTTTTTTGATAATAAAGAAATAGACTTAAGTAACTTTCCTATTTTATTAGATAAATTTAATTTACTTTATACTAATACTCAAATAGAAAATTCGATATTCAAAAGTATTATAGATGAAAACACTATTTCAGATGATGCCTCTTCTACTTTATCATCACTTAGACGTAATAAAAGAAGATTAGAACAAGAAATAAAAGATAAATTAAATTCTATTATTCATTCTTCAAACTATTCTAAATATATAATGGAATCAATAGTAACTATTCGCAATGAAAGGTATGTTATCCCTGTAAAAATAGAACATAAAGACAATATAAAAGGATTTATTCATGATATATCTTCAAGTGGCTCAACAGTTTTTATTGAACCTATGACAATATTTGAACTAAATACTAAAATATCAAACCTTAAAATAGAAGAAAATATTGAAATTGAAAAAATATTAAAAAAACTTTCTATATCACTATTTCCTATATATGAAAATATAAAAAGAAATACTTTAATAATTGGAGAATTAGATTTTATTTTTGCTAAATCAAACTATTCAAAAAATATTTCTGGAATAGAGCCATATATTAACGAAAACAAAGAAATTAATTTATATAAAGCAAGACATCCTTTAATAGATAATTCTAAAGTTGTGCCAATAGATATTTCACTTGGAAAAGATTATAATTCTTTAATAATAACAGGACCTAACACTGGTGGTAAAACTGTTACCTTAAAAACTGTTCGGACTTCTTACATTAATGGCAGAAAGTGGTTTACATATTCCTGCAAATGAAAATAGTAATATATTTGTTTTTGATAAAATATTTGCTTCAATTGGTGATGAACAAAGCATTCAAGAATCTTTAAGTACTTTTTCATCACATATGCTAAATATTATAGAAATATTAAACTCTTTTAATTCAAATAGTCTAATTTTATTAGATGAATTAGGTTCTGGAACTGACCCTATTGAGGGTAGCTCTCTTGCTATAAGTATTTTAGAATACTTATATAAAAAAGGCTCTATAACACTTAGCACAACACACTATCCTGAAATAAAAAATTATGCATTAGTGACTGATGGCTTTGAAAACGCATCATGTGAATTTGATATAGAAAATTTAAGACCAACATATAAATTACTTGTAGGCATTCCTGGGAAAAGTAATGCTTTTGCAATAAGTATGCGTCTAGGACTTCAAGATGATATTTTAGATAGAGCAAATGAACTTTTAACTAATGACCATATAAATATTGAAGAATTATTAAAATCAATTTATGATAATAAATTACAAATAGAAAAGGAAAAAGAATTAATAGATAAGAATTTAAATCAAATAGAAGTTTTAAGAAATTCTTTAGAAACAGAGCTCTCTAGCCATAAACAGAAAGAAAAAGAAATTATAGAAAAGGCTAAAGAAGAAGCAAGACAAATTCTGCTTAAAGCAAAAAATCAAGCACAAGATATTATAAAAGAACTAAATGAATTACCTGAATCTATAAATTCTTTAAAAGAAGCAAATAATTTAAGAAACAGATTGAATTCTTCCTTAAAAGATTATGCACCAAAACTTTCACAAACTACATCTGGTAATTTAAAGAATGATGATATAAAAATAGGAATGACTGTATTAGTTAAATCTCTTAATACTAAAGCTACAATACTTAGTCTTCCTAATAAATCTTCTGAGGTTCAATTACAAATTGGTAATGCTAAAATGACAATGAATATTAACCAATTAGAAATTGCAAAACAAGATATTGTAAAACATATTCCAAAAAAGAAAAATATTAATTTAAAAGCTAAAAATATTTCAAGTGAAATTAATGTTATAGGTCAAAATATAGAAGAAGCTATATTTGTTATTGATAAATATTTAGATGATTGTAGTTTAGCAAAAATCTCACCTGTTCGTATAGTTCATGGTAAAGGCACAGGCAAATTAAGGACACGGTATTCATACATTTTTAAAAACTCATCCACATGTAAAATCTTATAGATTAGGTACTTTTGGTGAAGGTGAAATGGGTGTTACTGTTGTGGAAATAAAATAGAGAAATAAATATACAATATGAAATACAAAAAAGAATGGTATTTATATTTCCATTCTTTTTGTATTTTAGTGTTTAACTTAAATTGTAATTACAAACATAGTTTTTGTATTGTATTTAGATATGTTTAAGAACCTTATTCAAAATTTCTATAAATAAATCTTGACTTTAAAAATTTAATGAATAAAACTTTATATGTTTTATTCATTAAATTCACCTTAGTCATTTACATTATTATTAGTATTTTCTGTCATATTTGTAGTATCATCTTCTGTTGTTACTTCTGAACCTGCATTATTACTACTTGCTCCATACATTTGACTTAAATAACTTTGATAATCAAAAGCATCTACTGTTTCTGGCTCTCCATAATCTACACCAAATGTTTCTACTGTTATACTTTTTATTACAGGTTTATTTTTTGGCATATCTGCTGAAAGCTGATTTCCTTGTTCATCTTTTGGAGCTTCTTTTCCTTCAGCTAATTCTGAACTTCTATATGTAACTTCTACATTTGAGATTTTTTCAATAATATCATATCCTTCAATTACTTTTCCAAAAGCTGAATACAATCCATCTAATGACGAATTATTAGATGTCATAATGAAAAATTGAGAACCTGCTGAATTATAACCTTGCTTTGTTAATCCCATACTACTATAATCTGATCTTGCCATAGATATAACACCTTTTGTATGTTTTAATGTATTCTCATAATCATTAGCCAAAAATTCACCTTTTATTCCATACTCTTTTTCTTCTGCACCTTCACCTTTTAAATCTCTTAAAGTAGGTGTTCCTGTTCCATCACCTTTTTTATCTCCACCTTGAATCATGAAATCTGGGATTGTTCTATGAAATGTTAAATCATTATAAAATCCTCTTTCTGCAAGTTTAATAAAATTTGCAACAGTATTTGGTGCCTTGTCTGGATATAATTCTATTTTTACTGCACCATATCCTTCAATTTCCATTGTTGCTATAGGATTTTTTACTTCCATTGTAGTATTTTTAAATATACCTACTCCTACTACCCCTATTAATACAATAACTATTAGTATAGCAATTCCTATTATTATTTTTTTTGCTTTTTCCATTGTTTTTCCTCCATTCTTTTATCTTTTTTTGTAAAATATATTTTAATAGTAATAAATAAATATAAGTACATTCATTACTATTAAAAACTTTTAATTTAGTAT
This sequence comes from uncultured Clostridia bacterium, assembly GCA_948805675.1. Lineage (GTDB taxonomy): Bacteria > Bacillota > Clostridia > TANB77 > CAG-508 > CAG-492. The sequence goes on along the minus strand of CAQIBN010000001.1, from coordinate 202,306 downwards.
TATTTATTTTTATTTATAATTATCCTAATTTACAATATATGTTTATTCATAAAAAACAAAACATTATAAATTACCTTTTTCGTTTATAATAACTTTTATAATAAATAATACTTATATTATAACATTAAATTATCAAAAACAAACTGCTCCTGCATCCTTTTTAAAGATTGTTTTATTGTTCTTGCTCTTACTTCACCTATACCTTCTACTTCATCTAATTTTGGAATATCTGCATCAAGTATATGTTGAAAAGATTTAAAAGATTTAACTAGATTTTCTACTATATTACTTGGCATTCTTGGTATTTTATTTAGAATTCTATAACCTTTTGTATATACTCCGAACTTCATCATAGTTATCAAAATCTTCATATCCAAGTAATCTTGCAATTAACCCAGGTCGCATTAACTCATCATGTGATAAATCCTGTATTTCTTTTAATACTTTTTCTGAATTTTTCTTTTTGCCACTAGCAATATAATCCTTTATTATTAGTAATTCTTCTTGTTCTAAATCTCCTACTAGTTCTTCTAATTGCATTTCAAGTAATCTACCTTCAACTCCTAGTTCATAAATTGCTCTTTGAACTTCATCTACAATTTTCATAACCATTTCTGCTCTCTGAATTGCAATAATAACATTTTCTAATGTAACAATATCATTAAATTCATATTCATTTAACAAACTTAATTTACTATCAAAAACCTTTTTATATTTCTCAACAGTTTGAAGTGCTTGATTTGCTTTTGCACTTACTTTAGATGTATCTTCTAATGCATATCTAGAATTTCCTTTAAATATAGTAATAACATTTCTTCTTTGAGATATGCTTATAACCAATTCTCCTGATTGCTTTGCTGTACGTTCTGCAGTTCTATGCCTTGTCCCAGTTTCATTTGTAGGAATTGTTGAAGAAGGTATTAATTGTGCATTAGCAAATAAAATTCGTTTTAAATCTGCACTTAAAATAATAGAACCATCCATTTTTGCAAGTTCATATAATCTTGATGAACTATATTCCACATCTAAACGAAATCCACCATCTACAAGCTCTAAAACCTCTTTTGAATCTCCAATAACAATAAGTGCTCCAGTTTTAGCTTTAAGAATATTTTCTAATCCCTCTCTTATCGCTGTACCTGGTGCAATTAGCTTTAGTACATCTGTAATCAAATCTTCTTTTTTAAATACCAAACTAATCCACTCCTCTTTGCCCCGATGCCCCAAAAAAGTGCCAAAAAGGAAGTTGCCAAAAGGGACGGAGCATATTGACAATTTTTTTATTTAATATAAATATAAATAAAAACGTATCTACTCTAATAAAAAATTGTCAATATGCTCCGTCCCTTTTGACAACTTTTTATTTTAATCCTAACCTTTTCATTGCATCATTTATATTTTTCATGCCTATTATATCTAATTTATAACTTTCTTTCAAGAGTTTCTTGTTATTTTCTGGAATTAAACAAGTTTTAAAACCGAGCTTTTCCGCTTCTTTTAATCTTTTATCGATAAAATTTACAGCTCTTACTTCTCCTGTTAAGCCGAACCTCTCCTATAACTAGTAAATCTTTTGGTATACTAATATTTTTGTAACTAGATAGCACACATGCTATTATTCCTAAATCTACTGCTGGCTCAGATATTTTTATTCCACTTACTACATTTAAATAGACATCTTGACTAGATAAATTTATTCCTACCTTTTTTTCAAGTACTGCCATAAGTAATGTTAAACGATTATAATCAATTCCATTTGCAGTTCTTCTTGGAAGTCCAAAAACAGTATGAGAAGTTAATGCTTGAAGTTCTATTAAAAGTGGTCTTGTACCTTCCATACTTGCAACAATTACAGAACCTGGCGGATTATCTTCTCTATCGGAAATAAGAATTGATGAAGGATTTGTTATTTCAATCATTCCCTCATTTTGCATTTCAAACATTCCAACTTCATTAGTTGACCCAAATCTATTTTTTACACCTCTTAAAATTCTATATGAGAAATACCTTTCACCTTCTATATATAATACTGTATCTACCATATGTTCTAAAACTCTAGGACCTGCAATATTTCCCTCTTTAGTAACATGTCCTATAATAATTGTTGTTATTTGATTTGTTTTACATATTTTCATTATTCTTGCTGTAATCTCTCTTACCTGGCTTACAGTTCCAGCAGCTGAAGTTATTTCGTCAGAATACATTGTTTGTATAGAGTCTATAATAACAAGTTTTGGATTTATAGAAAGTATTTGTTCTTGTATTATATCTATATCTGTTTCTCCTAAAAACAAAATATCATCATTATTAATTTTTAATCTATCTGCACGAATCTTAATTTGTTCTGCAGACTCTTCTCCTGATACATAAAGTACTTTTCCGCTCACCTTGCATTTTATCGCACAATTGTAATATCAATGTAGATTTTCCAATTCCGTGGCTCACCACCAACTAATACAAGAGAACCTTTTACTAATCCTCCACCTAAAACTCTATCTAATTCTGCAGAACCTGTACCTATTCTTGTAGCATCTTTTCCTATAACTTCATTTAAATTTTTTGGTGTAGTACTCTTTTTTGTTTCGCCTTTTATTAACACATTAGATGACTCTTTTTTTATTTTTTCTTCATAAAAACTATTCCATTCATTACATCCGCGGACATTTGCCAAGCCATTTGGCAGATTCATATCCACAACTATTACATACAAATACAGTTTTTGTTTTCGCCATTTTTTATTTCTATGTTAGAAATTTTCTAACATTCTCTCCTCTCTAATTTGATATCTCAAATTCATTTCTTCTTTCATAATCTGTCTTAAGTCTTTTAAATATTGTGGTAGTTTAATGGTATATGTATTTTCAATATTCTCAAAACATGTTTTATCTACTAATTTTTTTGCATATTTCCATTCCATAATAAAATCTCTCCTTTTATCTATCTCTATATCATATACTTGTAAAATCCTAAATCCGCCATTTTTATATTTCATCCAACCAATTAAGTGCAATTATAAACATTGCATGAGACCAACCAAGACCAATTACCCAATTTGATTTTAAAATATTATTATCAACTTGTTCTGCTAAAAATCCATGTTCTGTGCAAGAATTAACCACAAAATCAAAACATTCTAAAAATTTCTTTTTATTTCCTATCTTACTATAATACATGGCCATCCATAAAGTTGAAATAATCCAAGGGTTATTTCCTCCTACATAATGGTCATCTTGAAATCTTAGATATCCTCCGAGTATATGTTCTTAATGTCATATTTATTTTTTCTACAGTATTTGCTATTATTTTCTCTTTAGCAGAAAATAATTCAAAAGGATATACTGTACCTAGTATGCTAATATCTGTTTTTGTATCTGTTTCATTTCTTAGTAAAATTTTTTGTTTATCATTATATAAATTATTTAGTATATATTTTTTTATTTTAATATTATATTCTTCTAATTCCTGCTTTGTTTTTTCTATTTTTTCTTGTTTTATTCTATTATTTTTATATTCATCTTTTATACAACCATATATATTTATCATAGAATTAAAACTTGCATAGATACTTGCTAAAGAATATAAATGTATTCCTTCATTCATTTCCCATAAATCATAACTAACATGTTTATATAGCCTATCTTTATATTCATATTTTTCTATTAGTTCTTTTTTTACATTATCTTTTTCTTCTATATTCAGTATATTCTTAATATATTTTATTAAAAATGCCAAAGCTTTTTCACACATTTTTAGATTATCTTTTAAAAATTTCACTTGTTTTGTAATTTTATAATGTTCATATATACCATATATAACACTTGCTGTTTCATCTATTTGATATCCCCAACATGGTGCTAAAGCACCATTTGTATAAAAACGTTGCTCCCACATACCATTTTTGCTTTGTGTTTTTTTGCAAAATGTATTATAAAACTTCTCTGCTTCTGTATGCATACCTAATAAATCTATTGCTTTTACTATAAAGCTTGCATCTCTTGTCCAACAATATCCGATATCCTCCACACATTTCTTTTTTCTCATCTATTTCCATTCCAGCAATAACTCCACCAGTTTCTTTATTGGTTAGAAGTGGAAAAAGTAGAATTGTTCTTTTATATATTTTATACACTTTTTCATTATAATCTTTTCTTTTTAGAGAATAATATTTTTCTACATATGCTTCCCAATATTTTTTCACATCATTATATTCTTTTTCTATATCTATTTTTTTTAATTTATCTATTTCATTTGCTATATCTTCAAATGAATTTGATTTATCATTTTCTTTTGCATAAATATATATACAAATTTTCTTTTCTTGACCTGGTTTTAGGGTACCTAAATTATATGAAATACTAGAATCCTTTGTCATTCCTATATAATCTTTTCCATAAATTTCGCCTCTTCTAATATTATCTTTGGTATTATGTAATTGTTTAGTAGATATTATTTCATTTGAAAAAATGGCAAAAGTATTTTCATAGTCATACTGTAATAAAGCATCATTGAAGATTCTTGCTGATACCTGATTATTGGTACTACTTATAAATTCAGAATGTATTAAGAAATTTATATCCATGTCTATGGTATTATTATTTTTAAATATATATTGTTTCATTAAAATATCTTTTTTTATTGTGACAAAATCAATTTGTTTAATATTTAAATTGAAATATGTATTTTCTATATTAGTAGTTAAAATGTTTGTATTTTCTATATAACTTTGTTCATAATGGTTATTTATATCATCGTGTAAATATATAATAGAAGAATCGTTTATTTTTATTCCTACATGAAAAAAATCTATATTTTGTTTATAGTCTATTGTAGGATATGCTATTCTAAGTAGTTCTCCTTGTTTAGAAAAACTTGCTAGCATTTTTCCGTTTCCGATTAAAGCATCATTAATATATTTATTATTCATAAAATTCCTTCCTTTTATCTTTTGTTATTAGTTTTTCTTAATTTTTAAGTTAGTTATAAGTTTAGTCTGTGCAGGGGGATTTATATATTAAAATTTCGTTCATTTAGCTGGCCTGGACTAGTCATATGAGCACGCATATACAAATTTCATGGTTTGAACAGTTAATCTGGCTAATCTGTATGAGTGGGAGTCCTCCCAATACTTTAGCATCACTGCATTTTAATCTATAAATCCCCCTGCACTACTCTACTGTTTTTATTATATTATTATATCTATATTTACTTGTTTTCAACAATTTTTACAATTTGTCTTTCTAGTTCCTTAATTCTATCATTTAATTTAGCAATTTCTTCGTCATTTGCATATTCTGTTAAAATATCTTCCTTTACTATAGATTCCATATCTTCTAATTCTTCTTTTAATGTTTGCATTCTTCCTAATACTTCAAGACGTACGTATTCTTTTGCTCGTTTGTTTTCTACTTTACCTATTACATTTATGTTATCATCTAGTTCATAACATTCTCCAAATTCTGGTATAGTAACTGGAATTTCTGTATTTTCTATAATCTTATCTCTTAATACTTTTTGTCCTTCTGGTTCTCCATGAACTAAAAAGATATGTTTTGGTTTTGTAAAAAATGAATATATAAAATTAAGTAACCATTCTTGGTCTGCATGACCTGAATATCCTTCTATATATTCTATTCTTGCATTAACTGCGATTTCTTCTCCAAATATTTTTACTGTTTTAGCCCCATCTACAATTTTTCTACCAAGTGTTCCTTGTGCTTGATATCCTACAAATAAAATAGTAGTATTTGGATTCCATAGATTATGTTTTAAATGATGTTTAATACGACCAACTTCACACATACCACTAGCAGATATTATAATTGCAGGTTCATTACTTTCATTTAATTCTTTTGACTCATCTGCAGTTCTTGTAAATTTAAGTCCTGGGAATTCTAAAGGATTATCTCCACTTTGCATAATCTTTTTAGTTTCTTCATCAAATAAATCCATATTGTCTTCAAAAACTTCTGTTGCTGAAATTGCGAGTGGACTGTCTACATATACAGGAGCTTTCATAATTGTTTCATATTCTCTATAAAATTCTTCATCATGAATTGTATCTTTTAAATTATTTAATTCATATAAAATCTCTTGTGTTCTTCCTACTGCAAAAGAAGGAATTACTACTGTTCCGCCTTTATCTAATGTTTCAGAAACAATCTTTAAAAATTCTTCTGCCTTTTCATCATTTCTTATATGAAGCCTATTACCATAAGTAGATTCCATTACCAAGTAATCAGCGCTTTCAATCATTGTAGGTTCTGATAATAATGGGATGTCATTATTCCCTATATCTCCTGTAAACACTATTTTTGTTTCTTTCTCATCTTCTCTTACCCAAATTTCAATTATACTAGAGCCAAGCATATGTCCTGCATCATTAAATCTAACATGAATATTAGGGGCTATTTCAATTAATTCATCATATTTTATTGGTCTAAAAACTTCTAATGACCTAACAGCATCTTCTGCTGTATACATTGGTGGAACCTCTTTTTCACCTTTTCTTTTTCTTTTCTTGTTTTTCCATTCGGCTTCCATTTCCTGTATATGTCCACTATCTGGTAACATTATAGAACATAAATCACAAGTCGCTTTTGTTGCAAATATTGGATTCCTATATCCTTCATTATATAACTTAGGAATTCTACCTGAATGATCTATATGAGCGTGTGTTAATAACATAAAATCTATTTCATTAACATCAAACAAAAATGGAGACTCATTTTGTAATTCGTCTGTAGCTTGACCTTGATACATTCCACAATCTACTAAGAACTTTTTACCAGCTCCTTCTACTAGAAAATTAGAACCAGTAACAGTTTTTGTTGCTCCTAAAAAAGTAACTTTCATATAAAAAAACCAATCCTTTCATCCATCTAATTAATACTATCAACTTATTTTAAATTTTTATATTAAGTAATAAATAATACCTACAAAATCATCTAAAAAGTAGTTCTTAAAGGTCTGATATATATATTAAAAAATGGAGCTTCGACCCTGAGTCGTCATCTCTGCTTCTGTTTATAGTGTGTCACAAGCTTTTGAATCTGGCAGAAACTAAAGCGCCTTCGAGAACGGAATTTTTTAATATATATATCAGACCTTTAAGAACGGACTTTAGGCACTATCTTCAACTAACTCTATCATCATACACTATAAAAACAATTTAAACTTTTTCCTCAATTTAACACCATTTTCTTTAACCTGAATTTCTTTTCTACTTTCTAAAATATTCCCATCATAATAATGTACAAACATCTTTCCATCTTCTAGCATAATCTGTATAGAAATATTTTCAAGAGTAATTATCCTTGTATTAAATATTTCTTCTAATACAATCCTATTATATTCTTCATTACTAGATATTTTTTCTAAAACTTTTAATTCTTCAGCTTTTTTTATAATTATATTAATAATATCATAATTTTGCTTATTTAAATATCTATTTTCTTTTATCATTTTATCTTTACTATATTTAAGAAACCTATAATATCTATATTCATAAATTAAATCTATCATATCGTTTTTCAATACACAATTTTCCACTCGCATTTTAAAACATCTAAGAAATTGTTTTTGAATGTCCAAAATATATTTATTAATAGGTTCTTTCTTATTTTCAAATACATCTAAATCCTTAAAGAAAAGTTGTCTTTGTTCAATTTGTTTTTTCATATCTCCAAACTTCCTTGGATCAATTAAATCATTATATTCCTTTATATCTTGCAAAAACTCATTTCTCTCTGCTTCTATCATTTCAGCAAGATTACTAATACTAAAAATCTTATTATTCTTAGATAAGCTTTTATTTCTTATTTCATATTCTTCTTTTAATAAATCTACATTATTTAATATTTTATCAATTTCTTTAATTTTATTTGTTAATTCTTTTTTATCATCTGTTATTTTACTTAAAAATGTAGTTTTATCTTGTAATTTTTCTAATTTATCTATTAACTTTTTCTTTTCATTTATAACATCTTTTTTATAATTATTATCTATATTACTTTTTAATAAAACACATCCAATAAAAAACAACCTCAAAAATTCATTTCCAGATTCTTCACCATATTCAGATTTTATATTTTCTTTTAATTTTAATACAATTTGCTTTTTATCTTTTATATTACTTATATCAGATATTTTTTCATATCCTAATAATAATAATAAATTCTGAAATATTAAATTATATTGAATAGAATCTAATTTATCTAACATAGTAGTCCATGACCAGCCATTAAAATCCCTTATTAGTTCTGAACAATTTAGAGCTTTTCCTTCATTTAATAAATCTATTACTGCATTATCTAATAATGCCTTTTCTTCTATTTCTTTTATTTGCTCTATTTTATATAAAGCATATATAAGTATTAATTCATTAGGAAAAGCTTCTATAACCCCTTTATCTGTATTTATTGAGTATTTTTCTTGTTTTTTTATTTCTTTTGGTTTAATAATTTCTATTTGTTTACATTTATTTGAAATTATTTTTATTATTTCTTTTATAAATTCATCTCTATTTGGTACCTGTCTTTTTACTTGTTTATAATCTGAATAAAAATTTTCTATTTTATAAAAAATGCTTAAAAGGAGATTTTGAGCCTCCACATTAAAAGCTTTTTTGTCTAAAATCTCCTCTAATTCTATATTATAATCTTTCATATTCAAATTTAACTTAGATAATATTTTTTCTTTTTTCAAAATATACCTCTCCTATTCTGCTCTTTGAGATAATTTACTCTGCACTTTGCATTTTTAATTCTTCCCAACGCTCTTTAGTCATTAGTACCTCTCTTGGTTTACTTCCTTGATATCCAGAAATAATACCTCTTTCTTCCATTTGGTCAATTATTCTTCCAGCTCTTGCATATCCAACTTTAAATCTTCTTTGTATAAAAGATGTAGATGCTTGACCTGTTTCAACAACTGTATCTATTGCCTCCATTAAAAATGGGTCTGAATCATCATCTGAATCTTGTTCTATAGATTCCTTGTCTGTACCATTAGCATTTTCAATTTTATCTAAAATATCCTCACTATATGTTGCCTCTCCATTTTCTTTTACAAATCCAACTATTTTCTCTACTTCTTTATCTGATATAAATGCACCTTGAACTCTTACAGGTTTTGCTGCACCAGATGGATAAAATAACATATCACCTTTCCCCAAAAGCTTTTCTGCACCAACCATATCAAGAATTGTTCTAGAATCTACTTGTGAAGATACTGCAAATGCTATTCTTGATGGAATATTTGCTTTAATAATACCTGTAATTACATCTACTGAAGGTCTTTGAGTTGCAATTACTAAATGCATTCCTGCTGCTCTTGCCATTTGTGCAAGCCTACAAATTGCATCTTCTACATCTTTTGGTGAAACCATCATTAAATCAGCAAGCTCATCTATAATTATAACAATTTGTGGAAGTTTTTCTGCTCCGCCTTCTTTAGAAACAGCCTCATTATAACCTTTTATATCTCTAACATTTTTTTGTGCAAATAAACTATATCTATTAACCATTTCTTGAACAGCCCATGTTAAAGCACCTGCTGCCTTCTTAGGGTCTGTTACTACTGGAATTAATAGATGTGGTATTCCATTATATACTGAAAGTTCTACTACTTTTGGGTCAACCATAACAAGTTTTACTTCACTTGGTTTTGCCTTATAAATTATACTAGAAATTAAAGTATTTATACAAACACTTTTACCAGAACCTGTAGAACCTGCAATTAATACATGAGGCATTTTTGCAATATCTGTTACTACTTCTTGTCCTCCAACATCTTTTCCAAGTGCAAAAGCAAGTTTTGATTTATGGTCATAAAACTCTGCAGTATCTATAATATCTCTTAAATGTACTATTTCATTTTCTTTATTTGGAACTTCTATTCCTACTGCTTGTTTTCCAGGTATTGGTGCTTCTATACGAATTGTTTCTGCTGCCAAATTAAGTGCTATATCATCTGCTAAATTCGCAATTTTACTAACTCTAACACCTTCTGCTGGTTTTAATTCATATCTTGTAATAGCAGGTCCAACAGATACATTTTCTACTTTTGCAGAAACTCCAAAACTATATAAAGTTTTTTGAAGTTTTGATGCAGTATCTGTAACAGCTTTTTTCCCACCTTTTATTCCTCTTTTTTCTCCCTCACTTAACAATGTAATTGGTGGAAACTCATAATGCTCATCCTCTACAGTTAAAGTATGTTCTAATTGTAATACTTCTTTTACTTTTTCTTCTTTCTTTTCTTGTTCTTGTTTAAATAAATTCTCTTCTATAAATTCTGGAGCTTGTTTTGGAGTAGATTCCATTCCTAAAGGAACTATATCATCTTTATCATGTTTAAACTTTTTAAATAAACCTTCATTTTTATCACTTTCTTCTTCTAAATTATTAATTGTTAATTGGTCTACTTCCAAAGCTTGTCTTCTTTTTTCTTCAGCTTCTCTTAATTTTCTTTCCTTTTTAGTTTCTCTTGTTTCTTTTACTGGTATATCTATATCTTCTTCTACATTGTATATTTTATTACTTCTATGTACTTTTCTTTCTTCTATTCTAGGTTCTCTTGGTAATTTCTCTTCTTTTTTCTCTTTCTTTCTTTCTTGCATATCATATAAGAAATCAGATATAAATTCTGTTGGTTTAAATCCAAATATAAATACTACAAATACAACAGTTATTCCTAATGCCAATATAACAGTTCCAAGCATTCCAAACATCTTTATAAATGGAATTGCAACTAAAGTTCCTATAACTCCTCCACCTGCATTTTTTTCGCCAAGATGATAAGCACTATTTAAAACCTCACCTAATTCTTGTTCTACCTCTATACTACCTATAGAAATCTGATAAATACTCATTACTGCACATATACATACTATAACAATTCCATATTGTATTAATTTAGACATTACATAATCTTTATCATCATATGCTAGATATATACTAATCGCAAAGGTTCCTATTGGAATAATATATTTAATAAAACCAAAAATCCCTCCAAGCATTGGACTTAAATGTTCTCCAATATATCCGTGACTCTGTATATATAAGTACTGCTAATAGTATACTAATAACTATCATCACTACTACTGCTACATCTAAATTAACTTTCTTCTGTTTTTTTCTTCCCTTTTTTGCTTTTGCCAATTTTAAGTCTCCTCCTATACGTATAAAAATTCATTCATATTCTATCACAAACAAAATTTTTTTTCCACAAAAAATTTACATAAGAAAAGATTTTTTTATCATTTTATGTTATTGGTTAAATTGTATCTAATTTAATAATTTGATTAATGTGTTGAAAATTTTAAAATATTCATATAGCAATTTTATTTTAAAAAAACTTCAAAAAAGAAACCGGAAAATCAATTTTTATATTGACTTTTAAATCCGATTTCTAAATCCACACAATTTACTGAAGTTCTTTTCTATTATTTTGAACAATTTTTAAAGCATCTTCTAAAGCAACTTCTAATCCTGCTAAAATATTATCAGCATAATCTTTAGTTCCTTTTGAAATTTCTCTTGACATTTCATTTGCAGTTTCTATTATTTCTGCCTTTTTCTCATATGCCTTTCTAGTTATTTCATGTTCATCTATCATTGATATTATTCTGTTTTCAGCTTCTTTAACTATACTATCTGCTTCTCTTTGTGCCTCATCTAATATACGTTGCCTTTCTTCTTTAACCCATTTAGCCTGTTTTAACTCATCTGGCAATTTTAATCTTACCTCTTTAATTATTTCTAAAACTTCATCTTTATCAACAACACATTTAGTAGAAAAAGGAACACCTTTGCTTCTCTCTAATATATCTTCTAAAGTTTCCAATAATGTAAATATTTCCATGATTTAACCCCTTTCAACTCAAGAATATGAGACTTACACGCCCATATTTTCTACAATCATACACATTAAGATTAAGTTCTTTAAAACCCTTTAATTCTCTTTCTTCCCTATCTGTTTCTATGATTATTTTTCCAGTTTCATTTAATAAATTTAATGATAAAATTGTTTTTACAGCATCTATAGCTATGTTTGCATCATATGGGGGATCTAAAAATATAATATCAAATTTTATATTTTCCTCACTTAAATTCTTCAAACATTTTTTATAATCTTTATTAATGACAATTGCTGATTCTGTAAATCTTGTCTTTTGTAAATTCTTTTTTATTATATTAATTGCTTCATATGACTTATCACATAAATAAGCCTTTTTACAACCTCTACTTATAAATTCAATTCCTATAGAACCACTACCAGCAAATAAATCTAATACAACAGAATCTTCTTCTATGTCTTTTTGTATTATATTAAAAAAAGATTCCTTAACCCTATCTAATGTAGGCCTTGTATTTATACTTTCTATTGTATCTAATTTAGTTCCTCTAGCACTTCCACTTATTACTCTCATAATCCCTCTTTTTGTATATCCATATTTTATATTTTTTTATTAATATGTCAATATAAATCACTAAAATGTAACATATATTTAACACGTTTGTAATCTATGCGTAACGCATTTTATATTATACACTATTTGTTCTATTTTTTCAATGTTTAAATACTAAACTCAAAAAACAGAGGCTAATTTTTTTATAACCCCCGTTTTATCTTATGTGTTTATTTGTTAATCTTTTTTCATATCTTTAATTAATTCTAATTGTGAAATTAAAAGTGATTCCATTTTTGCTTTATATATATCAAATTGTTTTTCTATATCTTCTAGTTCTCTTTTCTTAAGGACTATAGCATGATCTAAATCATCTGCTGATTTTCTAGCAGTACCTTCTGCTTCTTTTATTATTTGGTCAGCTTGTTGTTTTGCAATATTTTTAACTTCATCAGCTGCTGATTGAGCCATTACTAAAGTATTTTGAAGTGTACCTTCTATTGTTTTATAATGTTCTACACTTTTTTCTAACTCTTCAATTCTTCTTTTATTTTCAGATGATTCTTTATACATTTTTTCATAATCTAATGTTAATTGATCTAAAAAATCATCAACTTCTTCTACACTATATCCGTTCATAATTTGTTTTGCAAATTTTTTATTTTCTATATCAAGTGGTGTAAACATAATAATTCCTCCTACTTTCTTTATGAATGTAGACTCTCATTAATCATTGCCATTATTTCTAAGCCATGAAACTGAAAGCTTGTTCTTAATTTCTTCTCTAGCCATATCTGTTGTTATATCATAATTGTATGGTGCAATTAAAAATATAGAATTTGAAACTTTTTGAATATGACCATCTAATGCATGTACTGCTCCACTAATAACATCTACTATACGTCTTGCAACATCTTTATTAACATATTCTAAATTTACAATTACAGACTTCTTGTCTTTTAATAAGTCACATATACTTTCTGATTGTTCAAAAGAGGTAGGTTGTGATATTACCATCTTTACTTGTTGAATTTGTGGCATACTAACAACTTTATTACTATTACTTCCTCTTTTTCCCCATACTCTTCTTTCTTCTACTTCTTCATCTTCAACATTATATTCATCTTCCATATCATATACATCATCTTCTTTATCTTCTGCTGGATCCATACCAAACAAATCCCATACTTTATTCATAATAGCTCCTGACATCCTTATAACCTCCTAAAACTCTCTTCCTTTGCATTAATTTACTAGCAATAGTATCTAACTTTTCAGGGCATTTGTCAATACCTTTTAGTTTCTGTAATAATAACTTAATATTTTCGTAATATTATTGTAACATTACAAAAGGTAAGAAATAATTATATTATCAAATAAAACACATATTTATTTAATAGATTTTAGCTTGTCTTCTGTCATTTTTAATACAATCTCATCATACAAACTAATAGACTTTTTATTACTTATAAAATTAGAATCATATCCTAATTGTTCTAATTCATTACTTGAATAATTACTTACAATAGAATACTTATCATTTTGTTTTAATACTTTTATATATATTTTTTCTAAATATCCTGCCCTATCTCTAACTACACAAGCTAAATTATTTTCATATACAATAGACGAATTTGGTACTTTTAATCCACTTGCACTTCCGCCATATAATATCAAATGCTATTTTTCTATACGAGATAAATTCTTCAACACATTCTTGTATCTTAAGTACAAGAACTATATCATTATTATCTGATTGAATGTACTCTATTTTAGCATTTACTTCTTTACTATTTGGTAACCTTATTTTAATTCTATCTCCAACTTCTGCTTCTTTTGCTTTTTCTGAATCAATAATAGTTGCTAAATAACACTCAAAATTATCAATCACTTTACCTTTTTCGCTACTTGATGCTATAACCTGACTTGTTTTTACATTTAACTTTTCTAAAAATTGTTTATTTATCTTAGAAAAATCATCTGTTTTTAAAACATTTTCTAACCCATCTACACGATATGAAACAAGCCCACTAATTGGTGCATCAACAAATTCTGAATTACTATTTAAACTTTTTTCATATCCGCTTCTTTCATCAATTAATTTTTTTATATATGAACCTGCTGGACTAAGCTCTCCTGTAATTTTAGCTTTTTTTGTTATATATGTATTAATATCCTTTTTATATTCTGTTATTTTTTGCAAATCATTCAACTCATATATATCATTTAATTTAGATTCTATCTGACTATCTAACAGCTTAATATCACTAGAAAATAGATTATTCTCTTTGCTCATTGCTTCTTGTATTTTTTTATCCAAATCTTGTATTTTCTCTATTAAATTATCCTCACTATTAGAGTAATACCTAAATATAGAATCCCCTTTAGAAACCCTTTCTCCCTCAGTTTTTATTGGAACAATACCATTTTTATAATTTTCACCTTCCACTACAGTTTCATTTCTTATTATATACCCAGTAGTAGCTTCTTCTAAATAAAGTTTCCCATTCTCCACAAGAACAGTATCTACAGGATTTCTTAATAGTACACTTAATATATACAAAGAATATAAAATTATAATCATCAATATAACCAAAACAACTTTTTTCTTATTTTTCGATAAAAAATTATTTTTTACTTTTGTATTTTTTTTGTTCACTTTATTCCCTCCAAAATAATCTTTATATTATTTTGTTTATTTTCTAATCCATCTAACCATATTATACTTTCATTTCTTTTAAACCAGGTTATTTGCCTTTTTGCATATCTTCTTGATTCACGTTTTATTTTTTCAATCATTTCATCTTCATTTATTTCGCCTTTTAAATGTTCATAAACTTCTTTATAGCCTAAAGCTTGCATAGCAGTTGGAAATCCGCTTATATTTTTTTACTATATTTCTTACTTCTTCAACTAATCCTTGTTTCATCATTATATCTACTCTTAAGTTAATTCTATCATACAACTTTTCTCTTTCCATATTAATACCAAATACTTTAAACTCATATGGATTCTCTCTTTTTCTTGATTCTATTTCTTGCTGTGTTTTTGTTTTTCCAGTTGCTTTATATATTTCAAGTACTCTAAATATCCTTTTTTTGTCATTTTTACTTATTTTTTTCATTGCTTCTGAATCTATTTTAATTGCTTTATTATATAAATATTCTAAACCTTGTTTTTCCATTAGACATTCTAAGCTATTTCTGTATTCTATGTCAATTTCAATTTCATCATATTCTACCCAGTTCACTAAGGAATCTACATATAAACCTGTTCCTCCAACTATAATAGGAGTTTTCCCTTTTTGCAACACTTCTTCTATCTTTTTTATTGCATCTTTTTTATATCTTGCAACACTATACCTTTCTTCTGGTGACACATAACCAATTAAATGATGTTTAACACATCCCATTTCTTCTTTTGTTGGTTTTGCAGTTCCAATATCCATATCTTCATATATTTGCATTGAATCTGCTGATATAATCTCTCCATTTATCTGTTTTGCAAGTTCTATAGAGAGTAGCGTTTTTCCTGACGCTGTAGGACCACATATAACTATAACTTTTGGTTTTATCATTTTAAAATCTTTCCTTCTATTATTATCTTCTAGAAAACTTCTTTTCTATATCTATCTTAGACATTTTTATTGCTGTAGGTCTGCCATGTGGACAAGTAAAAGGATTGGGTAATAATAACAATTGTTTCATTAAATTATCTACCTCTTCTTTTGTTAAAGCCATATTAGCTTTAACTGCTGATTTACATGCAAGTGTTGCAATAAACTTCTCCTCTATTTCTTGTTTTGCAGTTCTTGCTACAGTATTAATTTCATCAAGTGTTTCTAAAAATAATTCTTTAGTTTCTAAATCTATACAAATATTAGGAACACCTGAAATTTTTATAGTATTTTCTCCAAATTCCTCTAAAGTAAATCCTGCTTTTTCAAATAATTTGATATTATCTTTAGCAATTCCCATTTCTTTATGTGTTAATGTTATAATATCTGGTAATAGCATTAACTGAGATTCTTTTGGACCATCTGAATAATAATTTTTCTTTATTTTCTCATACATAATTCTCTCATGAGCAGCATGTTGATCTATAATATACATTTCTTTATCCATTTCGATTATTATATATGTAGAAAAAGCAATCCCCACAAATTTATAATTAGGAATTTCATAATAACTACTGTTAGTAAATATGCTAATATTTTCTGTTGGAATAGAAACCTCTGAATCTTTAATTTTATATTCTTCATCCTCTTCTTTTACTTCGCAATCATTATTTGGCAATTTTCCAAACATTTTAGCATACATTTCTTCGAAATTTTTATCACCTATATTATTTTCTTCAATATCTTTTATATTCTTAATCTCTTCTTCATTTTCATTATTGATATTCTCACTATTTAATCTATCAGTTTCTTGTCCAATTTCAGTTCCTTGTATACTCAAATTATTATTCGTAACATTCTTTTGCATATTTTCTTCTTTTATTATGACCTGTTTTATATCATTTTGCGCTGGGTTTAATTCTTCACTATTTACACTGTCTTGTAGTTCTTTTATATCTTCATTACTTATACTTTTTTGTATTTCTTGTTTTTGTATCTCTTTCTCATTTATTGTATTTTGTACATCTTTTGTTACAATAGTAGAAACCTCTTCTTTATTTTTTTCTTCATTACCAAATTTATTATTATACAACTCTTCTATTACATTATTTTTGGTATTATTTTGATTGTCTACTCCATTATTATTAATTATCTTTTTAAATAATGTTCCAAATGTAGGATTTATACTTTCTAAATTTTCAATACTACTTTTTTCTTGTATATTATTTGTAGAAACTTGTTTCTTATTTACATCATATTCAGATGTTTCTTTTGTTTCTTTCACTAAATCAGACTTTAATAAAGTTTCTTTTATAGCATGATATACTGCCTTAAAAACTTTACTTTCCTCTTCAAATCGTACTT
Source organism: uncultured Clostridia bacterium (assembly GCA_948805675.1). GTDB lineage: Bacteria > Bacillota > Clostridia > TANB77 > CAG-508 > CAG-492. The sequence goes on along the minus strand of CAQIBN010000001.1, from coordinate 184,916 downwards.
CTAATTTGGCTGGATGTACATTAACATCTACTTTATGAGGATCTATTTCTATATTTAATATTAAAAATCCATATTTACCTATTGTTAACATCCCTTTAAAACCTTGTTCTGCACTACTAGTTAATGTTTTATCTTTTATATATCTTTTATTTACAAAAAACAACTGATTAGCTCTATTAGAACGTGCAATTACTGGTTTTCCAATTACTCCTGTTATTTTTATATCATCATATATATATTCTACATTCAAAATATTTTCTGCAACATCTCTTCCATATATATTATATATAACACTTTTACTATCACCATTTCCATTAGTCCCGAATTATTGTTTTACCAGAATTTATTAATTTTATTCCAATATGAGGATTTACAAGAGCTATTCTTGTAACTGCATCTTCAATATATCCTGCTTCTGTAAAATCTTTTTTTAAAAATTTGTACCTAACTGGTGTATTGAAAAATAAGTTTTCAACTGTTATAGTAGTTCCCTTAGGGCATCCAATCTCTTCTTTACTTATTATTTTCCCACCCTCTACTATTATTTTATATCCAATACTACTTTCTTCTGTCTTTGATGTTAATTCTACTCTAGAAATAGCTGCAATACTAGCTAGTGCTTCCCCTCTAAACCCCATAGACTTTACAGTTTCTAAATCTTCAGCTTTTCTTATTTTACTTGTTGCATGTCTTTCAAAAGCAATTTCCATATCATCTGGCATAAATCCTTTTCCATTATCAGTTATTCTTATATAAGATATTCCACCATTTCTTGTTTCTATTGATATATTAGTTGCACCTGCATCAATTGAATTTTCTACTAATTCTTTAACTACTGAAGCTGGTCTTTCAATAACCTCACCAGCTGCAATTTTATTTATTGTTAAATCATCTAATAATACTATATTTCCCATTTCGTGCCTCCGAACTTCTTCTATAACTTATTATATTTAGTAGTTTCATTTCTTTATTTTATAACCTAAATATTATGATATATCAGGTAATATTTCAGCTTTTTGAAATTATATCACTAAATTATTCTCTTTGTACAGATTATTTCATACTTTTTTAATTTTATCAATATGCTTTTTTAGAAATGTAACACTTTTTAGTTTTTAGAATAATATATATCATACTAAAGAACAAGAAAAAAACATTCTTTATAGGAGGTAGTAATATGGGAATTTGTTGTAATAATGGAAATAGTGAAGTTTTATGGTTCATTATTCTATTCTTACTACTTTTCTGCAGCTGTGGTAACAGAGGATGCTGTAATAACGACTGTGGATGCGGTTGCTAAAAACGCCTGTTAGCCTAAAAAGAAAAGTAGAACCAAGAAAGTTTTGTACATTTTGAAAGGGGGGAATTTCTATGCCAGAAAATAGAGGTTGTGGATGCGGATGTGGATTCGGATTCGGAGATGATTGCATTTGGATAATAATTGTTTTAATATTAATCTGCTGTTGTTGTGGAGGAAATAGAGGAGGATGTTGCTAATAAACTAGCATACAATTTCTTGAATTTCTAAATATTAAATTTAAATAGTTATCTTTAAAGTAGTAAAATGATAAAGCACTTGATATTAGTATCATATAAATCCTTATATGATACTAATTAGTGCTTTTATTTTACTTATTTATCTGTTTAATTTACCTTTTCTATTTATGTTTCAGCTTAATATACAACTCATAATGTTACAATAGGGAGTTGTCTTTTTATGTTTATTGTTGTAAAATATTGTTAGTGTTTTCTTATATAATGTGGAAGAAGATATTTCTTGCTCAGTTTTGTGGAAGTGTTCTATATTTCACTATCTTATTCCTATATGTTTGAAGCACAAAATTTATTTATACATCTGGAGGAAAACATAATGAGTGTACTTGAAAATGGAGAAAAATGCAAAACAACAAAATCTAATCCTAATTGCCATGGTAAATGCAATTGTGGAGATTGTAGTAATAGTAACTGCAATTGTAATCATAGCAACAATAGTAAATCTGAACATGGTTGTAATTGCAAGAAAGGCTGTGGTAACACTACGTGTAAATGTTGTGACAAAAATAGTGACTCCTAAAATTCAAAACACACAAAACAAACCTGCTATTAATAGCAGGTTTGTTTTATGCTAAACATAAATATTATATCAAAAATGGATAAAAAAAATAGAAGTAACAAACGATTTTATCGACATTCACTTCATTTTTGAGGATTTTTTACCTTAATAGTTCAAACAGTCAAAAGCAATAAATAAATTAAACTACCTATTATAAACTAATGTGATAAAATTTAAAATAGCATGTCTCATTTTACTTGAAACATACTATTTTTAGCCATTTTTTAAATTTTGGTAGCGAGAAATGGATTCGAACCATCGACCTGCCGGGTATGAACCGGATGCTCTAGCCAACTGAGCTATCTCGCCATTTATTAAACACAATAGTTATTATAATAGTTATTATTAAATTTGTCAAGTAAATAAAAAAGAAAATATTAAAATTTTATCTTCTTTTTTATTTACTCACGATTTATAGTTATTTGTTTATCCCCATTTTTACGTGCGTTTTGTTGAATTCTACTTGTTTCTTTTCTTGTATTTTCTTTGGTTAAATTATGATTTTTATTATATAATTCATCTTTAAAACTTTTTCCAGCATTTTCTTCTGCATTTTTTCTAGCTTTTTCTAATAATTTTATTAATTCTGGTTCTTCATTTATTTCACCTAAATCTGGTATATCTGCCTTATTCTGCCCTTCTCCTCCCAAAATTCTCAATAAAGCATTTAAAGGATTAATTTTTTCCATAATTTTAGAGTTCACCTCCAATTAATATACAAAACTCTATTAAAATATTAACATAAAAATCCTAAAAAATCAATACCTATTTGAAGTTCTTTTTACTAAATAAGTAACTTATTAAACTAAAATTAACAAATATTTAATCTTATAACATATTTTATAATTCTATTAAAAAAGAGTGAAAAACTTATTACAGTAATTCACTCTATAAACATCTACTTTCAATTTAAAATACATTATTTTTTATTATTTTGTAAATGAACTAATGATATTATCTATTATTTCTGTATCATTTTCATCTGCTGTTGTAGCTGTTGTTAATATATATGCTGTTTTATCATCTATGAAACAAGCTTGTTTTATATTAACATCTACACCATCTTGTGACATTATATAAGTAATAATAGAAGCATCTTTTCCATTTAATTTAACTTCTTCTTCTGAAACATCACCTTTAATTTTACTTGCTAATTGTTTCTTTATGTTTGCTATTGAAGCACTCATATAAGAAGTTAAATTATATCCACTTGGTACATTTTCAGAAAGTAAATTCACATTTGTACCATTATTTGCATCTGCAAAAACTGGTTTTGAAGTAGTTCCTAAACTTTTCCATTCTTCTGGATATGAGAATTTTACACCTGATGAATGTGTATATTCTGTATACCCTGTTAATTCTTTTTTGTCTATAGCCTTTTTATTGCTTTTTAATTCACATCCTGTAAGTGCTATAGCCATTATTACCATCATTCCTATTAAAGCTACAATTTTATTTAATTTTTTCATTTTAAATTCCTCCCCTATTTAACTCATATAATCTTTTAACTTTTTGCTTCTACTTGGATGTCTTAACTTTCTTAAAGCCTTTGCTTCAATTTGTCTAATTCTTTCACGTGTTACCATGAATTCTTTTCCAACTTCTTCTAAAGTTCTTGCTTTTCCATCTTCTAAACCAAATCTTAATTTTAAAACTTTAGCTTCCCTTGGGGTTAATGTGCTCATTACCTCTTCTAATTGCTCCCTTAATAAAGTGTATGCAACAGAATCCTGAGGTGCTGGTGAATCTTCATCTTGAATAAAATCTCCTAAGTGGCTATCATCTTCTTCACCAATTGGCGTTTCTAAAGATACTGGATCTTGTGCTATTTTTTGTATTTCTAATACTTTTTCAACAGGAATTTCTAACTCTTTTGCTATTTCTTCTGGTGTTGGTTCTCTTCCTAGTTGTTGAAGTAGATGTCTTGACGTTCTAATTAATTTGTTAATAGTTTCTACCATATGAACTGGTATTCTTATTGTTCTTGCTTGATCAGCAATAGCTCTTGTAATGGCTTGTCTTATCCACCATGTTGCATATGTGCTAAATTTATATCCTTTTGTGTAATCAAACTTTTCTACTGCTTTTATCAATCCCATATTTCCTTCTTGTATTAAATCAAGAAATAACATCCCTCTTCCAACATATTTTTTAGCTATACTAACTACAAGTCTTAAATTTGATTCTGCAAGTTTTTGTTTTGCATCCTCATCTCCATTAAGAACCTTTTCTGCAAGCTCAATCTCTTCTTCATATGTTAAAAGAGGTATTTTTCCTATCTCTCTTAAATACATTCTTACAGGGTCATCAACATTTACACCATCAATATTTGTTACATCTATATCTTCTAAATTAACTTCTTCTACTTCTTCTAAATCATCTGGATTTGGTTCTTCATCCATATCATCTTTTAATACATTTATTCCTAAATTTTCAAAAGCATCAAAAACTTCTTCTATTTGATCTGGATTGGAATTATCTAATTGACTAGCAAGTTCTCCATATGTTATTTTTCCATCTTTTTTTGCTTTTTTTATTATCTCCATTATTTTTTCTTTATTTTTATCACTAGCATTGTCTGAATTCTTATCTTTTTCTATATCTACTTCTTCTTTTCCTGTTTCTGTTTTTTTCATATCTTCCCTCCTTATTTTATTTTAGCCAATTTAACAATTACTTCACTTAATTGTCTTTCATAATTAGCTACTTCTTCTTTTGTAAGCTCTTTATTTTCTAACTTATTTATGATATTATTTCTGTCTTTTATTAATTTTTCTTTTAAATAGATGTTTAAAATATCTTCAATACATTTATTAACTTCAGTAATTTCAAAATCATATGCCATTATACTTGTTAAATAGTTAATTATTTCTTCTTCTTCAAACCAATCTAATATATTATCAATATTACTATATCCTTTTTCTAATTCTTCATACAATTTTGTTAATATTTTTTTATTTCTTTGGCTTTTTATGTCGTCTATAGATATATATTCTTTTATTTTTAAATAACTTTCACTTGGATAATTTATTAATAAATAGATTATTAATCCTTCTCTTTTTGCAATTGCTTGGTCTGTTTCTTCTACAACTTTCTTTTGAGGTGCTACTATTTTACTTGCCACAGATTTTTTCTCATTATCATTTTTTCCATATATTAATTTATTTATCTCTGAATATATGGCCTCTTTTGAGATTTTATATTCTAGAGAAATTTTATCAATATATACCTCTCTTTCTATATTATTAGAGATTTTTGATAACTCTTTTGCTATTTCTTTTAAGAACTTTATTTTATCATTTGTATTATCTATATTCAAATTTTGTTTTAATACTTTTATTTTATATTCTACTAATGAAATTGCATTATCAACATATTTTAAAAATCTTTCTGGTCCATATTTTGTAACAAATTCGTCTGGGTCTTTTGCTCCTTCTATTTGAAGAATTCTAATATCACATCCTAAATTTTGCAAAATTTCAAGACCTCTTAGTGTTGCTGCTTGCCCAGCACTATCTGCATCATATCCAATTATTACCTGTTCACTACTTTTTCTTAATAATCGCCCTTGAGATTCTGTCATTGCAGTTCCTAAAGAAGCAACTACATTTGTTATACCTCTTTGATGTAATGATATTGCATCCATATATCCTTCTACTATAATTATTTTTTTTATTTGTTCTTTTTTTGCGACATTTAACCCAAATAAATGCTTTCCTTTACTATATACCACATTCTCTGGTGAATTTATGTATTTTGGTTTACTATCATCTAAAACTCTTCCACCAAAAGCTATAACTCTATTTCTTGTATCTTGTATTGGAAACATTAGTCTTTTTCTAAATCTATCTATAAATTTTCCATTTTCATTTCTATTTACCAAGCTTGAAGCCAATATTTCTTCATCTGAAAAACCTTTTTCTTTTAAATAAATATATAATTCATTAAAAGTTCCTGAATATCCTATTAAAAAGTTTTTTAATGTTCTATTATCTAATTTTCTTCTTTTTATGTAATTTTGAGCTTCTTTTGAAGTAGGTTTATATAGATTTTCATGATAGAATTTTGCTGCCATTTCATTTATATCATATACTCTTGATTTAAGCTTTATTAATTTATCATCTACATTATTATTTATAGTAGGCAAATTAATACCTGCTCTATCTGCCAACATCTCTATTGTTTCTATAAAACTTAAATTTTCTATTTTCTCTACAAAATGAAAAACATTTCCTCCTACACCACATCCAAAACAGTGAAAAATTTGCTTGTCTGGTGATACAGAAAAAGAAGGTGATTTTTCTTTATGGAATGGACATAACCCAAAAAAGTTTCTACCACTTCTTTTTAATATTACATATTGTGATATAATATCTACTATATCGTTTTTATTTCTTATTTCGTCAATTAGTTCATCACTATAACGTACCATTTATGACACCTTTCTTTTCACTATAATTATATTATTCGACGCTTTATTTTTAAATCCTTCTTATTATGTTACAGAAGTTGACATTTTTATGTAAATTGTTGTAATTGTTCAGTTATTATTGATAATTCATTTATGTAATTTCTATAAAAATAATATTTTAACTAAAACTTTATACAAAATTAATTTTAAAAATTTATACAGTAACTTATATTATACTAAAAAGAAGTAGAATTATTTCCACTTCTTTATTATGTTTAATAAATTTACTTTTAAAAAAATATATAAGTTCTCTATAATTAACTAAAAATATAAATTATTAAATTAGTTAACAGATGTACCTGTTCCATCAAAAGGAATAAATTTACTTACAATATTTTTATTAATCTCTATATTTTCTTCAACTGGAATTCTATTTTCTTCAAAAGATACATTTATCTTATTATCTACCAATTTCTCAATTTCTTCTTTTGATGCATGTTCTGCTAAAACAAGTTCACTTACTAAAATTTGTTTAGCATTATTAAGCATTTTCTTTTCTCCTGTTGATAAACCTTTTTCTTTTTGCTTGAAGCTTAAATTTCTAACAACATCTGCTACCTCATATATATTCCCACTTCTCATTTTGTCCATATTATCTCTGTATCTTTTATTCCAATTATTAGACATTTCAGTTTCATCTTCTTCTAATATACCTAATACTTTAGGAACATCTGCTTCGTTAATAATACTTCTTACTCCAATTTGTTCTGCTTTTGCAATTGGAACCATCACCTTTACTTCCCCAGGCATTGATATTATATAATATTGCTCTGTTTCATTACAAATATTCTTTTCTTCTATTGCACTGATAGTACCTGCACCGTGCATAGGATGTACAATCTTGTCCCCTACATTAAACATGTAAGTCACTCCCTTCAATATGCTAAATTTCTGAAGTCAAGAAAGGTTTCGTTTCTCTTTTTTAACTACTTTTTCATTATACAACAAAAAATGGTAAAAGTCAAAGCCTTTACCATCTATTTTTTGCTTAAAATCCTCCGTAACCCCTCAGCCACCTAGGATAACTTTTTTTAATTTTTTTATGTCACTTTATTTATTAGTTGAGCCAAATCCTCCTACTCTTTCACCTTCTGCTGAATCATCATCTACTAATTTATATTTTTGGAATATTGCTTGACCAATAACATCTCCTTTTTTTATTTCTACTTCATGATCAAAGAAATTATAAAAAGCAAACATAAAAGCTCCATCATTATCAGGATTTCCATAATAATCAGCATCAATAATTCCAACACTATTCGCCATTACTAATCCTTTTTTAAATGGATTAGAACTTCTATTACAAAGCATCATATATTCATTTTCTTTCATATATGCTTTTAATCCTGTTTTTACAAATGTTGGTTTTTGTCCAGGTGTATATGCAGGTATTATACAATCTTCTGCTGATTCTATGTCATATCCAGCTGAATATTTTGTTTTTCTTACTGGCATATTAATTCCTTTATTTTCAAAACCTTTAGCAATCTCAAATCCTCTTTTTCTTTCCATTTTGTAATCATTCCCTTCTACATTTTTTTACACATTTGACATTATACTACAAGAAAAATAAAAAAGCATCATTTATTTTAAATTTTTTTATTATTTTATTATTAACTAATTACAAAAACACATACCAGTAAAAAAATACATACTAGAATAACATAAATTAATATATTTATAAATATTAAATGGTGATTTTTATACCAAAGTCATATCTAATTTAAATTAACATTTTCCTTTTCGTATACATAATATATATTATACATTTATATAAATTTTTGGAGGCACATATGAGAACTTTTAGACTAGATAAAATAAATTTAACAAATAAAGTCACAGTACATTCTTTAGATTGTTCTGGACAAATTAGAAGAAGACTTTTAGATTTAGGAATTTGTAAAGGAACCTTAATTATTCCTATTTTTAGAAGTATGACTGGAGATTCGACAGCTTACCTAGTTCGTGGGAGCACTATTGCCCTTAGAAAAGAAGATGCTAAGAATATACAGGTTGTATTAAATAATAATTAAAATATTTTTGTAAATCTATTGTTTTATTTTATGATTTATAAAATTATTTTTCTAAAAATCATTATAATAAACATTTTAATAATTATATAAAATACAACAAACAATAAATTCTATTAATTAAATATTACTCAAAACTAAAACTTTTATCTTATATAACAATAATGGGCTGAATTTATATTTGCTTCTTAATTAATATTCTTACAGCCCATGTTCAATTTTTCGTTTGCCAATTTTTGAAAAAAATTGTGTACAATTATTTAAACATTTATTATTTTTCTTAACAAACTAATTTTAATTTAATCTACACACATTTTACCTAAAAAACAATTTTCACATTTATTATTCATTTTCATATACTACTATAGGAAGGTGATTTTATGGGTTTAACAAGTAGCTCTACTGGAACAAGGCTACTAAATGATGATTTAAATGAGCTTAAAAATAAATGTAAATATACAATAGCTATTGGACGGAAATCCGAATGTAGGTAAATCTACAATTTTCAATAATTTAACTGGTATGCATCAACATACTGGTAATTGGCCTCGGAAAAACAGTTTCTAACGCTACTGGTATTACTAATTATAATAAAGAAAATTTCTTATTAGTTGATATTCCTGGTACATATTCATTAATGTCAAATTCTGAAGAAGAAGAAATTGCAAGAGATTATATTTGTTTTGGAGATGCTGATGCAAGCATTATTGTTGTAGATGCAACATGTTTAGAAAGAAACCTAAATTTAGTTTATCAAACTATGGAAATTACAAATAAATTAGTAGTATGTGTTAATTTATTAGATGAAGCTGAAAAAAAGGGTATTCATATAGATTTAAAATTATTAGAAAAAACATTAGGAGTACCTGTTGTTGGTACTATAGCTAGAAAAAAGAAAACTTTAAATAATTTAATGAAAAAAGTTCAGGAAGTATGTGAAGGAACTTTAGTTACCACTCCCCATCTCCCAACATATATGAATATAATAGAAGATTCAATAGCAAAATTACAACCTGAAGTCGAAAAAATAATTCCAAAAGAGCATAAATATTTATCTAGGTGGATTATTTTAAAACTTTTAGATAATGATGAAAAAATAATAAATTGTATAGACAAAAATATATTTTATAATACATTAAAAAACAACAAAGAATTAAATAAAAAATTATTATATTATAGAGCTTTACTAAATGATTCTAACTTAGAAAATGACAAATTTAAAGACAAAATTGTATCAACTATATTATTCACAGCAGAAAATATTTGTACAGATATTTGTAAATATGATAATTGTAAATATAATCAAAGAGATAGAAAAATAGATAAAATACTAACTTCAAAAACATTTGGTTTGCCAATTATGTTATTATTTTTAGCTACTATATTTTGGCTAACAATTACAGGAGCTAACTATCCTTCTCAGCTACTCTCTAGCTTTTTTGGATATTTACAAGATAAAATTACTATATTATTAAATTTACTTTCATTTCCTACATGGTTAAGTAGTATTTTAATAGATGGTGTTTACTCTACTTTAACATGGGTTGTGAGTGTAATGTTACCGCCAATGTTAATTTTCTTTCCACTATTTACTATTATGGAAGATTTAGGATATTTACCACGTATAGCCTTTAACCTAGATAAATACTTTAGAAAAGCATGTACTTCTCGGAAAGCAAGCACTTACAATTTGTATGCGGGTTTGGATGTAATGCTGCTGGTGTTATTGGATGTAGAATTATAGATTCCCCTCGTGAAAAATTAATTGCAATTTTAACCAATAGCTTTGTACCTTGTAATGGTAGATTTCCTTTTTTAATAACAGTATCAATGATATTTATTAGTAGTTTAGCGTCTGGCTTTAATGCTTCTCTTTTATCTACTTTTGCAGTTTTAGCTATTGTAATATTTGGAATTGTAATGACACTATTTATATCTAAAATTTTATCTAAAACAATATTAAAAGGATATCCATCCTCATTTGTGTTAGAACTTCCACCTTATAGGAAACCTCAAATGGGCAAAGTTTTTATACATTCTATTTTTGATAGAACACTATTTGTTTTAGGTAGAGCAATAAGTGTTGCCATACCTGCTGGTATTATAATTTGGTTATTTGCCAATATTCAGTTTAATGATATTAGTATTTTAACATATGTTGCTAATTTCTTTGACCCTTTTGCTAGATTAATGGGATTAGATGGTTATATTTTAACAGCATTTATTTTAGGTCTACCAGCTAATGAAATTGTACTTCCTATTATTCTTATGAGTTATATGCAAACAGGTACTTTAGTAGGTTTAGAAGATAATTTTGCTATTGGGCAGATATTATTACAAAATGGATGGACATTAATTACAGCAATTAATGTGATGATTTTTACTTTGTTACATTTTCCATGTAGTACAACATTAATAACAATAAAAAAAGAAACTGGAAAGCTTAAATGGAGCTTAATTGCTTTTGCACTCCCAACTATATGTGGAATCTTAATTTGTATTTGTACAAATTTAATTTGGAATATATTTATATAAAAAAGATTGTAGTTTGATGTTTCAAACTACAATCTTTTTATGTTTTTAATTTTCTTCTTACTTCCTCATAATTTCCCATATATTGCTTAACCATTTTCCAAAAATCTTTTGAATGGTTCATATATTTTAAATGACATATCTCATGCAATACTACATATTGTATTACTGTTCTATCATATTTCATTAGACTAGAATTTATAGTAATGTTTTTATTAGAAGTACAAGTTCCCCATGCAGTCTTTAGTTTTTTTATACGATATTTATTAGGTTTAATTCCAACAATTCTTGTTACAATTTGCATTGCCATATCTACTTCTTTTTCTGCAAGTTTCATATATACATTATCTAAGAGTTCTTCTATTTTTTTTGAATATATATTTTTATACTTTTTAGGTATTTCTGCAACCATATTTCCATTTTCTATATAAATATTGGGGTTATTTTGTTTAATAAATTTTATTTTAAGAGGATATGCTCTACCTAATAAAAAGACATTACTTCCCTGTTTATATTCTTTATCATTTACTTTTTCTAATTTCTCATAAATCCATTTTTTCTTTTGTTCTATTACATTTTCAATATCTTTATTTTTTGCTTTTATAGGTGCTTTAACAATTACCTTTCCATCTTTTATATGTATATATAAATTTTTTATTTTAGATTTTATTACTTCATACTCAATTAATTTATCTTTATATAATATAGTACTTTTCATATTAACTTCACCTTTTCTTAATTTTACATAATTCATTATACCATACTTTTATATTAAATAAAACAGATAATAATATGTTTTTATTAATTTTTATACAATATAGTTTTAATTAATACAAATTATTACTAAATAAAATGTAAATATAATATAAAAGTATGTACTTTAAATTTTTTAGTGCCATTACTGGTCAGCCATATTTCAATATTTTATTGTTTTGAGTAAAAAATAACATTTTAAAATTGTTAAAAATTCTTAAAATAGATTTCAGAAATAAAATTTCATTAATGCTAAATAATAATTTTAATATCAAATAAACAAAAAATTTCATAAACATATTGACAATATAGTGGCTTTCCTGTTACTATTTTTATAAATTAATAATCTTATTTTTAATTATATTCTAATAAAATTTTAATTCTAAAGGAGTTTCATAATGAATATCCCATTAAAACTATTAAAACAATATTTTGGATACATATCATTTAGAAAAGGTCAAGAAGAAATTATATCTAATATCTTAAATAAAAAAGACTGTTTAGCAATTCTTCCAACTGGTGCTGGAAAATCTATTTGCTATCAAATTCCTTCTCTTATTTTTAGTAACTTAACAATAGTTATCTCTCCATTAATTTCATTAATGAAAGATCAGGTTGATAAATTAAATAAAAAAAATATACCAGCTATATATCTTAACAGTAATATGACCAATACAGAATGTAATATAATTATGAAAAATATACAATTAGGTAAATATAAACTTTTGTATATTGCACCAGAAAGGCTAGATAATAGAAACTTCGTAGAAATTGTAAAAAACACCTCTGTATCACTAATCGCAATTGATGAAGCCCATTGTGTATCTGAGTGGGGACATGACTTTAGAAAAAGTTATTTAAATATATCTAAATTCATTTCATTATTAACCCCAAGACCTGTTATCACTGCCTTTACTGCAACAGCTACAAAATTAGTAAAAAAAGATATTATTAATATACTAGCTCTAAAAAATCCATTTACTCTAACTACAACTTTTAATCGAGAAAATCTATCATTTTTTATAAATTCCCCTACAAATAAAGTCCAATTTCTACAAAGCTTTTTAGAAGAGAATAACTTAAGTTCTGGTATAATTTACTGTAATTCAAGAAAAAATGTAGACTATTTATATGATTATCTATCTTTAAAAGGTTATCATAATAGTAAATATCATGCTGGTCTTACATCATTTGAAAGGAATAAATATCAAAACTTATTCTTATGTGACAAATCTAAAATTATGATTGCAACAAATGCATTTGGTATGGGAATTGATAAACCAAACATTAGATATGTTATACATTATAACATGCCTAAAAATATAGAAGGATATTACCAAGAAGCTGGACGAAGTGGAAGAGATGGAAAACCTTCAAAGTGTATTCTTTTATTTAGTCCTAATGATATATTTGCAAATAAATTTCTTATTCAAAAAAGTTCAAAAAATACCTTTCATACATTAGACTACCAAAGATTAAATTCAATGATTAATTATTGTAATACAAAGAAATGCTTACGTTCTTATTTGTTAGAATATTTTGGCGAAAACCCTAAAAAAAATAATTGTGGAAATTGCGGAAATTGTATTTAAAATGCGACTCTTCTATATACAAAATTTGGAATACAAACATTTTTATTATACTGAAATAATAAAAATTGTATAAATTACCTAAAACATTTATAAAGACATTTTTACTTGTTCTTATTTTTATAAATCTTTAACTAAAAATAAGAATAGAAATAAAAGAACAATAGTGGGCTGGAGTTATATCCATTTCTCAATTATACTCTTACATCCCTTGTTTAATTGTTCGTGTGCCAATTTTGGAAAAAATTGTGTACAATTATTTTATATGATGTGAAAACTCTATTTATTAAACTTTACTCTATACTAGAACTTTGCTATTATAAAATAATGAGTCCTGTGAAATACAGAACCCACTACTTAAATTCTTCTCAGTATCTAACCCAAAAGGTTAAATCTTCTTATCTAGTCTATCTTAACTTTATATATATAATTTTAATAAAATAATGTTGTAAAATTTCTTGTCACTCCAAATAGTACTATAATTACTAAAAAAACTTTTAACAAATTCTCTAATAATTTATTAATTATAGGTTCATTTTTTACTAGAAATAATATATAGCGATATAATGAATATATTACTAAAACTATTAATGGAATTAACATTAAATTATACCAAATTGCTTGTTTAATATTACCATTTACTAAATAATGTACACTTCTTGTCATACCACAACCAGGACATTTTATTCCTGTTAATTTATATAACATACATGGAATAAAAAAACTTTTTTCTTCTGGATTATATACTTTAACTAAGATTATTCCAATTAGTGCTATAATAAATAAACTAATAACTATGTATATACTTGTTTTTTTGTTTTTATCTAATTTCATATTTTACCTACAATTCTGTTATAGCAACTATCCCAAAAATAAAAACAAAATATATAATATAAAATACAATAATTACACCTACCCATATTGCTAATGAAATCCATGCATATTTAACCCATTTTTTAGCCTGAATTAAACTTGCATTTGCTGATGCCATATCTCCAAATCTTACAAATTGACTTACCTTAGAACCTTCTACTATTGATAATATTGCAAAAACTATACCTATTATATTAGAACAACAGCTTAATGAAATAACTAAAGCTACAATTGCATTTGCAATATTATATGTAGGTACATTTCCCATATTATTAGTATTTATATTATTAGTATTTTGTACTTGTGAATTTTGTATTTGTACCTTCTTCTTTTCTTCTAATTTTTCACCACATTTTACACAAAATACACTATTATCCTCATTATTATAATAACATCTATTACAAATCATTTTACTCCTCTTTTCTAATTTTCATACTATAAAAAATTAAATATTAAATTTCATATTTATAATGCTTCTAGGATAGCTATTCCCAATATAAATGTAGCCCAAATAAATAATAATACTGCAAATACTGCTATAATAATCCAAGAAATCTTATTCCATTTTTTAGCTTGTGCTAAACTTGCATTTGCTGCTACTATATTACCTTGTTCTACAAAAGTTTTTACTTTTGACCCTTCAACTAATGATAAAATTGCAAAGATACCTCCAATTATTCCTCCACAACAAAGGAATGAAACTACTATTGCTATAATTGCACTTGTTGGTTTATATTCAGGCACTTCAGATACATTATTAGAACTTTGATTGTTTGATGTATTTTCTATTATTACTTGTGATTCTTCTAATTTTGCACCACATCCTACACAAAACTTTGCTTCATCATTATTATCTTTATTACAATTTTTACAAATCATAAAAACATCTCCTCCTTTTCATTCTAAATATATTTTAACATTTTTACCTATTAATGTCTACTTTTTTATTAAATTAACAAAATAAAGATTATTAAAAGTCTTTGCCCTTTTAATAATCTTTATTTTAAAACTATTTCTATACTTTATTAGTATTTTTTTGCTTCTTTAATCTAATTTCTTTAATCACTTCTACAATAATTGTAATAACTAATGGAATAATAGTAAACATTGCTAATACCAATATATTCTTAATAGCAAATCCATTATCTATTATTACTAAAGGTTCTTTTAACAATCTAATTGCATATGTCATTGGTAATAAACCTGTAAAGCTTTGGAATCCTTTATTAATTGTTTCTACTGGGAAGGTTCCTCCAGAAGTTGCTAATTGTAAAACCAGAATAATTAATGCTATGAATTTACCAATATCTCCAAAATTCATAATTAGAAATTGAATTACACTCATAAAGGCCATAGCTATAATTACACATGACGAATAATATAATAAAGTATTTTGTACATCAAATCCTAATCCCAATTTTAATAAAGCTCCTGTAATAACTCCTTGTAAAACTGCTATACCTATGTATAATATAATTTGTAATATTTTTTTATCAGAATATTTTCCAAGTAGTTTATATCTTTTTTCTTGGTCATAATATAAAATTACATAAGACATAAGTGAACCTACCCATAATCCAATAGATAAGAATAATGGAGTAAAAGAAACACCATACTCATCTATTTCTCCATAACTTTCCTCCTTAATTTCAATAGGGTCTTGTGTATAAGTATCTAATCCATCTAATTTAGTTAGTTCTTGTTTTGTATCATGAATACCTTTTGAAATCTCTGTTTTTAATGTATTTACACCTTCATTTAATTCAATACCACCATTATATGCCTGCTTAGTACCATCTGCTAATTCTGTAATTCCTTGTTTTACCTCTTTAGAACTACCATCTAATGTTTTTAATCCTGTACTTAAAGTAGTTGTTCCTTCTTGAACTTTTCCTACACCTTCATCTAGGCTATTTGTTCCTATCTTTAAAGTTTGTACTCCCCTATTTAATTTATTAGTTGCACTATTTAATTGTTGCATTCCTATAGCAATTTGTTCTACACTAGACATATTAGATTTCAAACTAGCTATGCCTTTTTTCAAACTTGCAGAGCCTGATTTTAATCCTATACCTGAATTTGTAATTTTTTCATAGCTTTTACTTTGTTTTATTCCAGTTGCTACACCATAAAGCCTTTTAAAATTCTCATTTTGTAATAGTTCTGGAGTTTGTTTTCCTATTCCGAATTATTCCATCTAATATCTGCTCTGTATTTTTATTTAATGTATTTACACCATTAATATAATTATTTAAATTTTCATCTAAACTTTCAGTTCCTAATACTAATTTAGTAACACCATCATTTATGGCTTCTATTCCATTTCCTGTCTTAGAAGATATTTCTTGTGTTCCTGCTTGAATTTGTTTTACTGCCATACTTACTGTATTTGTTCCATTAGATAAATCTGAAGTTCCAGCTTTTACAGAATTTATACCATTTTCTAAAACCTTACTACCTTGATAAGCATTTGTAACACCTTTATCAAACTTTTCATAATTTGTTTTTAAAGTATTTGTTCCATCATCTAATGCTTTTAATCCATCATTTAAAGTATTTGTTCCATTTTGAATTTTACTTACTCCATCATTTATTTCTTCCATTTTATTAGGTATTTCTTCTAATTTTTCTTTTAAAGATGCTACTACCTTTTCAGAAACTTTTGCCTGTAAACTTAATTCTGTTTTTGCAACTACATTATTTATAATTTGATATGCTAAATAATTAGATTTTTTATTTGGAGAATATGTTATTACTGTTCTTTCTCTATCTGCATTTTGTGCATTATTTAATGATTTTGTAAAATCTTCTGGAATTATAATTTTTGCATAATATTTTCCATTTATTAATCCTTCTTGTGCTTCATCACCATCTACATTGCATATTCTCACAGTTTTCGAATCTATTAAAGATTTTACAAGTTCTTCTCCTTGATTTTGGTCGTTTTCACCTTTATCTAAATTTACAATTGCAATTTGTAAATCTTGCAAATTACCATATGGATTCCAATAAGATTTTAAATAAAAAAAACTATAAATTACTGGAATTAACAAAATAACTATAAAAATGACTACTTTCATAAATTTATTTTTATTATTTTTCATTTTTAACATCCTTTCTTTCTAATCCATTTTGTAAAATTTTAATAATATTATCTGCTATCTTTTGTTTATCAATTTTTGTATCTGACCATTCAAACATTAAAGCAATATACATTTTATAAATCAGAAATGCTGTTATTTCTACATCTTCCACTTCAATATACTTTTTATCTATAGCTTCTTGAAGACGTTTACTAATATATTTTCTAATTTCATAATCAATTTCTTTTAAATTCTGAGTTATTATTTTATTTTCAAAAATTTCAGATTCTCTAATTATACTCTTTAAAAATTCACTTTCATTTTTATACTCTATTAACCTTATTATTACATTATGTACATTTGTAAAGTATGGTAAATCTTTATTTTCTGTATTTTCTATAATTGTTTTCATTTTTTTTATTTCATCATTAATAAAGTATTTAAGTAAATCTTCTTTACTTTTGAAATATGAATATACAGTTTTTTTTGTTACATTTGCTTGTTTTGCTATTTCGTCCATAGATACTCTTTTGTAGCCATATGTTGTAAATAATTGTCTTGTAGCTTCTATAATTTGTTCTTCCTTCATCTCCGCCTCCTCTTGTATACTATACTAGTATATTAGTATACTACGTTGTTATATATTTGTCAATAGATATAATGAAATTAACAAAACAATAAATCACTACTTTAAAATTGCTATTTATCTTATAACTTGCATTTATTTTACACAATTGCATTTAACTTTTTAATTAATGAATTTATTTTTGTGTACACCATATGTAGGTGATAATATTGGATAAATTAATAATCAAAAAAACAATTAAGGAAATTATACAGTAACTAGAACAATTAGAATTAATGGCAATACTTTTGATAAAATAAGTAATCATGCCAAGAAAAATAATATTAACTTTAACAGTGTTATTAATCAAATTATTGAATTTGGATTAGAACATTTAGATGGAAAGTATTAAAGTTTTATATTTTACATATAATGGAATATGTACTATTATATAGTTACATTTGGATGAGTCCAGTTCTGTGGATGTTATTCGTTCTGTATGTGTACTGCAACTACACATACTTTTTTTATGCAAAAAATAGAGTAGAATGCAACTTCTACTCTGCTTTGACTTATGTACAAATACATTAGTCTTCGGTTTTGCCTTGTTGTTTTGCTTTGATAGCTTCATCTTTTTCTTTCAAAACTTCTTACTTCTAGATTTTTTCCTTTTGTTGTGCAAAAACAAAATTCACTATCTTTATACCTGTCTCTATACTGTAACCATCTTCTAAGTTCAGTTGCCATAGTTTGTGAAAACAAAACATATCTATCTTTCTTCCCTTTGGTATTTTCAGCAGGTAGAAAGATACTCCTATCACTAAAGTTAATATCTGTTTCATCTCTTATCATAAGGCATTCCCCACAACGCATTCCAGTATCAAAAATAAGTTGTGTAATTACATAATCTCTGTACTCATGAAATTTAGAAGAATCAAAGCACTTGAATAAATTATTTATTTCTTTATCGTCTAAATATCCCTTTACTTTCCTTGGTGTCTTAATTACTTTCACTTTTTGTACAGGGTTTATCTTTATTAATCTATTCTCATACATATAGTTAAAATAGACTCTTATATTTCTAGTATAATTATTTACAGTAGCTATACTCACTTTTTTACCAAAGTCTCATCTATGCTCTGGAATATTTTGTTTCTTACTATGAATATCACTAACCACTGTGTATTTACATTTTTCTTTTACATTTGCAATATAATTTTTTATATGTAATTCTGTTACTTGATTAGAATTTTTAATATTATATTCATCTTTTAAATATTGTAAAAATAGTTTTAAAGTTTGGTCATAACTTCTAATTGTCTTTGTTGCTAGTCCTTTGTAATCACAATAGGAAAGAAAATCATCCACCTCCATATCAATTTTTTCCATACAAAAAAACCTCCAATCTTTATCAAATTTCATTCTAAACATTTCTAGAATTCATCCAATAAATTTTGGAAGTTTATTGCTTTTATTTATTTTAGTTTATTGCATTCCTAGCGAATTTTCTACTACATTTATTACCAATAACTCATAATTGATTGGTAGTAAATGCAAATCATGTAACTGTTGTATTGCTTACTATTAGATGATTATAGCATATTTTATGCACTCTTTAATTCCAACCTCAACTTATCAGCAATCATCGCAATAAATTCTGAATTTGTTGGCTTTCCTTTACTTGCAGATACTGTATAACCAAATATATTTTCAACTGTATCTGTTTGACCTCTTCCCCATGCTACTTCTATTGCATGGCGAATAGCACGTTCAACTCTGGATGGGGTAGTTTTATATTTTACAGCTATATCTGGATATAATTGTTTTGTAATTTGATTAATTACATCAATATCATTTACTACCATCATTATGGCTTCTCTTAAATATTGATATCCTTTTATGTGTGCTGGAACTCCTACTTCATGAATAATATTTGTTACTAATGCTTCTAAATTTTCTTCTGATTTTTTATTTTCTGAATCTATTTCTATATATTGAGCTTTTATTTCTCTACTTAAAAAGTTATTCTTATTTTGTGATGGTTGGAAATATTTTAGGTCTTTTACTCTTTTTATTAATAAATTAATATCTATAGGTTTTACTACATAGTATTGAGCACCTAAATTAATAGCTCTTTGAGTAATCTTATCTTGTCCTACTGCTGAAAGCATAATGCAAAGTGGAAATTTGTCCATATTTATAGCATTTAATTTCTCTAATACTCCTAATCCATCTAAATGTGGCATTATTACATCTAAAAGTACTATATCTGGTCTTGTGCTCACTATCATATCAAAAGCCTCATTTCCATTTTTAGCCATACCTATTACTTCCATTTCATCATCTTTTTCTAAGTAACTTGCAAGAGTCATAGAAAATTCATTATTATCATCAGCAATTAAAACCGTAATCTTCTCTTTCACACTAATTCCCCCTGTTAATAAATTTGTAAATATTTTACAATTAAAATTATAAACTGTTTTCCAAAAATTTGCAATAGTTTTCTGGAAATTTTTTCTAATTTTCTTTTTTTTCATTTAATTTTCAATATTTTTTCTGATGTTTTTTTCTTTTATAACTTTATAATTAAGTATTTTAAAATTATTTTTATCATTATTAGCTATTAACTTATTTTTTTCATCGTTATTAACTTCTATTGTACATTCTACACAATTATTATACTGGGTATTTATGATATAAATATCGTTTTTCTTACAAAAGTATTTTAAATTTTCAAAATCACTGTAATTTACTGTTACAGATAATTCTATTCCACACTCTTCTTTAGCATATGTTACTTTTTCTAAGGCTTTAATAGTTGCTTCTGAATATGCTCTAACAAGTCCTCCTGTTCCAAGTAATATTCCTCCAAAATATCTAGTTACAACAACTAATATATTATTAATATTATTTTTCTCTATAATATTTAACATTGGAGCTCCAGCTGTTCCACTAGGCTCTCCATCATCACTATATCTTTTTATATTTTCATTAGGATTTTTAACTGAATATGCATAACAATTATGTCTTGCATCATAATATTTTTTATTAATACTCTTAATTATTTCTTCTGCTTTATCACTTGTTTCTACATAAAAAACATTAGCAATAAATTTGGACTTTTTCTCTATAATTTCAGCTTGTACATTTTCTTCTTTAATTGTTTTAAACATACTCAAAAAACCTCTTTTGCTTATTATCTTATAGGTCTAATTATACTCTAAATATAATTTAAAATAATTTTCACTATAATCATTAAAAAATATATAACTTAATTCACTTTAAATGCGATGTATATAAAAAATCTGTATTATTTTTACATACCTGCAGTATATCCTGTACTATATGCAATTTGAAGATTAAATCCTCCAGTATATGCATCTACATCTATAATTTCACCTGCAAAAAATAACCCTTTCACCTTTTTTGATTCCATTGTCTTAGGATTTATTTCTTTTATATTAATTCCTCCAGCTGTAATTATAGCATCCTCTATTGGCCTAAATTCTCTAAATGTTAGTTTAAAATTTTTTAATATATTAACAAGATTACTTCTTTCCTCTTTAGTGATTTCATTTATTTTTTTATTTGGATTAATGTTACTAATTTCTACTATTGAATGTATCAATTTTTTTGGTAACAAATTGTCTAGTGAATTTCTAAATAATTTATTATTTTGCTCTTTAAATTCTCTTATTAACCTTAATTCTAGCTTTTCCACAGATAAAGCAGGTTTTAAATCTATTACTAGTTTTATGTTTCCCTGTTTAAATAATTCTTCTATATTTTTATACCTTAAAAGTATGGCTGAACTACTTAGTATTATTGGGCCTGATACTCCAAAATGAGTAAAAATCATCTCTCCAAAATCCTCATATACTAGTTTATTATTCTTTTCATCTTTAATTTTAATTAAAACATTTTTTAGTGTTAATCCTTGTAGTTTTTTACATAAGTTTAAAGAGTCTCCAATACTACTTTCTCTTAGAACTTTCTCTGTTTCACTTCTTTTATCTGCCACTGAAATAGGTACTAATGATGGTTTTATTTTTGTTATATTATGTCCTAAACTACTAGCTAAATTATATCCATCACCTGTTGAACCAGTATTTGGATAACTTTTTCCTCCTGTAGCCAAAATAACTTTATCTGCATTTTCTAATACATCTTTACCTTGTTCATTTATATATCTTACACCTTTTACTGCTCCATTTTCAGTTTCTATTTTGACTACTTTACTATTTGTTCTAATATCAATTTTTAACACTTTCATTCTTCTAATAAAAGCATCTAATACCTCTTTAGATTTATCAGATACTGGAAATATTCTATTTCCTCTTTCTTCTTTAACTTTTACACCCTGCTTTTGTAAAAAATTAATAATATCATTATTAGTATAGTTTTGAAAACTGCTATATAGGAACTTACCATTTCCTGGAACATTTGAAATAAAGTCTTTTATATCCAAACTACTTGTTATATTACATCTTCCTTTTCCTGTAATTAATAACTTTCTTCCTAAAGTATTCATTTTTTCAAGTAAAATTACTTTATGGCCTTTTTCTGATGCTGTAATAGCACTCATCATACCAGCTGGCCCTCCACCAATTACTACTACTTTCAAATCTTCCTCCTATAAAAGTTTTTATTATTAAATTTCTATATTATATTTTGAATTGCTTTCATTACACCTAATTTACCATATTCATAGGTTAATCCGCCTTGCATAAATGCTACATATGGTGCACGTATTGGAGCATCACAACTTAACTCTATTGATGAACCTCCGAGTAAATGCTCCTGCTGCCATAATAACCTTATCTGTATATCCTGGCATCTCCCAAGGTTCTGGTATAGAATTTGAGTCTATTGGTGAACCCATTTGAATTCCTTGACAATATTTAATTAACTTCTCTCTATCTCCAAATTCTATTGTTTGAACAATATCTGATCTCTTTTCATCAAATTCTGGCTCTAATTTATATCCTAATTCCTTTAACATTTTACTTGCAAATATAGCTGTTTTTAAACTACTTGCAACAACATTTGGTGCAAAAAATAATCCCTGCAATATAGATTTATTTATTCCTAAACTTGGTCCTACTTCTTTTCCAAGCCCTGGAGCAGTTAATCTTTCTCCTGCTAAATTAACTAATTCTTTAGTTCCTGCAATATATGCTCCATTTGGAGCAATTCCTCCTCCTAGATTTTTTATTAATGACCCTACTATTACATCTGCACCAAAATGTGTTGGCTCTATTGTATCTACAAATTCACCATAACAATTATCTACCATAATAATAGCATCTTTGTTTACACTTTTTATTAATTTAATTACTTTTTCCATCTTCTCTAAACTAATACTTTTTCTTAGTGCATATCCTCTAGAACGTTGTATCTCTATTAATTTTACATTTCCTTTTTTTACTCTTTCCTCTATAGCTTTATAGTCAAAGTCATTATCTATTAAATCTATTTGTTCATATTTTACTTTAAATGATTTTAAGGAACTTGAGTTTTCTGTAATTCCAATTACTTCATCTAAAGTATCATATGGTTTGCCACAAATACTTAAAAATGTATCTCCAGGACGCAAAAAGGCAAATAATGCAACTGTTAAAGCATGTGTTCCTGAAATAAATTGTGATCTAACAATAGCATCTTCAGTTTCTAAAATATCAGCATAAACCTTTTCAATTGTATCTCTTCCAATATCTCCATACCCATATCCTGTAGTAGTACTAAAATGTACTTCTGATATATTAAATTTCTGAAACGAATTTAATACCTTTAAAGAATTAAATTCACACACTTTATCTATTTCCTCAAATATAGGATTTATTTCTTTACTTATTTTCTCTGCTAATTTTATTACTTCATTACTAATTCCAAATTCGGTATACATATTACTTTTTCCTTATATAATGTATTTAGGTTTTTATATGGGAGTTACCTATAAACCCATTATATATCTTTGCATTTTTATTATATAATTTACATTAAACTATCTTCTTTTATTTCTCATTATATCTAATATACTTTATAAAACTATTATTACAACTTTGTTATCATTATTTATTCAAATAAATCAATTAATTTTCTTTAATTAATTAATTAGTATAAAAAGTTTCTCCATATCCTAAATCAACTCTATAATATTTTCCAATAAATTCTGGTTGTTTTTCTTCTATTATATAAGTAGGTTCTAAAATAATAATTCCTTCTGAATTAATTACTCCCCATTTACTATCTTTTTTTATTCCTGCATAACCATAAATATTAAATTCAGTCACCATATCATATATATAATCTACTTTAGTATCTCCATTTTTATCAACAAATCCCCAAAAATCATCTTGCTTTCTTGCAAATAACTTTTGATTATCTATCCCATGTATATTAGGTATTTCTTTTCCATTAAAGTCGAAATATTTTTTGTCTTTTTGATTATATATTTGTATATAATTATTTTTTATATCTATTTCACCATTATTCATTGATGCTATGATATTCATATTTTTATCAATTAATTCTACAGTTTCATTTCTTATTCCTTGTACAACATTTGTTCCTTCTAATTTCTGCAACACATCAAATTGAAATTTTACTTTAATATCTTCATTTATATCAATTATTCCTAAATGTGTATCATTTTGAACAATAAAATAATCATCAAATAGATAATCTACAAAAGTGTATTTATTATCTATCAAAATATTATTATCTTTATCTACTATTCCAAAATTTTCATTCGTGTCTATACTTATAAAATATTTTTTATTCTCTGTAGAAATTATACTTATAAAATTTTTATTGTTTAATTTTTGTCCTTTATTATCAAATACTATTACTTCATCATTCTTTTGTGCATTAATCAAATTGCCTGCTATTATTATATTATCATATTCAATAGGAATTATTATTTCTCCTTTTAGGTTAGCTATACCTTGTTTTCCTGATTCTTGAAGAATTAGTAAATTATTAATACTATCAAATTGCATATCTTCATATTCATGTTGTAATATTAATTTTCCATTTTTAAAAAGTCCTGCTTGTCCATTATTAAAAGCTACTAAATATGCATTTTCATCATCATCTATATAATTAATTCTTGCTATTTCATTATATTGTGCTTTTAATATTGTTTTTCCTTTATAATTAATATATCCATATCTATATCCAGATTCTGTTTTTACAGATACTATAAAACCTGAACTTTTATTATGATTCTTGCTTATAGAATACTTATCTGCTTCAATAGAATCATATTTTATATCAATTATCTTTTTTCCATTAATATTAATAATTCCATTTTTTCCATCCTTTTTTACTAATAACATTCCTTCTTTAAATTCTAATGTTTGTATATCTTCGTATATTGGTTTGGTTATTTTTTTTCCATTTAAATCAAGTAATCCATATTTTCCATTTTGTTTATATTTCAAAACATTTTTTTCATATGGTATACCATCCAAATTCTCTTCTCTTCTAATTGCTTCAACTCTCTCAAACCCACTAAATAATATCTCTTTATTTTTATTACATACTATAGTTTCATAATTTCCTGTTTCAGTATTATAATCATTCATACAAATAAAAACATCTTTGTTAGGATTTGGTATTTGTATCATATCAAAATTTGTTTCTACAATTATATCTCCATTTTTATCAATAACACCATATTTGTCATCAAAAACTAAAAAATAATTTCTTTCATTTATTTCTTCAAATTTAATTTCATATCCATTACTAACAAAACTTTTATAAATAAAAATTCCAAATAATATTAACAAAATTATAAAAAATATTATTAATTTATTTTTTGACTTCATCTATATCAAACCTTCTTTTACTCTTTTTCTTTTGTTTCCTCATCAACCTTTTGGTTATTATTTTTGCAAGCTTTTACCCACATTATTCTTTTTTCTTCATATTCCTCTATTTTATATGTTACATCTTTTGTTTCTACTATTGCTTCTTCTCCTTCTTCTGGCAAACGTCCCAATTCTTCTAACAAATATCCAGATAAAGTATCATAATCTCCTTCAGGAATATTTATATTTAATATTTTCTTTAATTCATATATTGATACACTTCCACTAATTAAAAATGTATTTTCATCTATCTTTTCATATTCATTTTCTACTTCATCATACTCATCAAAAATATTTCCTACTAATTCTTCTAAAATATCTTCCATTGTTACTAAACCTGATGTTCCACCGTATTCATCAACTACTATAGCCATCTGTTTTTTATTCTTTTGTAATTCTTTAAATATTTCATTTATCGGTTTAGATTCTGGTACAAAATATGCATCTCTTATTATATTTTTTATTTTAATCTGTTTTTTCCCACTTAATAATTTTAGAATATCTTTAACAAATAAAATTCCTTTTACATTATCTATTGTTTCATCATATACTGGTATTCTACTATATTTGTATTCATCTATTTTATCTAATATTTTATAAACATCTTCATCAATATCTATTGCAAATATGTCTGTTCTATGTGTCATAACTTCTACTGCTGTTGTATCATTAAATTCAAAAACATTATTTATCATTTCTTTTTCTTCTTCATCTATAGTTCCTTTTTCTTCACCTTCATCAATCATCATTTTTATTTCTTCTTCTGTTACAGCTTGTTCATCGTCTTCTGAAACTCCAAATATTTTAGATACTATATTTGTAGATGCAGTTAATAATTTTACAAATGGTGCAGTAACTATAGAAATAATTTTTATAACACCTATACTAGCAAAAGATATTTTTTCATAATATTTCATCGCAAGTCTTTTGGGTACTAATTCTCCAAAAACTAATGTAAAGAATGATAATATAATTGTTATAATAACAATTGAAATACCTCTCCATACATCTACAGAAACTATTGGTAACACTTTATTTAACATTGGTGCTAAAATGTCTGCAAATGTATCTGATGCAAAGGCACTTGATAGAAAACCTGCCAGAGTAATTCCTATTTGTATAGTAGCTAAAAATTTACTTGGATTTTTTAACATTCTTACTATTTGTTTTGCTTTTTTATTACCTTCCTTTGCCATTTTTTCAATTTTTGTGTCATTTAATGATATAAATGCAATTTCTGTTGCTGCAAAATATGCATTTAATAATATTAATATTACTAGAAATAATATATTGACTAACATAAAATCTTCCTTCCTTTTTTTCTTATCTTATATTTTAACGTATACAATTATATATTGCTATTAGAATTATGTCAATGCAAGATTTGGAAGATTTTACTATTTTCGTCACTATTCGTTTATTGTTTTGACTAAAATTTTATAATACAAAATAAAAGTCCAGCCATATGTTTAATATATATCTTTATATTTAAACTAATTATATATTGAAAATAGGGTTAGAATATAATAAAAGTCCTTTATTTACCCGTTCTAGGTAGTTTTCTTATTCCTATATCTTCTTTATAAACTTTAGTCATATGTTCAT
The DNA here is from genome assembly GCA_948805675.1 of uncultured Clostridia bacterium. Classification (GTDB taxonomy): domain Bacteria; phylum Bacillota; class Clostridia; order TANB77; family CAG-508; genus CAG-492. Next base: position 157,428 of record CAQIBN010000001.1, on the reverse strand, counting down.
CTTCATCCCAAACCACATAACCTTTATTATTCCCTTCTATTTTAGTTTTATTTATAAAAGACTCACCATTTTCTACATTTCCATTTACAGTTACAAATATACAAGGAGCTATTATAGATTCAAAACCAATATCTACTGTTCCAAAATCAGTTTTAAATTCAGTAACATATTCGTCATCATCTAACAATAAATTAGTAAAATCTATATAATTATTTACTTTTGTACTCAAATTATCCTTTAATAATCTATAATCATTCTTATTAGTCTTATAATATACTGAATAGTTTAATTCTTGATTATATGTACCTGTTACTAATTTTGTAATTTTTGTATAATTATTTGGTAATAAATCATACCAAATAAAATTATCTAATTTTACATTACCAGTATTTTTTATTTTAAAATTATAACTAATTTCTTGATTTGCAGTTGCCTGAATTATTCCTATTTTTTCAATTTCTACATTAGGTTTTTCTGATTCATTTGTAATACCTAATTCTACTATTTCTTTATTATTTTTTATTTCTGCAAAAAAATCATCTTTATTTAATATATACCATTTTGCAGTTTCTACCTCTTTTACTATGTATTTTCCCTTATCTAATTTTTTTGTAATTGCAACACCATTTTCATTTGTAACTATTTTATCTACCAAATTTTTATTTGAGTCAAATACTTCAAACTTAACATTTGTAATTGGTGAACCTATTTTTAACCCATTTATACTATTATCATCTCTACTAGTTTTAACAATTCTTATTTGTCCTTTTATTCTATCATTTGTAATATTTAATTTTGAAACTATATCTTGTTTAATATTCACCTTTATAATATTACTATTTAAAACATGCATTTCATCTGTTTTTATTTCTTTAATTTTATATTCTCCTATTGGAAGTTTACTTGTAAGTGCCTTACCATTTTTATCTGTCTTTATTTTCTCTACTACTTTACCATCACAATCTATAACTTCAAATTCTACTCCCTCTAGTTTATATTCTTTATTTTCTGCATCTACTTTATATACTTCAATTTGTCCTTTTAGTTTCTCATTTTTAATTGTAAGTTCTGTTACATTATTATATTTTATTTCTGTATAAAATTTATCTTTTGATAACTTATATATTTTATTTGTTTTAATTTCTTTTATTGTAATAATTCCTGTTCTAATATTATCTATACATGCAATTCCATCTTTATCAGAGATAGTAGTATATTTATAACCATCCTTATCTGTAATTTCAAATTCTACACCAGATACTGGTATGTTTTTATTATCAAAATCTACTTTATGAATTTTTAAACTACCTTTTTTATGTTCATTTTCAAACATAATATTCTTAATTTTATCTTCTTCAACAATTATTGTTTTAGGTTCCTCATTTAAAATATAGTCTCCATTTGTACCCAAACTTACTTCTTTTACTTTATATTCTCCTATTGGAAGTTTAGATGTTTTTGCTTCTCCATTTTCATCTGTTTTAACTGTTTCTATAATTTTATTATTATTATCTATAATCTGAAATTCTATATTTTCTAATTTAACTTCATTATAATCTTTATCTACTTTCACAATTTTTATTTGACCTTTTCTTTTCTCATTTTCTACTTTAATTTCAGAAAGCTCATTCCATCTTATTGTTATATCTTTATCTAAAGCTATTTTATATTCCTTTTTAGATGATGTTTCTTTTAAAGTATAGTTTCCTGTATTAATACCTTTTATTTCTGCTACTCCATTTTCATCTGTTACAATATGTCTTACTGTATTACCTTTTGAATCAATTAAATCAAATTCTACATCTCCTAATGTAATAGAATTATCATCTTTATCTACTTTTAATATTTTCAAATCACCTTTTTTATGTTCATTTTCTATAGTTATCGTTTTAGTGTTATTATATTCTAAATCTATTTTAGTTTCTTTTGTGTTTAAAATATATTCATTTTTGGTTTCGATTTCTTGTACAATTATATTTCCTTGTTTTAAATTTTTAATAAATATTTCTCCATTTTTATCTGTTGTATAATCACCAATACTAGTACCATTTTCATATTTAAAATTAAATTTTACTCCTGATATTTTTTCTTTTGTTTGTCTATCTATTTTTACTAATTTTATATTAGATTTATATGCATTTATATCTAAGTTTACAGATTCTATTACATCTGAATATGAATCTACTGTTACTGCATAATTTTGAATATTGCTATCTCTCGCTTGTCCATAATACACAGGATAATTTTGACATTTACCTTCAATTTCTATTTTTCCTTTTATATTCTCATTTATAGATTTTTTAGGAATCATAACTTTAAATTTTTCTCCAGATGCAAATGTATTTTTACGATTTCCATTTAAATCTGAAATATAACTACCATCTGGAAAATTGGTAATAGCTTTTATCACATAACCAGACATTGATGTAGAAGAAGAAACAGTGTACTTTTGTGAATAATAGTCATTATTTTCATCTTGAATAAAATCATCTAATTTATTTATTTTTATAAGCCCATTAATTTTTGGGGTTTCTGTACCATTGTATCCTAAATCTACTAAGTGATATATTGCATCAATTACTTTTTTCCCTCTTCTTTGTATATCTTCTAAATTTTGTCCATTAATAGGTGTTTCTCCTGGTCTAAAATATGTATAAATATCTTCTAACTTATATCCTCTTATTATCCAATATCCTGCTTGTTTTGTTGCAAGATATGCATCATCTTCTGTTTCCACACCTAAACTTTTAGCACTTACATATGGATATCCATGTCTATAAACTCTCCATAATCTAACGTCTGATAATACTTTATTTAAATCTACATGATAGCCATTTTGCTCTCCTTCTATCCATCCAATTCCATTTAAATCTGGATCTACACAATATGCAATTCTCCTTGTTCCATGTTCATCTGTATACCAAGTTCTGCTATAAGTTATATAATACCAATTACCTGAAGTCTTACTTTGATATTGTATACTATAAAAACCTAAATCTCCCTTTTCCAAATATAGTGAATCGCCTATTTGGGTTGCTAATACTTGAAGCATCTGTATTGGCATAATAGTTATTATTATGCATATTATTATTAAAATTTTATTTATTTTCTTTTTCATAAATCCTCCCTCATTTTTTATTTGTTACTATAAAATTTACTTTTCTTGTAATTTTTAATATAACTCATATTTTAATAACCCATATCTTAATTTGGCTATTTATAAATAGTTTTTTTCAAGAATCGTATTACAAACACATGTAGTTTCATACTACTATTAATATAATTTAGTTTTTGAAATAGTTTCTTACTAACAAATATCTTATATAAATTAAATTGCTTCATACTTAAATTTCTACTGCTTGTACACATAATCGCTGATTTCTTTTATTTGATATACATGTAATCATTGTTAATTTATTTTCTTCTGTATTTTCTAATTTACTCCAATCTGTTTCAAATATTGCTTGCATATTATCAACTTTATATTGTCTTTTATAAAATTTTGTTTTATATGTTACAATATCACCTTTTTTTAACTCATTTAATCTAGCAAAATATGAATATTCATTTCCTCTATTATGAGCAGCTAATCCTACATTTCCATCATACTTAGAGGTTTCTTCAATATGACCTATATATCTTTTTAGAACATCACTATTGCTTCCTTCTTTTATAGTTGCTTTTAATCCTATTTTTTGTATTTCTAATATACCCAGAAAATCATCTGTTAAATTATATTCTTCATCTGATATAACATTTTCATAAACAATATTTTCATAATTTGAATCTGTTTTTATTTTGCTTATATCTATAAGCTTGTTTGAATAATTATAAAAATAGTATACAAGTATCATTGATATAACTAGCATAAATACAAAAAATACTATAAATACTTTTTTCATTTTCCTCCTTTTCCCATTTTAAAATATATAAATTTAGCTATTTTTTATTTTCAGAATTTTGTTTTTTATTTTTTGTAGTTTCATTTTTATTTTTGGAATTTGTACTCTTTGAAATCTGATTTGATATTTCTTTTGGATTTAAATTTTTACTTAGAATAAAAATACTTTGAGCTGGTAAATTGACATTCCCTTTGAATTTATAATAGTTTTTAAATATAAACTGAATATATATAAACAATATACTTGTTATTACAAATGTTAAAATATTTATATTTCTTTTGTTAAAATTAATCATTCATATTTTTCACCTACCTATTATTTTTGATAATGTTTTAATATTCTATTTTTAATTATACTATTTTACATTATCTTTATTTTTCTTATTGTAATTTTATTAGATTAAAAATTTATAGATAAAAATTGCAACTTTTAAATAAAACTATAATTAGAATACACCATATATATACATTTGTAAAGATTTTTCCATCGACACAAATAGACATCTTTTTGTTAATTCGTAAAATTTTGTGTCTATATATCTATTCTAACACCATAGACCTCCCTGAAAATGAATTTAATGTTTTCATCAGTCTGCGTGCCGCTTATTGTGCTGGTAATAATCTTGATTTCATTGTCAGCAAAGCTATTCAGTCAATTAAACCTGGTGGAGTTATCTTATTTTCTATTTCTAATGGATACATTGATGTATCTGATGGTAAATATACACCTATTAAAGGAGTATATAACCCTCAGAATCAGCATTGTGATGAAACAGAAACAGAAAGAAACATTAATTGGATGAAAACTGCTATGTTAGCTAATGGTTGCTCAAATGTTACAATAATTGATGCAGAAAGTGAAATATTACTTATTTCTAAGCGTTAATTTTTGTAATATCTCCTTTTAGGAACTTCTAAATGGCAGTCCTTTAAAAACTGTTCGACAGTATCTATTGTCGAACAGTTTTTTCTTTTATAAATTACTATTTGTCAAACCTTTTATCAATATATTCACTAATTAAATCAATTGCCATCTTTGCAGTTTCTATTTGTGTTTTACATTCTTCTTTAGTTATAATATAAAAATCCACATAATCACTTTTTTCTCTATAAAATCTCGCTTCACTTACTCTTTTACCTAATTCTCTTGGAAATATATTTTTGCTTATATATTCTTTATTAAAATAAGCTATTACTGAAGAATGTTTTTTAAAATCCGTCTGTTCAAGAGCTAATACTGCCTTTACTACATGAAAAATCGAATAATAGGCTCTATTACTTGCTCCTTTATATTTATTATTTTCGAATAAAACTATCGCTTCTTCTAAATTATCTTTTGCCTGCTCTAATCTATAATTTGATAATGTTATAATCTCTTCATTATACACTTAATAACACTCCTTCTTCTTGTATTTTCTTATAAAATGTTATATATTTTAACCTATTATTATAATTTTCTGTACTTTCTACTATTGGAGATAATAGTATATCATATTCCAAATCAAAATCATAACTATAATCTAATACTTTCTTTTGGAGTGCTTTAATATCATTATCATTTTTATTAACTAAAATCATTATATCAATATCACTTATTTCACCATCAAGATTCTGCTCACCTCTTGCATATGAACCATACAATATAACTTTATTTAATTCTTCTCCTATTATCTCAAAAAGTCCTTTTACATATTCTTTTAATATATTTTTTAATATATTTGGCATAGCTAACATCTCCTTTATGAAATCATTATATATTTATTATATCATAATTCTTGATTTTAACAATAACTTAAGCAACTTCTTTCAAAACAAACTTTCCTTTGCATTATTACTATTTTCTTTATTGTTTAAAATACCTTTATAAATCTTAAACTATTTTCTATATTTTGTATAGTATCAATTACTTAAATACTATATACTCTTTACGATTCCTCACACAAATCCATTTCAAAGAAAAATTCTACACCATTTTCTTTATTTTCTACCCCATAACTATTCCTATAATTATTCATAATAGCTTTTACCAAAGCAAGTCCAATTCCGCTTCCACCATTATTCCTATTTCTAGAACTATCTATTTTGTAAAATCTTCCCCATATTCTATCTAAGTCTTCTTGATTAATATTATCACCTGTATTATACACACTAACTCTAACTTTATTTGTTTCTTTATTTGCTTTTGCATTAATTACAATTTGTTTTTCAGCATTTACTTCTTTCGCATGTTTTATTGCATTTGTTAAATAATTTGTTATAACTTGTTCTATATAAAAATCATCTGCAAATACACATAAATTATCATCACTAACCATTTCTATATTAATGTTATTTTCCTCAATCATAACATTACATCTTCTTATAACTTCATTTATAAGTTCTTGCAAATCAAACTTTTTATTATTAAATTCTCTTTTCCCATATTCTAGTTTCATTAATTCTAGTAGTTGTTTTACTAATATGTCCATTTTATTGGTTTCATCTAAAATTACTTCTGCATAAAACTTTCTAGATTCTTCATCAGAATTAACATTTTCTACTAATCCCTCTGCATATCCTTGTATTAATGCTATTGGTGTTTTTAATTCATGTGATACATCAGAAATAAACTGTTTTCTCATCTCATCAATTTTTGATTTTTCTTCAATATCTTTTTCTAATTCTATATTTGTTCCTCTTAATTGTTTTATTGTTCTTTCAAGCTTATCTGACATTGTATTAATACTTTTTCCTAAATCATTAATTTCATCTTGTGTATCTTTTATTCTATACTTTTGACTAAAATCTAACTTTGCCATTTTATTAGCAATATTATTTAATTCTAATATTGGCTCAGTAAATTTTCTTGAAATAAATGAAGCAAGTATTCCTGATATAAAAATTACTATTCCACCAATTAATAATAATAAATTATTTGATATTTGTACACTTTCCTCAATTGTAGATATTGGAATTCTTATATACAAATTATAATTATTATCTAATGTAGCAAATAATACTATGTATTTTATGTTAGTTTTTTCATCTTGTAATTTTTTTATAATCATTTTATCTCTTGTATATAAAATTTCTCCATAGCTATTCTTACTATTAAATATATTAGATATACTTATTTTTCCTATACTTCCTAAGAACTCCTTATCTGTTGTAACTACTATCATATCATCATTTTGTTTTATTAATATATCTATATTATTTTGTATTGCTATATTCTTAAGCTCTTCTTCTAAATTTATAGCTACATCTGGATTTTTATAATAAATATTTATCTTTTCATATAAAGATTTTATTGTATTGGTTTTAGAATATAAATAAAATGTTTCTAAAACTATGTTATTAATTAAAATTAAGAATAAAATTACTATGATTATTACTGTACATAAAGTTAGAAAAAGCCTAACCCTAACAGACTTTAATCTTTCTCTTATTTTTTTCATCGTTTCCTCCAAATGCTATTTTATTTCAAATTTATATCCTATACCTCTCATTGTTTGTATATATTTACCTTTTTTCCCTAATTTATGTCTAATCTTTTTTACATGACTATCTATTGTTCTAGAATCTCCATAATAATCGTAATTCCATACATTATTTAATATTTTATCTCTTGATAAAGCTATATTTGAATTATCTATTAAATACTTTAACAATTCATATTCTCTTAAACTTAACTCTATTTGTTTACCATCTACTTTAACAGTTCTGCCATCAGAGTCAATTTCAATTCCACCATAATCTTTAACTTGTTTCTCTATAGCTCTACTTCTTTTTAATATTGCTTCTACTCTTGCTACTAGTATTTTAGGACTAAATGGTTTAGAAATATATTCGTCAACACCAAGTTCAAATCCGAATAATTCATCTTGTTCTTCTCCTCTTGCTGTTAGCATAATTATTGGAACATTCGAATCTTGTCTTATTTGTCTTAGAACAGACCATCCATCTAATTTTGGCATCATTACATCTAATAAAATTAACCCTATTTTATTTTTATTTTCTTCAAACACTTGTAAAGCATCTTCTCCATCTGTTGCTTCTAAAACTAAATATCCCTTTTGAACTAAAAAATCTCTAATTAATTTTCTCATTCTAGCTTCATCATCTACAATTAAAACTGTAATATCATTCATACAAATATTCCTCCATTTTTAATTAACTCTATTATATATTATAAAGCTAATTTATGTCTATAATGTGAAAATAATTTTATTTTTCATATTTCTAAAACATTAGAAATCAACTTTATTTAATTATAATTAATAGTATAATATTACTTAAATCTAAACAAAAAATATAAGTATTTAAAATTGGCAATATTAAATAATTTATGAACTGTTAATGCTTATGTATAACTCTATTTTTCAATTTGTTATATATAATAGTTCTAATATATTAACTATAATCATATACTATATATTATATGGTTATAGAACCTCGTATACTAAAACTCCGTACGAGAACACTTTTTTAGTGTACTTCTTATGCTAAGTGAGTTCAGAAAAGGATAATAAATGAAAGGAATAATTCAAATTTCTGGTGAAAAACTAACAAATTCACTAAGAGAAAAAATAATTGTAGCTTGTAAATTGCTTTCCGATTCTTGTGAAGTATTGCAAAGTAGTCGAAAATTACTACACATAAGATTTGAACAATTACCAGATATTATATCTTTAAACAATGCTTTACAATCTAGTATTAACCTAGATGTATGTATTAGAACCCATCCTTTTAAAAACATCATATTTGTAAAAATTTCATAAAATTCTGATATGTTGTTTTGCCAGAGTAGCAGTCTTATATCCTCTACTCTGGCTCTTTTCTATTATATTAAATTTTAATTGTAATAAATAGCAGAAATATGTACTAGAAAATAAAGAAATGATTACTATTTATATAGTAACCACTTCTTTATTAACATTATATTTATCTTTTTGAAAAACTTTTCTCTATTTTTGTATTATTTTTTATTAATACATTCCACCCATATTTGCTGTTGGGTCTTCATGTGAACAATTACATGATTTTTCTTCTTTCTTTTCTGTTACAATGCTTTCAGTTGTAAGTACCATAGATGCAATAGATGCCGCATTTTGAAGAGCACTTCTAGATACTTTAGTAGGATCTACTATTCCTGATTTTTTCATATCTACATAAACTTCGTCTTTTGCATTAAATCCTGTTCCAACTGGGCTCTGTTTTACTTTTTCTAAGATTACAGCTGGTTCTAAACCTGCATTTACAGCTATTTGTTTTACTGGTTCTTCTAATGCTTTTAAAACAATTTTAGCACCTAATTTTTCATCATCTTTTAAACTTTCCATTACTTTTTCTACTTTAGGTATTACATTTACAAATGCAGTTCCTCCACCTGCAACAATACCTTCTTCTACTGCTGCTCTTGTTGCAGATAATGCATCTTCTATTCTTAGTTTCTTTTCTTTCATCTCAACTTCTGTTGCCGCACCAACTCCAATTACTGCAACTCCTCCAGCAATTTTAGCTAAACGTTCTTGTAATTTTTCAGTTTCATATTCGCTTTTTTCTTCTACAAGCTGAGCTTTTATTTGATTTACTCTTTCAGTTATTTTTTCTTTATCTCCTAAACCATCAACAATTATTGTATTTTCTTTTTGAACTTTTATTTGTTTTGCTCTACCTAATTGTTCAATAGTTGTATCTTTTAATTCTAATCCTAAATCTGATGTTATAACCTCGCCACCAGTTAAAATAGCTATGTCTTGTAACATTTCTTTTCTCTTATCTCCATAACCTGGAGCTTTAACAGCTACTACATTTAATACACCTCTTAATTTGTTTAATATTAATGTAGATAATGCTTCACTTTCAATATCATCACAAATTATTACAAGTTTTCCTGATGATTGCATTAAATTTTCTAATAATGGTAAAATTTCTTGAATATTACTAATTTTTTTGTCTGTAATTAAAATATATGGATTCTCTATAATTGCTTCCATTTTTTCTGTATCTGTTACCATATAAGGAGATACATATCCTTTATCAAATTGCATACCTTCAACTACACTTAATTCTGTATTTGATGTTTTTGATTCTTCTATTGTTATAACACCATCTTTTGAAACTTTTTCCATTGCTTCTGATATTAACTTTCCAATTTCCTCATTATTGGCAGAAATACTTGCAACTCTTGCAATATCTTCTTTTCCATTTACAACTGAACTAATTTCCTTTAATCCTTCTACAGCTGTTTCAACAGCCTTATCCATACCTCTTTTTATAGCCATTGGATCTCCACCAGCTGCTACATTTTTTACGCCTTCTTTAATCATGCTTTGAGCCAAAACTGTAGCTGTTGTTGTTCCATCTCCTGCAACATCATTTGTTTTTGTAGAAACTTCCTTTACAAGTCTTGCTCCCATATTTTCAAAAGAATCTTCTAGTTCTATTTCTTTAGCTATAGTAACACCATCATTTGTAATAAGTGGTGCACCAAAACTTTTATCTAAAACTACATTTCTTCCTTTTGGTCCTAATGTTACTTTTACTGTATCTGCTAGTTTATTTACGCCATCTAATAACTTTTTTCTAGCATCTTCTCCAAATTTAATCTCTTTTGCCATAATATATCAAATCCTCCCTAAAAATTAATCTTATTTAATATATATTCTTAAATTTACACTATTTAATTATCTTTATTTATAGCTTCATATACCACATCTATTTTCTAATGAATGTGATTTATTAAAATTTAGTAAATTTGCTATAAATAACTTATTAACATTGTACTAATTTTTTATTTTATTCTATTCAGCTATTGCTAAAATATCACTTTGCTTAACTATAATTAGCTCTTCTCCTTCGTATTTAATTTCTGTTCCTGCATATTTATTTACAACAACTTTATCTCCTTTTTTTATGTACATTTTTACTTCTTTTCCTTCGATTTCTCCTCCTGGTCCTACCTCTAGAACTTCTGCTATTTGTGGTTTTTCTTTGCTACTTCCTGATAATATAATACCACTCTTTGTTGTTTCCTCACTTTCTATCATTTTTATGATGACTCTGTCTGCTAATGGTTTTAACATTTACATTACCTCCTCTTTTTTGCTTACGAATATTATATTCTTATTTTTGTAATAATATTCGTGAAAAATTAGCAGTCTTTTATTTAGACTGCTAATAATTTATACCCTATTTCTTAAAAAGTCAATATATAATTTTATTTTTCACAAACTTTTCACAAATAAAGATTTTGCCCCGCACAATAGTACAGGGCTTGGCTGTTACAAAAGCCTATGTTTTGCGAAGTGTACAACAAGCAGTTTACCTGTCTGATTTTTCAACTGGTGAGACTGTCCAATCGCACACTTTTCTACACGACCGTCAGGGAATGTATATTCCTCCCAGTCATTATAGTGTTTATGCTTCAAAATCTCAGAGTCAGGAAACAGGAAAATAAATCCACTGCTTCCTCTCTCGTCTTCTGTCAGCATAACTCGAAAAACATGTCCTTTGGCAATTTTTTCTGAAAGCCTTTCAAATGTTTTTCCACAAGCCAAAAGATCTTCTAACGGCCGGTTTTTGGCATCATTCATAATTTTGATGCCTCCTTTCATAAGATTTACCCCACAATAATGCAGAATATGTACATTATATCACATTTTTTAACATTTTACTAGTATTCTATTCGAATTTTTATATTGAACCTTCATAACCCAAGTTTAATAAATTTTAATAAATTCTAAAAAATATCATTTAGCATTTATTATACAAATATTATAAATCATACTATACTAATAATCTCTTGGTAATCTACATCGTCATTTAGCATCACTAGATATGTAAGTAATAACATTTATCTTTTTTAGTATTTATTTATTATTACAAGCTTTCACAAACTCCACAAAAAGAGGTGCTGGTCTATCTGGTCTAGACTTAAATTCTGGATGAAATTGTCCTGCTATAAAGAATGGATGATTTTTTAATTCTACAATTTCTACTAAACTTCCATCTGGTGATGTACCAGATGCAATAAGTCCATATTCTTCTAGCATTTCTTTATAATCATTATTAAATTCAAAACGATGTCTGTGTCTTTCTGAAATTTCAGCTTCTCCATAAATTCTACTTGCTAAAGTTCCCTCTTTTATAATACATGGATATGCTCCAAGCCTCATTGTTCCACCTTTTTTATTAATATCTTTTTGTTCTTCCATAATATGAATAACTGGATTTTTACATTTAGCATCTAACTCTGCAGAACTTGCATCTTTTATTTTAGCAACATTTCTAGCAAATTCTATAACTGCCATTTGCATTCCTAAACATATTCCTAAAAATGGTACATTATTTTCTCTTGCATATTTTATAGCCTCTAATTTTCCCTCTATTCCTCTATTTCCAAAACCTCCTGGAACTAATATTCCATTATACTTTCCTAAAATCTCTTTTACATTTCCTTCTTTAATTGTTTCTGAATCAATAAGTTCAATTTTCACATTAACATGATTTGCAAACCCTCCATGTTTTAAACTTTCTATAACAGATATATATGAATCTTCAAGACTAATATATTTACCAACTATTGCTATATTTACATCTTCATCTTTTATACTTTTAATATTTTCAATCATTTCTTCCCATTTTGCATTTTGAGGCTTTTTATTTTCTAATCTTAACTTATTGCATACAACTTCTGCCAATCCTTCTCTTTCTAGCATTAATGGGACCTCATATAAATTTTCTACTGTTGAGTTTTCTATAATATGACTTCTTTTAACATTACAAAATAAAGCCATTTTTTCTTTCATTCCCTCTGGTATTGGTATTTGTGAACGACAAACTAAAATATCTGGTTTAATCCCTAATCCTTGAAGTTCTTTTACAGAATGTTGTGTTGGTTTTGACTTAAGCTCATTAGAACCTTCTATATATGGAAGTAATGTAACATGAATATATATAACGTCTTCATCATTTTGCTCTATTCCAACTTGTCTAATAGCTTCTAAAAATGGCAGGCTTTCTATATCTCCTACAGTTCCACCAATTTCTGTAATAACAATATCAATATCTGTTTCATTAAATTTATATACTTTTTCTTTAATAGCATTAGTGATATGTGGAATTACTTGAACAGTTTTTCCTAGGTAATCTCCTCTTCTTTCTTTTTCGATTACTTCTGAATATATTCTACCTGTAGTTATACTTGAATTTTTTGTTAAATTTTCATCAATAAATCTTTCATAATGACCTAAATCTAAATCAGTTTCTGCCCCATCATCTGTTACAAATACTTCTCCATGTTCACAGGGATTCATTGTTCCAGGATCTACATTTATATATGGATCAAATTTTTGAATAGTAATTTTATACCCCCTATTTTTAAGTAATCTTCCCAAAGATGCAGCAGTTATTCCTTTACCAAGTCCTGATACCACTCCTCCAGTTACAAATATGTACTTTGTATTCATTAAACAATCCTCCTTATTCTTCCTTTACCGCAATCTTTTCTACTTTAATCTAATTCTATTTATAATCTATAGTTAATTAAAATAACTGTACTCATTTACTTAATAATTCATTATTATCTATAAATAATTAGTTTTATCTCAAGGCATTTTCAATTAATAATAACTATATATACAACAATAATGGGTTGGATTCATATTTGTTTCTTAATTAATCCTCTTACAGACCACTTAAATGTTGGTGTGCCAATTTTAAAAAAATTGTATACAATTATTTTCTATAATAGAAAAGCACTATTTATTAACCTTAACTCTCTACTACAACTTTCCTATTAAATAAAAAAAGATTTAAAAAATTCCTACAAAAAATGCGGTTTTTTTTAAATCTATTATCATTTTAACACTTATTTTATTAAGTTTCAATGCTTTTTCAATTTTAATTTATATTATTTTTTTATAAAATATTGACAATACTAAAAAATATATATATTTTATCTTTATTAAAATTACAAGGAGGTACTTTATGACACCACATATTAGTTCAAAAAAAGAAGATATTGCAAAAACAGTATTAATGCCAGGAGATCCATTAAGAGCAAAATATATAGCAGAAAATTTCTTAGAAAATGCAAGACTTGTTAATTCTATTAGAAATATTTTAGCCTATACAGGAACATATAAAGGAAAAGAAATAACAGTATTTGCTTCTGGAATGGGTATGCCAAGTATTGGAATTTACTGTTATGAACTATACAAATTTTATGATGTAGAAAATATTATTAGAATAGGTTCTTGTCGGAGCATATACAGAAGAATTAAACATATTTGATACTATTTTAGTAGACAAAACTTATACAGAAGGAAACTTTGCTAAAGCTTTACATGGAAAAGACGAACATATTGCAGAAGCTGATGAAACTATAAATAATGTAATCGAACAAACAGCAAAAGAAATTAAAATTCCATATGTAAAAGGAAATACACTGTGTAGTGAATGTTTTGATTATTATGTTGAAAGTATAGATGATTTAATTTCAAGATTTCCTAAAGATTTAAATATTATTGGAGCTGAAATGGAAGCTTTTGCACTATTTTATACAGCAAAATACCTAACCAAAAAAGCTAGTTGTTTATTAACAGTTGTAGATTCTCATTATAAAAAACAAGAAATCTCATCACAAGCAAGAGAAAAATCTCTAAATGATATGATTCTTCTTGCACTTGAAAGTTCTCTAAAAATATAAATAAAACATATCACTTTATATACTACAAAATATAAAACTTTATTATTTTATAAAAAGGTATAGAAATATATTGTTTATTTTCTATACCTTTTTATATTATATATATTAAACATTTCTAATCTACTTTATATTTAATGTAATACCTGTATATGCAGTATATATTTATAAATTCATATTATTTATAATAATTTAAATGTTACATTTTCTATTCTAAAAATATATAAGTATATAAATAAACCTTAGAATTTCAATTTTCTAAGGTTTATTTTTTATAATTAATATTTATATTATAAATAACTTTATAACTTATATTTACTTTATTTAGTTATAGATAAAACTTTATATTTAATTGCTCCTGCTGGTGCTTGAACTTCAACTATTTGATTCTTTTTAGCACCTAATAATGCAACACCTATTGGAGATTCATTTGATATTCTATTTAAACTTAAATCAACTTCTGTAGAACCTACTATAGTATAGCAAACTTCTTCTTCGAATTCCATATCAAATAATTTTACTGTGTTTCCAACTTGAACAGATTTTGTATCTATTTCTGATTCATCTATAATCTTTGCATGTCTTAATTTATTTTCTAATTCTACAATTTTATTTTCGTTTTCAGCTTGAGCGCCTTTTGCTTCATCATACTCTGAATTTTCAGATAAATCACCAAATCCTAGAGCAACTTTTATTCTTTCAGCTATTTCAGCTCTTTTTTCAGTTTTTAAATAATCTAATTCCTTTTCTAGATTTTCATAACCTTCTTGTGTTAATATTACTTCTTTATCGTCCATATTTTTTCCTCCTTGTGTATAAAAAAATTGT
The DNA here is from genome assembly GCA_948805675.1 of uncultured Clostridia bacterium. Lineage (GTDB taxonomy): Bacteria > Bacillota > Clostridia > TANB77 > CAG-508 > CAG-492. The sequence goes on along the minus strand of CAQIBN010000001.1, from coordinate 142,009 downwards.
ACTTATGTAAATTCACAACTCTAAATTCTTACATATATTAATCTAGTTTCTATAATTTGTCAAGCAATTTTTGTATATTCCATATTTTGGATTTTTCCTCTTTCACCTAATAATCCATTAATTTTTATATTATCTTCTTCTATTTTATCTAAAAGTCTATCTAAATTTTTCTCTTCAAATATATAGCTTTCATATAAATCAATATATTCAAATAAATAATAATTTCTTATCTTATAATTTATGTCACCAATTTGCATAGAATTAACAATAACTCCATTAAAAGTCTTTTCCATTTTCATGATATTATCACTTAAATTTATAACTATAGAATTACGATTTATTTGATAATTAGAAAAATCCTCATATTTCAAGTCAAAATTAATAATTATTTTAGCTTTTTGAAGACTTTTCTTTTTATTATTAGAAACAACTACCATAATGCCTTTCTTCTCATATAAGTATTTCTCTAATCTCCCGAAAATTTCTTAACTTTTTTGTAACAATATTAACACTTTTAACTTTTCCAGATAAATATTCTATCAAATCGATATTTATTTCACTATTTTGATTTATTACTATATGTATATTTTGAGTTTCTAACTTCTCATTTCTAGCATTTAATATATGTTCTAATACATTTATTATCATAACTTTTAATAAATACTTTCCATCTAAAATTTTTATATTATTACATATACATATATTTTTTATATCTTCTAATTCCTTTACTTTTTTAGATAAAATTACAAACTTTACATTATATTTTCTAACACTTTTCTCAATATTATTAACACATTTTTTATACAAATAATTGATAAATTTATTTTGATTTGAATCTTTTATCTTATCTATATTTATAGGTATTATACATAATAAACTACCTTCTTTAAGTTTCTCTATTTCTATGTTACCTTTAAATACTTTCATGCTATAATTAATATTAATAAAAATTCGAAGAAGAAAATTATATATCTTTTTTACTTGTCTTAATTTTATTTTATTATGCAATTTTATAAGATTTTTATACTTCCATACCTCTAATTTACTTATACATTCTTTTAAATAAATTTTAACACTCTTTTCTTTCATAAAAAATCACCTAAATATAATTTGTTTTATATTATATTTAGGTAATCTATAATTATTCCTTATTTAACTCTTTTTCTATCATATTCCAAATACTTGAAGTTTCAAAATCCTTAACCCAGTAACATGAACCTGCTAAATTATATTTATTTACCAACTCTAATTTTTCTTTTATTGATTTTTCATCTTCTATCCACATTTTATAGATAGTACCATCTTTTTCATATTGTATATAATTTTGTTTTAATATCTCATCCCACTGTTTAGTTACACCTTCTGGAATTGATTTTTCTATGTTTTTCATTGTTACAATAGAACTTGTAACATCTCCATTTTTTATTTTCCAAAGTCTTGTATAAAAAGGCATTCCCAAAACTAATTTTTCTGCTGGAACTTCTTCTTGGTTTAGAAACTTATTTACATTTAATTCTACCCAATCAAATCCTGCAACAGTTCCTTCATCTCCTTCTTTTTTTACATACTCTCCATGCTGATCATATGCCATAAACATAATGTAATCTGTAACATCACCTAAAACATTTCTGTCAAAACATAAAGACCAATCTGGAGAACCATCAGGTGCTGTTACATCAACAGATACAACCTTTCCTAAATCCTTAATTTGAGGTGTAAGTTCTATTATAAATCGAGAAAATAAATCTTTATCTTCTTCTTTCATATATTCAAAGTCAATATTTACTCCATCTAAATTATATTTTTTTACTTTATCTACAATCTGATTAATTAATTTTTCTCTTAATTTATAATCTCTCATTATTTCTGATGTTGTTTCTTTCATTGAGTCATTAGAAATTAGTGGCCAAACTTTATATCCGTTTGAATGTGCCCAATTAATATATTCTTCTCCATTTATTCCAACATTTTCTAAAAGATTTCCTTTTCCCAATTTTTCTAAAGTAAAAAATGCAGGTGAAACTACATTTACACCTTGAATAGTAGTTCCTGTTCTATTTGGTGCATGTCCATATTCAGAAAAATATTCCCACACTAGACTAACTTTTCCTTCTATTTGCTTATTTTCTATTTTTGCTTCTCTTGATACAACCTTTTCAGAAATAGAATTTTGCTTTATATATCCAAGCTTTCCAGTTTTAGTTCTAACTTTTATAAAATCTCTTGTTTTAGATTCTGAATCATTAGACTTTGTTTGTACTATATAAACTTCTTCCCCTTTTTCTAATTCATGCACTGTTTTTGAAAAATATGTAGGTTTATATTTTACCTCATTTTTATCTAAACTAGTTGCAACTTCTAACTTTCTATCTAAAGAATCTATAACAATTGTATTAGACTCTTTTATATAAGTTGCCTTTACATTATATATATCTTCTAATTCTGAAAAAGGAATATAATGTTTTCCATCAATTTCTTTAATCTTTGCATTCATTAAAGTTTTATTTCCATTTATAGTCTTTTTATTATCTTCTACACTCATAGTCAAAAGCTTTGTATCTGAACTCGTAATAATCTGATTATATTTTTCATCATAATAAATATATTCATCATAAAAATTCTTTATATCATCTTTACTTAAATATAAATTCCCATTTTCATCAATATATGCTTCTTGTTTCATACTCTCTGTTACATCTGTATAATTTATAATTACATTAATTTTGTTATCTAATCCCTTTACATAATTTGGTGCAATCCTTAATATAAAAAGTGCTACCCCCATTATAATACATACTATAAAAATGTTTTTTATAAAATTATTTTTCTTTTTTTCCATTTTTTCTTCCATCCTTTGCAAAATATCTTTTAAAAAATCTTTTTCTACTATATCATAAAAAAATTTTTTCGTGAATACTTATATTAAATTTTATTAAAAATCCCTCAAAAGCACTTGTTTTTTTATAAAAGTTATGATAAACTTATACTTAGTCAATTTTATTATGCATATAGGAGGTGCAATTAGTCATGGCAAAATGTGAAATTTGTGAGAAATCTTTATCTCATGGTAATAAAATTAGTATCGCTCGTTCACATGTAAGTAGAAGATCTACTAGAACATGGAAACCAAACTTAAGAACAATTAAAGCTATTATAAATGGAGAAACAAAAAGAATCTCTGTATGTGCTAAATGCTTACGTTCTGGAAAAGTTAAAAGAGCTTAATTAAAAAATAATAATAATCAATTTTTAAAATGTTCTAAATGATGAAATAAATATATTTTCATTATTTAGAACATTTTAAAATACTATCTAAAAAAATTTAAACTACGAAATTTTTTTAAATAAAAATTTTTGAACATAAAGTTAAATTTTCTTAAAATTTTATGTTATAATATATGAAAAAATAAATAAATTGTCTTAGTAAAAATATATACTGTTTAAAAATTTCACCTTATCTAGGAAAATTTTTTAATATAGAACATTAGAAGTTACACAATTATTATTTAAAATGCATAGAATTATTTAATCACTATCAAATCCTCTATAAGACAAATTGTTCTTGTATCAATAAAGTAAATATCATCAAAATGTATTAAATGAGGAATACAATCTATGTGCTCCTCGTTTATTATATTTCAATGAAACTTTACATATTTATTTTTTTCAATATTTCCTCGATAATTTCTGTGAATTTATGAATTTGTCCTATTATAAAAAATAGCAATATATTAACTACACTACAAAAGAATCTAGGAGTATTATTAATAAATTTCCTTATTAAAATACTCCTAAGTACTATCTTTTTATTTTTCTTATGTATCATTCTTTTATGCCAAATATCATTTTCACAAATCCTCTTAAAAATTTTGGCACTCTTTTTACAACTATTGTCATTTTCTTCACTCCTCTTTTTATAACATTTAACATGCAAGCCACATGAAGCCTATAGCAACAACAGCTAAACCTATAGCAAATAGCCAACCAGTTAATGGAAGTAATAATACAAGTAATATTCCAATTCCTAACCCAATTAAACATACTCCTAAAGTTTTCTTTAATACACCAAACATAATATATTACCTCCTATTGATATATTATATTAACATTATTATGGAATGGTTACTTAATACATTAAATTTTCTTATGTCATTATTTATTTAATTTATCACAATTGTAACTTAATCTTTTTTAATACTTAATTAAACTTTTATATCTTGTATTTAATTACTTATGTATTGATTTTTATAAAAAATTATGGTAATCATTTTATATAACATAAAAGTTATATTAGTTAATTTTTACTATGTACTATTTTTATTATATAATAAAAAATAATATATTTTGTAAAAGTAATTGTAGCTTAATAAAAATCAGAAAGGAATGAAATTAAAAATGAGAAAAATTGATGCAATAAATATTATAGAAATTTTTAAAAAAGCCTATCCAGATGCAAAATGTAGTTTAGATTTTACAACCCCATTTGAATTGTTAATTGCTGTTATATTATCAGCTCAATGTACAGATGAAAGAGTAAATAAAACTACCCCTTCAATATTCTCAAACTATAATACACCTGAAGACTTTGCAAATATTGAATTATCTAAGTTAGAAGAATTAATTCATCCATGTGGTTTTTATAAAACTAAAGCAAAAAATATAAAAGCTACTGCTAATATATTAGTACAAGAATATAATAGTGAAGTTCCAAGAACAATGGAAGAACTAATGAGATTACCTGGTGTAGGAAGGAAAACTGCGAATGTTGTAATGTTAGAAGCATTTAACTTACCTCAAGGAATTGCAGTAGATACACATGCAAAAAGATTATCTAATAAAATAGGATTATCAAAAGAAACTGACCCTTTTAAAATAGAAACAGATTTACTAAAAATTTTTCCAAAGGAATTTTATAAAGATATCAATCATATTTTCATCTACCATGGACGTAATACTTGTACAGCAAGAAATCCAAAGTGTGAAAATTGTGTAATAAATAAGTTTTGTAAAAATTTTTCTAATAATGTATAATAAACTATAGATTATACATAATATAATTAAATAGATTTATAAATTTACACTATTTTAGAGGTGATTTTCTTTGACTAATATAAACTGTTCTTCTGATTGTATTTACCAAAAAGATGGCAAATGCTCATATGAAAATATTGTTACCCAACAGGTTACTCCTAACTCTGATTGCACATATTATCTATCAAGAAATAACTTTTGCAATGACAATTAAAAATATTCTAAGTAGATGAAATATATCATAAGTTTTTTCTACTTAGTTTACTATATTTTTGATATTAAAAATACTAAATTATATTACCAGTCTTTTACTTAATTTATATATTTTTTTCAATTCATCACATTAAAACACTATATTTTTGGTATTTTTTATAAACTCTATATCTTCCATTTTGCTAATTGCAAAACATTTCTTTCCTAAGTCTTTTAATGATGCTCCTAAATGAAACAGTTCTTTTTCATCAATTACCATAAATCTATCATGAAATTTATTTGTTTTAGTAATTTTTAATAGTGGATATTGTTTATTAAATTTTTCGATATCTAATTTTGTTAAATCACAATTTTGTGATGTTAATAAAATTACTTGTACATTCTTATTTTTCTTTGATAACATGTCAAGAATAGTATTATCTATATAATTATCTATTATTAAAATTTTATTATTAGCTGATTTTATTATTTTTATAATTAAACTATATGAATCAAATATTTGTCCATTATAAAATATTCTTTCTTTAAATTCTCTTTCTTTTTTCTTTTGTAATTCATCAAAAACTATATCAAATTTTTTGTCATATTCTAATAGTTTGCCTTTTATTGTGTTTATTTCTTTAAATATTTGTGCATTACTTGCTATAAACTTTCGCATTTCAACAAAAGCATTTATAATATTAATACTTACTTTTATTGCTATTTCATTTCTTAACAGTCCAGAAAGCATTGCTATTCCTTGTTCTGTAAAAGCATAAGGTATATATCTTCTACCTCCATAATTTTCCTTTTTTAAACTTGAGGTCGCAGACTGCGACCTCAGATTATGCACTTCATTTTCATATAATTGAAAACAGAAATTGCTTGGAAACCTTTCTCTATTTCTTCTTACAGTTTCATTTATTCTTTTAGTAGTATAATGATATAACATAGCTACATCACTATCTATCATTACTTGCTTACCTCTAATTGTGTATATCATATTTTTTATATTTTGTGTATCATTTTCTAATATATTTGATTGTTCCTCTATTAATGTTATATTATTAACTTTTTTGTTTATAAATATCACATCCTTTTGACTGTAATTATTATAGAACATTTGTTTTCGTTTGTCAATATTTCACATTAATTTTCTTCTCTTTTTTTAATTATATATTTCATTTTAATTATTTCAATAATAAGATAGTATCTTTGTATTTTAGGAAATTGATATTTCACTTGTATACATTAATTTTTAATAACTTTTTCTGTAATTTAACTTTTACAAATTATCTCACATGTTCTTTACTCATATTATTTTCATTTATTCTAAGTTTGATTCTACATCTTCTTTTTCTTCTACTAAATCATCTATTACAATTTGTTCATTTTCATCAATTTTATATCTTGGTAACTCTGGTAATTCTTCTAAATTTGTAAACCCAAACATTTTTAAGAAGTTATTTGTTACTGAATATATTGTTGGTCTACCTGGTGCATCTAATTTTCCCATATCTTGTATTAATTCATATTCTAATAACTTATATAAAGTACCATCTGAATTAACACCACGAATCTGCTCAATTTCAGCTCTTGTAATCTTAGGATTATATGCAATAATTGATAAAACTTCTAATGCTGCTTGTGATAAATTTGGTTTACTTCTTTTATCAAATATGGGATAAATATATTCATAATATTCCTTTTTAGTACATAACTGAAATGATTCATTAGTTTTAACTAATTCTAAACCTCTTTTTTGAATTTTATATTCATTTCTCATATCTTCCATAATATCTTGTACAGCTTCAAAACTAATTTCAAGAGCAGACATTAATTCTTTAGTTTCAACAGGTCTACCTGCAGAAAATAAAATTGCCTCAATAATTGCTTTCATTTTGTCTATTTCCATTTTTTTAACCTCTTTCTTAATATGCATATATTATTACATTCTATTTTTTTTATGTCAAGACCACTATTTAATTCATTTTATATATTATTTTTAGTATTATTTCAAATCATGCACATAAATAACTAATCTACTAACTTAATTTTCGAATTTCTATTGAATTATAAAAGTCTTTATGCTAATATTATTAAAAATAAGAGTTAGGATGTGTTAATTTATGTCTAATAATAAAAATGAAAAAAAAGAAAATAAAAATAAGAAAATAAAAGTTGTTCCTGGTAATGGAAAAATAGATATTTCCCCAGTTTATGACCATTTGGAATTTGAAAAGCCAAAAATTGAAGAAAAGAAAAAAAATATTATCATTCCTGAAGAAAAAAAATAATCTTAATAAGTTCCAAAAATGCTGAAGTTACTTAGTTTACAAAAAAAGAGACAGTTTTTCTATTATTACAAAAATAAATGGTGTATATTAACAATTTAATTTGTTAATATACACCATTTATTTTTGTAACCCTAGCCCATTTGATAGAATTACATTGCTTCTTGGTTTTCTTCTACTACTACTTTTTCATTTTCATTATCTTCTTGATTTACTATTTCTAAACTTGAAACTGATACTTCATACGCAATTTTTGTTTGAGCAGTTCCATCTTCATATTTCTTTTCATAAGTTCTAGATTGAACTCTACCAATAATTTTTACTTCTGTACCAACTTGCATATTTTCGCAGAATCTAGCATTTCTTCCCCATGCTATACAAGGAATATAATCAGATTTATTATATGCTCTGTTTACAGCTAATAATATATCAGATATTTCTCTTCCAAATGGTGTTTGTCTGTAAATTGGCTTTTTACATATGTAACCATTTAAAGTTACTTCGTTTGAGATAAAGTCTTTACTAACTTGAAGTTCTTCTTCTTGATTTTCTACAAATTTAACATCTTTTGCAAATACAGTTAATACCAATCTATTTTTCTCATTTTCATAACTATTATATGATCTAAATTGACCTTCAACTATTATCTTTTTATCGATTGTTAATTCATCAATTGTTAAAAGTCTTTCTGATACTGTTACTGGTATAATGTCTGCATTACCACTTAGACGTGGCACACTTAAATCAAATATGTAAAATTTTTCTCCATAAATTTCATGACTAAATCTTTTGTCACTTGTTACCTTTCCCACTAATACAATGTGGTTATTATCTGAGTAATTTGTATTCAATTTATTTTCCTCCCCTTATTTGTTTATCTTAATAGTATATTATTCATAATGTTATTGTTTTAGAATATATTTCATATTTTCTATTATACTCTACTTTTTTGGTTTTGTCTACATAAAAAGTTAATTTTTTCTATTTTTTTAAAACTTTTTATTAATTTTTACCTCATTTTTTAGAATTTCACTTGCTTTATATCATTTTTATTATATATTAATAGCATAGATATTAATAACATAATATCATAAATTTCACTTTCTGCTTCTTTTGTTAAACTAATTTCTTGTTGCTCAATTTCATTTTGTTTACTTAAAATATTTCTTTGTACACAAATTTGAATGCTATCCTCTGTTACACTAGACATTGTTATTGTTGATTTTGAATTAAATCCATATGTTATGATATTAGAATTAACATCATTTAATAAACTAATTGCCATATCTATATCTTCATTTATTATAAGATATTTTGATTTTGCAATTAACTTATTTAGAGAATATTCATCATTAAACTCTCGATTAATAATTATTGTTTCAAATTTTATATTTTTAATATTATCAATACTTTTTTCTTTAATGAATATAATATGATATTTATTAAAAATTTCATTATTATTTTGAATTTTCTTAATATAGCTTTCACTTTTTGTGTCTGTAACAATACCAATAAAAATCATCAGTTTTCTCCTTATTTTATATATTTATTATATCTTTTTATTATTAATTTATTCATTTTTAAGTTGTTTTTGTATTCCATTTGCATCTATAACATAATTATCTTTATATATTAATTCAGATACTGTTACTACTTCATATCCTTTTTGCTTTATATTATGAAGTAATAGTTCTAGACTATCAGCTGTATGTTTTGTTCCATTATGTGATAATATAATACTTCCATTTGATAATTTTGAATCTAATCTTTTCCACATTTCTTCACCAGTTAATCCTGTATAGTCAAGAGTATCCATTCTTACTATCATTTACAAGTGTTTTCGTTTTTTCTTCTTTTATTGACATTTCTTGTGCATATTTTAAGAAGTCTTTCATTGTTATTTTTAAGCTTATCTCAATCTTATCTTCAAAAATTAAAACTTCTTCAACTATTTGAGATAATAACATCTTCTTTACTTCAACATTTGCTTTATCAAATTCCTCTCTCCAAATTGGAATCAATTCTTTAAGTTGAACCATACTATTATAATTGTCCTTTTGTTTTTTTATTTGATTACTTAGTTTGTCAATTTGCATTTTATATTCACTTATCTCTTTTTCTTTTTTATCAATTAGATCTGATAATATATCTACAGAAAATTTGCTTGTCCCATTAATTGCACCTATAATCTCGTTTTTTAATGTACTAAACTCATCTTCTGATTTTGCTAGTTTTTTATTTACCTCTTTTAACTTTATTTCCTCATCTGTTTTATTTTTTTGATTTATCTGATTTATTCTATCAGTCAAATCTACCTTTTTTAAAGTATCTAAATAAGTAAAAATTTCTTCTATTACTATTCCATCAATTTCATCTTGCTTATAACAAGTTTTTCCAGTTTTACATGTTGCTCCACCATTACTTATTCTACTAACACATCTATAATAATGTCTTACTTTGCCTTTTTTTATTTCCCCACTTTTTAGTTTTGTTCTATCTGTTGATGTACTAGAATTCATTTTTGCACCACAATAACCACATTTTATGAAACCTGTTAACAAAGCTTGACTTTTAGTTTGTAATGGATAACTTTCGTAATCCATATTTTCCTCTTTATATTTATCTGGAATTCTTGATTCTCTTATCTTTTGTGCCTTATTCCATTCTTCTTCATCAATTATTACAATCTCATCTATTTTTTCATCTGATAATATCCAATCTTTACTTCCTACTCTACCTTGTGTACCATTCTTCTTTACACTTGTTTTATTATATGTTAAATATCCTTTATAAATTGGATTTCTTAATATAAAATTAACAACACTTACAGTCCATTTAGAATTCTTTTTAGTTGGTATATTGTGCTCATTTAAATATTTAGAAATTCTGTGTCCTCCCCAACCTTGCTCTACTGATAATTTATATATTAGCTTTACTACATCTGCTTCTTCTGGCAAGATTTTTAGTTTTTTTCTTTCAATTCCTTTTTTAGAAAATATTCCACTTTTTACTGTTTCATATCCATATGGAGGACACCCATATAAGTATATTCCATCTTTTATCATTTGCGATTGTTTTTCTTTTACTCTTATAGATGTCTTTTCACTTTCTCCTCCTGCTTGCCAATATCTTATATAATTTAATAATTTATCTACCCTATTATCAAATTTTTGCTGACCTTCTTTTGTTGACCATACTTCTATTCCCTGTTGAACAAACCATTCTACAACAAAAGGTGTTTCATCTTCACGTCTCCCCAGTCTGTCAAACATAAATACTAATAATATATCAAATTCTTTTCTTAAAGCATCTTCTTTTGCCTCTTGTAATTTATCTCTGTCTGATACCTTTTTCTTATATCCAGATACTCCCTTTTCGCAATATTCTTTAACCAAAGTCCAATTTGGCATTTTATCTATAAATTCTTTACATGCCTTTTTTTGCATTGGAATATCATCATCTTCTACCTGCATTAAAGTTGAAACTCTATATAAGCATCCTACTCTTTTTTCTTCTGACATCTTTATCCTCCTCTTACAATAATTTAACAAGTATTATATATTAGAAAATACTGTAATTCAATATCAATATTTCAAAAATTTATATTCCTTATTTTGCATATTTCTTTGTATATATTGTCTTGACAATATTTCTATAATCCCTTCCTCTATTGTACTTGTTGAATTATCTGAGAAATTAATATGTACCCATTTGCCATATCTACTATTGAACCTCATTAATTTTGGCTTAGAATTCTCTTTCTTTTGTAGAATATATTCTTTTTCATTTATCTTCTCTACTTTATCTATCACAAAATTCACCTCTCGAATAATCCATATGTAAAAAAAATAAAATTATTACATGAAAGATTTCCTACAAATTATTTTTTGTGTACATACTATTGTGACATTTACTTATATTATTTATATTTTTTATCATATTCAATTTTTAAATATTTACTTTGTTCTTCATCTTCAAAATATCTTTCTTCATTAGATTTATTCATATTTCCACCAACAATAACTAAATATATAATTAAAGAACATATTAAAAATAATACTATAAATATTACTAATAGTTTTGCTATACTTAAATAAAACATTATTAACACCTTTTCTATATACTTATCTTACAAATTCCTCATCTTCAGTATTTCTAATGTTATCCATCATATTGGTATATTCTGGGAACCTAATTTTAATAGCTTCAAAGAAATATATTGCATATGAACAACAAAATATTTCACTTGGACTATAGTACTCTGATACTTGCTCCTTATCTATATCTTTTTCACTATCGTACATACAGTCATTATATAAATTAAATGCCATTCTTGTTACTTTTAAAGATGTTTCAGTTTGCCAACGGCTTTTCAATGAATTTATATTTATTCCTTCTTTTAAATCAAATATTTCATCAAAATGTTTTCTTGTGGTTTCACAAACACTTAATGTATATATTAAAGCTACATCATAACAGTCTAGCCTTTTAAATTTACTCATTTCATCACATATCATTTCACAAAATTCTTTGTGATTTTTATCTATAAATTTCAATATAATATCCTCCTGTTTTAAATTTTTCTTGCTAAGTTCATATACTTTTGAATAGCAACTTCTCGTGGATAAACTTTTATCATTGTGTTTATCTCACTTGCAAAATAATCTAAATCTATATCTTTAATTTTCATATCTTTATATGCTGAATTCTTCAATGTATGAAATGCTAGTACACCATAGCTAATAATTGAATTCTTTTCCATCATTTATCCCTACTTTCATAATTTTATATATTTTGGAACATCATTACTTTTACCTAGTTCACTTTTGAAAATAAATCTTTTCTTAACGTTGTCATAACTATAAGCACTAATGTTCCAGTTTCTATAAGCTATATTAGATAACTTTTTACCTTTTGATAATTCAAGACTCGCCTGTTTCTGCATCTTTTTTAAGATTAAATTATCTACTTTATTTTCAAACTGTATAATCTTTCGTTGTCTTTTGATATATTCTTTTGTTTTATTTATATGATTTATCTTATTTATAGTTTTTCTTTTCTGTTTTTCTTCTAAATACCTATTATCTTTTTGAAGAACTCTGGTAACTGTATATTTAGGTATTTGTAGCTCTTTTGCAATTTCTATAGGTTTCTTTTGTTCATCAAAATACATATTAATAATTTTTGTTTTCATCTGTATCTCCTTTATTGCAACTTTTTGCTAACACTTTTTTTGCTCTACAAAATTAATGAGTGTTTTTTCTCATTTTTGATTTGTAGATTATATAGTTTCATAAAATGCAATGTTCTTTTCTTCTGTTTTCTTTTAATCTTCTTTTGCCTTATGTATTCTCTTATTTCAAAAAAGCTCATATTATATCACTTCCCTTCTACTATTAAGAACGGAAATTTTTTTAATTTTCGGTCGTTTTTTGGAAAAAATTTTAATTTTTTTATTTTTCTCTATTTTTAGTTAGCTTTTTATAAATTTCCATAACTATAAATTGCTTTAAATCTTCATCACTTTTTCCATTTATTTCACTATATTTATTTATTAAATTCTCATATTCTTTTACAATATCTAAAACATCTTTATCTGTTAAATCATAATTATTAAACATTTTTGCTTACTTCCTTCCTAATTTTATTTATAATTCTTCTTCTCTTCGATCTGATTGCTTCTGATGTAGAAAACATTATTTTTGCAATTTCTTCATCAGTTCTATTTTCTACATAAAAAAAATAGAGCACCGACTTTTCATTATAAGTCAATGCTCCAATTACATTATATATTTTTTTATCTGTAAAAATATTTTCAATTTCATTAATTCCAATTTGATAGTCCATTTCTTCTTCAAAGCCGAAAATAAAGCCTTCGTTTGAAAATGAAATTTCATTCTCAATGCTTTCTTCCACAAAAATATACTTATTATCTCTAAAAAAATCATTTCTTGCATTTTTTACAATAATCTTTAGTACTGCTTGTTCCTTTTTATTTAATATATACAAAAAAAATCACTCTTTCTAGGAACTTGTAATTTACAACAAAGTTTCTAGGAGTGCTTATTCTATTAATAAATATTATTCATATTTGTAATTATAAAACACATCACCACCACCTTATATCAAAATTTTAAAAGTATATTATAAAATCTTATCCATCGTTTTTTTAATTCATTTGTTTACTCCTAAAACTTTGATATAAGTTCCTGATGGTACTTTACTATATTTTTTATGTAAATTGTCCAAATCGTAAAAAAACGTAAATTAAAAGTAAAAAAAAGTAAAGAAAAGTGGTGTTATTTCTAATTAAATTTAATTTATTGATACCATTGATTTTTTTGTTTTTATATGATATATTATGTTCAGTTTTGTTTTTATGTTAATTCATATATATTAAGGAGGGAATTATGATATCAATTATGATTGCTGATGATAATATTGAACAAGCTAATCAATTAGCTTATATGTTAACACAAGAAAAAGACTTACAAGTAGTTAACCTATCTCATGATGGTAATATTGCATTAAAACATTACTTAGACCTCAATCCAGATGTACTTATTTTAGATCTTAATATGCCTGGTATTAATGGTCTTACATTACTTGAAAAAATCTCTACATATGATACCAAAAGAAATGTTATTATCCTTTCTGGCTCAACTATTTATAGAGCTCAAATTTCAGATATATCAAAAGTTGAAATGATATATCCAAAACCATTTGATATATCAAAAGTAATTAATTCTATTCGTCAAATCAAACCTAATGAAAACACTATTGAAGTAAAAATTGATAATATTCTAAAAGAGCTTCAATTTGACTCTTACACAAAAAGTACTAAACTTTTAAAAAGTGCTATCCTTGTTTCTTATAAAGAACCCCAATTAAAATTAGATAATATTTTAGAAAAAGTTAAAGATATTAATAATGAGAGAAATGTTAGAACTGTTCATTCTCTTATTGATAAACAGTTAAATTCAATTTACAGTTGTAAAGGAAACTTTAATATCTTTTGTAGAAAGTTTTCAGACTATTATGGTTCTAGACCTACTGCTAAAAACTTTATTCAATATGTAGCTCACCAATTATAAAAGTGTGCCATCTATGGCACATTTCAATAATTGGTGAGCTATAATTAACTTTGCATAATTTTTATTAATTCTACTTTATATCTAAATATTTATAATTTATCAGTTACTTTTACAAATACTCCTCTTGATTATCTTCAGTGTTAAGACAAATTTCTAAATAAAATATAATGTCTACTTCACTACCATCTTTTAATCATTCTACATCAGAAACTTTCTCATCTTGATTTAATAGTTCTTTATATTTCTCAATTTCTTCCTTTTCCACAAAACTCACCTCTTTCTGCTATTTTAAATAAAAAAGATAGAAAATCTAAGAAATTTATATACTGCATTCTGCAATACTAGAGGTATGCCCTCAAACATCTTAGTTTTTCTATCTTTAAAGGTTTAATTATTTTTTACGAAAGGAGCTTTTATTAAAACCTTATACTACTATTATAGATTATTTTATAACAAAAACAATGAAATGATTTTGAAACGTTTTTGAAACGAAAAATATCACTTACTCTAATGAATAAGTGATATTTTCTCTTTACAATAAGTTTTTTCTATAATTTCTGCTTGCTCTTTACTTAATCTTTTGTTTCGTATAGCTAAATTTAATAAACTTTTAATATTTTCCCATTTAGCCGATTTACATCTTCCTCTAGCTGTTAAATCTATATATTCAGCTAATTCCTCGAACACATAATAAGGAATATTAAAGTCTATATTAGCTTGTTCATTTTTATTAGTATACATATTCCCCACTCCCTCTTATATTATACTACCTATTCAAACCACAGTCAACGGTGGATTATTGTATTTATTAATAAAGGTTATATTTGAATTAAAATTTAAATATAATCCATAATTAATAATAGATAAATAAATTAAGAGGTGTTCTTATGAATAAAGCATTTTATAGATTTTACGAAAAACAAGAGTGGACTTACAGAACTATTCAAATTGAAAATGACTTATATAGTAAATTAAAATATATTTCTGAAAATGAGCTAGATACCTCAATTAGTAAACTAGTTGATTCTTGTGTAGAAAACTTTGAAATCAAAGGTAATAAGATAGTTTATTATAAAAAATCCGAAAATGAAATTACAGTAAAATCTTCTATTAGATTAAGACAATCTATGTGGGATAAATTAGAGGAAATGAGAGCTAAATATGATATATCAATACAAAAATTAGTAAATATGGCTATTAAATATACTTTAGATGATGAATAAAATAAAGCAATAGGTACAATTATAATTCCTATTGCTTTTTGTATAATTACTTTTTTTAACTGTCAACATTTCCATATTTTCTTTGCATTTCAATATCTTCGTAAATTTGATCTTGATTATATTCCATGATTGGAGCTCTATGACCGAATTTTATTTCTTCCATCTTGCTTTGTTTTTCTTCTTGTATTTTTTTTAGCTCACTTTCTTGCTTTTCTTTTTGTTTATATAAGCTATTTTTTAGCTCTTTATTGACATCCCATATTGGAATTAATGTATTAGTTCGCTCTTCTCTTGCTGTTTCTCTTATTATACGAACTTTAGTACAAAAGCTTTCATTTCCTAATGATAGAAGTCTATTAAATAGCCACTTTGATAGATCTGGTGCTTTTGTCATTGCAGGATTTACTCCAGAAAACATTACTAATAAATATGGTCTATTAATTCTTAAAACTTCAGCAGGTGTAAGTAATGCTCTTTGTATTAAATTCATAGATTTACTTCTATTTACAGAAGAACCTCCAATGTTTCCTGAATTACTTTCGCTATAAGAACTACAAGTATATGTACCGCAATTTTTTACTTATCTTTTCAGCTGTTGTATCATTAGAAGTCTTTAGATAACACCATATATGGCAATTATCTAAGATATTTTGTGCTGTATTTTCATCATATTTACTATTAAGCTGTGAAAAAGATTGTAAAAATAAATTGAATCTTATTTTTCTTCCTCCTCCAACTGTTAAGAATCCACCAAAGTTAGGTATTGCCGAAAAATTGCCGAAACTCATCTAGTATAAAATTTACTCTATTTTTTAATGCTCCACCATTACTATCTGCTATATTGACAAGTTGCTGATATATTTGATTTACAAACAAAGAGCATAGGGAATAAAAAGTAAGTTTTTCATCTGGTAGAATCATATAAAGTACTGTCTTCTTATTTGCTAAGTCCTCTGCTCTTATTTCAGTTTTACTTGTCATACTTGCTATATATTCATCACTAAATAAAACCAAACTATTAAGTGCCGATGTAAAGAAACTTGCTCTAGTTTTTGATGGTGCTATACTTGCAGGAGCAAATGAAGCAATAGCTGGATGATTTGGATTTGGTTCTTTTCCCATTGTACCAATTCTTATATCCTCTAAGAATTTATCCATAAGCATTGAGCCATCTTTTTGCTCTTTACACATTGTACTTAAAAAGTAATACACATTTGCTATATTTTTATATTCTTCTGGAGCCTCCATACAAATAGCCATAATACCAGTTTTTATAGTACTTTTCTCCCCATCATTCCAGATTTTTTCTCCGCTTAGCCTCTCCTACTAAACTTTCACAAATATCAGAAGCTTTATTTTGAGCTTGTGCGATATTTCCTCTTCTTATTTCATCAATAACAGGCTGTAAAAAGTTATAACAAGAACTACGCATAGGATTTTTAAAATCAAGGGTAACGACGTTGTATCCCAATTGTTTCAATCCTCCAGATGTATATTCAAAAAGCTCTCCGCTTTGGGTCACTCAAAATCATCGATTCACCTGCCAGTCCACAATTGTATATACTTTCTATAACTTGACATCTTGTTTTACCTGATCTAGTCGCTCCAACTGTTAATGTGTGAACATTATCTCCTACATAATATATATCTTCCACTTTTCTTGATTTAATAAATGGAAATTTTTGTGTTATATTAAATACTCTTCTTTCTTGTCTACCAAGAACAATCCCACCTTTATTAAAAATTCTTGATTCATTTTCAGTAATTTTCTCTTTTGATAATCTGGAGAATTCATCATTTATTAGTATTTTTAGTTTAGATTCATCTATTTTTTCTTTTTCATCAATAACTATATGTGGAATTTCAATGTTTTTAATTGCTTTAGTTTCTTCATCTGCATTATGTAATAACTTTTTTATTGTTTCGTTTTCAGAATCAATCGTATTAACATTAAAAACTTTTGGATATTCTTTAGGTGAAAGCCACCAACTCGAACCTTGTTGCGTTTGTTTATTCCCTATAGGTACTGGGATTTCTATATCACTAGTTACTTTATAAACATTTGATTTATAATCTTTTAATCCAAACCATCTTTTATAATTTGAAATAAACAATAACAATCCAAACATTGCTAGTATTATCCAAAACATTTGATTTACTGCTTTTTCAGTAAAAAGCCTATGTATCATAAAATCTACATTTAATGTTAAAATATCTTGTGGATTAGGACTATAAACAAGACTTAGAATATTAGCTAAAAGTATCGATAATGATGTAGAAATTATAATTGTAATTATAAAAAATATTGTATAAAAAAGTGCTGTTTTACTAATTCTCATTTATATTCACCATTCCTTTACTTAAATCTTTATATTTTCATATTCAGTACAAATAACAATTAATCTATTTCTGCGTTGCCCTTCTATACAAGTAATTAGAGTCAATTTATTTTCTTCTGATTCACCTAATACTGATAAATCATTTTCAGAAACTACTTTTTTATTTTCCACTTTGAAAATGTAGTCCTGATTATTTATTCTATAATAAACCATATCTGCTACATCTAATTCATTAATTCTATCAAAATAAAAAATTCCATTTTTATAATTAGCTGTATTTGTATGTCCTGCTAATGATATATTACCTTTACTTAGTCCTGTTCCTGTTATATGTCCCACATTATTTCTTAGTGTAACAATATCTGATCCTTCGCTTATAGGTGCAATTAAATTTATTTTTGGAATTGCGATTTGCCAATTATATTTTATTTCCACATTATCTATAATCTCATCATTTATAGTAATTTCTTTAACATCTATTGTCGGAGCAACTTCATTAGCTCCAACATATAAGTTTCTATCAAATTTAACACAAAGTATGAAAGCAAATATAATAGAAACTATCAAGATATTACTTAAAATAATTTTTCTTTCTAAATATTTCCTCATTTCTTTAAGACCTCCATATTAAAATTTAAAGCCTATTTTATGTGATAATAATACAAGTTCTTTTCTTTGATTATTTAACTGAATAAGAACTTTTTTTCCTCTCAATTTTGAATAACTTGAATCTTTTATTACTAGAACAAAATTATTACCATTAATATTTTGACAATTTGTTAAATCTATTACAGACCCTTCTTTTATTCTTTTAGCTTTCAATTTAACTAGAGTATCTTTTTGTAAATTATAAATAGTAGCATTTTTGCTAGTTAGCAATTTCAAATTTCCAATAGTGATAAGACCTCCTGTAATTATTAGAATAGGTATTATATGATTTTCTTCTTTCTCTATGATAGGCTCTTCATTTTCGACTTCTGTATATGTTAATAAATAGCTTAAATTAACAATCTTAGATGTTACTTTTCCTTCATATATAGCTTGTACTTTATATGTTTTTGGATTATTTTCTTTTATTACACACTGATATAAAGCTTTTCCATTATATTCTATTGGAACTTTAGTTTCATCAATATACAAACTGTTACTTGCTGACCAATTTACATTTATAAGTACATATTCTTTTCCTTGGATTACCCTAGTTTTATCAATTTGTTCTAAATCATTTGAAGGAAGATTATTGTAATATATATATTTACTATCAATTATTTCTTGATAGCCATTATCCATTTCTTGAACATTATAATCCTTTAATTTTAAATCTCCTTTAAATGTTTCATCTTCATAAAAATATGTACTTTCAAATTGTGAATCTAAATATTCTTTTGTATTTGAATTTACTATTCTCTCTTCAGAAGTATAAACTTGCTCCTTTGTTTCTGGAATAGTATTAATTTTCTCATATCCACTATAAATATAAGTTGTTCCATTTTCTTCTAACTCTTGTTCAAAAGAATTAACATCTATTGTTTCCCTAGTTTCTATCATCTTTGTAATTGTATCTTGTGCAAAAACTGTTATACTAATATTTAGTAATATAATTGTAAGACTTATAATAAATCCAATTTTTATTCTATTTTTCATGATTTAACTACCTTTCCATACTTGCTACATTATTGTATTTAATAGTTCAAAAAATGTTGTTCTTAGAGCCTCATTCATTAATATTGTTGCTCCAATACTTGATAATATAAAAATCCCCATGTATATAATGATTTTTAGTATTATCATTATAAATTTAAATAAATTAGATAGAGCTTTATCAATCTTAGTTTTTTGTTCAATAACAATTGTCTTTTCATCACTAATATTATATTTCTCTTTAATTTTTTGTTCTTTTTCTTTAGCTTTTTGCTCATGCTTATATCTTTCATAAAATCCTTTTTTATTAGCCTTCATAATTCTGTAACCTCTACTTTCTACTTTTTAATAATCTTTTTAAATTAAATTTATTTTTCTTTTTGCTTTCTTCTTCAAAATATGAATTAGATAAATATCTTCGTAAAATTTCTTCTAAATATTCTTTTGACTTTAATTGAAACGGATCTGGTTGATATTCGTTAAAATAGACATTAAACTTTCCCATTTGTGAGCGAATTTCTTTCTGTTCTTCTTTTTTCACAAAATTATAGATAAAATACAATCTATCTTGCTCTTTAGAAATTCTTAACTTTTCAAAAGTATTAGAGATATACTTATATTCCCATGGACACGTTCCTAAAACTATAAATTTAATATCTTTATTTAAAAATGAAGCAAGTTCCATATCTGTTAATTCTGCTGTTTCTCCAAAATCATATACATAAAAGTTATATTTCTGAGCTGTAATATCTCCAATTTTAGATAAGTCATAAAACATCTCCATGCCATTAATTCGTATTTCTCCTGCTAATGGAAAATGCTCTATTCCCATCTTATTTACTTCTGTTAATTCAGATAAATCACTTATATCGTTGTGTTTATTAGTTTCAATTAAACATGCTTTTACGTTTGGTATTTCATTAAAGAACTGTAATAAATTTATAGCCCAAGTAGTAGTTCCAATATGTCTTGTAATACCCAAAACACCAACCGTCACGTCTTGTTTTACTTTTTTGAACTCAGTTTTTATTACAGACTTACTAGAAGACTTTTGAGGTAACATATCCAATCTATATTGACTTGCTTGTGCATAACTCATTCCTTTATTTGATAAACATATTTTTAACTGGTCATACATTTGTATATCACTTTGTGCTGTTACTAAGTTATAAATTCCCATATAAAAACATTGTGCTAATAGTTCATTACCTCTTCTAAATCCTGAAGCAATTATTATAATTTTGAAGTCAAAATTTCCTCTTAATTTATCTAAGTTTTTTAGTATTTCTTCATTAGTAGAAGAATTTACAAATGCTGATAAATCCAATACTAAATAGTCAATATTATTAATTGCTCTTAAATCTTCTCTAAATATATCTGTAATGTTATATTCGTTTAAAAGTCTTGTAATAATAACTATGTTTTGTTCTGCGACAATAGTTTCCAGCATATCATTTCTTGATTTTCCTACATAGATAAGCTTTTTGATTTTCTTTTTCACATCTTCTTGTTCTATATTTACATTTAAATTATTTTCATCTTCCATAAACTCTCCTTTCCAAAAAAGGAAGAAAGCTTATATACTTGCTTTCTTCCCGATAAAACTAATTAAATTATATACTATAATTATAACTTCTTTCATTTTAAAAACAATGAAATGATTTTGAAGACTTTTTGAAATATTCTTATACCTCATTATTTAATTGAATCTAAATAAATTTGCTTTTGCAATTCGTCAATATATTTTATATTTTCTATAGGGGCATAATCCACTTTTAGATTATTTTCAATAACTTGATTTTCTTCTATTTTCTGCTCTCTTATATGTTTTTTTGTTACTATTGATATAACTGATAAAATTATAATTAACAATAGTATTATCACGATTTTTGTTATAGTTGTTTTATCTTTCATAACACATTCTCCTCTAATCTAATTGAAAATCGCCATAATCTTCCATTTCGTAGTAATAAACTCCGTCAGTTCCTTGAATTTGCTGTATTTTATTTTCATCTAATCTCTCCATTAGAAAATCATTTGCATTAATAATTACATTTTTCTTTTCTAAATTAAAATCATAATTTTTATGTACTATAATGGCAAATATAATAAGAAAAGCTATTATTATTGCAAGTATAATTATTTTTATTATTTCTTCATTATTATTTCTATTTTTCATAAATCCCCCTTTTTACCATTGCTTATATGTTTCGATAGTATCTCTTCCAAGCAAATATGGTAAAGGATTTACAGCTGTACTATTCACTCTTACTTCAAAATGTAAGTGTTCACCTGTTGCTCCTCCTGTTTGACCTTGTACACCAATTACTGTACCTGCTTTAATCTCTTCACCAACTTTTACAAGTGGCTTATCTCTCATATGTCCATATCTAGTTCTTATCACTTTTCCGTTTAGGTTATGCTCTATTTCAACCCAATTTCCATATCCACCAGAATCAAAACTTGATACAGTTACTTTTCCATCTGCTACAGCTAAAATCTGTGTACCTTTTTTGCCTACAACATCAACACCCTTATGAGGTTTAATTACACCTGATATAGGGTGTTTCCTTTGTGGATTAAATGGTGATGTTAAAATTGCATAATCTTGTGGAAATGGTAATGGTAAAATACCACCTTTATATATCATATTTTCATAATTAGTATGCTCTATGTTTTGCAGGTCTTGTTCTTTCTCATGATTTATATTTTCAGTAGTCTCTTCTGAATTTTCTGTAGTTGTTTGACTACTGTTTACTTTATTGCTAGAATTAGAATCATAACCATCAATAATGTAATATGCTGTCAGTATGATTAAAAATATTGAAACTCCTATTACAATTTTGTATCTTATACGTTTTCTAACTAAATATTTATAGTTTCTTATATAAAACATAGGTGTAAATTCCATAACTACTACCTCTTTCCCTTTACCTTCCTCCACCTGTTAAAAAAGTTTTTTCCCATCTCTGTGCTTTAATTCTACAAAGTATACGAGAAGATCCTATAAACAATAAACATTGACCTTTAATTTTACTTGATAAAAGGTTTGTTTCTTCAGTTGTTAATCCCCATAATTCCTTTGCTTGTTGTAAGTTCTTTCCGTCCATTCCGAAAGAATAACTTATATGTAGAATTATCGAAAAGAGCTTGTCCATACTGTTTAATATTCTCTACTAAAAAGTCTACTATTGATTGTGTAATAACTACTAAAGAACAATTATATTTTCTTGCTCTTTTGCTGAAATTCCTTAAAAATTCTAATCCTTGTGGCACTTTTGGGTCTAATAGTAGATAACTTTCATCTGCTACAACCATAAATCTTTCATTTCTATCTTTAAATGCTGAATTTTGGCAAAATCTAAGCATATCGAAATATTGACAGCTTTTTACATTCTCCTTACTTCCTTCCATATTAGATGTATCCAATACCATAAATTTTGAGTCATCTTCAATAGTTGTATAACCATTAAACATTTGTGAATCTGCTCCGAATTGCAAGTTCTCTTATAATAGAAGCTAAATTTTCATAATCTTCTTTTTTGTTACCTATGCTTTTTATTTGTTTTTCTATAAGTAAACTATATAAATCTTGCATAATTGGGAAATCTTTATTTTTCAATAGTGATGTATCAGTTTCCCATGTTATATTAAAATTTCTATAAAGTTCTTCTAATGTTTCGTTAAGAATTGCTGTTATTCTTACTGATAATTGATTTTTAAAATATAAGCTAAAAAATGTTCCTAAATTTTGAAAATGTAATGCCAAAGCTGACTTTTTTCCTTCTCCTGTTTCCTCATCTTCTAAATCAATAGTTGCTAGATTATAAACTTGAAGTGGATTTATTCTTCCTACATTTTCACCAATACCACCAGAACAATCTATCCATTTTGAACCTTCAATATTTTTACACATATCTTTATATTCATTTTCTGGATCTATAATCGCAATTTTAGTCCCTGATACATATTCATTTAATAGCATTTTTTTTACTGCATAAGACTTTCCACCACCAGATTGACCAACTACTGCAAAATTAGAGTTAGTTCTATCTGCTGATTTATAAAATGGGTCTATTGCAATCATTCTTCCAGATTCATCTGCTCCCAAATAATAACCTGTCCTGTCTGCAAATCCAGAGCCACTAAATGGTTGTCCTGCCATTAATGTTGCTACTTGCATATTTCTTTTTGATATTTTAAATAACTCTTTATCCTGCATACCAAATGGTGCAACTTGTCTATATGCTTTATCCATGTTAAAAGCTAGACTACGAACTCTTAATCCTAACCCTGCTACTCTATTTTTAAATAATTTACAATTATTCTCTAAGTCATTTTCATTAATCCCAGATACCTGAGCTAAAATTGAAACATATACATAAGAATTGTTATTATTTTCTATATCTTCAATAATTCTTATAGATGATTTATATCTTGCTTCTGCTCTTATTTTTTCAACTTCATCTCTTGTTGTATTGTAAATATTCTTATCTGAATTTGTTCCCTTTTTTAGTCCATCAAGAAAAGCTTGAGGGTCTACGGGGTTTACATATATTGAAATAACTGTATTTTTAGTATTTGCAATTGTCGAAATCCACCCAAGATTTGGCTTTTCAGGATATGAACTTATAAAATAAATTCTTGATATTTTATCTCCTGTTTCAACAATATCTCTTTTTATTTTTAGATTTTGAGGTGCTATTAGCTCCAGTAATTTTTCATTTACACACATTGCTTCAATTTGTCTTTTATTCATCTATCTTTTCCTCCTTGTTTTTTGCTACGAAAAAAGAGAGAAGGAAAATTTAAATTCCTGCTCTCTTTTCTATACTTATCCATACTCTAATTATACCTGTGACAAAAATAAAAACAATGAAATGATTTTGAAGTATTTTTGAAATATAATTCTTATTATATATAAATTTACTCTATACCGCAAATTATAGTAATCTTGGCTATCTTCTGTTGTTGTATCAGGATTTGTAAAACTATCACATAATTGTTGCAAATCTTTTTCTGTTAAAAACTTTGTTTTAAATCCTGCATTTAATAACTCTTGAGATAATCTATTTTTTCTTGTATTTAAATTGTCTTCTACTCCATCTTTATCTTTCTCCCAAATTCTTATATATATCTCTTCTTCTAGTGCTATACCTGTATTTGATAACATGTTTAACCCTTCAATTCTTTTTTGAAGTAATCCTTGAATTTGAGTATTAGTTTCTTTCTGCATTAGCTCTACTTGATAATCTGTCATTTTTGATACATCAATTGGTCTATTTGTTAAATATAAACTGAAGCTTTCTGTTTCAGTAGAAAGCTCTCTTGCTAAATTAAGTGCAATTAAGCTCTGTTCATTATGTGTTTTTAGTCTGGTATTTTGTGGAAATACTTGAATATATGTAAAAATAAATCCATCTGTTGTATATAGAAAATCTTCTCTAATATCCTTTATTTTTAGAAATTCATTAACAGTTATTGATAAAGACTTTTTATCTGTACTTTTTCTTTTATAAAACATATATTTCACCCCTTTTTCTATTAAAATTAATTCTTAGCAAAATTCTCATTATTAAATAATTTCTCAAATTCAATATCATCTTTTCTTTCATATTTGTAAAATTTCTGTATTGAATAAAATCGTATAATTGATTTAACCATTGATATTACTGATTGATCATTATTATCTTTCATGTTAAGTATAAAAGTTCCTCCACCCAATACAGCTACAATACCTGCTGATAATAAAAAATTTGCATTAAAACTATTTAATATTATAGAATTAACTAGTCCTATAACTATTGCTATTCCTGTATAAATAAGCTCTCTTATTCCAATTCCCTTTATAATTTCAAATCTAGTTGAAACATTTTTAGGGATATAAAATTCTATTTGATTTTCCATTGTAAAAACTCCTTTAAATTCCTAATTTATAACAATCTCCGCTTGCCACATCTTTTTTTACTTGGTCATATGTATGCCAATTAATAATGTATCCTGTGTTTTTTGAATAGTTAGATGATGTTTCTAAATCTGTTGTCCCCAAATACTCTGAAACCTTTTTTCCATTTTTTCCGTCTTTGTCTACACCAGAAAAAGTATCATAGCTCTCTTTATGAATTCGATATAATTGAACCTTTGTTGTTAAATCTGAACCTCCTGAAAAACCTTGACAGTCATTAAAATATTTTAGTGTGTCAACTCTAACTTTCATGTCTTCACAACCCCAAAACCATATATTTGCAAAACACCATGATCCATTTTCTCCTTTTTTTCCATATAGCTCTTTATCTCTACTTGTTACAACATATTTATCTCCATCAATAATAACTATTTCTCTTCCTTCTTTATCATTATCATTTAAAGATGTATTGTCATCTATTAAATCTAATCCTGTTCCTTCTGGAAGCTTTCCAATTCCAAAATATGTATCATCAGTATAAGAAACTCCATTATTAAAGAAATATCCTTGTATAATTGAAAATGTTGTTGAAACAGTTAAAATTAAAACTACAGCTACTAAAGAATTTTTTATCTTTTTTAGATGTGATGGCATTTCATCATTATTTATTAATCCCTTAAACAGAGATATAAGAATAGACATTACACAAACTATAATTCCTAAAGCATAAAGAAAGTCTAAAATTGCTTGTAAATTACTAGATTCCATTACTTTTTTCTCCAATCTTACTTATTTGACATTTTTTTAGATTTCATAGACGTCCATGTTGCAACAGCTCCTAATCCATCATGAACTGTATCTATTGCCCTATTTACTTTTCTACCAACTCCAAAACCTTGTGCTGGTAATATAAATTCTTGTATGAATTGTGGTGTTTGATTACATATTAAACAAACAGCTATTGCATAAATCAAATGATTTTTTGAAGCTAAAACCATAGCCAAAGTTATTAGTAATAATTGAATTATTATTGTGCATATATTTTGTAAGAACTTTTTTACCACTATTGCAAAAGCACCACCATTACTAGATAGTAGACCTATTGCAGTAAATGGTATTATTAACCTTAAAATTAAAAGCTCTATACCTCTTCTAATTAATTGCCAAATAATTACTAAAAATTCTATAACTAAAATTAAACATACTATTGCAGAAAAAATTCCACTATTACACCATTTTGCTAAATCATTTATAGAAAACGAACCTCTACTAATCATTGCTTTACTTATGCTTTCATATATATTGCCACCTATTTGAACAAAGAATGTATAAAAATAGCCAAAACAAATCATTACAGTTATTGCTTCAAACAATCCCAATAATACATGAACAGGCGAAACATCATCTTCGCCACTCTTCCACAAGAAATATGTTTGTATCATTTTCTTTATAAAAATAATTGCTAAAATAACAATTGCATATTCATAAATTACTTTATATACATCATTCCAATTTATATTAATATCTTTAAATTGTTTTTCTATATAGAATGCAAAATAATATATAGCTTTTAAGAATGTATCAATTGTACTTGCTGAAGAGCCAATAAAATCTGACAATAATTTTACTATCTCCTTTGTCATAATCTATTCCTCCTGTTTAACCAAAGTATCCCATTACTAAATTAACAATAACAGTTACTAATGTTGAAGCCATTACAATTATTAAAGTAGTAATAAGTTTTTTCTTATATCTTGGTTGTTCTTGTTCTTCTCCTGAAAACATCTTAAATAGAAACCATAATATAAATGGTATTGATACAACAGGAATTAACCATCTAAGAGTTCCTGACATATCTTGTGCCATATCAAATATACCTTTTCCAACAGCTGATTCTCTTATTCTCCCACCGTTTGAATTAATGGTTACAGTTTCTGCTAATACAGAGTTCATCTTAGCTAGTGCAAAAACTGTCGTAGTATACACTCCTAAGCCTATTTTTGTGACTTTTTCTTTAATCTTCATAATAAAATCCTCCTTTATCAAATAAGTCAAAAATAAGAGAAGGCTTTTTTTATTTAATAACCTTCTCTAAAAATTTTCTATAATATTATTATATCTTTTTTAATTTGAAAAACAATGAAATAATTTTGAATTGTTTTTGAAATATTCTAACATTCATAACTTTCTTTATTATCAAATTCAACATAAAATTTTCCACTAAAAAGTATTTGAACCATTAATTCATTATCTATATTTAGTATGTCTTTTAATTTACAGATTTCATCTAAATTAAACTGTCGTCTCCCTTTTATCTTTTTAGTTAATGTATTGTAGCTAACTCCTAGTTTATTTGCTAACTCTCTTCTTTTAATATTCCTTATCTTCATAATTAGCACTATTCTTTTACCTATTAATATATTATTCATTTCTTACCCCTTGAAAAATTACTTTAAGTTTACATTTGTGCCAGTATTTCTAATTAACTTTATATTATAATTAATAGCATCACAAAAACCAGCAATATAAGATTTCTCATTAAAATAACCATTTAATCTATTTTCTGTTTCTAATTTTTCTTGAATTGCTTTATTTAAATTCTCAATTATACACTTATATCCATCTGGAATATTACTTAAGGCTATTTCTAATTGCTTATTTTTTTCTTCTCTTTCTTTTAATAACTTTTTTATTTTTTTCTTATCCTCTTTTTCTAATACTGATATATCGCCTTCTCTATCTTTGTAGAACTCTCTCAACTCATTTATTGTTATCATATAGCTCTCCTTTCCTATACTTTTTTTGTGATAAAATATATAAAATTAGAATATTAAATTTTACTTAATCATATAATATCAAATATAAGAAGGTTCTTTGTTAAAAAACTTTTTGGTATATTAAGTATGGTGATTAATATGTTAAACATAGATGAAGCAGTAGCTAATTTAGGAAAACGTATTCAAGAAGCAAGATTATTACGTAATATTACACAAGATCAACTAGCAGAAAAATGTAATGTTACCTCAAAACATATTAGTGCTATTGAAAGAGGTACTAGTACAGGAAGTGTCACATTAATTTTAAATATTTGTAATATTTTGAATATAACACCCAATGCTCTATTTGTTGATTGCTTTCCAATGGATACTAATAATATTATACCTATTGAAAAACATGATATTATCTTAAAATATGCTAAATTAACACATAGTAATCAAAAATTTATTGATTCAGCCATCGAACATTCCTATGAGGAACAGACTAGAAAAAGCTAACGATCAATCCTTTTTCTAGTCTTTATTTTTTTATAATTATTACTTTATATTTATATATTACCTATTTTAATATATATTTAATATTATCGTTTTACTCTATAATATTCCTATTTGCATTCTATATTTTATCAATTATGTTATTTTTCCTCCTTTCTTTATTGCGGTTATAACCGCATTATTTTTATTTTACTACTCTTTAATACTTTTTGCAATTCTAAATATTTAATAAGTTTCATGATTAAATACACCAATATATCACAGCGGTTAAAACCGCAATATTACAATAACGCTTTTGATATACTTTTAAATAAATTTATTCGATTGGGGGATTTAATCTATGCTACTGAATACAGCAATAAAAATTAGAATTGAAAATTTAATGAAAGAGAAAAATAAGAATTCCAGATATGAATTATCATGTGATGCAGGACTTAATCCTTCTTCTTTAAATGATTTCTATCGAAGTAAAGTTTCTTATCCTAGAATTGACACTCTATATCTAATCTGTGAAAGTTTAGGAGTTACTTTAGAAGAATTCTTTCATGATACTATGTTTAATATTGAAAATATTGAAGTTGAAAAAGATTCCAAAGGATAAAACTTTGAAATCTTTTTTATAAAATATAATGTATCTGCATTTTATTTTTAATTAGCCCTACATTTATTATTTTCTTTATAATCACTTTTGTTTTTGTATTAATTAATATTACTGATAATTTACTTTATAAGAAATTTCTTAAATCCATTATTTACTTTTACTGGAAAATATGATAAAATGTTTTATATTATTTTTTGAAAGGTGGTTATGTTTTATGGAGATTCGTAATCTGTATGACATCAACAGAAACCTTTGTGAACAAACTGTAGAGAAAGGTCAACCTATTCCTTTCGGTCTTCGGATTGTATGTGTATGTGCTGTAATCGTAAATTCTAATAATGAGCTTTTGATTCAGAAACGCGTACCATCCAAGAATGGCAAGTTTGGGTTAACCAGTGGTCACCCTAAGCTTGGAGAAAGCAGTAAAGACGGAATGCTTACAGAACTTCACGAAGAGCTTGGAATTATTATTCCGCCAGATGAACTTCATCTTTTTCACTCTGAACTTCATGACGAAGAATCTTTCAGAGACTTGTACTATTATAAGAAGGACTTTGACCCTTCTATTCTTAAGTACCAAGCTGAAGAAGTAGAGTTTGCCAAGTGGGCAACCCTTGAAGAAATTTCTGAACTCTTCCGTAATACGATGTTCTGCCATACCCATTATGCTGACTTGCAAAAATATATTGCCTACATAACTTCACAAAACTAAAAAAGTAAGTGTCGCTCAATTTAACGAGTGACACTTATTTTTTATTCATGTTTTCACTTATATCACATTTTTTCTATATTTTAAATAATCTTCTATACCTCTATTTACAAATTTATTTGTTTTGCTTTTTAATTCTTTCATTAAACTATCTGCAACTTTAAATGCAAAATCATATTTTTCTTGATCTATCGCACCACTTTTTAAAGCCGAAGATAAATCATTTCTATCTTCAAGATTAATATATGTACTAGACTTAGTTGCACATTCTTGATAAAATACTACATCTAAATATAAATCATCATAATATGGAACACCATCTTCTACTGCATTTCCATCTGTTATATCAAAGTAATATTCTAAGATATTTAACTTATCATCTATATGTGCTCTAACATTATAATTTTCATGTAAAGGTGTATATTCTAATAATGTAAAATTTTTGTCAATCTTTTTTACTAATTCGCCATTTATATACATATAATAAGGCTCTGTTACCTCTCTGAATTCCTTTAATGTTACATATGCGTCTAATTCTTCAAGTTTTACAATAGTAATATCCAAATCCTTTGCTTCTCTTGTATATTTTTTTCTTACATCAACTTTTCTATTCATTTATTTCAAACTCCTCCTTATCACGATTATAAAAATCATTTAAAAAATCAATATTCTGTTTATCTAAAAATAATAATCCTTTTAGTGTCCTTTTGTAAGCTCTCATTTCGTCATTGCTGATATTACCAAATTTTCTTTTTCTCATAAAATTTAAAATATCTTCTACATTTTGTATAGTTTCTTCTAAGTTTTCGTTTATTACTAGCCAATCATATTTTTTAGTCTTCAATACTCTTTGGATTTGCTTTATACCTCTTGATTGTCTAGTTTTTCCTCTATCTCCCCTTTGTCTTAATAATTGTTCTTCTGTTTTTGGTATTACATATATCATAACAGTTTCTGGAAATCTTTCTTTTATTTCTAATCCTCCACTCACTCCCATATCAATTAAAAAGTCTTTATTATCATTTTCCCCTAATTTATCTTCTAACAAAGGCATTCCATAATAGTCGCTCTCAATTTTTGAACAAGCCATTAATTTATTTGCATTTAATAATTCTAAATATTCCTTTGAAGAAATGAAATTATATTGTTCTCCATGTATTTCACCTACTCTTGGACTTCTTGTAGTATATGTAGAAATCTGGCTTGCATTATTTCTATTTCTTAGTAGATTTTGAATTATAGTACTTTTTCCAGATCCACTCGGTCCTGATATAACTACTAGTAAATTATTCAATTCAACTTCCCTTCTTTTCCTGTATTTTATTGTGATATTAAGAACTCATCTTCTCGTTTTAATAATTCATCTGCTTTTATATTCTTTTTGGATATATGTCTTAAGTAAGATACTTCTTCTTGCCAATAAGTTCCATCAAGTTTTATATAATGATCTTTTATTTGAAAATTACCTTTTAAATCTATTTTATCTAAAAATCCTTGAAATTGATTTGCTGTTATTTGATTATTACTTTCTTGTTTACATATACTAAAATTAGGACAATCTTTATCACAGAAACCTATCTTACTATTTCCAATACAAATTGGATAACTAACACATGTAGGATTACAATAATATATTCTTGCACTATGACCATTATAATCTGGTCTTTTTAATAAATAACTAATTCCACATGAAGTTTTCTTAAACATTGGATAATCTTTATTTTCCTTTTTAAATATATCTCTTATTCTCTTATAAGTTTCTGGTAATAAAACTTTATGGTCTGGATCATATTTTTCTGGTATCCCTATATTAGCATTTTCTAACACAGATTTCAAGTGAGTATTTAAACGTATCCCTGATACTATACTACATTCACAATATTTAGTAACTATAGAAGAAACATGTCTAATTGTTTCTTCATCACTATTTAATCCTTCTATTACAGGTCTATAATAATTTACTAATTTTATATTTTTTAATTTCGATAAAATCTGCATTGTTTCAATTTGTCTTGTTTCATTTCTATTTTCTAATTTCTCGGATAATCCTGAAAAGGTGTATAATATTATAATGTTTAAATTTATTTTAGAAAGTCTTTCAGCTCTTTCTTCGGTCATATATCCTTTAGTAATTATCATAATTGGATTTTTAAGATCTTTTTGTTCCATAATTTCAAGTATCTTCATTGTGCTATCAAATACCTGAGCATTTAATAATGGATCTGTCTGATTATTAATTGATATTGGAACTTCGTTAGTATATAACCTAAAATTCAATAATTCCTCTACTAATTCTTCTTCATCTGAAATTTTCTTTACAATACATCTATCCCCTAATCCACTTAATATACAATATTTACACCCTATAGTACATCCATCATATGATGATATAGATATTGATGATTTTAAATAATTTAACATTTTAAATTACACCCCTTTATACATTTTTTTATTAAGTAGTTTTGCTACATTTCAATTATATTTATTTATTATTTAAAATCAAATATCTATTTTTTATAGGTGCTATAAATACTATTTATATGTTTGTAGATTTTAACTTATTAGTTAAATTACTGTTCATGATAAATATTATATTTCTTTTACTTGTTACTCCAATTCTATTAGTTCCTCTTTTATAAATCTATCTGGTGCATATGTCACAAAATTTTCTATATAAGCAATTCCTATATCTATTTTAGGTAATTCAATATCAACTTTCACTTTTTTCATTCTATTTTTTTCTAACTTTTCTGCTACAGTATCTTCTATTAACCACCCTATCCCAATATTTCTTCTAATCATTTTTAATGTCATTTCAGTTGTAGAAATCTCCATAATAGGATTTAATTTAATATTATATTGTTCAAAAACCTCATTAATCTTTTGCCTAGTAGAAGCACTCTCATTTGGTAGAATCAAAGGTATTTCATTTATGTTCTCTTTTTTTATTACTTCATTTCCAAATTTGTCTACAAAATCTGTTTCTCCTACAAAAGCTGTATTTAATGATATTAATTTTTTAGTTACTAAATCTAAGTTATTTTTGCATATTGGGAAACAATCTATTATAAAATCTAGTTGGTGTTTTTCTAGCATATATACCATATCAGTAGTTGATCTATTTTGTATGCAAAATTTAATATTTGGATATTTTTTATGAAACCTTTCAATTTTATTAGCTAAATATGATGTTCCTATATGTGTTGGAACTCCTATTCTAACATTACCCGAAATCATTTCTTTTGATTCTTTTATACTTTGTTCCCCTAGATATATATAATCATAAGCATTTTTTATATAATAGTATAAGTTTTCACCTTCAGGAGTTAATGTTACTCCTTTTGCATTTCTATAAAACAATTTAACATTTAATGCCTTTTCCAACTCTTTAACATTATAACTTATTGCAGGTTGAGAAATAAAAAGCTTCTCACTAGCTTTAGAAAAACTTTTACATTGTGTTACTGCATAAAATGTTTTATATAGATTTAAATCTATATTCTGATTAAAAATATTCATAATGGACTCCTTACTATTTTATATTTTAAATCTATCATATAACATAAAATTTATCAATAATAAAAAAGCAAACAGTTATTAAATAACTATTTGCTTTTTTATTATTGATTTTTGTAGTTATATTTTGTCACTACTACACTTACAATCAAGATTAATATTGTAAAAGTCCTTATTGCAATTGTTGTTTCACTTAAATCATTTCCTGTTCTAGGTAGTGTTTTAATTTTTAACTCTTTTTTATATGTAGTTGTAGTATGTTCGTCATTATCTTCTAGCTCTGTTACATTTCCATTTACATCTGTGTATTGTCCTGTTAGTTTAGTTTTATTAGTCCACTCATCACTTGCTTTTATGTCTGAATCCACTTTTGTGAAAATAAATGGTGCTTCTGTAAATGTAAATCCACTTTTTACTGTTCCAAATTCAATTTTAAAGTCTGTTATATATTCATTTGATTCATCATTTAATCCTAATGATTCAAAATCTATACAATTATTAACTAATGTAGAATATTCTAAACCATATTGTTTGTAATCATTTTTGTTGGTTTTATAGTATACTTTAAAAGTTAAATCTTCATTCCAAGTTCCTGTGTATAGCTTAGTGATTTTGGTATATTTTGATGGTAGATGATCCCACCAAGTAAAATTTTCTAGTGCTACATTTGATTTATTAATTAAGTTTGGAAAATCGTATCTTATAATATCGTTTGGTTGAGCTTGATTTATTCCTGTTTTGCTAATGTCTAATTCTAAGTTTACTGCTGTATTGTAAAATTCTAAACTTACTTGTTTTCCATCATCTAAAACATCTATAATATTATCTTTTGAATCATTTAAAAATAAATCATGTGTTTTAATTTCTTTAAATAGATATTTTCCATATGGTACTGTTATTTGAACATTACCTGTTTCATCTGTTTTCACAGTATAATATTCTTTACCATCTATTATTATTTTTTCTCCTATATATTTATTAAATTTATCTTTTGCGAAATCTATTATATTTCCTTTTTCATCTATTTTGTATAATGCAAAATACGTGTCTGGTACACCTTCATCTTTCTTTATACCATATTTTATAGAATCGTTATTTGCTTTTTTTATTATATTTATATTGTTTTCGATTACTTTATCTGCAAAATTAATTTCAATTTTTTGATTTTGTGATACAACTTTAAATGTTGATATAACGTGGTCTAAAGTATAACCTTCTGGAGCTTTTGTTTCTTTTACAAAGTATGTTCCATATCTGAAGGTTAATTCTTCTGAATATCCATTTTCTTTTGTAACTGTATGAAATATTACTTTATCTTCTTTATCTAATTTACCATTTTTGTTTGTATCTTCATAAATATCAAATTCTGCTCCTGCTAATGGTTTATGTGTATCTCTATCTTCTTTGTGAGGATTTACTTTGGTTGTTATAGGTTTATTTTCTATATTTAAAGTTTCTTTTAATCCTTCTTTATATTCTCCATTTTTTAAGTATCTAGTAAAGTCTAATACTTTCTCAATATTTTCTTCATTATAAGCTATATTATGTTTTGTTTCCTTTAGAATGTAATTTACTCCTATTCTTAATACTTTTGATTTATCCTTATTATTTCCTGATTTTGATACTGCTTTACCATTTTTATCTGTTGTTATTTTATCTATTATTTTATCATCTTTATCTATTTTACCATTTTTATTTGTATCTTCATATATTGTAAATTCAACATCTGGAACTCTTATTGTTTTATCTTCTGAATCTATCTTTATAACTTCTATTTGAATTGTTTTAGGACGATTTACTATATTATGATTTGTCGTTTTATTATATTCTAATTTAAAAGCTCTAACTGTAGGGTCTAAGATATATTCATCTGGTGTTTTTATTTCAATATATAAATAATTTCTATCTATTCTTAAATCCTTTGATGTTGCTGTTCCATCTTTTCCTGTTGTTAATGTATCTACTAGTTTATCTATATTTTTTTCTATTTTTCCATTTTTATTTGTATCTTCGTAAACTTCAAAAACTGCCCCTTCTATTGCTTTTGTATTATCATATTCATCAATTTTTATGATTTTGCCTTTTCCTTTTTTTACTTCATTTTCAAATTTGATTGTTGTTATTTGGTTTTCTTTTAATTCTACTGTTTTTGGTGTCTCATCTAATACATATCCCTCATTTGTTTCTGTTTCGATTAAAATTAAATGCCCATAGTCTCTTATTGTATAATTTTGAGTTGTAGCTTCTCCATTTTTATCTGTTATTAATGTATCTACATATTCATTTCTTTCAGCTACTCCATTTTTGTTTCTATCTACATATACATCAAACTTAACACCTTTAAGTTTTACATCTTTATTATCCTTATCTACCTTTATTACTTTAACAGCTCCATTTTTCAACTTGTTTTCTATAGTTAAATTTAGTATTTCCGTTTTATCTATTGTAAATGATGTATCTTCTGATAGTGAATACCACTCATTTGTCGATACTTCTTTTAATTTATATTTTCCATATCTTAAATTGTTTATTGTTATTTCTCCATTTACATCTGTAAAAAATATAGTCGCATTATCTTCAGATGTTGCTTCATAATAATTATTATTTTGTTTTAAATAACTATTAAATTTCTCTGAATACAGTTTAAATCCTACATTTCCCAGTGTAACTTTATGATTATCTTTGTCTACCTTTATTACCTTTATTCCACCTTGTTTTTTATTGTTAGCTATTTCTTTTGTTGTAGTAACTCCTGCTTTTACTTCTATTTGAATTGGATTTGAATTTAGTATATAGTCATCGTTTACTTTTGTTTCTACTAATGTATATATTCCTGCCACTAAATTTCCAAGTCTTCCTCTTCCATTTGAATCAGTATTTATTTGACCAACTACTATTCCAGAGCTATCTTTTACATCAAATGCTGTATTTGAAATTGGATTTCCTGTTTGACTATCCTTTTTATAGATTTCTAATGAACCTGTACTTTCAAATTCTATTGAAATATCTGTATAAGTACCTGGGTCTTTTTCTCCTAATCTTGCTAATCTTTGTAAACTCTGACTAGATGTTTTGTAAAGAATTGCATTATAAATATATGAGTTTGGTATTTGCTCTGAAGTCCAATTCCCAGTTTTATTAATAGGTGCTTCAAAATGGACTACATCACCATTTCTAAGCTCTATAATTCCTCCAGTTTGTGACCAGTTGTTATTATCACATACTATTGTTACATCATTTGGAATAGAAAGTCTTAATGTTATTCCTGATGTTCCAGTTATTTTTACTTGTCCTGTTACTTGTTTATCTCCTTGTATTGTAGCCTTCAAATAGTTTTCTGAAAAATTTAAAGATTCTTCTGGCTTTGGAGCTGAATCAATGAATGAAATAAAATCTCTTGCTACTGTTTTATTACTTCCATTTATATAATGATCTAATGCTAGACTAGTTGCAACTATACCATAATTGCTATTTCCTCCAAAGCCTGACCATACTTCTGCACCTTCCCAACCATAATATAAGCATTTAATTACATTTTCATCTGAATAAATACTTGTTTCTGATTGTGTTCCACTTGATGGAGATGTCTTTGCATGATCCATACAAAAAGCCCTCTTTCCATCAACATGAAAGTTTCCTACTGTTGACCCTTGATATGATATAGACCCACCATATTGTATTTCTGTACTTTCAGCAAAAGCTGTATTTGATAAGCACATCATCAATATTGTTGCTATACATGATACTAGTAATACTTTTATTTCGATTTTTCTTTTCATATTCTTAACCTCCTCTTCATTTTTATAAAAAAGAAAAACAAAAATAAAGAAGCCTCTGGTTTAAAGACTTCCTCATATCTGATAATATAATTATAATTGCTTTTCCTATAAAAACAATGAAGTGTTTTTGAAACGTTTTTGAAATTATCTTTTTTAACTTATATCTCTTTTTAATTTTCTTAATGCTTTGTTTATATCTAATCTAGTATGCAATATCGCTAATATTACAATATCATTTTCTCTTTTATGATATATTATTTTGTGCTTTTTATATATAAGTTGATTAATTTGATATCTAAAAATATTATTATCTACTTTTCTACCTAATTCAGGCATTGTATCTAATATATCAGCATAATCTACAAGTTTCCTCATATACAATTTTGAATTTTCTTCCATATTATATTTTGAATCATCAATAAAATCAGTAATATGAGATATAGCATTGTCAGTCCAAATTACCATTTGTTTATAATCTCCTTTACTTTATCACTTGTTTTTGTGTTTCCTTCTTCCATATCTTTTATTCCTTTTTGCATTTCAAATTGCATATATAAATCATATAATATCTCTTCATAACTTTTAGTATCATCTATATTTTGTACTCTATTTAAAATAATTTGCTTATCGCTCATCAAATCATCTCCTGTTCTTTTTATTTATTTTACCATAAAATCTTAGATTTTACTATTTATTTTATTATATATTTTTTTATTTTTGAATTAACTACTTTATTTCTTTGAAGCCTTTTACCTTACTACTATTTCTATCCCATAAATTTTCTATGTTCACTTTTACCTTATAATTTTTTAAAGCATATATGCGTTCAAATAAATTCTACTAGCACATATGCATATATTAAATATTTACTTAAGGATTTTTAAATAGTCCTTAAGAAGGAATAAACCTCCTTTAATATCTAATACTTGTACTGTATATAATCCGTAAATTATATAATCTGACTTAATATTAGAGCACAAACCAACCAACACTATTGTTGTTATGATTATCATAGTTGTTGTTAAGGTTAAGGTCAGCAAGCGGATTGTTGTTACCATTGTTATTATAGTTACCACCAGCCAGCCAAAAGCCACCAGCTTACAAGTTTATCCCTCTATATAAAACATACTTTTTATTAAATTAAATGTATCAGCATGTTTAACATAGCCTGTCCACCCAGCAATACTTCTTTGTATCTCAGGTAATGTAATTTTACCACTTTTTAGCTGTTTTGTATACAATTTTAATTTTCTTTTCATTCTATATTTGCTTTGATTTCGAATTTTCAATCTATATTCATTGATTTTATATCCACAAAAATTTACACCTTGTGTATTCTTAAATATTTTAGTTTTAGAATTAAATGTTAACTTTAAATTTGCTTTTGCATATTTTGATAGCATTTTCAAATTATTTTGTGCAACAGTTTTATTTTCACAGATAATAACTACGTCATCCATATATCTAAAATAATATTTACATTTTAAAATATGTTTTGCATATTGATCTAATTCATTTAAATAAATATTTGCAAACATTTGTGATGTATAATTTCCAAGTGGTAATCCAGTCATTCCTTCTGTCGACATTAAAATCACTTTTGTTAACCATAATAACTTTTTATCTTTAATTTTCCTTTTTATAATATCCCACAAAATTCGTTTATCTATATTTTGAAAATATTTTGTAACATCCATTTTTAAAATATAATATTCATTCCATTTATTTCTAGCAATTTTCATTGCTTTTTGCACATCTTTTGAGGCTTTATGCATTCCTCTTCCTTTAATTCCTGCATAACTTGTTTCTATGAATTGTGGAACAAAATAGTTTTCTATAAAATTTTCAACATACCATTGATGAACTACTCTATCTCTATATGAAGCTGCCATTATAACTCTTTCTTTTGGTTCATATACTTTAAAAGATTTATAACTACTTGGTTTATATTTGCCCTGTTTTAATTCCTTTTCTAATTTTAAAATTTCATTTTCTAGATTTAGTTCAAACAAAATTACTTCTTTTCTCTCTCGCTTTCCTCGTCTTGCTTTTTTATAACTCTTAAGTAACTTTTCAAAAGAAACTGCATTCTCATAAATATTTCTGATTGTTCTAGGCATTTTTACTTGCTCCTAATGATTTTATTAATCCCCCTAAAATTCTTCCAATTTCAGATAGCAACTCATTGCTATATTTATATTTCGTCATATCTATCCATCGATTATTAAACATTATTCTTATACAAATTCTTTGATAGTATATATGACTATCTACAATATTAAATAATTCTAATCTCTTTCTTTTTTCAATCTTACTTGCTAAAAGTGTATATTTTAGCATTTCATACATACTTGTCTTTATTTCTGTTCCAATACTAAATTTTTCTGTCCTTGGTAGTTTTATTAATATTGTTAACATATATTCTATATATTTCTCTATTTTAGGTATAATTACTAATTCATTATTACGCATTTCACATTTTCCTCTTTTATATAATTATATATTGTAAATTATAACATAAATAAAATATATTTGTTAATAAATTTTATATTTTTTACTCTACATAAATGAAATAGAGCCCTCAAAGTTAGAGAGCTCTACCGTTCAGGTGCAGTATCAGTGGTCAGTGCTACTTAAAGCACAAACCAACCAACACCATAGTTGCAATGATTATCACAGTCGTTGTTAAGGTCAAGGCCAGCAAGCGGAATGACGTAACCATCGCAATTACAGAAACCACCAGCCAGCCAAAAACCACCAGCCTTTTCATCTTTTGCAAGAATCTTATAGGCATTTGCAAGATCGCATTTACCTGCAATCATTCTGGAGCCTGTTGGCTCGAAGTCATTTTTTGCATCTTCCGAATTAGAATAATGTCCCAACTTTTTCGAGTCGCAACACACTGCTTTCCATGCATCATTCTCAGACCAACCTTCTGCCATCAATCGAATAATTATTGTTCCCAAGAAGAGACAATACTCGTTCTTTGTTCCAAGATGAACGCCATTTTCCTTTGCGAGTTTTTCCAACTCGTTATAAGAATAGCCAACTGCAGGCTTGAAACCAGATACAAACTGAAGCTTACCATTCATATCAATCGATGGGTCATTAACTGGAACTCTGAAGCTTTCCACTTTAGAATTAATAGCTACTTCAAGAGTTTTCATAAAATCCCGTTCTCGATCATTTTGGGGTGTATGCTTCATCAGTTCAGTGTAATATCCACTTCCAGAACCTTCAACCATAATGGTTTCAAATCCTACATCTGAATTTACAGGATGTTCTCCCATAAGCTGTCTCAAACAGTCCTCAACTTCGTCATCTTCAAGCCACGAGGTCAAAATCTGCTTAACTTGACCTTCAATCACTGACTCCGCTGTAAGCACAAGTGCTCCTGCTTCATCTGTGTGGATGTAAAATGCTTTTCCCTTATGAGTGTGTTTACTTTCTTCCTGCATCACCTCAAGAATTTCTTCAGTAACTTTTGCTACCTTTCTTTTGCCAATGTACTCTTCCATAACGGTTCTAACCTGAACCTCGTTCATAGCTGTTGTCTTAATCATCATTGTTTCCTCCTAAAAAATTAAATATAAATTTTTGCCGAACGAAAAGTGCATTCTTATGAATACACCTTCATTATACCAGATTATGTTAATTTTTGCAAGTTTGCAAGACACAAAATTATATATTATTATTTAGAACATATTTTCTTTAAGAATACTACTATTTTTTTATATTTCAATTATAACATTCCACCCTTTCATTACAACATTTTTCAAAAAAACATCTTTATTTACCATGAAAATTTCTCTCCATAGTTTCCATTTACACCTCTTTCATCAAAATAATATTTTTTTCCATCTGTAGTTCCCTTATAAGTTATCTGTTTCTCTGAATTTTCTGAACTATTTGTTTTATTTCCTTGCTCATCTTTTGTACCATTTGACTTATTTTGTGTACTACTATTATTTTTTACTTTATTAGATGTATTGGTCTTTTTACTATTTGTTGACTTACTAGCTGTACTCTTACTTGATTTATTGGTATATGTTTGTGTACTTTGTTTTGATGAATTTAAATTATCGCTTTTAACTACCTCTTCTGTTTTGGCATTCACTCTAACTTTATACATTACTTCAGTAATATTATTATTTTTATCTGTAGCTTTTACTTCTATTTCGTATTCCCCTACCTTGTTTGTATCCACTTCTCCTTCAATTACAATTTGTAAATCTCCATCTACCACATCTTTTGCTGTAATTCCCTGTTTTAAATCTATTGTATCTCCTTCAGTTACTTCTTTATCAACTGCCCCCTCAATAATTGGCTTTTTAGTATCTTCGACTTTTATTGTTGCTTCTTCTTTAACAATTATTGTGCTCTCTTTATTTAAAAAGTTTTTGTAGGTTTGACTCGTTTGTGCACTTAATTTATATTCTCCTACTTCTGTAAATTTATATGTACCACTTAATTCTTCATTATTTATATACACTTTTACATTATTATCTAAATTTAATTCTTGTAGTGTAATTTCACTTCCATACTCATAAGCTCTATCTTCTAAAATAAGTTTACTTTCTAAGTCTTGTGTTATCTCAGTTATTACTTTATCTTCATTTTTTATTAAAATATAATATGTAATTCCTGTTCCTATTAATATTATTGCAATTGTTATTGTAAGACCTAATATCATTTTTGACTTTTTCATTTACATTCACTCCCTTCAAGAACTTATTATTAGAACTAATTATATTGTATTTTATTAATTCTATTATACTATAACTCGTATCGTGTTGTCAATTTTTGTAAAACATAGAGCCATTAGACACTATGTTTCATCATTCTTCTTAATTATAATTACACCATTTTCACATTTTGCAATAACATTCTTTTGTTTTTGCTCTAATCCTAATTCTTTAAACCACTGATAAGGTATATTCATTTTTCCACAAGGATATCCATCTCCAGATTTTCCAACTGTTATAGTTAGCTCTCTTTCTCCTTCTTTATAGTTTAAGTTTTTACCTAATCTATTTCCTTGATTACTTTCTTTTTGATTTTTCATAAAGTATAACCCCTTTGACTTTTTATAATATATAAGTAAACAGTTTTTATCTTAATTTTTCTATAATTCCATTATATTTATTCATATTACTACTAATTTCATTTTTACTAAAATTCATTACATAATCAACTATACTATGAATCATATTTTTACATTCATCTTTTGAATATTCTTTATTTTCTATTATTACATTAGCCTCTTTCAATAATTCCTTTTCTTATATATTAAAATTGTTATATATATTCATATTATTCCCCATCCTTTACTGCAATCATAAGTTCATTATCTTCAACAGTTCTTCTTGCATTTTTGTATTCAAATTTTGATCCTGTAAAGTAAACTCTATAACCGTAGCTCTTCTAGTATTATTCTGCTACATTTTAAAAATCTGTCAATTTCATTTTCATTCATATTAAGTTTTATTTTTAACTCAAAGTATGAATATCTAACTTCATCACTATTTCTTTCAATTTTTTCTGCTATATAATTTTGTATATATTTAAATAGCTCTTCATTTTTCATTTCTATAAATCGTCCCATAGCTTTGCCACCCTTACAATTTTGATATTCTTATGTATGTTTTTCTATATTATTATATATTAACTTGTTTTGAAGTTCAAGCGAACACAGAACAAGTTTTTGATTTTTATTTTTAAATTTACTTTTCCCAATCTATAATTCCAACATCTCTATGTTTTAATGCAAATTCCTTTTTAGCTCTTTTAGATAGAGATAAATTCATTGTTCTTTTGTTTAATTCACTTTTAAAATTCAATGTATTATTTAAGTCATTATTTATACATCTAAATAAGTGATTCAGTGTTTTTAAAATCATATTGGTAATTAATTTATTATAACTTTTAGAATTAAGCTCTTCTAAAATCTTTGTTTTAGTATCTTTCAAATAATTCAAAATCTGATTATCTATCTTTTTCAAAATAAATTCTGTTTCCTTTTCTATTGTTTGATTTATAGCTTTTC
Source organism: uncultured Clostridia bacterium (assembly GCA_948805675.1). Lineage (GTDB taxonomy): Bacteria > Bacillota > Clostridia > TANB77 > CAG-508 > CAG-492. The sequence goes on along the minus strand of CAQIBN010000001.1, from coordinate 98,367 downwards.
TATTTTGCTTAATTGTATTATTTATATTTTTTATTTGTTCAATTTCAATACAAGCATTTATATACAAATTAACTTCATCTTTTATTTGTGAAGATGAAGTTAATATTTTATTAGTTATAGCTCTTATTTTTTCTTTAACTTCTGGTGTTTGGTACTGCATTTTCCAAGACCCTTTTTGAGTTGTTTTATATTCTAAGTGTTTAATTTCATAAAGCTCTTTTAATAATAAAGCAATTTCATTTAAATCTTTATCTTTAATTTTGTTATTGAATATTTTGTTACTATCATAACATACTATTTCATCTATGTTATCTTGAAACACATTTTTTATTTCTTTTTTTATAGTATTTTTTTCATCTAATAATGGTTGTATATCTTTTTTATATACATAATAATTCAGTTTCTGTTTTATTTTATCATACTGAACATATGGCTTAACTTTTTTTAAATTTGAATTATCATAAAATACTAAATGTACGTGTGGGTGTTCTTCTTTTGTATGAAAAGAGGCTACCCAATCAAGATTTTCAAGTTTTATGTTATATTCATCTGCAACTAGTTTTATATTAGCTCTTATTAAATTTTCCCAGTCATTTTTTGTAGTATATCCATATCTTTCAGAATCTTCTTCTGTAAGTGATATAACTGTTTTATAAACATATGCTCCTGTTGATACCTTATTTTTTATGTATGATAATATGTGTGATTTTTTCATTTCATATACATTTTCATTATTATTTAAAGTTCCAAAAAGACTATGCTCTCCATTATTTTCTGCACCATCTGTTTTTCCTATATAATTAACATGTGTCTTTATAACAGTAGCTCTCTGCTTATTTGAAAGTCTATCTATTTGCTCTTGCTTAGTTTTATTTTTTTGATTTAGGTCTATAAAGTTTGTGCCACTAATCATTACTTACCTCTTGTTTCCTGTTTAGCTTTTTTTATTAATTCTTCTTTTGGAAATAAATCTTCTATATCTCTTTCAATAATTCCATTTTTTAAAACTTTATAGCCATCAACTTCTGCTTCATTTAATGTCTCTAATAGAAATCTAGTGTCATTTTCTGAGTTAGACATATACGCAAGCATATTCAATAATATTTTAGTATTTGCGTATATTCTTTTAATTCCTTTTGCTAAAATTCTACAATATCTATCCTCAAAAGTTTTTATATTAAACTTAATTGAATCTTCAATTTGCTTTGCTAAAACTCTTTCGTCTTGATGTATATACATTCTAACTGCCTGCTCTATATAGTAAGATTTTGACTTTTTATAATTTTGAGCTATCATATATTTATTTAATTCATCATCTAATTCTGGATCTATAGTTATACCTAATCTTCTTCGATTTAAAGTGCCATTCTCTTTTAATTTTGGCATTATTTATCATCTCCCTATTCATATATTAAATTTATATTTAATATTATCTTAATTTTACTGATAACGCAGGAAAGTGCTCATACAGAGCACGCAAAACACGTAAAATGCAAGCCTTTTAGAGTATTACGTCTATCTTTTTGTATTACATTAATAATAAAATTCCCCCTAAGGGGAATCTTCTATCTTTTCATTATTTTCTTCTAAAAGGCTAATAATATATTCTTTAATTTCTTCGATACTTTTAAAATCACTAAAATATTTCTCCATCTCTTTTTTAGTAAATCTAATTGAAGATTTAATTACACTTTTATTCCCATTAAAGCTTTCCTTTATAATATCTACTGTTAATTCATTAAAAGTATTTGCTAATTTTTTTAGCTCTTGTGCTTTATTTTCAGTAATTTTTGAATCTCCTAACGCCTCATATATTTTTCTTTGTTGATTTATATTTAGTTTAGATAATTGTTCTCCTGCTTTTGCTGATAATGAGCCATTATCACATTTTGCTTGATATTCTGGTATTAAATTATTCAAGCTTAAATATCTATAAAATGTTTGTCTTGCTTCTTCACTAGCTAATTTTTCTTTTTCCTCATCTGATAAATTTTCTTCCACTTTATCTATGTCAAATCTTCTTCTCTTTTTTATTTCATCTTTTATTTTGTATGCTTTTGCTCTTTCCATTGTTGTTAAATTTTGTCTTTGAACTATATTTGTATCAATCATAATCATTTGAGCTGTGTCATCATCAATGTCTTGTATTATTGCAGGTATCTTCTCTCTTCCAAGCTCTTTAAAAGCTCTAGCTCTATTATGACCTGCTACTATTTCATATTGATTATTTTGTAGTCTTCTAACTATAATTGCATTTTGTAGTCCTATTCGTTCAATTGATTCCTTTAAATCTTTCATTTCATCATTAGAATATACATTAAAAGGCTGATTTTTAAAGGGAACTAAGTCCTTTAAATTAAGTTCTGTAAAACCTCCTTTTACATTGTTTGCTTCTTTTTCTTCTAGTATCTCTTCATTACTTTTTGAAAATCTTCTATATGGATTAAAAATTTCATTTTCCATGTCAAAACCTCTCTTTCTATAATATTTAGCAAAAAAATCGAAAGAAGGATTTTTTTCCTCTTTCGATTAGCATTTTTCACAATATCATTATAGCTTTTAAAATATTTATTAACAATGAAGTGTTTTTGAAGCAATTTTGAAATGTTAATTAAATTTAAATTCAATTTTACCATTATTAAAAATCAATTTACTATTAAACATTTTTCCAGTTTTACTTTTAAATCCTTTTATTTCTGATGTTTCTCCTTTTAAAAGTAATTCCTTTATATTTGCCTTATTAATATTTTTATTTGCTATAGTTTTCCAAATAAAAAAGTCACAACCATTTTTCCAATTGCTACAACCATAACCCTTGCTGTTTTCTATTATGTCTCCATTACCACATTTTAAGCATTTTCCTATAATATCTTTATTTATATTATTATCAACTTTTGTTATTGTAATATTTTGACTCATAATATCTTTTAGCTCTTGTTTAGCTATATTAATTACTTCTTCAGATGTAATCTCTCCTTTATATATTCTTTTTAGATTTTTGTTTAGCTCTGCTGTTTTTTCTTTCCATAAGTTTTCATTTAAAGCTTCTAATGTTTCTATAAACTTAATTCCATAATTAGTAATTACTAACTTGTTTTTTTGCTCTTTAACATATCCTACATTTTTTATTTTCTCCATCATGATTGCTCTAGTTGCTTCAGTTCCAATCATAGAACCTTCTAATATTTTCTTGTATTCGTCATCATCATTATCTTCTTCTTCACTTTCTTTTAGTAAATCTTTATATGGATTTTTGCATAGTTTTATTAAATCTGCTTCAGATAAGTGGCTAGGTGGTGTTGTTTCATTTTCTTCAATTTTTAAAGTTGGTATAAACTCTTCATTTAAATTAAATTTAGGAATTTCACTTTCGCCTATATCGTTTTCATATTTCAAATAACCTTGCTGTTTTATTGCTGTTCCTGTAATCTTTGTTTTATATTCTCCTAAATCAAACTTTACTATAGTTTTATCTAAGATACATTCTTCTTTAACAAAATTTGCATAAAATCTATTTCTAACTGTTAAATACAATTGCTTTTCATCTTCTTTTAATTCTTCAAGTTTTGGTGTTTTATTTGTAATAGTGATAGCTGTATGTGATTCCACTTTACTTGAATCAAATATTGATTTTGAACCTCTAAATTCTAAATCAGCATTATTTATAGTTTGTAATAATTGTTTAATTTTATCTTTTTCATCTTCAGATAAATATTCTGTATCAGTTCTTGGATATGTTAGATATCCCTTTTCATATAGTGCTTGTGCTAATTCTAATGTTTTTGAAATTGGCTTTTTATATTTTTGAAACATATATGTTTGAAGTGTTGATATTTTTTAGGTCTTCTTACCTGCTCTTTAGATTCAATATCTTCCACTTTAATGTTTATATCTTTTATTCTACAAAAAATATTTTCTGCTTTTTCTCTACTATCAAATTTTAATTCTTTAAAATCTAATTTAATGTTTTTTTGATTTTTATTTATTTCTACAGCTATTGGATAATATTTCTCTGGTACAAAATTTCTAATTTGCATATCTCTATCATATACCCATCTAACTAAAGGTATAATTACTCTTCCTGTATTCATAAGTTTGCCAACTTTTAGTGTGTTGTATTCTGTAAGATTAATACCATAAAGCCAATCTAAATATGCTCTTGTTTTTCCTTCTATAAATAAATTCTTTGTGTTTTCTATATTTTTTCTGCTTTGTAGTTCCTCCCTTATTTTTTCTTCTGTTAATGGGTCAAGCCATATTCTAGTTATTTTTTTATTTATATTTAATTCATTAAATATTTTGTATATTACAATATTTACTAAAGTTTCTCCCTCTCTGTCAGGATCTCCTGCATTTACTATTTCAACGACATCAGGTCTTTTTATTAAATTTTTAATTACATTATATCTCTGTTTTATTCCTATATCGTTTTTTACCTTATACTCAAATTCCTTTGGAAAATATGGTAAATCGTCTAAAGTCCACTTTTTATTCCTTTCTAAATTATTTTTATATTCTCCAATAGATTTAAGCTCTAGTAAATGTCCAAATTGAGATGTAATTATATAGTTACTATCTTCATAAAAATCTTTAAATGTTCCTTTTCCTCCAACTGCTTTTATTATAGTCTTTGCTAAACTAGGTTTTTCTGCTATTATTAATATTTTACTCATTTTTTGTTTCCTTTCTCATTTTATTATTTAATTTTTTATAAGCTTCTTCTATTTTTAATGAAATGCAATAAATTCCCCCGAGGGGGAATTTTATTACATTTGTATTACTTATTTTTATTGTTATTACTCTAAACGGCTTGCCGTTTATGTGTTTTACGTGCTTTGTATGAGCACTTTCCTGCGTTTACAGTTAATTATAATATTAATCCATTTACACCAAAAAACGATGGTGCTAAATCATCTAATAATTCATTTTGAAAACTATAAATTGAACGTGGTGTATATCCTACTTGCTCTGCAAATTGCTCTCTTGACTTTACCTTGGTTTCTCCTTCTTCTAATTTATAGCCATATACTCTTCTTAAAATCGACTTTTTTATTTCTAATGATTCTATATTATAGTCTTCTGTTCTTTTTGAAGAATCTAATTTTGTGTATGTCTTTAAATTTAAATATGAATCTAAAATATTATGTACTCTGTTTACAAAAATTTTAGTTCTAATTTTTTCTTTTAGCTCATCTCTAAATAATGAATATTCTGTCATATTATTAAAATTCTTTGTTCCCATTAAAGCTTCAATATAATTATCTGTCATATATTCCAAATCTTTATTTGAAATATCTTTTAATTCAGAATATTGCTCTAATTGTGGTAATGTATATAATATTTTATTAATTGTCTTTCTATTTTCTATTGTTTTAGTTTTCTTATTTGTACTTTGCTTTAATTTATAATCTTCTGGATTCATCGTATATTTTATAATTTCATCTATTTTCTTTTCAATTCTTATTATTGGCTCACTTTCATTAATATCCTTCAGCTTTTTAGCTCCTCCTTTTAAAATTATTATAATAGTCTAAAATCAATTCAAATCCACTCCCTATATTTCCAATTCAAAATCAGAATTATATTCTTTTTCTTCTAACTTTTCTTTTAATTCTTGTATTTCCTTTTTGAGCTTCTGATTTTCTTCAATCAATAATCCTTTTGACATCTTATCTATTGGATTATCGTAATAATCTCTAGTAATCTTCTCCATTTGCTCCATACTTATATACTCTTTTTCGGTAACAATAACATGATCTAGTAATTGAATATTAAATACTTTTAATATTTGATTTACTACATTGGTTATATGTATGTCAGAAGAACTAGGCTCTGTGTTATTTGATGGGTGATTATGTACTAAAATAACTCTATCACTACAAGAAAATAGAGCTGTTCTTATGATATCTTTTGTATCAATAGATATCTCACAACTAGAACCTATTCCTAAAATACTAATATCTCTTATATTATTTCCTCTGTCTAATCCAATAAATAACAAATGCTCTTTTATTGCATTTCTAATTGCTTGTACTTGTTTTAAATTAACTATATCTTTAGTGCTTAATACTTTTATTTCTTCATCTATATTTTTTTCTGTTTTTGTTAATACTTTAAAATTAATATCCAACTATATCCCTCCTTACTTTTGTTGTAATTTTAAACTTATCTATCATTCACTTTATTGAATTTATCTACTTCATTACCCCAACAATCCCAGCCTTCTATCGTTTGTCTTGCAAATAACTCTATTCTAGGCAAGTTTCCAACTAACTCTACAATCTTTTCTCTTACAATTGCTGGTTTCTTACTATGTTCTTCTATATGTGTATCTATTATTTGTGATACCTTACTTGATTTTCTTTCTATTTTGCCTTTTATTCCAATTAAACAAATTTCTGAATTTGCTCTAGTCCAAAATCCTAAACCAAAGAACCATGTGTCACTTTTTTTATTTCGTTTTATCCAATTAAACCCACAAGTTTTGTATTTAAATCCCCATTCCTTCATTACCTGAAGTCCTTCATTTAAACAGGGAAATGTTACCCATAAAAAAATAATACAATTTTCATCTGATATAGCTTTAATTGTATCTTTCATATTTATTATTTCTTCTTTCTTCATTGTTGAATAATGCCTTGTAACACTTCTATTTCCTTTTCGCCAACCTGTGTAAGTCCATGGTGGATCTGCATATATTATGTTATATTTTTTATCTGTGTTGTATATATCTATTATCACTTGTATATTACCTCCATCTCCAGTTTATCGCTCCTCTTCGTCTTCTTCTGTTTGCTGATTTTTAGGTAGAAAAAAAGAAGGGGATTGTTTCCTCTTCAACTCATTTATGATGCTTTTATAATAATATCTCGAAAAGTCCTCTATTTCATTTTCTGTACCCTTATATTCTTTTTCCTTGATTTTGCACTCATTATATATATTTACAAGGTCGTCTCGTGTTATTTTTATTGCTGTACTTTGCCTATTTTCTTTTACCAATAGAGCTACTGCATAAACAATTTGTTTTATTCGGTCTAGATTTTCTTCAGAACTTGAATATTTGAGTATATCTTTTGTATATAGCATATCAAAATAGTCTAATAGACCAAATATTTCATCAAAACTTGTTTCAGAAAATTCTTCTGGAATTTTTTGCTCTTTATTTATAATATAATTAAATAATCTATCTATCTTATTAATATTTATATTATTATCTTTGCTCTTTTTGCGTATAGGGTATATGCTATTTTGCACATAGGGGTATTGATTATTTTGCATATAGGGGTTATCTACTACATATATTCTTCTTTCTATAACCTCTTTTTTATCATTTCTTACTACCTCTATATACAAACTATTTAATTCAACCAGATGTGAAATCCATCTTGATATTGTACTTATACTAACACCATACAAATTAGCAAAGTATCTATTACTTGCAAAACAATAACCCTGTTTATTGCTTAATGCTGTTATTTCTCCATATAATAATCTTTCAGCAAACTTTAATTCCTTATTATATCTAATATATGCTGGTATTATTGCATAATAATTACTTTGTATATTATCTTCATTCATATTTTCCCTCACTCCCTGCTTTTATTAGTGTAAATAATACTAATCCACAATTTACTCCTATAAACATTCCTAATAAAAATTTCAACATTTTTTTCACCTTCTCAATAAATATTTGCTCAAAATAAAAAAACAAGTTTAAAACTTGTTTTTTTATTTTTATACCTTTCCTAGCAAATCCTCTATTATCAATAGTTTTACGATTTCGCAATCTCCTTGTAAACTATTGTAAGAATATCTAAATTCCATTGTATTGCTATATGTTCTTTAGCTTTTGCTGCATTAATTACAGTATCATTATATTCTCCATAAGGTCCTCTATATAAAGTAGTTTGGTTCCCTGTAATCTTTTCAATTTTTTCACTGCATAACTTTATCTCTTCCATATTTTTGTCTACATTTAGCTGATTTACATGTGGATGAGTATTTGAATGATTTGCAATCTCATGACCATTATCTGCTATTTTTTTTACATACTCTGGATATTTATCTACCCAGTCACCTACCATAAAAAATGTAATTTGTATTTTATTTTTTGATAGTGTATCCAGAATGCTATCTATATCATCTGCATTCCATGCACAATTGCTGTTGGGATAGATATATTTATTTTTTATTCGGAGAACTTATAATATATTTTTATACTCTCCGAATCTATTATTTCTATTCTATTAATCAAACTAACTATTGTTTCTTTATCTACTATTTCAAAATCACTTATATTCTTTATAATTTTTGTTAGTTCATCTTCTTTTGTTTCTTTATATGTACTTAAATTCTCTTCTAATTCTTTCACTTTTAATAATAATTCTTCTTTTTCTTTTCTATAATTATCTGTCATATTTATAAATTCATCAGTTGTCAAAATTCCATTTACTTTATCTTCATAGCTTGCTTTTATTATCCTGTCTATTTCGGCTATTCTTCGTTCGTAATCAAATTTTAACTTATTCATTTTAGCTTTGTCTTTTCTAATATTATTTACTTCTTCTAGACTGATAAGTTTTTGGCTGTTTATTTTTTCTTTTGCCATAGCTTTTAAATCGTCTTTTACTGCTTTATCTAAAATGCTTTCTTTTATCGCAACTCTTGTGCAATATTCTTTTCCATATCTGTTATACATACTGCATATTGCAACCAAATCATCTTTTAGTCCTGTTTGCTTTTGGTATCTATACTTATTACCACATCTTGGGCAATACAAAAGTCCTGATAATAAATGTTCTTTAGTTTGCTTGTTATGGCTTCTGTGAGTTTTTAGTTTTAACATATCTTGGGCTAGATTAAACTCTTCTTCACTTATTATAGGTTCATGTGCATTCTTTTTTGTTGTATGTTCACTTTCTGGTAAACTAATGTATTTTTTTACTTTATAACTTACCATTTCGCCTTTTCTTTGGATTAGTTCACCTATGTACACTCTATTTGTGAGTATACTTTTTATTGTTTCATGTCCCCATAATCCTGTAAGTGTTTTACAATGAAATCTACAAGTTCTTTGTTTATAAACTGATGGGCATTCAATCTTTCTTTCATTTAATCTTCTTGCAATAAAACTAAGTCCATTTCCTTTGTTGTATTCACTAAATATGTATCTTACAACATCTGCTACTTTATCATCTATAACCAGTCTTGTGATATCATTTGAAGCTTTTTTATAGCCATAAGGTGCAAATGCTCCAATAAATTCTCCTTTTTCTGCTTTTGTTTTCTTGGCTGTTCTTACCTTTTTTGAAATGTCTTTTGCATACATATCATTGACTACCGATTTGAAAGCTCCCATATCATTATTTCCATTGTTTTTTTCGTAAGTGTCAATTCCATCATTTACAGCAATATATCTAACTCTTTTCTTTGGAAAGTATTTTTCTAAATAATAGCCTGTCTCAATATAATCCCTGCCAAGCCTTGATAAGTCCTTTGTTATTATTAAATTTATTCTTCCTGCTTCTACATCTTTTTTCATTCTTATAAAGTCTGGCCTATTAAAGTTAGTACCTGTAAATCCATCATCTACATAAGTATCTATCAGTTCCCAATTATTTTGAGATTTTACATATTTAGTTAAAAACTCTCTTTGGTTAATAATACTTTCTGAATCTCCGTATACTTTCATCATCTCTTGATAATCTTAAATATATTGCAACTTTGTAATTTGGCTCTTCACCCAATGTTTGATAATTATTAAATTCTAATAGTGCTCCTCTATTTACACCAACCATATTCTTCACCTCTTCTACATTTGTATAAATTAGAGCCTATATTCCTTGTTTATTTGATTCTATACCTATTGTAGCAAAATTACAATGTTGAAGTATGATATATCTTTTAACTATCTCTTTTACTAACTCCTGCATAGTTTTTTCATTAGTTTCAAACTCCCTATAAATTATCATATTAAACCTCCGTTTAAATCTATGCTTGTTTTCATTAATCTATTCTTTAAATTTGAGCAAAAAAATAGACCTATGTAAATAAGTCATAAATTCATTAATATTAAATTTAAAGGGCAATTTTTAGGTACACTATATTATTTTTAGTTAAATTTTTTGTCGACAACTTTTATACATAACAAAACTATATAAAGACAATAGTTCCTTATATTTATTATGCACAATATTTAAAAACATATTGCCTTTCGATAAATTATTTATACCATAATTATATATATAATGCAATAGTTTTTACATTATTTTACAAATTATTAGTTACTAGTTAATGTTTTTTGTAAATATACTGGCGACACGGTGATGTAGCACTTTTCTTTTCGAACTCGAGAGAAAAGAAAATGTCCTACATCAGGCAAAATGGATTGGATTTTAATGCTATACCATTATCCTGTAACAATTATAAAACTCAAGGAGTTAACTAATATATTTAAAATGGTAATCCTTGAGTATAAATTTATTTTAATTAGAAGTCAAAATCTAAATATGCATATTTTTTTGATTTAAATTTTAAATAATTATCTATTCTTTCTTTAGCAAAATCAGAAATATTATTTATTCTTGTATAACAATTATCAATACTAACCAATGGAACTATATATCTTCTTTTAGCAGTTATACTAACACAATATTTATTTAGGACAGGTTCATCACTTTCATATATTTTTGTTGAATTTCTAAAAGTTTTAAAGCAATTTGAAATTTTTTCATCAGTACAATTCTCTATTTTATTTATAACTTCATTTTCAGATAAAGTATACAAATCCTTTTTAGTTAAAAGGTTATTTTCTGACATTTTCTTTACAGTATCTGCTAAAAATTGCATTGCTAATTTATCTTCATTTGATACCCACAATGGCCATAATTGACTTGCACCATTTATAAATTCTTCTGCTATATTTTTATCTTTAAATCCTAACTCTTGTATACCTTCCTCATTTTTTTGTATTTCAATATTAGAGTATATTTCTTTAATTTTTTTAACATTCCATACTTCTTTAAAATATAGACCATTAGTGAAAGTATATTCTAATCTATCGGCTGATAATTTTGGAGTATCATTATCTGCTATTGGGTATATATGATAATCATTTACTTCATCTACTTTTATATTGTCTCTTTTTAGCAATTTCATTATTTCTTTTGAATTTTTTATCATATATGTTGTTAGTTCTTCAGTAGATTCCTGTGTTTCATGATCTACATTCATAAAATCAATGCAATGTTTAAATACAGGTGTACTTATATCATGAAAAAGTCCTGCAATGGTTTGCTTTTTGTCTTTTGTAAAGTTCCAAATAATTAAAGCAACTCCTATACTATGGTCTAAATTTGAATAGAAAAATTTATTATTAAATATTTTTGTATAGTCTGTCCCACAGCCACAACCAATTTTTCCTATTCTTTGCATTGGCTTTGTATTTATATAGTCATATAAAAAGTCTGGTATTTCATCTGATAATACTTTAAAATAAGCTTTTATTGTTTCATTTAAATTTTCAAAATATTCATTCATAAATTCATCTCCTAAATCCAATCTTTTACTACAGCCTCTGAAATATTGAGATTTCCTAATCCTATTCCTAATTTTATAGATTTTCTTGTACCATGACAATCAGTTCCTCCTGACATTAATAAGTTATGCGCATTGCAAAATGTTTTCAATTTTTCTATCTGTTCTAAATTAAAACCAGAATAATATACTTCTACCCCATCAATAATTTTATCTTTAACTAGATATTCTAGATATTCAATATGATTATCTAACGAGTATAAATATAAATGTGCTATAAATACTTTTCCACCGCGCTTTTCTAATTTGTGTAGCAACTTCTTCTGCTGATGGATATTGCTTTGAAAAGCTTCTATATAATATAAAATTAGGATTACATGTACAACTCCTGAAAAAAGTTTCTCTAACATTCCACTCATCATCTGTGAAAAACTTCTTATTTTCTTTGTACTTTGTAATATCATTATATATAATCTTTGTAGGATATTTTAATGATTCATCATATTTTAATCCATTGCTTGTTTTTATTCCATTTTTTTTACATAATTCTAAAATTTCTAAAAATTCTTCTTTATATCCTTGAATTTCATCTTTTTTAGTATATGTGCTGTCTATCCATTTCTGTAGTTGAATCGGATTAAAATTATATCCTAGCAATTCAATCTTTGTATTTCTAAAAATAGCATTAAATTCACCACCGACTACAACTCTTCCTGAAAAAAATTTTTTTATATCAATATCTTTCAATTTGATATGTGGTAGTGCTGTATCATGATCTGTAATTGCTAATATACTAATATTAGAATTCTCTGCATTTGTTAACATCTCTTCTAAAGTCCACGTTCCATCTGAAAATATTGTATGTGTATGTAAATCAATCATAATCTTACCTCCAATTATTTATAAAATTCCATGTGTCTCTTTTTCAATTAAGAGACACATGGGGGATAGGACACTTTCTTACTTTTTACAAGCATAACACATCCATACTTTAGAATTGCTTTCTTGATAGTTTAAAGATAAGTCCTCAATTTTAAATCCAGAAGAATAAATCAATTCTTCTAACTCAATTTGTGTATACTGCTTTCTGAACTTTTTTACATCTTTATGTTCTCCAGAATCAATGAATAACTCTTTGCTTTCATCGTACATAACAGTATCGAAAATAAATATTCCACCATCTTTCAGCCAATATTTTACTTTTTCCATAAAATCTTTAGCTTCTCTTGATGGTATCGTGTGTATTAGTGCTAATGCACAAATAACATCAAACTGTTGTGTACAAAAGTTAACTGTAAACATGTCCTGATTGAGTATAACTGTTTTAGGTGAATTTTTTCTTGCCAATTCACACATTTTTTCAGATAACTCTATTGCAGTTGTACGACACCCTAAATTCTCTAATATCTGCAGTAAGTGACCTGTTCCTGGTCCTATTTCCAGTACACTTTCACTTTCTTTTACAAACCGAGAAATATAGGCTTTTAAATTTTGCTTATAGTTTGTTAAATCGCTTTCTCTAGAATTAAATTCTGAAGAAAGTTGATTATAAGCATTCCGATTCACGTTAATAATGTCTTCAAAATTGTTCATTTTGTATACCTCCATTGATTATAAATTTATAGAATTATTATACTTCAATAAATCCCTTATTCCAACAATATTTTCTAATTTTTATATATTTCTATCAGTTAATTCTTGTACATTCAAAATTTGTGCAATGATTTTACTTACATATATTTTATCTTTTCCAGCAGTAGATATTCTTCTACTATTAGGTATTTTTTTGGATACTGTTTCATAAAATTCATTTTGATAATCTGTAAAAGAAGTATCAATCCATAACTTTGATAATTCTTTTCCTCTTGTTTTGTTTCTTTGAACTATACTATCATTATTGGTGTATAAAAATATGTATTCATCTGGTTGCAATAATGTACTATCTTTAAACAATTTTTCATATTGACCGCATTGCATGTTTAAAAGTTGGATATTTTCCCAATTTTTCAAATGCATAACTAATTGCTACTGTAGATAATACACATCTGTCTAGAATAACATTTTTGCCTTCTAAAGCAAGTGTAGTAGCTTTCTTCATTCTTCGTCTTTCTACTTCAAAGAAAAACAATTGATTTTCTATTTCTTGTTCATAATTTTGAGATGGCCTAGGCGGATTTTTTTCATATATCATGCATTCATCAATCACTATACAATTATCATAATTTTTCATATTTTGGCAAGTTGTTGTTTTACCTGAATTAGAAGGTCCCTCTACTACAATTATTTTTCCTCTATCCATATTTATTCCTACCTTACTGTTTTATATTTTTCTTTCTTTCGTGATACTAAAGAATATATTGGTCCTATATTTGAAATAGAAGTTGCTAATATTGTACTACATGCAATTTTGATTTTATTTTTCAAAGTTGTTTCTGTCAATTTTTCAATCAACTTAATAGTACTTCCATACTCTAATAGAATCATTACAAAATATGATATTATAGATAATACAAGCATTATAATATTTTTGTTTAATATAGATATTATGATTGTATATAAAAATGCTAATGGTAAGCCAAGCCACGTTATATTCATTCTTATTCTTTGTATTAACCACCCTATACTATTTAAATTGACTTTTCTATTTTGATTAAAAACATCTTTAAAAATTTTTAAACATTCAAATGAGGTCTTAAACCACACAGCATTTTGCTTTGTTAGTATAGATAAATACTGTGGAGATTGCATTATTTCCAATGTTTCTATTGGATAAATCAATATGTCTTTATTTCTTAGCACATAACTCATATATATGTCTTCACACCAATATTTCGTTTCAAATCCACCAATTTGTTTCAATATATCAACTCTAATATACATTCCATGTCCAACTACATATGTATACAGTAATTTATTAGGGAAATATGAATTTATCAATCCATATCTAAGTTCAAAATTAGATTGATATATAGCAAATCCTTTCATTAAATTAGATAATTCATCCCAATTACTCATTGGAACAGAATATTGTTGTATAACTTTAGGACTATCATTTTCGTTTATAGTTTGTAAAACTTCTTTAATCGTATCTTTATTAGGAATACTATCTGCATTGTAAACTGAAAAGTAATAATTTTTTTCATTTTCAAATTCAAAATTATCTAATACATAATTCAGTTGATTTGCCATAATTCCTTCATTATTTGGATAATGAAAATGATATACTTTTTCTTCTAGATGACTTTGAATTATAAAATCTTCTATCAAATTATTAGTAGTTTTTGAATTTTGAATCTTATTGTTTATGATTTCTCCTATATTTTCCAACTTGCTGTACTTTAAAATTTCTTTAATTTCATTCGTAGATAATATTTTATTATATTTATTAATTAATTTTTGTAATTCTGTATTATTTTTAACGTCTTTTATAAGCTGCTCTTTCAAGTACATATTATTTTCTTTTTCATATTCTTCTTTTTGTGTTGTTACTACTAGAAGCTTTACCTTATCTAAATTGCTAGTTAATTCTAAAAAGTGATTTAATGTTTGAATAATAATATCTTGTTCTCTTAAACAAGGAATAACAATAAGAATATTGGGATCATTGTCATTTATTTGTATTTTATCTCTTACTTTCTTATTTTGATAGCAAATATATTTAAAAGCTCTATAAAAACACCAAATTCCTGTAAGAACTTCTAAAAATAAAATTATATAATATACTACCATACTCATAACTTTCCCTCCATATGTAAAAATGAAGACATAACTTCAAGCTAAATCTTCATCATTGGTTATTATTATATTTATTTTAATATTTTCTTAGATACATCTTTTATTTTTTCAACGTATTTATATGGCA
Organism: uncultured Clostridia bacterium; assembly: GCA_948805675.1. Lineage (GTDB taxonomy): Bacteria > Bacillota > Clostridia > TANB77 > CAG-508 > CAG-492. The sequence continues at coordinate 82,970 of CAQIBN010000001.1, read as the reverse complement.
TTCCTCTTTGTAAGAAAAATATTTCGTCATATTTTCCATCTAACAAATCAAACACACAATATTGTATTTTTAAATCAAAATACAAAGAAATTGCAATTCTGTGAGCTCCATCAATAGGTATTCCTGTTACACTAATTGGAATTATAGTTTTATCTAAATTGTTACAAAATCTGGCACTCTCAATAAGTGTATTAAAACTTTTTATAAAATCATTTTTACTATTCTTCCTACCATCAGGTTCATTAAAATTATTAAATGCTTTTATATGTGATAAATATATTTTTGTAGCTTCATTTAAATCATGATTCTCAATATATGACTTAACATAGTAGTATTTTACAAATATGTCAAATCTATATGTAGATAATAAATTAATAGGGCTAGTTCTATATACATTAATTTTATCTCTATGAGATATAAGATTATATATATATTCATTATCTAGCAATTTTTTTAACTGTTTTTGTGAAATAGTTCGTACTTTTTTACTATCAATAATTGGTGATTCGTCTAAAGAAGAAATAATTTTATTTTTGTTATTATAAAATCTTCCAAATTCTATTTTTCCCATACCATTAATTATTTTTTCCATATTTCGTTCCCTTTGTACATAATTTTATCACATAAAAATTAAATTTTTAATATTTTTGTAAATTTTTTACAATATTTATAATTAACTCTAAAAATTCTCCTAAATATGTATAATTACATTAATTTTAATCAAAAGCCATAAAACAAACTTATAATAAAATCCATTTTATGGCTTTCGATTAATCTATTTGTTCTAAATTAATTAATTCATTCTTTCTCTTGTCTGCTCTGCACTTTCTCCATCAGATATTCTATCTAACAATTGCTCTTGTAAAAGATTTCTTGTGTTTTTGCCCTTCATAAATTCTCTTAGTTCTTTTAAATTTTCTAATTTTCTCTCACTTAAGTTGCTATCTAAATTAAAAGGTAAATCATTTGCATGTGCAATATATTTTGCTGTAGCTTTAGCTCTAGTATAACTACTTGACCATATTACATCTATGTCTTTCAATTCTTTATTCTCACTTAATTTTTTAGCTTGTTCTTCACCTTCAACTGATAAAATCTCTTTTTCATTAATCAATTGTGAGTCTTCACTTGTATTTCTTATCCCATTTTTGTGGGCAGTTTCAGCATGTCTTATTAAATAAACAATTGTATCTTCCATAACCACATTTCCTTTCTATTATTTAATTGCAATTATATCAATGAATGCTTATTATTTCAACTATTATTTAAATTCAAAGACTCTTTTTTTCTTATCTATATATTTTTCCATATTTACTACACAATAATTAGCATTAGGCAATTTTTTTCTTAAATCTTCTTCTAATTTCATATCACACACAATATAAGCTCTTTTAGTAGAACTTTCATTTATAAAATATTTAAACCTAATGATTTTTTCAGTATCTATGAAATAAAATGCATTAATATACTTATCTTTATTGTTTGAATACTCACAAAAAGTATACTCAGATAAATGCACATCTTTAAAGTATTCATCTATTAACTCATTCCATCTTATACTATGCAAATATTTTAATTTTTCTCTATTATTCTCATTATCTTCAATAACTAATACTTTATTCTTTCCAAAAGCAAAGTCATCTAGGTTTATTCTATTTATATTATTTACTAAAATTATAAAATTTTTATAGTTCATTTCTTTTTGTATGTCATAAGCTACAGACTCTATATATTTATTATCATGCTCCTCAAGAATTTGATAAGTAAGATATTCAAATCCATTTATATTTAATAATCCTATAAATCTTCTACCTGTTGTTGTAAATACTGCTCTATCTCTTATTGCAAATGATGGTATAAAACTAACTGTATTACAATTATGATAGAATGCTGCTATATTACTTAAGTTTAATAATCTTTCTTTATACTGTTGATTTTTGTTCAATTTGTTATATTCAAGATTCAATAATTGCACATACTGTATACCTGATTTTCCTAATACTAATGTCCATTTAATTTTCCTTAAAAATTTCTTATCTATTAAAGCTTTAATTCTATTTCTATAATATCTACTACTATTAAAAAAATACTTTGCATCTTTTACATTTAAGTACTGATATTTTGCAATAAATTTTATTAAAGAAATCTCATCATTGTTTATTGGAAAATAACTCAAAAAACTCACCTCCAATGCATTCTAAAAATTTATCAATAAACTGTTCATTTGGTAGAAATGCCATATCTTCGATATGCCATTCCTACCTCCACTTATAAAACTATGTAATAAAAATGTTAAACCTCTTGATATACCTACGTTTTACTATAATTTGATATGTGCCAAATTTTCCCTTCAAAAAATAGTAATTTTGCTATACTTTTTCATACAGTAAAATTTACATATATACAAAAAAAGAATAGCTATTTGCTATCCTTTAGAACTTTGGAATATAGGCTCTTTTCATTTCTATCCCATTGGAAGTTGCGACCATGCACAATTCATTGTTAATGCTATCTTTTTTTCCTTAGTATCTACACTATATATTGGTAATTGTTTGCTAGATGCTGATGTAGCAATTATGCCATCCTTTCTATTTATAATAGTAGACGCCATAATAAATAAAATTACAATTGTGCTTAAAGCTATAACATATGAATATATTTTTTCTTTGTTAAATACAATAAACATAAAAACCCCCTAAAATAAGCTATTTAATCTTATGCTTATTTTAAGAGATTTATGTTTTTTGTTATTAAATTCATTACATTTTTCTTAATACATAAATACTTTTAGTACAAACAATAATATTGTAAAATGCATTAATTACCTATTTTCTTTTTTACTAACTTTTAAGAATTAATAATGTCTATCCCATCTAATATATTTATTATTGATATTAATTATTATTTTTACTTTTGTTGTTTGCTTACTTTTTTATAATATATAAATATTGCAATTAAAGTTTTAATTATACTATATAACTTTAACATATTACTAAAATACATTTTACTTGGACTATATTTATAAATCACAATAGGTAATAATGTTAATAATATCATTATGACTATAGAAAATCCTACAATTGCATTTATTGATTTTTTCTTCTATTTTTCACACTATTGCCTACTAATTTAATATTACCATATTCTTCAAATTAAGACAACATTGTTTTCCAACAGTTTATTAATTCTTCATTTTTCTGTAATATTGGACATTCTTATTGTATAAACTTGAAGTATAAAAAATTTAGGGGGATTTTTTCTATGAAGGTAATTCGTATAAAAAAAAATAAGTTACTTATTATAAGTAGCATATTTTTAACTTTTATAATTACATTTTGTACATTTTCTACATCTTTTGGAATGCAACATTACTATAAACTAGACTTTTCTACTGGTCTTGTTACTGCCACAAAACTAAATGTACGTAGTGGCCCAGGAACTGCATATAGTATTGTAACTACTGTTAATAAAAACGAATATATTCGTGTATTTGCAGGTGTTGGTGATTGGTATATTGTTCAAGTAGAAGGTGATTATATTGGTGCAGTTAGTAAAAAATATATAAAACCGATATATCCAAATAGCACAGGAAATAACAATAATACAGGCTCAAATTCTGGTTCAAATAATTCATCTAATGGAAATGATACACCAAATACTAATCTAACAACTGATGAAAAAAATGTTTTTGATTTAATTAATAAACAAAGAACAAATAATGGATTAAAAGCACTAATAATTGATTCAGAAGTACAAAAAGTAGCAAGAATAAAAGCACAAGATATGGTAAATAATAACTATTTTTCACATACCTCTCCTACTTATGGCTCACCTTTCAATATGCTTCAGAGTTTTAAAATATCATATAAAACTGCTGGTGAAAATATTGCTGGAAATTCCAGTAATAGTTCAGCTGTAAATGCATGGATGAATTCTTCTGGGCATAAAGCAAATATATTAAATAGTGGATTTAATTATACTGGTATAGGTGTTGTATCTAGTCCTAAATACGGAAAAATTTATGTACAAATGTTTATTGGTAAATAAATATTAAATAAGCTTATATTTTATCTACTATGTTTAATAATAAAAGATGTGCATAATTTTAGCACATCTTTTATTATTCTCAAAAACGTATTTACTCAAAAATACATATTCTACATATTTACATCTTTTCTGGAATTTCAATTGCCAAAGTATCTAAAAGTAATTTATTTACTTTAAATACTAATTGAGAAATTGCAAGCCAAGATTTTCTTTTATCTTTATTAGATTCTGTTAAAATCCTATTTTCTGAATAAAATTTATTATATAAACTATCTAACTCATATAAATATTCTGTAATATCACTTAAAGTCTTATTTCTATAACTTGAATCTATTACTATTGGCATTTGTAGTATTTTTGTAATAATATCTTTTTCTGTCTTACTATAAATGTTAACTATTTTGTAGTCATTTTCACCACTTTTCTCAAGTAATGATTTAATTCTAATACATGAATAAATAATATATGGCCCTGTTTTTCCTTCTAAAGAACTAAATCTTTTTAGCTCAAATACATAATCTTTTTCACGATTTGGTAATAAATCTGCATATTTCAATGTAGCAACAGAAACCTTATTTGCTATTTCTTCTTTTTCAGATTCTTTTATATTTTCTTTTTTTAAATACTCATTTGACTCTTTTTTTATTTCATCAAGTAGAGTTTCTAATTTCATAACTCCACCATCTCTCGTTTTAAATGGTTTTCCGTCTTTTCCATTCATTGTACCAAATCCAATAAATTCTAATTTTGTTTTATTATCTACAATACCAGACTTATATAAAGTTCTAAATACTTGCGTAAAATACATACTTTGTCTACTATCTACAACATACCAAATCTCATCTGGATTAAACCTTTCTACTCTTGAATATGCAGTTGCAAGCTCTCTTGTTGCATATAAACTTGTTCCATCAGATTTCAAAACTATTAATGGTGGTATTTCAAATTTATCATCCTCTTTTTGTACATATACTACATATGCACCTTCACTTTCTTCTAAACAATTTTGAGATTTTAATAAATTTATAACTTTATCTATATATTGGTAAGAATCACTTTCCCCTTCCCATAGCTCAAAACTAACATTAATTTTATCAAATGTTCTTTTTATATTTTCTATAGATACCTGTTTAATATAATTCCATAAACTATTATATCCTTTATTTCCCCTATCTAGTTCAGCTGTAATGTTTCTTACTTCTTTCATTATTTCTTCATCATTTTTTGCTCTCAAACTAATTTCTGGATATATTTTTTCTATATCCTCATTTGTAATAGGTAATCTTTCTGGATATTTATCTGTATATTTATCATCAAAATAAACAAGTTCAGGGAACTTCTCCTTTATTCCATAAATAATCATTCCAGATTGTCTACCTATATCACCTAAATGAACATCTCCTATAACATCATTTCCAACAAGGCATGCAAGTCTTTTTAATGCTTCCCCTATATTACTACTCCTTAAATGACCAACATGTAAAGCTTTTGCTACATTAGGTCCCCCATAATCTATAATGATTTTCTTGTTAGGATATTTTTTTATATTTATAGAGATATCATTTTGTATTTCATTTAAATAATTAATTAAATAATTTGAATTAAATGAAATATTTATAAATCCAGGACCTGCTATATTTAATTTTTCAAAACAATCATATTTATTTAATTTTTCTACTATATTTTTTGCTATTTCTCTTGGATTTAATCTCATACTTTTTGCTATTTGCATGGCACCATTATATTGAAATTGACCTAGTTCTGGTCTACTAGAGAAATGTATTAATATTAAATCATCTTTATAACCAAGCTCACTTAAAACATTTTTTATTTTATTTTTAGTTTCACTTATTATATCCATAAATCTACCTCACTTTTTAGCTTTTTAATATTGTAATACATTACTTTTGCAAAACCTGTCTTATTTTGTCGAAAGAGGTTCATTTTTTTCCTGTCCAAAATCTTTTAATAAAAAAACTCTAAAATGAATACTTTTAACATTTTACACATAATAAACTTTAATTATTTTAAAAATACTATATTTAATGATATTTTTTTTATAATAGGAAAATTCTAGTATAGCGTAAAATTTAATAAATAATGCTTTCCTATTATATAAAATAATTGCACACAATTTTTTCAAAAATTGACACACTAAAAATTAAACATGAGGTGTAATAATATTAATTAAAAAACGTATTTGAATCCAGCCAACTACTATTCTCACATAAAGAAAATATATTTATTTAATTATTTTTTCGTTCACAAAGAACTATTTTAATTACAATATAATAAATAACCAATAATCCAACTTGATTTTTAGTCGATTTTTGTCTATAATAAATTTGTATATTAATACATATATTTTTTAATAAAAAGGAGGATTATTTTATGTTATCTGTATCAGAAATAAAAAAACAGGCTAAGTCTAACTTACAAGGAAAATGGAGTACAGTAGTTGTACTATCTTTAATTTATATAGCTATATCATATGCAATTACATATGCTTCAAATTTTATACCATTTATAGGAATTGGTTTATTAATTATAACAATACCATTACAATATGGACTTATTTACAGTTTTATTAAAATATATAGAAATGAAAAATATACATATAGTGACCTTTTTACTTCTACATTTAATAACTTTACAAAAATATGGAAAGTTATAGGAAATCAATTATTAAAGTTAATAGTACCAATCATATTATTAATTGTTTCTACTTGTATTTTAGTCGGAAGCATTACTTTTATTTATATAGCTTCAAATAATACATCAGATTCAAATACAATTTATATGACTTTAGCAGGTATATTTTTAATTATTGGATATATCGGGTATATCGCATCTATTATCTACTTATATGTAAAAGACTTACTATATGTCCTTTCATACTATGTAATGTATGATAATCCTAATCTAACTGCTAAACAAATTGTAGAAGAAAGCGAAAGAGTTATGAAAGGTCAAAGAGGAAAATATCTTTCTCTAGGACTATCATTCTTTGGTTGGATATTACTTGTTATTATTACCTTTGGTATTGGTATAATATTCCTAATGCCTTATATCCAAATATCAATTGCAATTTTTTATGAAGATAGAATAGGAAAACTAAATGAAGTAAATGTTGAAAATACTAATATTTAAGAAAAAAAGTAACTTTTTATTATTAAGATGGAACTTATCATGGTTTCATCTTTTTTAATAACTATTATAAAAAGTTTAATAAATAAAATCTTAGTATAAATTATTATTTTATATAAATATACATTTTATATTGAATAATATGTAAAAAAATGTTAAAATATTGCTATTAACATAATTTTGAAAGGATTAATATAAAATGAATGTAGGATTTATCTCATTAGGATGTAGTAAAAATTTAGTAGATACAGAAATGACAATCGGCCTTTTTAAAAATCATAATTATAATATTGTAAATACTCCTCGGATTGGCTGATGTTATAGTTATTAATACTTGTGGATTTATAGAATCAGCAAAAGAAGAAGCTATAAATACAATTTTAGAAATGGCAGAATATAAAAAAAATAGATGCAAATATTTAATTGTAATGGGGTGTCTTGTACAAAGATATAAAGAAGAACTTGCAAAAGCTATTCCTGAAGTTGACTTATGGATAAAATATGATGAATACAATAACATTTGGCAACAAATAGAAAGCTTATTATTATGTGTAAATACTAAATATAAATTAAATTGTTCATCAGAACTAGATTTCTTAGATAGAGTTATTACAACAGGCGAAAACTTTGCATATCTTAGAATTGCAGAAGGATGCAGTAACCATTGCACATATTGTGCAATTCCATCTATTCGTGGTTCATTTATTAGTAGAAAGATGGAAGATATATTAAAAGAAGCAAATAAATTAGTAGATAGTGGAATAAAAGAATTAATTGTTATTGCACAAGATACTACTAAATATGGAATAGATATTTATGGTAAGCCAATGCTTGCAAAATTACTACAAGAACTTTGTAAAATTAAAAATGTAAAATGGATTAGATTTTTATATGCTTATCCAGAAACCATTACAGATGAATTAATTGAAACAGTAAAAAATAATGAAAAAATTTGTAATTACTTTGATATCCCTATTCAACATATATCCGACAAAGTTTTAAAAAGAATGAATAGAAAGAGTAATGGAAAAACAATAAGAAATTTAATAACAAAAATAAGAAAAGAAATCCCTGATGTTATATTAAGAACAACTGTAATAGTTCGGTTTTCCTGGTGAAACTAAAGAAGACTTCGAAGAACTATATGAATTCATACAAAATACTAAATTTGATAGATTAGGAGCTTTTTCTTATTCAAAAGAAGATGGTACACCAGCAAGTAGATTGCCAGACCAAATACATCATATGACTAAAAAAAGTAGATATAACAAAATAATGAAACTTCAACAAGAAATTATAACAAATACATTAAATAGTCAAATAGGAAAAGAAATAGAAATATTAGTAGAAACAAAAACTTTCGATTCTAAATACTATGCTGGAAGAAGTTATATGGATGTACCTGATATTGATGGATTAATTTATATAAAGAACAACAAAGAAATAAACTTAGAGGGTAATTTTGTAAAATGCAAAATTACAGCTGTAAATGGATATGATTTAATAGCTGAAATTTAAGTAAAAAAGCCCCAAAGTACTACTTAAACTTTGGGGCTTTTATGACTTTATTCTCCTAACACCATATTTATTAAAGCCATTCTAACAAAAACACCATTTTCTACCTGTTTAAATATTCTTGACTTTTCACACTCTACTACATCATCTGTAATTTCTACATTTCTATTAAATGGTGCTGGATGCATTATTATAGCTTCTTTTTTCATCTTCTTAACACGTTTCTCATTTAATCCATAATTTTTATTATATTCTTCTTTTGTTAATTCCATTTGGTCTGTATGTCTTTCATGTTGAACTCTAAGAAGCATTACTATATCTACTTTATCTATTATATCATCTAAACTAATATAATCATATCCTTCTTCTTTATACTCTTCTGGGCCTGATGTATATACTTTCATCCCTAATCTTTTCATTATTTGTATATTAGTATGTGCTACTCTAGAATGTTTAATATCTCCAACTATGACAATTTTTAATCCTTCGAATCTTCCAAATTCTTGTCTTATTGTTAGTAAATCTAACAAAGATTGTGAAGGATGATTCCCTGTTCCATCTCCTGCATTTAGTATTGGTATATTTAATTTTTCGACTAACTGTTTATAATATTCGTTTTCTTTATGCCTAATTACAACTGCATCTACTCCAAACATCTCAAAAGTCTTAACAGTATCATACAAACTTTCACCCTTTTTTAGGCTTGAATCACCTGCATTAAAGTTTTGAGTTTTACATCCTAATTTTAATCCCGCCATATCAAAACTATAATGAGTTCTTGTAGATGGTTCAAAAAATAAGTTTGCAATTATCTTTTTTCCTTCATAATTAACTTGCTTTCCATCTTTAAAAGCTTGTGCTTTGTCTAGCATCTCATTAATCTTATCTGCATCATAGTCATCTAAATTTAATACATCCATAAAAAAAAATTCTCCTTTACATTTTTTTCAATTTTATCACACACAAAAATGTAATACAAGAGAATTTTTTCTAGCACCAAAATATATTATTTATTATTATCTATTTTTATTAAAATTTACAAAATATTAATTTATATACCAGAATACTCTAGCCTCAATTACACTAACTCCACATATGCTTTCTTGTTAATTCTAATAAATTAAGTGGTGTAAAACCGACAATTTGTACTTTTGACCTATCAGATTTAATGCATTCATTAAAAATATGTAATATCTTTTTTCTATTTTCTTCATTCATATCTATATAATCAACTATAATTATACCACCGATATCTCTTACCTTAAGTTGTTTTGCAATTTCAATTGTTGCTTCTTTGTTCACTGTAAAAATAGTATCACTTAAATCCTGTTTACCTATATATTTTCCTGTATTCACATCTATTGCAGTTAAAGCTTCTGTTTTATCAATTGTTATAAATCCTCCACATTTAAGCCATATTTTTCTGCTCTCAAGTTTTTCTAATTGCTTTTTTATATCATAAATATTAAAAACATCTGTATTAATTTCTAGTTTTATATTTTCTTGTTTTTTCATTGTCTTTAAAATTTCAAGTACATATTTATACATAAAATCATTATCTACAATAATTCTATCTATTCCTTTATCTATTATATCTACTAATAATCTATCTATTACCTTATTATTTGTATATAGTAACTTTGGTACAAACCCATTTTTAGTTTCTATTTCTTCTAAATTAGTATATATTTTTTCTAATTTAAAAATAACCTCTTCTAAATCGTTTTTTATTTCATCTTTGCTTTTACCTATAGCAGATGTTCTAATTATTATACCTAAATCTTTATTTAAATTATCTTCTACAATACTTTTTAATCTTTTTATTTCATCTTTATCATCTATTTTTTGTGATATTGTTACAAATTTAGCTCCTGGCATTGCTACAACAAATCTACCAGGTAAATTAATATGTGTAGAAACTCTTGGTCCTTTTTGCATTATTGAGTCTTTTTTTACTTGTACTATAACAGGCATTCCTATTTTAACATATTTATTAATATCTATTTCATCAAAGTTTTCATTTTTATTTCCTGTTAAATTGCTAACTTTAGGTATAATATCTTTAATATGTAAAAAGGCATTTTTAGTATTTCCTATATCTACAAAAACTGCTTGTAAACCTGGAAGCACTCTTTGAATTTTTCCTAAATATATATTCCCTTCTAATCTTTGTTTCTCTATATTCTCTTCATATTTCTCTACAATATTATAATCTTCTACTAAAGTTATTATATTTTTTTCTTCTGAATGTTTAATTATAATTTCTCTCATTTTCTAAAATTAATACTCCTTTAGTTTTTATTTAGTCAAAATTATACGATTTCTACTACAGAAATAATACTTACTTTCATAATAATATATTAAATTCATTATTTGTAAATAAATTAATTAAAATACTATATATTATTGTATTTATTCATAGCTATATCAATATCATTTTTTAAAATTTCAGTAATAGCATTTTCTGCCTTATTAACACCTATTAATAAATTATTATATTCTTCCTCATTAATATGTCCTATTACATAATTAATTAAATCTGTTTTTCTTTCTGGCATACCAATACCTACTCTTACTCTAGGAAATTTATCTGTTTTCAAAATATTCACAACAGATTTCATTCCATTATGAGTACCTGGTCCACCCATCTTTCTGATTCTTATAATTCCTGGTTTTGTATCTATATCATCATATATAACAATAAGTTTATTAATATCTATTTTATAAAATTTAACAAATTCTATAATAGATTCACCACTTAGATTCATAAATGTTTGAGGTTTTACTAATACTACTTTTTCTTCTTCTATTATACCTGTTCCATATAAAGCATTAAATTTAAGTTTATTAACTGAAATATTATATTTGCTACTTATTTTATTAATAACTTCAAATCCCATATTATGTCTTGTTTTTGAATAATCTTGTTCTGGATTCCCAAGTCCTACAATTAAATACATATTCTAATCTCCCTTTAGGTTAGATATTAACATGTTCTAATTAATTATGCAATACTTTTTCAAATATAAGTACATCGTTATCTTCTTGTATTAAGTAAAAGTTATTTTTTTTGTAAAAATTAACTGCTCTTTTTAATTTTTTATATGTTCCTAATTGCAATTTTGTATAATTATTCTTTACAGAAAAGTTTATTAATATATTCATCAAATTTTGCGCTATTATACTTCCCCTGAATTCCTTATGTACATACATTGTTTTTAGTAAACCCAATCCATTACCTATGCTTTCTAATGCAATAGTTCCTATAACATCTTCTTTTGTATCTAATGCAACCCAAAAATTCCCGCCATCTTTTTTATATTTTTCTCTATTGGTAGTTTCTATTTCTTCTTTCCAATCTTTAAAACCAAATTCTTCCACACAAATTCCAATTAAAAATTTTCTTACTTTTTCTGAAAATTTACTACTAAACTCTATATACTTTACTCCTTCTGTCATTATCCTTCACCTCATACTATTTCATATTTTGCTATTTGTGTGTAATACTCTTCTAGTTCATCAATTATATTTTTCCAATTATATTTCATTGATGTAATTCGTGAGTTTTTAGATAATTTCCTTCTTAATTTATTATTACTTATTAAAATTTTTATCTTAACTTTTATATCCTCTACTGTTCCTGTAGTAATTAAAGCATTTTCATTATCTATCACAAAGTCTTTATTCCCTCCTGTATCTGTAGTAATAATTGCTAACCCACATTTCATTGCCTCTAAAGTTGGAAGTCCAAATGACTCATATTTAGAAGCACATATGTATATATCTGATTTTCTTAAAGCTTCTCCTATCTCCTTTTGAGTAGGATTTACTAAGAATTTCTCTTTACTATTTTGTGGTTCATCTGGTGTTATCCAATTTACATTTATTGAATATCCCTCTTTTCTTAACCCCTCTATAGCATTTAATATTATTTTTATTCTTTTAAATTCTGATTTTTCTGAACCAATCATTGCTATAGATACTTCAGCTTTATCATCTTTATTCTTATTTACATCTAATGAATAAAAGCTTTCATCATTAACAGCATTTGGTATAATGATGGAATCTCTATTATAAATTTCTTTTATCTTTTGTGAAGCATAACTTGATACAGTAAAAATAAAAGGAACAACTTCAAATTCCTTTTTAATATAATTCAATGTTCTCTCATCTAAAGTCTCTAAATCAAATAAATGTGAATCTCCTTGTTCAAAGTACACAACAGGAGCCTTTTCTTGTTCTATACATTCATATATTTCGCGCCAATAAGTTGCAATAATAATATCACAAGGATGTATTACTTTACAAAGTATTTCTTTCCAAGGAACCTTAATAAATATAATTCTATCATCCATATAAAACCAATTTGGTTTTGGAAAATGAGATATAATTGTAACCTTATGACCTCTTTGGACTAAATAATTTGAATGTTCTAATATAATTTTACTTCCTCCACAAAGTTCTGTCCAAGTCATTACATAAACTATATCTAGTTTATCTTTTATTTTTTCTGTTTTTACTAGATTCTGGAATTTCGCATTTTTTAATCTTTTTTCTCTTTCTTCAAATTCTATTTTTCTATAGGATGCTATATCCATATTTCCCCCTACTTATTTAGATTTTCTTTTATCTTATTCCATACTTCATTAGTTTTTAAATATTCTTTATAATGCTTGTCTACATTTTCAGAATATTCTTTAAATTCATCTAATAATAAATTAAAATTATTGTTAGGAAATAATTTATTAATTTCTGGAACACTATCTTCCAATTTCTGATATGTTTCCGTTATTTTACTTCTATAATTCTTTTTATCACTTATATACATTAATAATGGCTTATACTTCATCCACCCCTTACTAGCTTTTAAAAATCTAGTTCCAATTTCAGACTCATCACCTTTTATTTTTCTTAATACAGATGGATATTTCTGTTTCATAATTCCTTGATATTTCAAAAAGCCATCATGAAAATGATATAATGGTACTCTTAATACTTTAGAATTATCTAATAATGTTGAAAAGAATGTGTCTTCTCCTCTTGCACCTGGTGGATTATAAAATGCAGGAATTTTGTCTATATGTCTAAGATTCAAACATAAAGTAGATCCTGCTATCCATTTACCAGCACCTTTTTTCTGAATTTCATATGCACCTTTTCCATTAGCAATTTCAGGATTCGCATATGTGACACCATTATTTTTCTTAAAATTTTCTTTTATACAATCCCAAGAAATAATATCATTACTTATTGCTTCAATATACTTTTTAAACAAATCCTCATCTATATCTTTGTTTATATCAATATATGGTATTGGCGAAATATAGCCACAATGGTGACCAATTGTTATATCACTATCTTGAATATATTGTAAATGTTTAGAAATATTATTTTGTTTTTTCCAAATTATTGAATTGTCTTCGTTTTTAATACATGCTACTGGATATTCATCATCATCCCAAAATAATAAACAATCATATCTTGATTTTGTAGCATAATATAATAAAGTGTTTCTTCCCTTTGCATGACCATGTCCTAATATTAAATCAACTTCTTTTTTTGTAAATTCATATCTTCCAATCAACTTTTTCTTTTCTTCTTCTATATCTTCTGGGGTTATATATCTAACTTTTATATTCTTATACACTTGTGGAAGTATACTATAAAAGTCTACTCTTGTTGTCTTTTGATATGATAAATCAAATAAAATAAATATTGTCAACTTTATATTTGGATTTAAATCTTTTAATTGTTCTAACATCACATCATACATATTATTAATAACTTTACATACATTTGGTCTTCCTGTAACAAAACCAATAGCAATCTTTATTGTTTCATCCATCTTAAACACCAATCCTTTACATTATTCTTCTATTTATATCATTAATAGAAATACTTCCTTCTCTTAATATTTTAACTTTTCCATCTACGACTTTAACTATAGTAGAAGAAACATTTTGTATGCATTCTCCTCCATCTATAAAAACATCTACTATTCCATCAAAATCAGGTTTTATATCTTCTAATTTTATCGAACTTGGTTTACCAGAAATGTTAGCACTTGAACCAACTACAGGTAAATTACACCTTTCTAATATTTTCCCTATAATAATATTATCAGGTATTCTAATTCCTATAGTATCATCATCACCAGTTAATAAAGATGTTTTATCTTTTCTCTTTTCTAATATAATAGTAATTGGTCCTGGCATAAAATTATCTATTATCTTTTCTTCTAATTTATTATTTATATATGCATACTTTTGTATTTCTTCTTTGCTCTTAACTAATATACTAAGAGCTTTTTCTTGTGGTCTCTTCTTTATATTATAAATCTTTTTAATAACATTTTCAGATAATGCATTTCCACCAATTCCGTAAACTGTTTCTGTTGGAAAAACTATAATTCCATCTTTTTTTATTATATCTACTATTTCATCTAATTCATTATCTTTTATTACATTCTTCCAATCATAAATCTTAGACATTTTAAACCTTCTTTCCTACTATACATAACATTTTTATTTTACCATATATTACAAATACTGTCAAATTATTGGGATTGATGTTATTTATTAATACAATATGTTTATTTTTCTCTCATTTCCTTTCATTTTTATCATCCTAATAATTATAATATGATATTGCTATTTTATCTATTTGTAAATATTAATTATTATAACATCCTTTATATAACCATAAAAATAACCCATATACTTTTAGTATACAGGTTAATTTTTAAAACAAATCCTCTAATTTATATTCTTTTTCCAATTTATCATTCATGTACAGTTTTGTTACAAGTTCTAATTCTTTTAATGAATTTTCAGATAAATTAAAAGAAAATATTTTTTTATCTGGAGCCATAACTATATATTTTATAGCATTTACTGTAGCATCACTTATCTCTATACAAGACTTATCTACTCTTCCACAATTTTTACATTTAAAACCACTATCATATAAACTAAAAAAATTAATGTTTTCTGATTTTCTACATTTAATACAATCTCTTATTCTAGGGGTAAACCCCAAATAACATAACAACCTTAGTTTAAACACAGATAATACCATATCTAAATTTTTATCTGTTTCAGATATAATATATAATGTATTTAAAATCAATTGTAAAATTTTATATGTATTTTGATTTTCATCAGTAACATCATTTATAATTTTAGTAATATGTGCTGAAAATTTTAATTTATCTAAATCGATTCTAATTGGATAAAAAATTTCTATTGTATCACAAGAATTAATATTATATGAACTTGCAGACTTATATAACATATATTCACCAAAACATAAATATTGAGTGCCTGCCATAAGTAAGCTTTTTGGTCTTCTTGCACCGTTTCGCAAAGCACCCAATTTTCCCTGTAGGGGTTAATAATGTTACCATTTTATCAAAATCAGACATGTTGTTTTCCGAAATAATTATTCCCTTCGTCTTTATTATCCCCATATTCATTCACCTTTAAATTTTTTTCTATGTTTTCTACTTCAACTAATTCTAGAAATGTATCTATATTTCCTGTATTCTTAAAAGTATTCCATGCTAATTGTTTTATCATGTGCAATCACTCCTTATCATAAAGTAATAAATTAACTTTAGTCTTATCATTTGCCTTTTTCCAAAAATTTATTCTTACAATTTTTACAAAAATTATATATTAATTTTATATCTTTAAATAAAATTATGTTTAATTATGATTCTAATTTAAATTTTTTTACAATTTTATCATCATTAAGCCAATCTTCTTTAATTTTAACCCATAGTTTTAAGTTAATTTTTGTATCTAACATTTTTTCCAAATCTTGCCTTGCATATGTTCCTATTCGTTTTAACATATTACCATCTTTACCTATTATAATACCCTTATGTGAATTTTTTAAACAATATATTATCACTTCTACATCATAAATTGGCTTTTTTTCTATTGTTTTTCTTTTTTTCATTTTTTCAGTTTCTATATATAAACCATGAGGAACTTCATCATTTAAAAGTTTAAGAGCCTTTTCTCTAACAGTTTCTTCTACTAGCTGTCTCATAGTCTGATCTGTATATTCTTCTATATCATAATATGCAGGACCTTCATTTAAGTTCTTTTTTATCTCATCTATTATAATATCAATATTTTTATTTTTTGTTACAGAAACTGGAATGATAGCTTCAAAATTATATTCATTTTTATATAAATCTATTGTTTTAGCTAATTTTTCTCTATCTATTAAATCTATCTTATTAATTATTAAAATAACTTTTTGATTAGAGTCTTTTATTTTATCTAATATTATTCTATCACCTCTACCAATCTCATCAGAGGTCGCATCTACTACAAATAATATTACATCTACATCACCAATTGTTCCAAAAGCTGTTTCTACCATAGTATTACCAAGTTTAGTTTTAGGCTTATGAATTCCTGGTGTATCTATAAAAATAATTTGCAATTTTTCTCTATTCACAATAGCTCTTATAGCATTTCTTGTTGTTTGTGGTTTGTTAGCTATTGCTGCAACTTTTTCTCCTACCAAAGCATTTATAATACTAGATTTCCCAACATTTGTTCTACCAACCATAGAAACAAACCCAGACTTAAATTCTTCTTCCATAATTCCTCCAACATTTTTTATATTATATAACTAATTATTTGCTAAATTTGTAAAAAATAGTACTGTAATACTTTATTTTTACAAAAATATTCTAACACATGAATATATTAAAGTCAAAGTAATATAGTATTTTAAATTTAACTTTAATAAAAAAAAATTACTAATCACACATAATTTAATATTACATTATTTAATAATATACCTTATCTACATTTTGCCCATAATCTATTAAAAATACATTTTAAAGTAAAATACCTTTAAGGATTATTAGTAACAAAAAAGTTACTCAGAACAATAGTGAGCTGGATTTATATCTATTTCTTAATTAATACTCTTACAGTCCATTTTTAATTGTTTATGTGCAAATTTTTGAAAAAAATTGTTTGTAATTATTTTATACAATTAGAAAAATTTTGTATAAGTTACATTTTACTCCACAATAGAAACTTACTATTATATTATATAAAAAAATAGACACTTTTCATGTCTACTTTAATACTATCAATATAAAATAAATTTATTTTAATTTTCTAAACTTTTTATATTATTGATTTTATATTATTTTCGAAAATCTCTAAGAATCTTTTTATAATTTCTTCTCTTGAGAACTCTTTATTATATTCTCTTTTTAATGATGTAGCAATATTTACTGTATCTACATTAAAATTATCCTCGTTAATATTCATGCCTATGCCTATTAATATATGATTTACTTGATTTTTATTTGTACTAGTTTCTGTTAATATTCCTGCTATTTTTTTGCCATTTAAAAATACATCATTAGGATATTTTATTGTTAATTCATAACTATATAACTCTCTAATTGTAGTTACTATACATTCTGAAATTAACTTAGTAAGACCTAATAAGTCTTCTATATTACATTTTGGAAAAATAATTAAAGTCATTGCTATATTTTTTCCTTTACCTGTATACCAAATATTTTCTTTAGTACCTCTTCCTTTATATTGACTATCTGCTAGAATAATTGTACCATTTTCTATTTTTGTATTTATTAAATTTTTTGCTTTGTTTTGGGTAGAATCAATTTCTTTATAATAAATAATGTTTTTTCCCAATATTTTTGCTGTAGATTCCTTTATTTCCTGTATATTCATGCTTTCTCCTTGTATATTATTATTTGATTGTTAATTTTCATTCATCTTTATGACTATATTTTAATTTTGTTGCCATTCCTCCTCTAATATGCCTTTCTGCTTTATTTTCGTCTAAGATTTCTCTTACTTCTTGTGCTAATCCAGGATTTATATTGCATAGTCTTTCGCTTACATCTTTATGTACCGACGTTACTTTTCGTAACGGTTGGGTTAGTATCATTAAAATTAGTTATAACAGTTGGCCCGCTTCCTATTTCATTTAATAGCTTTAGTCTTACTTCTACATTTGAATCACTATCTACTTCAATTACATCTATTATTGTTTTTAGCATTGCATTTGTAATTGTTTTATTATTTAATATATCATCTACTGTACTAATTGTTTTTGATAATTCCTTTTCTAATACATCTTTTTCTTTTATTTCTGATGTGATTAGTTTTAGCTCTCTTTCTAGCCTTGCTATATCTTCATTTAATGGATTAGTGTATTTCTTTAGTTCTTGTATATTAATTACTTCATTTTGGAACATTTCCATATATTTTTGTTTTTTGACAGTTACTTTTTCTATTTCTGCCATCAAACTTTCTTCACTTCTTTCATTACTTTCTCTTAATTTATTAATTTTTTCAAACTCTTTTTCAACTGCCTTCATAAAGTTCTTTTTGTTTGAAATGATGCTTTTTAGATATTCTTTTATGGCATTTAAAAGTTCTTCTTCATCAATTACTGTTGTGTTAGGGCAAGACCCCACCCCCATTGAGTTTCTTCCACTACATACCCATCTTATATATTCTGGTCCATCATTTGTGTATTTTCTTCTTATTCTTCTAAATGAATAACCACAATGTTTGCAATAGATAAGTGTACTAAATACATATTCTGTTTTTTCTCTTTTATTGTTTAACTTAAATTCGTTTGACCTTTGTGCTAAAATCTCTTGTGCTCTATTAAATAATTCATCTGATATGATTCTCATTTCTGGTCTTTCTACTGTAATCCATTCTTCTTCTGGCAAATCTTTTCTTGTTCCTGTTATAAAGTCTGTGACTTCTGATTTTTTATTCGTTACTCGTCCTGTATATATTGGATTTTTAAGCATTCTCACAATAGAAGTTTGTACCCATTTTGATTTTGTTTTCTTTGTTCTTATTCCTCTATCATTTAAGTCCCACGCAATTTTTGTTGTTCCAATTCCTTTATATACATAGCTTTCAAATATTTCTTTTACGATTTTTGCTTCTTCTTCATTTATTTTTAAAGTATATCTTTCATCTGGAATTTTATCATATCCAAATACGATATTTGGAACTCTTCCTTTTTTTGCAGTAATGTCTTTTCCAAATTTAACCCTTTTAGACATATTGGCACTTTCTTGTTGAGCCATTGCTCCTAAAATGGTTAGTATAAACTCTGAACCGCCTTCCATTATTTCTCCGTTGTTTAAGAAATCGACTTCTATTCCATAAGATTTTAGCTCTCTAATGCTTTGTAGTAAATCTACTGTATTTCTTGCAAAACGGCTTACGTCTTTTACTACTACTTTATCAAATTTATTTGCTTTGGCATCTTGCATCATTTGTTGGAATTGTTTTCTGTGTTTTATTTGCTTTCCTGATATTCCTTCATCTGCATATAGCTTGTACAATTCATATCCATTCTTTTTAGTAAATTCATTAAAAAACTCTATTTGCTTTTCAAATGATTCAACTTGTGATTCTTTTTCAGTTGATACTCTTGCATATGCTGCAATTTTCATAACATCACTACTTTCTTTTTTGTTTTTCTGTATCTTTATTTCCGTTCTGTTACATTTTAGCATATTAAACTCATTTTTTCAATAATTTTCTTTATTTATTTCTGTTATTTGAATTTTTCTCAGCTATTTCATATTTCAAAACATTATCTAAAAAATTTTGTATTATTTCTTCGTTTGCCTCATCCATTGCTCCAACTATAATATCTTCGTTTGGAAATAATTTTTCTGCTTCTTTCTCAAACTTAGAAATATTATATGGAAAATTTCCTACTTTTCTAATCATATTCTCTCCTTCCCTAATATCATCTTCTTTTTATATATTAGAATATTAATTTATTACTTATTCTTTACTAATTCTACTAATTTGTTTACTGCAAACTTCAGTATTTTCTCAATTGTATTTGTAACATTTCTTACAATTTTATCTTTATGGCTCATATTTATTGATTTATATAACTCATCTGCTGTTTCGTATTTACCATTTTGTGTTATATAAACACCTTCGTTTTCACAATAGTTTTCTATTATATTGGGGTATAAATCATATACATTTGTTCCTTCTACCACACTATATTTTCCATTTTCATATTTAACCAATGAATTTACCCCAACTTCATGATATACATCATGTGGAAATTCTAATTCTTGAAATGTTTCTCCTGTATCTATATTAGTAAGTTCTGTACGCCAATCTTCACAATCATCTTCTAGATGTGTTACTTTATATGTTGAACCTTCCTTCCTCATTTCTTTTAAAGTATTATTTTGCTCATTGATTAATTCTTTTTCATAATTTTTCATTTCATTATATACTTTTTCTGTAGTTACTTTATCTAAAACATAATTGTCATTTACTTTTCTAAAAAACATTCCTTTTTTTGTAGTTTGAGGTAATTTTTCATTATCAACTAATATACTTTTTCTATTACTATAATTTTCATCAAATTCAATAACGCCGTATCCTTTTGAATTTGTATATGATATTTCATATAATTTATCTTCTTCTGCATTTCCTATATTATTCTCGGTTATACTTTCAGAAATCAATTTTTCTTTCTTATCCCATAGTTTTTCTTCATTCTCTCTTGTAAACTTTGTGCTATCATAATCTTTATAAGCTAAAACATTATTATCTTTTAATGTATTTGATAACTCTTGAATAAAGTTTGAAATTTCTTTGCTTTGCAATATATTATTTGCTAATTTAAGTCCTAAGTCTAATTTCAAAGGCATTCTCCTTTCTATATTAAATTGTTTTTTGTGAATTCTATGTATGGAAATATACATGAAATAAATTTAAAAATATAATAAATTAACATTGATTAAAAACTGTAGTTATTATACTCTCTTTAATTTATATTTTCAATAGTTTTTTCAAAAAAGAAAACATACTAATTTGTATGCTTTCTAAATATTCGCTATTTAATTCTTCTTGATTTATTTTGCTATTTGCTCCATCTAGATTTATATCGTTTAATTTTTGAATATTATCTTCTGTCTCTCCATCGCTGGTAATCCAAATTGTTCCATCTCTTTCTGTGATAAAGATATTTTCCTTATCTACTAATTTTAATATCCTTTTTAGACACTCAATATTAGGGAACTTACTATATGTACTTCCTGAAGAAATAATTACAGATTTAGGTTTTATTTCATTTAAAAACTTTTCACTTGTACTACTATTTGACCCATGATGAGCCACTTTTAAGATGTCTATTTCTTCTAATGCATTTTGCTTAATTAGCTCATTTTCTACTTTTTTTTCTATATCTCCTGTAAATAGATACTTTTTATCTTTATAATTTAATTGTAATACAATTGATGAATTATTATCTGAATATTCTCCCATATTATCAACCCATTTTATTATTGCATTAGCACTTCCGATATTTATTATATCATTTATTTCAATTCTTTTTATATTAGCATTTTTACTAAGTTCAATATAACTTTGATTATTTGCTTCTTTTAATGGCATATATAAACTTCCTATTTCAAAATTATTTACTATATCCGTCATTCCACCTATGTGATCATCATCACTATGTGTGCCTATTAAGTAGTCAATTTTTTCTATTCCTAATTGTTTTAGACAATTAGCTATTAATTTACCATCAGTCTTATCTCCTGTATCTATTAACATCGTTTGTCCTTCATTTATTATTAAAGTACAATCTGCTTGTCCTACATAAAAGTAAAAAATATTTAACTTTGAATTATCTATAGTAATATTTATTTTTTGATTATCGATATTAGTTTTATTATTAGATTGAAAATAAATTCCAACTATTAGTAATATAATTAATGCAATTATTCCTATTAAAATATAACTTTTTCCTTTTTTGCTCATTTATTTACTCCATTATTTGCAATGTATTTTTGATTTCTATTTTTAGGTTGTTCTGGTATTGTCATTTTTATTTTGCCTTGTTCTAATAATGGTTTTAAATAATTTCTTTTAAATCTATCAACACTCTTAAAACCACAAAATCCTGAAATTTCCTTTGCTGATTTTGCTTCTACACAAAATTCAATTATTTTTTCTTCTATATTTTCATACGTCTTTTCATACGTCTTTTCATACGTCTTTTCTTGTACATTTTTATTTTCTCCTGTTAAGTCAAGCAATTCTTCATCAGTTTTTCTATAAAAAATAACCATAAATCCATTTTTTCTAATTTCAAATTTTACTTTTACATCTGCTTTTGCACATACTTCTGTAATTCTCCTAAAGCCAGAACCCCATTTTTCAATATCTTTTGATAAATATAAAGTATTTGCTATTAATGGATTTCTTGGAATAGATCCTTCTCCTTTAATAAAATCTTCTGGTTTATATCCTTCTGGAAATTCTCCAGGATTAAATATTTCTACTCTATCTTTATAGATTGCTACTTCATTACTTTTTGGATTTTTAAAGTCTCTATGAATAAGTGAATTTATTATTGCTTCTCTTATTGCTTCTAAAGGTATTTCTGGTATTTCAACTCTTTCCATTCCACCACTTTTAAAATTTACAGGCCATTTTATATTTTTTCTAATATATCCTTCTCCTGTTTCTATTAATTCAAAGATATTTCCAAATACTTGATCTATATCCAAAAAAGTTAATTTTGTTTCTGTTGCAAAAATAGCCATTTGCATTTCAAGTTTTGCCTCTTTCGCAAATAAGATGTATCCTGCATTTAATAATTCATTACTCTTATTTACTAAAGATAATTTCTTTAATATTTCTTCTTTGTTCGTATATGGAAAGTTTATTCTTTTAGCTTTTCTACCTTTTTCTATAAACTCTTTTAACAATTCTTCATCAATATCATCTATTGTATAATCAGATATTTTGCTTTCCCATTTACCTATTTCGTTTTCATCCTTTAAAATTATTTTTCTTATTTATTTCATTGAAAGTTGTCTATCTTCATCTCCGACTCTCATATAAGCTCGTCCAAAAGCTAAATAAGGAATGTCATCTCCTTCAAATTCAACTAATATACAGTCTTTGTCATTTAATTTAACTTTATTCACAACTGGATATATCTTTGGCTCTATATTTTCAGATATTGCTTTTGAAACTTCTCTTATTGTTTTACTTGATACATCTTGTCCAATTATTTCTCCATTATCTTTTATTCCAAAATATAGCTTTCCACCTTGATGTTTATTTAATATTGAAACTATAGAAATTATGCCTTCTTTTAATTCTCCTGTTGTTTTCTTAAATTCTATAACTTCATTTTCTAAAAAATTTATATTTGCCATAAAATTATTCTCCTACATAAATTTTTCTTTGCTCAAATTATAGCATAAATTATTTAAAATTTATAGTGTTTTTCTAAATTTTTATAATTCTAATTCATCATCTATTTGGTGAGAATTTTGATAAGTATTTGAACTTTTGTAGTCAAATTTTATCTTTTCATCATTCTCAGCTAGATTATAAGCAAGACACCCTGCCATAGCTTGTACTATTTGTTCTTCTGTATTAGGATTAATAAATGTAATATTCAAACTCTTTTTCAAAGTTCTCACCTTCTTTCACTTCAATAATATTATTAAAAGTTTAAAAATATTACTTTAATTTTTAAGCTACAAGTGGTAAGTAAAATACCCATATGAGATTTGCCCTCATTCCACCTTTAGTGAATCACCCCTTTACATCACATTAGCCAGACGAAAGTTTCATTATTTGTGCTTATAACTTGTTATTCAATTTTCAATGTACTATATTTCAAATAGAAAATAAATATTTCAAAATGCTATTTTCTATCTTACTAAAATCATTATAAAATGCTAAAATAGCTATGTAAATAGATTTTATTAAGTCTATAGATAAATTAAAAATTGAAATAGCTATATTCTATTTTTTAAAATGGAGGAAATATTGGTATGATAACTAATTTCACACTTAACAATAATAACATTATAATAAAAAATACTCGGAGAATATTTTGGTGCTATTCGTAATTTTGAATATAATATTGGAGATAAATTATATGAATTTGCTATAATGAATTATGAAGATTTTGATAAATTGAAAGCTATGTATACACAACTTATAGAAATCGTATGTTATGCTAAAGAAACCGATTCTGAAGATAAGAAGATGGATTGTTTCTTTAAAATGTTTCAAATTGTTAGAGCATGTTTAGAATTTTCTCCATATACGCATTTTTACACACAAGTATTGATTGATATAATTATAAAAACATATAATACAAAAGTATTTAGAAGTGATTTATTATTCAAATCTCAAATTGGTGTTTTTATAGAAAATTCAAAATATTATCCTAGTGATATTTTTAGTGAATTAGAAGAAGATGAATATACTACACAGATTTTACTTATGAAATGGGTTCAAGAAATAGATAAAATATCGAATAAAAAACATAATGAATATATGAAATTCTTTGAAACTATGAAAGATTTATTAATAGAAAATTTAATAGAGAAAAAAACGGATTTAAAGGAAAGACTAGAATTGATTAGCAAATATTCTAATAACTCTCTTGTTAGAAATTTAAGTGTGCCTGAAAAATTATTCTTATATGAAACAAAAAGAGTATTTGATATACACTATCTCAACACTAAACCTGCTCATGCTCTTTTTCTTGATACTAAATTCAAAACTAAATATATATGTGATACAGAATTATCTTTTGAAGAAAGAAGATTAGATGTAGAAAAAATCATAAAAATAATAAAAGAAAAACATATTGTAGCAGAAGAAGTTTATGAATTACAAAATACAGAAGAACAAATTAGATTTGAATTATTTAAAGTAATTCAAAATAACTTTACTATAAATAAATGTGAAAATTGTGGTAGATTATTTATACCAACCACTACTAGTAATAATCCAAATCAAAAAGGTAGAAATGATCAAAAATATTGCAATAACTTATATTTAGATACTGGAAAAACTTGCAAAGAAATTGGAGCATTAAATAAGCAAAAAGAAAAAGTACAAAAGAGTTCCATTCTAAAGGAATATAATAGAGAATATAAAAGAATGCATGGATTACATTATAATCATTCAAAAGATTTTAAAGAAAAGCAATTTAAGCAATGGTCTAAAAAAGCTAGAGAATTAAGGGATAATTATAATGATGAACAAATAGACGATTTTAAAATAAAATTGAAGAAATTAAGTAGTATGTATTGGAATCATTAAAAATTTCGTAAAACACTAGTATTTTACATAAAGTTATGATATAATTTTTATATTATTCGTAGCTATGCGATATAAATAGCAAGTAAACATTAATTCTCGTATAATAAATGTAAGGAGGAAAAATTATGTCTTATGCTTTTAGAGGTTTAAACACACAATGGAACAATGAGGTAGTTGAATATTTAGTTTCTAAATTTAATTCCGTTAATCCTCGGATTATAGTTCTATCTAAAACTGTGTTTATTAATGCAACTTTAGCTAAATTTGATAATGTAAGTTTTATCATTAATGCTGCTAATGAATGTCTCGAATTATCATTCGCAAAAGTTGACACAGATAAGATGGAACCTGTAATCCAAGAAATACTAAAATGGGATGCATTTACTAAACATTCATCTGGATTTTACGTAAAAGTTGACAAAGACAATTCACGTTCTATATTGTTTGACAGTGGCAATCATCAATCGCCTAATGCCTTTAATAGATATTTTCATAATTATGAAACTGAAATAACTCTAATTAAAAACAAATAGTAGTCGTGAAAAAAATGAGATAGTAGTCGCTTACTGAGTAGTAGGCGGCTCTTTCTATTTTTATGCTATTATCTTTCTAAATCCAATTCTTTTTCCTTTTCTTCTTTTTTTATTTGTTTTACTGGGTCAATGAGTGTGTGTTTCATCTTGAAATTTTTTGACTAATTCTTTTGAATCTCCAAAATTAAACTTTGTACAAATCCATTCTATAAATTTATCAATAGTTTTGTAAAATCTATCAATAATCTTATTTAAACGATTATTTTCTTTCTCTAAATGTTTAATTTCGTTTTCATAATTCCATTTTAAATCAAATTCCTTTTCTTTATATTTCTTATTTATATTATCAACTTCTAAATGCAAAGCTCTATTATCAGCCAGTATTGTATCTCTTTCTTTTTGGTATTTTTGAGCCTCGTCAATTACTTTAGATTGTTTCGATAATTCTTTATGCAAAGAAAGGTTATCTTTGTATAATTTTTTAATTAAATCATCTTTAGGTTTTATTATTTCTTCTAATATTTTTTCATCTCTCTTTAATGAAAATTTACTAATATCATTTATATTTGGAACGTCTGGTAATTCAAGCTTTATTTCATTTAAAACTTTTTTAGTATTATCATAATTTGTAATGTTTTTATATTCTTCGATAGTGTAATGTTTTCTTCCTGTATCTTCAATAAACATTCCTCTTTCTAAATCAAAACCTTTTGACTTAACATGATTGAAATAGGCATCTTGCAGTTTTCTATAACTATCTCGACCTTTCCAAAAATCTCTTGCACATATTTTATCAATATTTTTTCCATCTTTATCTTTTGTATGAACAACAGGAACAAACATTAAGTGCAAATGTGGTGCTCCTTCATCTAAATGTACTACTGCTGCAATTATATTCTTTTCGCCAAGATTTTTATAATTGCAAATAAATTTGTAACATTCATCAAAATATCTTTTTGTTTCTTCTTCTCCAATTCTATCAAAGAAACCTTGATCAGAAGTAAATATCATTTGGCACATTACTATGCTATTACTTCTAAGATGTCCTTCTATATGGTTTTCTTTTATATATTTATCAAATTCTTTTGTATATGTTAAAGTGTTTTTCTTTAAATAATAGTTTAAGTGTGTTCTTGTAGGATCAATATCTTTATTAGAATGTTCTTTTGCCTTTCTATCATTATGGGTACATTTCCCATTTATTTTACTTCGTGTTAATTTTTCATTTCTTACGATAGCGTAACTCATATTCTTCAATGCTCCTTTCTCAAAATAAGTTTATCTGTGTGGCAGGAGTTCCTGCACCCTTGCCTAAAAATTTGCTACAAGCAATTTTTTAGGTTTGAAATAAATTTGTGTTCTCAATTTATTTCAAAAAAGAGCAAGAAAAAAATTGCACTTGCAATTATATTTCTTACTCTGCCTCTGCATATAACCGTTGACACAAAATTAAAATTTCATCAACGTTTTATTCTTGAAACTCATTTGGTTTCAAACTTCCGTTTAAGTGTGTATATAAAGTATCATTTAGAGATACTCTTATTAGATTCATTAGTACAAAAATAACTAAGCAATAATTGCTTTTTATTCTCGTTTCCTTTCATCATAATATTAGGACTAACTTGCCAAAGTCCATTTTGTATTTTCTTTAAGAATTGTTGCTTTTGTAATTTTTTCATAACTTTAGCAATAGTAGTTTCAGATGTATGTGTATTCTTTTATATAGTTTTATAAGTTCCTACAAACATATTTGTACTAGGTTGTGTATTTTCTAATATATATATTAAAATGTCAACCTGCTTACTTTCTACAATTCCCAATACTGGCAAGAAATCTCCTAAATATAATTTCCAAAAATTCTTTTGACCATATACCTTTTTAGTAATTTGGTCTACTTCAATAATTTCTCCCGTTTCTTTATCTATTAATTCTTTTCTTTTTGTACCAATTAATGTTTTTGTTTTTTCTATATATTCAACTCTCATTATTAAAACCTCCTCGAATTTAAAATAAAACACTACACTATAGTGGAGTAGACACTAGAGCATAGTGAAGTGTGTAAAATGTTTATAAATACTAATATATCAACCAAAAAAGACTTTTTTAAAGAATAAAACTCTTTTCTAATATAAAACTGCAAAAAAATAAGCCTTAAAATTTTACTTTTAAGACTTACATTTTATTTATTTAATTAATAATCCTAATTTGACAACTGGATTTTTTGTACTTAAAAAAACGCCTTTAATTTCAATACTTTCTGGAATAGGTTGTCCTTTATTTTTACCGTTCTGGAGTGTTACATCCGTGTGTACTGTACTTTTACTTATACCAAATTTAGCTGCTGTACCTCTTACTGTATCTTTTGAATCTATAATATAATGTGCAAGTTGTATTGCACGCTCTTCTATTGATTGCTTACCTGTTAAACTTCTATTTGTTACTGGTAAGTTGTGTGAAATAATTCCTTTCATAAAGTCCCCCCTATATGAATAGTTTTGTTTAATTGTATTCATATAAAGGTTATATTAGAACGAAAGATTAGTAAGTCTTGTATATCTATAATCTTTATTAAAATTTATTATAATTCACTTCTACTTTTTTATATTATGACATTTTTCTCTCATTCTCTAGACAATTTATTATATGTTTAAATTATATTCATATATTCAATTTCCTAATAAATTTTACAAAATTATAAATTTATGATATAATAGAGTGTACAAATTTAAAATTTGAAATTTTATCTTAAAAGGAGAATCATCATGTCAAAAATATCATCAGCTAAATGTCTGAACATTATTCCATATTTCTATACTGGAACTAATGCTCTTGAAATTCTGACAAAATACTGCGAAGAATTACGTGAAACACAATCTCGGCATAATTTATTGCATGCCAATATGTTAGAACACTATATGAATATTTCAGAAGATGGAGACTTTATTTTTTCGCTTCAGGGTTTAATGTATGTTTTTTACTCTAAATACTTGCATTGCAATTATCAAACACAGGTGTTTGGACGTAAAAAGAGCTTAATAAGTCTTGAAAACAAGTGTAATTTTGTACTTTTAAAAAAGGATATAGCTGAAATTCATGATAGTTTAGGCTTCAGAATAATCCTTCTTGAAAAATCGCCTGAAGAGCTGATCAAAGACTGTTATAATATAATGGACAATTGTATAGATTTCTTTATCAAACATGGCTTCACACCAAAAGAACGAGAAAACACATCAGGTACTTCAAACTTTAACCCTAGCAAACACCCAAGTGTATTGGTTCCCCAAAAATCACTTCTTAGCATTAACAACCAAAACATGGTGAAGGACTATATTCTTAACCCTAAGGATTTAGGCTATCAGTCACTTCATGTTATATTTGTTGATACTTATGGGCGTGAATTTGAAGTCCAGATTCGTAGTTATCTTATGGATCAGTATGCAGAGCATGGACCAGCAGCGCACTATTTCTACAAGGAAGAACGCTACCCTGATGAACATGACAATTCTGAAAAAAATGAAAACATGTCAACCTCAAAAAAAGGGTTTCAAAAAATCGATATAAAAACAATCGACTTTTCCAAAATCCATTCTGAACAATTTATTGTAACAGATGATGGAAAGATATATGACAAAGCAGGGATTATTTCACCAAGAATTTTTTTTGAACTCTCCAACACCTAATCAGATAAAAACCCACTCCCTAGAGCTCTTCTATGGGAGTAGGTCTTTTTTATAAATACTATTAATTTTCATACATCTCAAAATACTTCCCTTTTTTACTTAACAACTCCTCATGTTTCCCCTCTTCTACAATATTGCCATTTTCAATCACAATAATTCTATCAGCAGATTTTATAGTAGATAAATGATGTGCAATAATAAATGTAGTTGCATCCTTCATAAGTTCCAAGAATGCTTCTTGAATTTTATTTTCTGTTACAATATCAACATTACTTGTTGCTTCATCTAATATTAAAATTGGTGGTTTTATTAAAAACATTCTAGCTATTGTTATTAATTGGATTTCTCCTGCAGACAAAAAAGTTTTTTCTGTAATAACTGTATCATATCCATTTGGAAGCCTTTTTATAAAAGTATCACTACCAGACATTTTAATAGCATTTAATATTTCCTTATCTGTAGCATCTTTTTTTCCATATGCAATATTTTCTTTTATTGTTCCTGTAAATAATTTAGTATCTTGAAGAACAATTCCAATATTTTTTCTTAAAACCTCTTTTGGAATATCATTAATATTTACTCCATCTATTAAAATCTTTCCTTTATTTATATCATAAAATCTCATAATCAGATTAACAATACTAGTTTTTCCTGCCCCAGTCTTCCCTACAATAGCAATACTTTCTCCCTGTTTTACACTTAAATTCATATTTTCAATAAATTTTGTATCTTTATTATAAGAAAATTTCACATTAATAAAATCAATATTACCCTTTATATTTTTTATATTGTGTTTAACAGTTGTTTTTTCATCTTCAGTCTGTAAAAATTCAACTATTTTATTAGCTGAAGAAAATGCTGTTTGAAGTTCTGACATTACTCCAGTTATTTGATTAAATGGCCTTGCAAATATATTAACATACATTAAAAAACTTGTTATAATTCCTATATTTGCCTCTCCCTTCTTTGCAAGTATTATTCCAACAATACCTATTAAAATATATGTTAAATTATTTACAAATCTGGTACAAGGATTAGTTAGTGATGAATAAAATTGTGCCTTTATACCATCTTTGTAAAGCTTTTCATTCATCATATTAAACTTATCTTGTGTAATTTTAGTATAATTAAAATTCTTAACTGTTTTATTATTATTTATAATCTCCCCAGTATAACCATTTATTTTAGATATAACATCGCCTCTAAATTTAAACATCTCTTTAGAACGATTTACGATAAAACTAGAAATACAATACATAAGTGGTGCAGACAAAATTGTTATAATTGCCATAATATAATTTAATTTTATCATTACAATAATTGCACCAATTATTGTAACTATTCCTATTACAATTTTATCTGTAGATTGAATTATAGCCATACATATATTTTCTACATCAAATGAAAATTTATTTAATATTTCTCCATGACTATTTTTATCTATATATGAAATTGGTACACTATTAATCTTACTAAACATTCTCTTTCTAATTTCACTTCCAATTTTACTAGATAATTTCGATAAATTAATTACAGAAAGAAAGTCTAAAACAAAAATGCAAACATAAATAAATGCAATTATTAAAATCTGTTTTATAATACTTTCCATATTTAAAATTATAATCTTTTGTATTACACTACCAACTAAAATTGGAGCTAATAATGTTAATATAGTAGAAACTATACAAAGAAGTATAATTAATATAATACAAAACTTATTTTTAAATATATATTCTTTTAACATATTACTATTTTTCATTATTCAAATTATATATCAGTTTCTAAAACTAACATATTTCTCCTTTCTTATTGTTTTGTATACAAAAAACTTATTATAATTCAGCACATAAAGTTTAATTTTTATAAATTTTATCCAATTTATTTTTCATCTATTTGTAAATTTTTTATCTCTTTATATGTTTCTGAAATTTTTTCTAATTCTTCTTTAGTTCCTATTCCATCTATTTTTCCATCTTTTAGTACTAATATTCTATCTGTATGTTTTAATGTAGATAATTTTTGAGAAGATATTATAGTAGTTATTTTATTTTCCTTTACATATTTATAAATATTATTTAATACTTCTTTTTCAGTTTTTCTGTCTAATGCACTTGTAATATCATCTAATAATATAATTTTAGGATTCCCTATAAAACTTCTCGCAATTCCTATTCTTTGTTTTTGTCCACCTGAAAAATTATTTGCATTATTTTCTAAAACTGTATTTATTCCGTCTGGAAGCTTTTCTATAAACTCCCATGCATTTGCGTTTTTTAGGGCTACTATAACATCATTATCTGTAATATTTTCTCTTCCTAAAATAATATTTTCTTTAATACTCTCCCTAAAAAAATCTGTTTTTTGTGATATAAGTAAAACATTTTGTTTTATATAGTCTGCTTTATATGATTTAATATTATTTTTACCTATTAAAATACTACCACTTTGAATATCATAACTTCTATTTATTAAACTTAATAGTGTGCTCTTTCCACTACCTGCCCTACCTATTATTCCTAAAATTTCCCCTTCATTTATTTTTAAATTAATATTATTTAATAAAGGAATATTATCATATGAAAATTCTACATTTTTTATATCAATTTCACCGTTTTCTACAAACTCTAAATCACCCTCATTTTCATTTAATCTTATGTCTAGTACACTCTTCACTCTTTTTGCAGATGTATACGCTCTTGTATAAATTGTTATTAAATTAGAAAATACAATTATTGCAAGTAACATTTGAGAAATATAATTTATTACTGCAATCAATTCTCCCTGACTTAATTTACCAATATTTATTTGAATTTGTCCAAAATATAATATTGTTACTATTGTAATATTTAAAATTAATGTAGTTATAGGGTTTAAACAGCCAGATACTATATATGATTGTTTTGTATAGTTATATGTTTCATCATTTTCATTTTTAAACTTTTTAACCTCATCTTTTTCTCCTGTAAAAGCTCTTACAACTCTTACATTTTGTAGATTTTCTTTTACTCTTGTAGATAAAGTATCCAATTTTTCCTTTGATATTCTATATAAGGGCACCCCTTTTTTTACAATAATGAATGTAAATAATGATAATATTATCATACATATAAAAATGATAAATGCATATTGTGGGTTAATTATATAACACATTATTAAAGCCCCTATACAAATAAAAGGAACTCTAATAACAAGTCTAATCCACATTGCTACTGCTACCTCTAGTTGCACTACATCATTTGTTATTATATTAGTAAGCTTTTGAGTACTTATATTATCTATTTGTTTATTAGTAAAATTACCTATATAGTTAAATAATTTTTTTCTAATATTTGTTCCATATCCTTGTGATGCTTTTGCTGCAAAATATTGACTATTTATTGCAGAGATTCCCCCTATTATTACTAATATAACCAAACATACTCCAAATTTTATTATTTCACTTGTTTGAATTTCAAACATATTATCAATAAAGTTTCCCATAAAAAATGGAATTAGTACTTCTATTATAGCTTCTACTAATTTTAATATAGGTCCTATAATCATTTCCCTTTTGTAATTTTTTAAATATATTAATAAACTTTTCAAGTATTTCCTCCTACTTTTATATAGTTCCATACAAACAATATTGTATTAATTTTTTTATGTAAAATTTATATATCTTTTACAAAAAAATAATTTCATTTTATCTATTTTTGAAAGTCTTAATAATAATTTTTTTCTATTATATTTTATCTATGCATAATTTTCAATTTTTTTATTAAAATACTATTAGTCAAAAAACTACAATTAATTTCAGTTATAAACTATTAAGTTTTTTAATCTATTTAGATGTATTTAATTTATTGGTTAATATTGTATTTACAGTTTCTGTAAAATTAACCCTATAAATGCTATTTTTAA
>CAQIBN010000001.1:0-48883 GCA_948805675.1 uncultured Clostridia bacterium | reverse complement strand
GTTAATATTGTATTTACAGTTTCTGTAAAATTAACCCTATAAATGCTATTTTTAATTTGTGAGGTGATAAAAATGGCATTAGATTTTAATATTATTGGACAAAGACTAAAAAAAGCAAGACTTGATAAAAATATGACTCAAGAAGATTTAGCTGAAGAAATTGATGTTTCTGTTGCTTTTTTAAGTAGAATTGAACGTGGAAAATCTCATATTAATCTAAAAAGATTAAGTGAAATATGTAATATTTTAGGTGTTAGTGAAGGTTTCATTTTAAATGGTACATCTAGTGCTTCTAAAATATACCTAGATTCTGAATTTAATGATATCTTAAAAAAGTGCTCTCCTAAGAAACAAAAATTAATTTATAATATTGCCAAATTAGTTGCAGAAGATAAATAAATTTATATATTATTAAATTTTAAATATATATTGCTAGAAATATTTATGAACATATTTCTAGCAATTTTTATATATCTATTTATATATTATCTCATTATCTTCATTGCTTCTATTTTGCATTTTCTTTAAATCAATTTTATTATGTATACACTTTTGAACTAACCATCCTAAAACGACTGGCATCATAAACATTCTTACATTTATATACATCTTATCTTTTGAGTCAACTTCTGGTCTTAAATTTGCAATCTCAATATTTGCATCAATTAATCTCTTCATATCTCTAAACTTTAATGTTCCTGTTATACTTTCTCCAGGTCTACTAAATTGTGTATGAGTAATATGAGGTACAGATTTTATTTTTTTATATGTTCTTGCAAATAATTCTACTTTTGTAGGTAAATCTTCAAATTTGCAATTTTCCTTAAATCTTAATTTCTTACCACCTTCAAATAGATTTCTTCGTGAACAAACATTCCAAATTGAACCTGCTGTATTAGATCCTATTTGAAAAAATCTGGATTCTTGCATCTTTCCAGCATTAAGTTTTATATTCTTAACTATATTACCATCAGCATCTAATCTAGTTAACTGATATCCTAGAGTAAACAAATCTGCTTCTGGATTTAATGCAATAGATTTAGATATATTATCTAATGCTCCTTCATTCAATTTATCATCTGCATCTATAAATAATATATACGAACCTGTAGCATTATCTAACCCAACATTTCTTGCTCCCCCAGGTCCATTATGTGATTGTGTTGTATCTAATAATTTTATTGTCATCTCAGAATGTTGCTCTTGATATTTCTTTACTTTATTTTTAGACATATCATTTGAATTATCATCTATAATAATTATTTCAACATTCTTCTAATGCACCAAATTAAAATAATGTAATATATTGTAATAATTACTTCTTTTAAAATTAATATAAATAATACCATTTCATAATAATTTACCAAAACATAAAAATAAAAAACTTAAAAATTTGTTAGAAATAATAAATATTATAGATAAAAAAATTTATTATATATCTCTATCTTATATTTGCTTTTTTATTGCCATTTTTTTCTTTTTATGGTATTATTATAAAAGGTATTTTTTTGTACATAATATATATTTTTAAATAAACTGAGCAAAATATACATATACAAGGAGGTTTTTTATGAATTTCGAACAATGGAATGGATTTAATAAAAAAGGTGAATGGACAAAAGAAATTGATGTAAGAGATTTTATTCAAAATAATTACAAACCTTATATAGGAGACGAAAATTTTTTAACACCTGCAACAGAAAAAACAAAAAAACTATGGGATGAAGTATTAGCACTTTATGAAAAGGAAAGAGCAAATGGTGGAGTTTTAGATGCAGACACAAAAACTCCTTCAAGTGTAAATGCTTATAATGCTGGATATATTAATAAAGAATTAGAAGAAATCGTTGGACTTCAAACCGATAGCCCATTAAAAAGAGCTATTATGCCAAATGGTGGTATAAGAATTGTAGAAAAGTCTTGCGAAAGTTATGGATTAAAAGTTGATGAAGAAACTTCTAATATTTATCATAAATTTAGAAAGACACATAATGACGGTGTATTTGATGTATATACACCTGATATTAGAGCTGCAAGAAGTTCTCACCTTTTAACTGGTCTTCCTGATGGATATGGTCGTGGAAGAATTATAGGAGACTACAGAAGAGTTGCTCTTTATGGAATAGACAAATTAATAGATAGTAAAAAAATAGATTTAGATGTATTAGATACTGATGAATTTACTGCAGATATAATTAGAGAACGTGAAGAAATATCAGAACAAATTAAAGCTCTTCAAGATTTAAAGAAAATGGCTGAAAAATATGGATTTGATATATCAAGTCCAGCAAAAAATGCTAAAGAAGCTATTCAATGGTTATATTTTGGATATTTAGGAGCTGTAAAAGATCAAAACGGTGCTGCTATGAGTATTGGTAGAACTTCTACTTTCTTAGATATATATATTGAAAGAGATATAGAAAATGGTACTTTAACAGAGGAACAAGCACAAGAATTAATGGATCATTTTATAATGAAATTAAGACTTGTTCGTTTTCTAAGAACACCAGAATACAATGATTTATTTAGTGGGGATCCTGTTTGGGTAACAGAAAGCATTGGTGGTATGGGAATTGACGGAAGAACTCTTGTTACTAAAAACTCTTTTAGAGTTTTACATTCACTTGTAAACCTAGGTCCAGCACCAGAGCCAAATCTAACAGTACTTTGGTCAAAAAATCTTCCAGAAGGATTTAAAAACTATTGTGCAAAAATCTCAATAGATACATCTGCTATTCAATATGAAAATGATGATTTAATGAGAATAACTTTAGGCGATGATTATGGAATTGCTTGTTGTGTTTCACCTATGAAAATTGGAAAACAAATGCAATTTTTTGGTGCAAGAGCCAATCTTGCTAAAACTTTACTATATGCTATTAATGGTGGTAAAGACGAAAACTCTGGAAAACAAATTGCTCCTAAATTTGAGAAAATCACTTCTGAATATTTAAACTATGATGAAGTAATGGAGAAATTTGATTGTATGATGGATTATGTTGCAAAAATTTATATAAAAGCATTAAATGCTATTCATTATATGCATGATAAATATTCTTATGAAGCTTTAGAATTTGCACTTCATGATAGAGAAATTTACCGTACAATGGCTTGTGGAATTGCTGGTTTATCTGTAGTAGCAGATTCACTATCTGCAATAAAATATGCAAAAGTAAAAGTAATTAGAAACGAACAAGGTTTAGCTGTAGATTATAAAGTAGAAGGAGATTTTCCAAAATATGGCAATGATGATGATAGAGTTGACTCTCTAGCAGTAGAAATTGTTAAAACATTTATGCATAAATTGGAGAAACATCAAATATATAGAGGAGCTACTCCTACTTTATCAGTTCTTACAATAACATCTAATGTTGTTTATGGTAAAGCAACAGGAAATACACCTGATGGCAGAAGAGCTGGAGAACCTTTTGGCCCTGGTTCTAACCCACTTCATGGTAGAGATGCAAATGGATCATTAGCAGTTATGAATACTATTGCAAAATTACCTTTTGAATATGCATCTGATGGTATATCTTTCACATTTGCAATTACTCCTGATACATTAGGAAAAGAAGAAAATACAAGAATTAATAATTTAGTAAGTATGTTAGATGGATACTTTATGCAAACAGGTCATCATATTAATGTAAATGTATTTAATAGAGCGTTATTAGAAGACGCTATGGAACATCCAGAAAAATACCCACAACTTACAATCCGTGTTTCTGGATATGCAGTTCATTTTACAAAATTAACAAAAGAACAACAATTAGATGTTATCCATAGAACTATACATGAAAGAATTTAATTGCTTTTTCAAAAAGGATAGAATATTTTGAAAATCTTTCATACAAAAGACTTCACAACGATTTGAATTATATTTATAATTTTTAAATTTGCTATTCCTTTTTGTTAATAGTGGCGGAGAATAATAATATTTTTTTAACTAAGAATCATACTTATTCTTAGTAATAAAGAAATACTTCAAAATTCTTCGTCATTATTAATACATATTAACAAAAAAATTTGCCAAAATGCCCAGTCTCATGGTAAATTTTAGGAGGTTTACTTATATGTCAGATTTAATAGGAAAAATCCATTCTTTTGAAACATTTGGAGCTGTTGATGGCCCTGGAATACGATTTATTATTTTTATGCAAGGTTGTTCTTTAAAATGTAAATATTGTCATAATAGAGATACATGGGATATCCACTCAGGGACTCCTTATACTTCTAATGAATTATTAGAAAAAATATTAAGATATAAAAATTATTTTCTTTCATCTGGTGGTGGTGTTACAATTAGCGGTGGTGAACCTCTTTTACAATGTAAGTTTTTAATCGAATTATTTACTCTTTTAAAAAATGAAAATATTCATACAGCTATAGATACTTCTGGAAATGTAGATTTAACAGATGATATGAAAAAATTAATTGACTTAACAGATTTATTTTTATTAGATATAAAATGTATTAATGATGAAATATGTAAAGAACTAACTGGCGTTTCTAATAAAAAAGAATTAGCATTTGCTAAATATTTAAGCAATATAAAAAAACCTATTTGGATTAGACAAGTTATTGTTCCAACTATTACAGATAGAACTGAAGATTTAGAAAGTTTAAAAGAATTTATAGGAACACTAAAATCTGTAGAAAAAATAGAACTTCTTCCATATCATGATATGGGAAAGACTAAATGGATTAATATAGGCTGTGAATATGAATTAGAGAACATTCGTAATGCAAATTCTAATGATATAGAATATGCTAAAAATATATTAGGAATATATTAGACTTTCAATTTAATATGTTTAAAGGGTGCTATTTGTTTCTACAAATGGCACCCTTTTTGTTAAATTATTACTTTTTCATAATAATCTAACTGCTCTCCTGATTTACAAAATTTTGCTCCAAATCTGGTGGCTGTTTTAATTGATGGAATATTCTTTGGATTTATTTCAAATCCTACTTTTTGTATTTGCGAATTTTCTATTAGTAGCTGTTCAATCCTCTCTAGTGCTTGTATTGCATATCCTCTTCTTTGAAATTTATTTCCTATAAAGTAGGAAATTAGAACAGTGTTTTTTTCAATATTCTTACAATTTTCTATATATACTACTCCAATTAAAATGTCATTATCTATTATTGCATAAGCATCTATTTCTTCATAATACATATACATATTAAAAGGTGCCAGTAAAATCCTGGCACCTCTTCTTTCTCTAATCTTTTAAGTCCCCCTCTGTGACCTTTACTTTTCTACCAACCTTATTAGGCCAATATATACAGCAAAATTAAAATTAGAGATTATCAAATATATTGATATTTCTTTATTAAGATATCATGTTTTCTCCAATTTGTCAATATAAATACACTCATTTTGTCAAATCGGTAATAATTTTATCCTTTATATTATTCTTTTATCTTCATTTTTAAAGCAAATGTAATAAAATATATTAAGCCAGATATAATTACAATTATTGGCCCTGTTGGTATATTGTTATAATAAGATAAAATAAGACCTGTAATTCCTGAAAGTAATGAGAATAATATTGCATATAAATGATATTCTCTCATATTTTTTGCAATATTTCTACTTGAAGCAGCAGGCAAAATTAGTAAAGAGTTTATTAAAAGAATACCTATCCATCTGATAGAAACCATTACAATAATTGCAATTAATACAACAAAAATATTATCAATTAATTTTACATTTATTCCTTTACTCTTTGCTAAGCTAGTATTTATACTAATACAATTTAACTTATTAAAAAAGAACTTCCAAAATACTATTACTAATATAAAACTAATTACTAAATAAAAAATTTCATTTGTATTAATACTTAAAATATCACCAACTAAATAACTAGAATATTTATTAAAATTGCCACTTTGCGCAAGTAAAGCTAATCCCAGTGCAATTGCAATAGATGAAAATACGCTTATTATTGTGTCAGCTCCATAGGTTGTTTTATGCTTTACATAGTTTAACAATATAGCAAAACAAATCGCAAATATTATCATTGAAATATTAACATTTAATGTTCCAAACAACATTCCTATCGCAATTCCTGTTAATGCAGAATGTCCGAAGTGCATCTGAGAAAAAAGCCATTTTATTATTTACAATCATTGTTCCTAAAATTGCAAATATAGGTGATATTAAAATTACTGCTATTAAAGCATTCTTCATGAATGCATATGATATAAAGTCAAAAGGTAATATCGTTTCTAATATATTGTATATTATTTCCATAATTCTTTATATAAAGTTGGTTTCAAAAACCAACTTTTGCCTCCTTAACAAATATGTTATTTTGTAATTGTTTAATTATATTATGTTGATTCAGTAATGTCAATTACTATTAGTAAAAATAACATAAAATAAAATTAGTATTGTTACCATTTACACATATCTAAAAACTGAGAATTGTATTATTTAAATTTATTTCTTTTCTGATATTTAGTATGTAGAAGCTCATGTGCAATATCACTTCCAGGCTTTTCTAAATATTCTTCATATAATTTCTTCAGCACTGGATTTTCATGAGATTTACGGATTTTACTTTTTTCATCTATTGTATAAAGTGCATCTCCCCTTAATTTTGCAATATCCACTGTAGCTTTTATTTTTGAACTTTTAATAGGTTGGCCTCCGCCCATTATACAGCCATTTGGACATGCCATAATTTCTACAAAGTCATAATTAGCTTTTCCCATCTTTATTTCATCCATAATCTTTCTTGCATTTAGTAAGCCACTTGCAACTACTACTTTTATATCTCTATCTTTTATTTTTACCAAAGCTTTTTTTATTCCTTTTTTTCCTCTTACTTCTTTAAATTCAATGTTCTCTAAACTCTCATTTGTTATTATTTCATATGCCGTTCTTAAAGCTGATTCCATTACACCTCCAGTAACACCAAAGATTGCACCTGCCCCAGTCGCTTCTCCCATTGGGCTATCTAATTCTTCATCTTTTAAGTTTAAAAAATCAATATTCCCTTGTTTTATCATTCTTGCAAGTTCTCTTGTTGTTAAAACTGCATCTACATCATACATTCCATTATTTGAAAGTTCATTTCTTTGTCTTTCAAATTTTTTTGCAATACATGGCATAATAGAAACTATATACATTTTACTTGGATCTATATTTTCTTTTTCTGCATAATATGTCTTTAAAATTGCCCCAAACATTTCATGTGGTGATTTACAACTTGATAAATGTTTTAATTCTTCTGGATAATTCATTTCTATAAATCTAACCCATCCGAGGACTACAAGAGGTAATCATTGGCATGTTTTCATTTTTAGTAAACCTTTCTACAAATTCATTTGCTTCTTCCATAATAGTTAAATCAGCTCCTGTATTTGTATCAAATACCTTGTCAAATCCTAGTTTTTTTAATGCTGATACCATTTTTCCTGTTACATTTGTTCCTATTTCCATTCCAAATTCTTCACCTAGAGCTACTCGTACAGCTGGTGCAGTTTGTACAATAACAAATGTATCTTTATCTTTTAATTTTGCCCATACATCATTAATATTCTCTTTTTCATGTAATGCTCCTGTTGGACAGCTTTGAATACATTGACCACAGAATGTACATTCCACATCATTTAAACTCTTATCATTTGTTGTAGAAATACATGAATCAAATCCCCTATTTATACAATCAATTGCACCTATTTTTTGCACATTTTTACATGCAGAAACACATCTTCTACATAAAATGCACTTATTAAAGTCTCTTACAATTGATGGTGATAAATCGTCAATTGTATGATTTGCTCTTTCACCTTCAAATTCGATATTTTGAATATTAAACTTTACTGCTAAGTCTTGTAGCTCACAATTTCCGAAGGCGTGTACATGTTAAACAATCTTTACTGTGATTTGATATAATTAAATCTAAAATAACATGTCT
Organism: uncultured Clostridia bacterium; assembly: GCA_948805675.1. Lineage (GTDB taxonomy): Bacteria > Bacillota > Clostridia > TANB77 > CAG-508 > CAG-492. The sequence goes on along the minus strand of CAQIBN010000001.1, from coordinate 40,952 downwards.
TGCTTCCATTATTTCTGGTGTATTGGTTTTTACAATCATTCCTTCTTCGACTTTTTGTATACATGATGTAGCAAAACCTTTTCTTCCTTCTATTTCCACAATACACATTCTACAATCGCCTATTTCATTTATATCTTTTAGAAAGCACAATGTTGGAATATCTACTCCGAGCCTCTCTTGCTGCATTTAATATTGTAGTTCCTTCTGGAACAGTCACTTTATTACCATCTATTATTAAATTAATTTGCTTTGACATATTAATTCCCCTTTTCTTCGCACATTTTCCTGAATATACTTAAGCATAACATAAAGAATATTAACCAATTGCTTTAAAAGGACATTTATCCTTACAAGTACCGCATTTTATACATAATAATTGGTCAATTTCTCTTTTTTCTCTTCCTTCACCTTTTATTGCAGAAACTGGACATGATCTTTGGCATAATCCACATCCTTTGCACTTTTCCTCATCTATGTTAATTACAGTCAGAGCCTTACATTCTAAAGCTTTACATTGCTTTGATAAAGCATGCTGTCTATACTCATCTCTAAAATATTTTAATGTACTTAATACTGGATTTGGTGCAGTTTGGCCAAGACCACAAATTGATGATTTTTGTATATTTAATGCTAACTTTTCTAATTTATATATATCTAACTCTTCTGCTCTGCCACTACATAGCCTTTCTAGAATCTCTAACATTCTTTTTGTTCCAATTCTACAGGGTGTACACTTCCCACAGCTCTCGCTTACTGTAAAATCTAAATAAAACTTTGCCAAATTAACCATACACTTAGTATCATCCATTACAATTAATCCGACCAGAGCCCATCATAGAACCAATTTCCTTTAATGATTCATAATCAATTTTAGTATCTAAATGTTCTTTTGGAATACATCCCCCTGATGGTCCACCTGTTTGTGCTGCTTTAAATTCCCTTCCATTTGGTATTCCTCCACCAATATCAAAAACAATCTCTCTTAAAGTTGTTCCCATTGGAACTTCTACTAAGCCTATATTATTTACATTTCCTCCTAAAGCAAATACTTTTGTTCCTTTAGAATCTTTTGTTCCAATACTAGAATACCAATTAGCTCCATTTAAAATAATTTGTGGAATATTAGCAAATGTTTCAACATTATTAATTAATGTTGGCATTCCCCATAATCCGCTACTTGCTGGATATGGTGGTTTTACTCTTGGCTGACCACGCCTTCCTTCTATAGATTCTAAAAGTGCTGTTTCTTCTCCACAAACAAAAGCTCCTGCTCCAAGTCTTATTTCTACATCAAAATTAAAACCTGTATTCCATATATTTTCCCCTAATATTCCATATTCCTTTGCTTGATTAATTGCAATTTTTAAACGCTCTACTGCAATTGGATATTCAGCTCTAACATAAATATATCCTTTATTTGCTCCTATGGCATATCCTGCAATTAGCATTGCCTCTAATATACAGTTTGGGTCACCTTCTAAAATGCTTCTATCCATGAATGCTCCTGGGTCACCTTCATCTGCATTACATACAACATATTTTTGTTCTGATTCCACTTCTTTAGTAAACTTCCATTTCTGTCCTGTAGGAAATCCAGCTCCCCCTCTTCCTCTTAAACCAGAATTAGAAATTTCTTCTATAACATCATTTTGATTCATTTGTTTTAAAACTTTTTCTAATGCTTGATATCCTTCAAATGCAATATATTCATCTATATTTTCTGGGTCTATTACTCCACAATTTTTTAATGCAATTCTCTTTTGCTTTTTATAAAAGTTAAGCTCATCTAAACTATTTACTATTTTTTTATCTATATCCATGCAAAGTAGTCTTTGTATAACTTCTCCTTTTAAAATATGTTTATTTATAATTTCTTCACAGTCTTCTGGTTTTACCATTGCATAAAAAGTGTCTTCTGGTCTTATAATTACAATTGGCCCTTTAGCACATAAGCCAAAACAACCTGTTTTTATTACTCTTACATTACTAATATTTTTCTCTTCCAATAAATTTCTAAAAGTTTTCATTATTTCTGGTGATTTTGAAGATGTACATCCTGTTCCATTACACACTAATATATGCTTTTCTTTAGTTTTAATATTTTTATTTATACGTAATTCTAATTCTTTTCTTTTTTCTTGTCTTATTTTTTCTATTTCTTGTAAAGTCTTCATTCAATTTCTCCTTTGCAATCCAATATGATACAATTAAAATTTATCAATATTATGCTATTTTGTTACTATTCATCTTTTAATATAAATGTTATACTAATTTTGTTAATAGTGTATTAATAACTATCCTTTTTAAATACACATTACACAAAATATATAAACAATTTATATAGTAATAAACTTTTTATTACAGTTTACAACCTCTAATTTAGCATCATTTTATTCGTTTGTATTATTTATTAATTCTTCATTATTTCATCTATTACTTCATCGAATTTTTTTACTGTTGCTTTCCCATATACTTCTTTATTTACTGTAAATACAGGTGCTAATCCACACGCACCAACACATCTAGTTGTATCTATAGAAAATTTGCCATCTTTTGTAGTTTCTCCTTCTCCGAATTCCTAATTTTTCTTTTGCTCTTTCTAATATTTTTTCAGAACCTTTTACAAAACATGCAGTACCCATACATACAGATATACAATATTTTCCTTTTGGTTTTAAAGTAAATCTTGAATAAAAAGTAATTACTCCATAAATTTCAGCCATTGGAATATGTAAATATTCAGATATTTCAACCTGTGCTTTTTCTGGAATATATCCAAATTTATCTTGAACTTCATTTAAAATTTGTATTAAATTATCTTTATCTTGTTTATACTCATTTAATATCTCTTTTGTTTCATTAGTTACTCTTTTGTCCATACATTTACAATTTTTTTCTTCCATTAATCACAACTCCTTTTTATAAACTAAAAAAACTTTAGATTGATTATATCAAACTAAAGTTTTTATTTGCAACAATTATTATAATATTTTTATAAATCTATAATTTTCCTATCTTGTCAGAACCACTATACACAATTCCTAAAATATATAATTCTTTATACTCTTCTTTAATCTTGTAAAATACAATATAATTATTTATAGTTAATTTTCTAATTTTATCTTGTTTTATAATCACACTACTTGCAACTTCAAACTTTTGTGGATAGTACTTTAAATAACCTATTCTATCTTTTATTAATATAGCATATTTCTCTATAATTATCAGCTCATGTAGGTTTGATTTTATATATCATATAATCGTTTTTTACTTTTGTAGACATTCTAATGCTGTATCTATCCAAAATAATACCTCCAGCTATTCTTCTAGTATTTGCTTTATTTCTGAGTAAGCTTCTTCGATAGTACATACATTTCCTTTTTCTATATCTTCAATTCCTTCATTTATCTTTTTTACCAAATCTTCTTTATTTTCTATTATTAAATCAGATGGAGCATTATTTGTAATATATAAAAATTCTAAGTATTTTATATAATCTATAACTTTACAATTATTATAACATAAGATTATATGTTTGTTTTGAGTTTTTATGTAAAAAGCGCTAAACTAGTTACTAGACAATACTTTAACATTGCAAAGTAGTCTAAACTCCTTAGATGTAAATATTTTTGATATTATAATATTTGAGAGGTTTTAATATAAAAAACATTTACATCTAAGGAGTTTGGACAGCTAATTTTAAACCACTATTTATCTAGTAACCCAAATTAAACTGACTAAAAAAGATTGAAAACACAACATATTTGCTTCTGTACAGCTATGTAAGCAATATGTTATTATTCAAATAAATAATCTTGGACTATTCATAAAATGTTAAGGTATTAATCTACAGTCAAAACATTCTCAAATCTCGCTTTAAATTCAGCACTACTAAACACCATCTCTGGTGTCCCCTGTTTTAAAATTTCTTTATCAAGCAATATTACTTTATCTGCATATTTCTTTACTAATTCTAAATCATGAGAAACCAGGATTATAGACATATCATATTCTTTTTTTAAATTACTTACAATCTCATAAAAATCTTTAATCCCATTCATATCTATTCCAGATACTGGCTCATCTAAAATTAATAGATTTGGTATTGGTTTTGTGCTAATTGCAAGTAAAACTCTTTGCAGCTCTCCTCCAGACAAATCTCCAATTCCTTTATCTATTAGTCTTTCTGCGCCAAATAAACTTAGATGCTTTTTTATCTCATAATAGACTTTTTTATTTTTTCTAAAACATACAGGAGTACTACAAATATATGAAGCAAACATATCATATACAGTTGTTGGCATATGTCTTTCTACATTTATACTTTGTGGAACATATCCTATCTTTATTTTCTTTTTTTTATTTTCTTTCATATCTAAAAAAGTAATGTCACCTGTATGAGGTATTTCTCCTAATATTGCCTTTAATAACGTACTTTTACCAGCTCCATTTTTTCCAATTATAACTGTTAATTCTCCACAATGAATATGAATGTTTATATTTTTTAAAATCTCTTGTTTTCCTATTGTTACATTAATATTATTTATTTTTGTACAATGAAGGCCACATGCATTTTCTTTTCCCATATCTTTTTGTATGATATTTATATATCATAGCTCCTTCCATTTATTTCTCTATCATTTGTTTTAAAACATTTAAGTTTTCAGTCATTGCAATTAAATATGCATCTTTATCCATATTTCCACTTAAACAAGAATCTAATTTATATATTTTAGCACCTGTTTCATTTGCTAAGTTTTGTGCATTTTTTTCATTATCATTTTTATCAATAATGATTATTTGTATATTTTCTTTTTTCATATCTTCTATAATACGAGCTAACATTTCAGCAGACATAGTACTTTCTTCATGGTCTGTATGAACTTCTATTGAATCTAGCCCTAAATCTCTTTGTAAATATGCAAAAGACTCATTCAAAGAAACCACTTTTTTGCCATTTAAATCTGCTAATTCTGTTTGGTATTTGTGTTTTAAATTATCTAGCTTTTGTATATAATCATTCGCATTTTTTTCATACATATCTGAATTTTCTGGATTTGCTTCTTTTAATTTGTTTTTTATATTTTCTACTTGTTTTATATTATTATCTATGCTTGTCCATGTATGTCCATTAATTTCATTATCGTCTTTAATACTATTCTCTAATTCCTCATTTGAGTTTATTACTTTTAATTTTGAAAATGAACTTACTATTTTATCCATAAAGTTCTCTATTTCTAATCCATTTTGAATAAATATATCCGCTTTTTCTACTTTTTTTAAATCATCAGTTTTTAGTGTATAATTATGAATACATCCGTGTATTTGTATCTGCCATATTAGTAAGTTCAATCATATTTGCTCCATCTGTAATATTATAAGTCATTATATATACAGGATAAAAAGATGTTACAATTTTATAATTTTCATTATTATCGTTTTCTTTTGTACAACCTGTTAATGTTAATAATAGAGCTATTATAAAGCATATTATTAGCATTGATATAGTTATTTTTCTCACTTCTATTCCTCCAATTTTTATTTATATATTTTTTTATATACTGACTCTTTAATGATTTTTTATATAATACCTTTTTACTATACCATTTTTTTTTCTTTTATTCAATATAAAACTTTAAGTTATGTCGATAACTATGTATTAAGTAAATAAAAAAGCATTTGTTAATAATTTATGAGTTTGACATAATTTACTTAGAAAGTGAGTGAAAATAATGAAAAAAGTACAATAAAATATATTTTAGATTTATTAATAATAGTATTATTAATTTTAATTATTATAGTTTTGAATTTTGTAGATAATATAAGAATATGTCTAATACCAATAATATTGTTGATATTATTGACAATTATCGAAAGAATATTTTGGAAATGTCCAAAATGTAGAGAATACCTACCAAATAGGAGATTGTTTAATAAAGTTACTACACCGAAAACTATTTTCACTTTTCATTGTAGTAACTTTATCACTTATTCTCTACTTCTATTATACCTTCCCATTCACATTTTTATTTTCTATAGCAATTAGCCTATCTCCCTCTTCTATTTCATATTCTTTTTCTGGAGAAATTTCCATTTTAGCACCAAGCTTTTTAACACCAATTACATTCATTCCATATTTATTTCTAAAATTTAGTTTCTCCAAAGTCTTTCCTATCCATTTACTTTTAACATTAATTTCAACTATATCATAGTCTTCAGAAGCATTAATAGAATCAATAATATTAATATCCATAATACCTTTTGCAAGTTTTATTCCCATTTCCTTATCTGGAGAGACAATAAATTTAACTCCCATCTTTTCTAATATCTTTTTATGAATATCACTTGTAGATTTTACAATAATTTTCGAAATCCCCGCTTCTTCAAAAATCATTGTTGCCATAATACTAATACCCAAATCATCAACAGTAACTACAGCTACATCAAAATTGTTAAGAGATAACTTTTTTAATTCTTGTGTATCCCTTATATCTACCTGAACAGCTTCTGTTGCATATTCTGCTACTTCTTCTACTCTATCCATATCTTTGTCTATTGCTAAAACTTCACAATTATATTCATATAATTGCTTTACAATACTTCTTCCAAAAGTCTTTAAACCTAATACTAATATATTTAATCTTTTCATCATTTATCCTTTCTATTATCTCACACTCAAATAATATATACCATCTAAAAAAGCATATCATAATTCTTTAAATGTATTTATTACCCTACAATCAAATCACATTCTGGATACTTTATCAAACTTTTTTTGTTTTTATTAAACTTAGAAAATAAAGCATATGATAAAGTTATTGATCCAAGTCTTCCTATAAACATTAATATCATAACAATTATTTTACTGGCTATACTAAGCTTAGGTGTAACTCCTAATGTAATTCCCACTGTTCCAAATGCAGAAAACACTTCATATACAATATCTAAAAAATCAATATTTTCTGATATAATATTATAATTTTGTTCTAAATATAATTGTTCTGTAATTGTTAATGATATTATTGCCATACCAACAATACATATACTAATAGTCACAACTGCTATCGCTCTTTTTATTACTTTAAATGGTATCTGCCTTTTAAAAATAATAGTACTATCCTCACCTTTTATAAAGCTAATTACCATAATTATAATAATTGCAAAAGTGATATTTTTTATTCCGCCAGCTGTACTTGCAGAAGATCCTCCTATAAACATAAATACCATAGAAATGAACTTTGTAGCAGTAGTAAGACTACTTGCATCTGTTGTTGTTATACCTGCTGTTCTAAGTGATGTAGAATAAAAACTAGATTTTAATATTTTCTGTCCTAAAGTATCATCTTTCATAATATGCAAATTATCTTTTTCAAAAATAAAAGTTAGCATTGTACCAATAATTAGTAATAAAATAGTAGTTATTAATACTATCTTTGTATGTATATTAAATTCTTTCCATATTCTATTTATTTTAAGTTTGTTTTTTAATATATTTTTTACTCCAATAAGTAAATCGTCCCATACAGTAAATCCGAAGTCCTCCTATTATAATCAGTGACATAATTGTTATATTAATTAAAATATCATATTGATATTCTACAAAACTATTATTTCCTAAAATATCGAAACCAGCATTGCAAAATGCAGATATAGAATGAAAGATAGAGTAAAATATTCCTTTGCCAACACCATATCTTGGAATAAACCTTATAGATAATAATAGTGTTCCAACTGTTTGAAAAGTTATAGTATATATAAAAATTCTTTTTATTAATTTTATTAATCCACTTAAATTATTTTGATTTAATGACTCTTTTATTACCATTCTATCTGATAAATTTATCTTTTTTCCCATAAGCATTAATATTAAAGCTATAAAACTCATAAATCCTAATCCACCAATTTCAATTAATACCATAATTATTATTTGACCAAAACTGGAAAATTGCTCACTTGGTACAATAGGAGTTAACCCTGTTACACACACACATGAAGTTGATACAAATAAACTATCTATAAGTTTTATACTTTTTCCATCTTGATTACTAATTGGTAATTTTAATAATATAGCTCCTATTAAAATAACTATTAGAACACCCAATACTAAATTTTGTGTTGCAGTTATTCTATTTTTCTTCTTGTTTTCCATGATTGTCCCCTTAAAATTTACAAATATAGTTTATTCTAGCATATTTGAATGTAAAGTACAATAGTTTAATATTTTGTATAAGAAATAGTTACTAGTCACTTTTAATAAAATGTTTTACTGTAAAATTAATTATAAATAGTCTTTGAAGTAAAATGTAGAAACGATTTATTCTGAAAATAATGCATTATTGTATTATAGTAACTAGTAATCAAAATTTTAATGTTTATTACTAATTTTCCCCTTAAATTATAAAATAGGTAAAAAATAAATAAAAACACCCATTATAAAACTCGAATAAAAAATAATAAAAAAAACTTATTGTATATGATATAGTTGAACAAAAAAATCATATGAAAGAATGTGTTTATCCAAAGTATTTAATCATAAAAAAAACGAAAAAATAGCCTAAAATGAGTGAGTAAATGATTTGAGGTAAACTTGGAGAATTTGTCAAACTTCTTGACATGACATTCCAATTTGGTTATAATGTATGAAACTTTTATAGTTTTTTATGAAAGTTTCATTAATTTGAAAAGGAGTAGTTACTATGGCGCGGAATAATGACAAAGAGGTAAAAAAATTATTAAAAAAATTAGAAAAATTATTAAAAAAATTAGAAAAATTAAATCTACTTGCATATTGTAGATGCTTCCTCCCAGGCCTTGACCAAGATAACCCTAAAGTTCATAAATTTTTTAATGGCTACACCTCTGTTCATACTAATGGATATGTTGGAGGTGATACATCTAGTATCTTTGGTGATGTTCGTGGTAATGTTACTGGTAATGTTACTGGTACTGTTATTGGTAATGTTGGTGATGTTAAAGGTCTGATTAATGGTGTTAATTGGAAACTTTTATATCAAGAAGGCTGGGTCGATGCATCCACTTATTATTCAGATTTAATAGAACTATTACTTGATGAATTATATGAACTTAAAAAGGGAAATAATTAAATATATTTCTCTTATATAGGCTCTTTGAGTCTATAACTGTTACAAGAACTAGTGCTTAACATACTAGTTCTTGTACTATTTTTCTATCCTGCTATTCTATAAAATCTATAATAAAACTTTACTAATTATAACAAATTAAATATTTATTCATTATTCATTAATCCCTCTAAAGAATTATCCTCTATTACTGTATAATCAGTTAAATCTGGAATTTCAACATCTTCATCCTTTACTACATTAAATTGATATCTATAATTTGTTACTCTATTATGAACTTTTTTTACTATATCTGTTCCTTCATAATGTTCTATATTAGCACTATAACCTTCATCTTTTATAGGCAAACCAGTTTCCTTATCAATCCATAACTCTGATTTATTTAAATTTATTACATAATACTCTCTGCCTACTAAATAAGTATCCTTTCTTATTTTTGCATGAAAAGGTGCTCCTAATCTAAAAAGATAACTTTCATATCCTGAACCAATTGGATTAGGTACAGAAAGTATATGCTTTTTTTGTTTTGTAAATGGATTGTTTACTTTTACTACATTTTTATCTTTTTCATATATCTTTACTTCCTGCCTACTTCCTATCTCTGCATATATAACTTCTAACAATAATTGTTCATGTTTGTCATCTTGTTTCTGATAAATCTCTTGTTTATATTTCCCATCTTTATACCAAATTTTCTCTATAAATAATGTATTATGTATTTCATCATAACTTATTTGTTCTTTATAAAAGTTCTCGCATTTTAATGTATTAGCATATTTACAAACTAAATTATTTAACTTTAAAAATTTATATAAATACATTCCAAAAAATATTATAAATACAATTAATATAGATGTTATTAATGATTTTATTTTTGATTTTCTCCTATATTTCTTTAAATAATCAATCTCTTTTTTTATTTTTGTTTGTTCACTTTCTTTTATATTCTTTTGTAAGTTCTCTAACCTTTCTCTACATTCATTACATTCTAATAAATGTTTATCCACTAATTTTTTGGAACTTTTACTTAATATTTCATCTAAATTTCCAATCAATAAATCTTGTACAATTTCACATTCATCATTTTTCTCCATTTTCTCTTTCCTCCTTTATTTTTTGCTTTCCTCTAAAAAAAATAACTCTAGCCCAATTAGGTGTCTTATTTAAAATTTCAGCAATCTCACTAAAATTTAAATTTCCCATTAAACGTAAATACATTACTTCTTTTGTTTTGTTATCCAATTTTTGCATACTTTTGTATAATTGCAGCTTGTCTTCTTTTAAAAAATATTGTTCTTCTAATTCATTTGATATAATACTTTCTTTTACATCATCTAGTGAAATTTGTTTTTTTAAATTATTTTTCTTTAGCTCTTTATACAAAAGATGTTTTGCAATTTGACATAGCCAAACAGATACTTTACATTCTCCTCTAAATTTACTTAATTCTTTTATTGCAATAACAAAAGTTTCTTGTGTTATTTCTTCAGAGAGCTCTTCATTCTGACTAAGGCAAAATATGTACTTATATACTATATTTGCATTTTCATTATATATTTCTTCAATATTATGCATTTTATTGCCCTCCTTACTATATATGAGATATTATTTTTTATTTTATTACATTTTTTATAAATTTTTTTATAAAATTTTATACATATGTTACAAAAATACGTTTTAATAAATTAAATAAATACTATTATATAAAACAAAAGACGTTATACAATTTAAGTAAACTTCTTCACTTAATATATAAACGCCTTTTTATTTCTTTTTATATTTATTATACTTATCTTTCATTATTATATCAGAGATTTCTTTATTTCATCTATATTCTGCATTACACAATCATATCCATATTTATAACAGCTATCTAATTTTCCAATATCTAATAATCCAGTTTTATCTGTATAAACATTTAAAACATAATCACTCATTTCTAAACTTTCCTCTGATATTTTGCTTCCCATTATATCTATTGTTTTCATTACAATATCCATAATATTACTATCTTCGTTAATTTCATCTGCATTAAATTTAACTGCAATAACCTTATCTGCACCTTGTTTTTTTACTTCATTTACAGGAATGTTATCTAATGCTCCTCCATCCATAAATGCATGCTTTTGTATTTTACATGGACTAAAAAATGCTGGAAAACTACTACTTGCCCTAACTGCTTTACCAATAGAAACATCAGTTATATATTGCATCTTATCTTTTGCTTTTTCTGGTATATAATTAGTAAATACATATTCTTTTGAATCTGCTATATCAACTGTTGGAATTACTATTGGCATTTCTATTTCTTTAATTAAATCTATACCTTTTCTTTTTGCATATTCATTATATAATCTCTCAACATTTTTACCACTTCGTAATCCTGTTAATGAGATTTTTCTGTTTACCATAAAATTTTTTAATCCAGATATAATTGGATTTGTATTCATTCTTGCAATTTCTTTACTATATCTTTTAAATAATATATATATATGGCCAGGTGAATATCCCATAGCATATAATGATGCCACAATAGCACCACAACTTGTACCACCTATAATATCTGGCTTGATATTATTTTCTTCTAGTGCCTTTAATACTCCAGCATGTGCTATACCTCTTATTCCTCCTCCTGATAAAGCAATTCCTAATTTCACTTTACTCACCCCTATTTTATTATTAATTATATTATTAACTTTTTCTAACTATTTAAACATATATATATATAATTAATAACACTTATTCTAATTCTTATCTAAATCATTGAGAATTATGTAGTATATTGAAGCTTTTTGTCATTTCCTGTCATTAAAAATATAATAATATTATTATATTTTTAATGACAAATCTCATATTATTTTATATAATGTTTTTATCAATCTTGATTTAAAATCTTTACAAGTTTTCTATATTCTAATAATTGATTGATAATTCAATATTAGAATATAGAAAACGAGTAGCTTATTCATTAAACTACCCGCTTCTATTATAATTTTATTATTAACATTTATTAATTTACATTACAATCTCACTTATTTCTTTACTTTTTTTCATATACAAATTACTATCATTTTTATTTATATCATCCAAATATACATTTTTAAATATTTTCCTTAGCTTATTCATTTTATTAACAATCTCTTCTCCATTTTTAGGTATAATATTTTTCCTAGATTCTTGATTATAAATTTTAGCGATTGATTTTATATATTGAATATCCTCTCCATATTTAAAAACAATATCTAAAATTTCCTTTGATTTTCTATATCCTTGCTGGATTAATCTATTTGTTAAACTACTATTGAAATAAAAATAATCTTTTAATTTTTTATCATCTTCAAATACAATTTCAATTATGGTTGCATCTGTGTTTAATTCTTTATACTGTTCACTTGCATGATCAAATCGTAAAACAAATATTAAATCTAAAGCCTCATTTTCTAATGGAGATATTGGTGTATTATCTAGGAAAGCTCCATCTACATAGTAATCTTCTTTTATTTGAATTGGATTATATAATCCTGGAACAGAAATACTTGCTTTTAAGAAATCATTTTGAATTTTATTATGTTCTTTATTTACATTCTTATAACATAATGAAATATTAGGTATTTTTATATAATTTATATAACAAGGTATATTATTCTCATTTTTTACTTCTGCTTGCATATCTTCTATATAATTATATATAACTTTCCTTTTATCCGATTTTACTAAAAATTCCTTTGCTGATTTAAAACTTAAATTTCTCCACACTTCAAACAAATAGTCGAATTTATTATTTATAAAACCATATGCATTTATTGCTCCAATAGATGCTCCGCTTACTGCTTTTATATTATTCATTTCTATATATTCTAAAATAGCTTTGCAAAATCCAATTTCATATGCACCTTTTGCAAATCCTCCTGAAAAAACAATTCCTATACGTAAATCTGACATATTAGGATTCATATTAATCCTATTCCTCCTTTTTTTGTATTAAATATATTATATCTCATATTATATTTATTTTCTACAAGTTTTTAATAAATTTCAAAGGAGATTTCATAAAGAACTCTCCTTTGGGACCTAAGCTTGTTACGCTTTTTTATTTAAAGTATAGAAATAACGTATTCTTGATTTTACTGAATTTGTATATGGTAATTCTTCAATTTGCTCTATGGATGTAATAATATCGAATCCTAAATCTTGCGCACATTTTGGGCTTAGCGCATCTGTAATCTTGAATTTTTGGATTTTTAACTTTCCTTTCTTTGTATTAAATAGTTGTAAAATTTCGTCTCCAGTTTTAAGAATAATGTTATTTGCAATATAACTCTTTATTTCTCCTTTATCAAGTACTATAAAAGAATCTTCTTTCCCTGTTGGAACAAATAGATATAATACATCTTTCATAAGTCTTACAAATTCCAAATTTATATTCTTTTTTATATTATTTTCTTTTTTTGTTGTTTTATTATTGCTTTTTACCCTATTTAAATGTTTATTCGTTTTTTTATTATCAAGTTCTCTTGCAAGAATATATTTTATCCCATATCCTTTTGCAATACATGCTAATGCATTATCATCAGTAATTAATATGATGTTCTTACCCTGCTTCGACTCTTTCCGAAGATAGTAAATGAGATTCTCATCAGGATATGAGCTAACCTCTTCTGATGTTATAACTTTAAACTTAACACTATTGTAGTCTTCCGCACAAAGCTTCAATAGAGTGCGAATATTAAATCCAAAACAACCACCTGCTTTTTTTTCTTATCCATTTCTCTAATTACATTTACATGTATCAGAATTATACAGTACTTTAATAAGTATTCTACCATACCATCAACTTTAAGAGCAGATGTATCAACCAGTATTTCTGTTTTATCATAGATATCATTTTGTTTAAGTTTGCGAAATAAGTCATTATAATATCTTTCACTATAATTAGATTTCAATATATCATACAACTCAAATTCTTTTACATTCAGTATTTCCATGATTTCCTTTGTCGTTTTCCCTTCACGAATTAACTTACTAATACTTCTAGATATATTACGTAAAGTATCCACTAGTATTACCTCCATCCAGTTATTTAGTTTTTTCTACTAAAATGCGAACTTTATTCTCAGCTCCCCTTTCATACAATTATTGCAAAATGCTATTTAATTATATCACTCTTTATATAACCTTTCAATGCTTATTTCTTCTTCTCTAACATTATCTTTCCACTTGTAACCTGAAAATTAAATTTATTACCACCATTTTTATACTTTCCTTCTCCATTCTTTTTATCTAAACTTGACATATTTGAATATAAATCAAAGTCAGATTTAAAGCTTCCTGATGATAAAGAATAACTTACTTCAAATCCTTCATTTTCTGGAATAGCAATATCTATTCTTCCAGATGTTACCTTTGCATCTAATTTTTCTGGTAAAACATCATTACATACAGCTATCTTTCCACTAGTAGTTTTTAAATCCATTTTTTTTGCACTTCCATCTATATTTATTTTTCCAGATTTAACTGAAGCATTTAGAATATCTGTATATATACTATTTATTTCAATTTTACCAGATGTAACTTCACAGTCTAAGGAAGTTGTTTTTACATCATTCATTAGAACACTTCCTGATAATACATTAATTTTTATATTTTGTGAAATAATTTTACTAATATCTATTTTTCCTGAACTCACTTTCACATTAATTTTATTTGAGTTTATTTTTTCTAAACTAGCTTTACCACTTGAAAGTTTCACACTTACTTCTTCAAATTCTTTATCTGGTAAATATACATCTAAATTTGAAGACTTACTCCCAAATCCTAAAAAGAAAAAGCCAATTTTCTTTTTTCCTTCTTTAATTAATATAGTTTCATCTTTATAATTAATATTTACTAATTGCTCTTCTGTTAATTCATATCTACTTTTTTGTACTACTTTAATTTTATTAGAATCATATTTATATATATTAATACTTCCACTAGTCCAATCTAAATTAATAGTTTCTATATTACTTACATCAAATTCATTTTCATATACAATATCTTCATTCTCTTTACTAAAAATATTTATTAATTCTACATTTGAAATTAATAATCCTATTAATAAAATAGTTAATACAATTGCTACTATTAACCATAAAATAATCCTTGCTTTATTCATAAACTATCCCCTTCTTTCATTAGATTCATATATAGCATCTATTATATTGGAAATAGATGCACCTATTAAAAATATAATCCAAGAATAAGCCCATGCATTAAAGAAATAACTAATTCCAATATATATAGCAACAATTAAGCACCATAGAGCTGAATTAATACTTTTTTTTGCTGTCTTTTTTATTTCTTTATTTACTTTCCATTCCTTAAATTCTTCTACCATTGTATCATTTGCACTTTTATATTTAGGTTTAGACATTCCATTATATACAAGTAGCATAGTTGCAATTGCTACAAATATAAACATAAATATAACACCTAATTCTTCTGTTAATCCTTCAATATTTAATTCACTAAACAATATAACTGGAACAACACTTAATATATATATCCCAACAGCGCTAGATACAAGTATTGCTGACTTTTTTCTTTGTTTTCCGAATATAATCTGTATCCCATTTATTATTTTCATCTTGTAAATTAGATATTAATTCTTCTATATTTCCCATATTGGAAATTGCAATATTATAACTATCTTCTTGTGTTTTTCCAGACTTAACTAAATCATTATATTTATCTATTAAGTTTGATGTAATTTCCTCTTTTAACTCACATGCTTTTTTAGTTTTTTGTGCATTTTCAAAAATATCCTCTACATATCTTTTTAATTTTTCCTCCATTTTATATCTCCCCCAATTTAATTAATTTACTTATTAATATTTGTGCATTTTCCCATTCTGCTTTACTCTCTTTATAGTAGCCTTGCCCTATATTTGTTATTTTATAGTATCTTCTTCTTGCTCCACTATTTTCATCTCCCCAATAAGATACTATCATTCCCATTTCTTCTAATCTCCTAAATGCTGTATATAAAGTTGCTTCTTTTAATTCATATTGCCCATTTGTTATCTCTGAAATAGATTTGTTAATTTCATAGCCATAACTATCTTTTTTCATTAAATGTGCAAGTATTATAGTATCTGTAGAACCTCTTATTAAATCTGATGCAATTGACATTATTATCACCTCTTAATATATATTATATTTATACATACCTCATCTGTCAAGGTATTAAATACAAAAACAGAACAGAAATCCCAATTTTTTGCTTTCTGTTCTTTTTTTATACCTATAATTAATATTTAGAAGCACTTCTGCACATAGCGAAATAGAATAGTCCTATATTAGAGCCAATAATTAAACCGAATTAATAATCCAAGATAAAACATCTCTTATCCTCCTAATATATACTATTCTATCTTTTATAAAAAGTGAATAAATTAAATTTTAATAGATTTTCCCTTTTTCATCTTTATACTTATTAAATAAATCTATACATTCATCTCTATCAATTTGCTGTAAGTTAATTAACTCTTTATTTTTTCCTTGTAAATATTTATAAATTATATCATCCCTAAATCCTATACTTGATGCATCTTCTTTTGTACAAGCATAATAAACATTTTTTATATTTGCCCAAATAATTGCAGATAAACACATTGGACATGGCTCACAAGAAGTATACAATATATAGTTTGATAAGTCATATGTTTCTAATTTTTCACATGCATTTCTTATTGCTACAATCTCTGCATGTGCTGTTGGGTCATTATTTTTTAAAACCTTATTATTCCCCATAGATATTATATTACCATCTTTATTTGTAATAACTGCACCAAATGGACCTCCTTCATTATTCTTTAGTCCATTTTCTGCACTTTCTTTAGCAAATCTAATGTATTTATTCATTGTCCCCCCACTTTCTGCAACTTCATTTACCACAAAGTTTTATAAAAACATTTATCTTTATTTTCAACACTATTAATTCATACATGATACATCTTTAACATTAATTTAATATAAATTTTATAAATATAATTTTTTATTTTATATATTTTTATTATAAATCATAAAAATAACTTGCTTCTAAGTCTGCCTCATTTACTAATAATGCAAGTGGATATTTTTTGTATGCAATACCAAGTGTTGTATAACTTTCTTTTGGCTCAGAAAATCCCATATGCCAACGTATACAATATTTCTCCTCAGATGTTAACTTTATATATTCTGTTAACATCATTACAGATTTTTCTCCATGTCCATATGGTATTGTATCTTCAACTGTATAATATGGAACCTTTTCCCATTCTCCTCTTGCATTTTTAGCATTTCTATAATCTACCTTATAAAAATTCGCTTTACATATATCATGTAATAAACTAACTATAATTATAGTATCTTCTGAAGCATATAAATCTATTACATTATTTTTTATTTTATAATTTAATATTTCATATACTTTCATACTATGCTCAAGTAACCCTCCTTCATGACTACCATGAAATCTAGTACTTGCAGGTGCTATAAAAAAATCTGTTTTTTCTTCTATAAATTTTATTAATTCTTCCATTCCTTCTCTATTTGTACTTTTTAGTAATTCTATAAATTTTTCCTTCATCTTTTTCTCCCTCCACAAATTTGATTGTTATCATCAATTTATTAATTCAAAAATTTTTTAATTTAAAACAATATAACTTTCTAATATCAAATTTTATATCACAAATACATTTTAAATACAATAGACTTTTTTATTTGAATATTATATAATTATATGTTATAATACATTTTAATCACACAAGTGTGAATATTTTATTAGGAGGATTATTATGTCAAATTGTAAACGGTTAGAAGAATTATCATTAGCTGATGTTCTTTCACAAAAAATGAATAATAAAGAAAACTTTACTATTTCTGTACAAACGAAATTTGGAGAGCATTATAAGAATACCATCTATTTTGATTTTAATCGAAAAATAGTGGATATACAGGAATATCTGCCAAATTATATTGGTAGGCCTGTATCACGTCATAAAATTTCAAAATTTGATCGGATTTATATGAATATATCTATTACTAATGATATAAACATTAACATTACACTTATTCCAGAGAACCAAAAAGAAACAAAAACAACTTCATATCGTAACATTTATCGTACAGGCATTGTAGAAAAAGTCGCTTAACCTAATAACAGTTGGCATTTATTGCCTACTGTTCTTTATTATATAATATTTAATACTAACTTATGAATTTTAATTTTTACTATTATATAAATTCTCTAAATTATTCATAAACATTTAATATAAATTTTTTAATCTTTTAATTATTAATTACAAATTATAACAATCCTATTAATTACTCTTAATAAAGTCTTTACTCTAAAATCAATTTTAATAGTTTTTCAATAAAATATAGATAACATTTACTTTCAAAATAATGCATTATTCAAAATTTTTGACCAGTAACATCTATTATATTGAACTTAAAATTTTAATAACATTTTATTGCTTTTTAATTTATTCTATGATACAATATTCTACAATATTAAGTGTTTAACAAGAGATTAGTACTAAACTAAATTTTATATAGAGAGGCTATGTGTGGTGGAAATAGTTTAAAATAGTTTAAGAATCTCCTCTTGAAGCTTTTAGCGAAAGCTAAACCAAGTTATGCTAGGTTATAGGCATTATTAAGTTATATATTATTATATATAAATTAAGGTGGTACCACGAAATTTTTCGTCCTTATGTTTTCATAAGGACGTTTTTGTTTTATTGTATTAAACACTATAAAATTATATATTTTTGGAGGTTATTATGGAAAATGAAGTTAAAATTGGTAAAGTGTATAGACATTTTAAAGGAAATTACTATTTTGTAGAAAATGTTGCATATGATAGTGAAACAAAAGAAAGAATAGTTGTATATAAACCATTATATGAAAGAGAAGATAATAGACTAACTTGGGTTAGACCAGAAAAAATGTTTTTATCATCTATCCCAGAAAGACCTGATAATATAACAGGCCAAAAATATAGATTTGAAATTGCAGAAGATATTGAAAAAAATTATTTATAATTGGAGGAAATTTTATGATAGATATTAAATTTTTAAGAGAAAATCCAGATATAGTAAAAGAAAATATTAAGAAAAAGTTTCAAAATCATAAACTAATATTAGTAGATGAAATTATAGAACTAGACTTAAAAAATCGTAATGTAAAACTAAAAGGAGATGAATTAAGAAGTAAGAGAAATTCGCTAAGTAGTAATATTGGTGCTTTAATGAAAGAAGGAAAAAAAGATGAAGCAGAAAAAATAAAACTAGAAGTGCAAAAAATAAATGAAGAACTTATAGAAAATGAAAAATTAGAAGTTAAATTTGGTGAAGAAATAAAAACTAGAATGATGAAAATACCTAATATTATACATGAATCTGTTCCTATAGGAGAAGATGATAGTAAAAATGTAGAAGTAAAAAAATATGGTGACCCTATAGTTCCAGATTATGAAATCCCATATCATGCAGAAATTATGGAAAAGTTATCTGGACTTGATTTAGATTCTGCAAGACGTGTAGCTGGAAATGGTTTTTACTATTTAATGGGTAATATTGCAAGACTTCACTCAAGCATATTATCATATGCAAGAGATTTTATGATTAATAAAGGATTCACTTATTGTATTCCACCATATATGATTCGTTCTGATATAGTTACAGGGGTTATGAGTTTTGAAGAAATGGATGCAATGATGTATAAAATAGAAGGTGAAGACTTATATCTAATTGGAACAAGTGAACATTCAGTAATTGGTAAATTTAAAGACCAAATCCTAAAAAAATCTGAGCTACCTTATACTATTACATCATATTCACCTTGTTTTAGAAAAGAAAAAGGTGCTCATGGAATTGAAGAACGTGGTGTTTATCGTATACATCAATTTGAAAAACAAGAAATGATTGTTGTATGTGAACCTAACGAAAGCTATGAATGGTATGATAAAATGTGGTCTTATACTGTAGAACTTTTTAGAAGTTTAGACATTCCAGTTCGTACATTAGAATGTTGTAGTGGTGATTTAGCAGATTTAAAATCTAAAAGTGTAGATATAGAAGCATGGAGTCCAAGGCAAAAAAAATATTTTGAAGTTGGAAGTTGTTCTAACCTTACAGACGCCCAGAGCAGACGCCTTGGAATCCGTATTAAAGGTGAAAAAGGAAATTACTATGCTCATACATTAAATAATACTGTAGTTGCTCCTCCTCGTATGTTAATTGCTTTCCTTGAAAATAACTATAATGCTGATGGAAGTATTAATATTCCACAAGTCTTAAGAACTTATATGGGTGGTTTAGAAAAGATTACACCTGAAATTTAATTTATATATAATAATATTTTTATAAACTCAAAACTTACAGATATAAATATATAACAATTCTTATTAGATTTAATTAAGAACTGTAACATCCAGATTATAAAAAACATATAGGAAAAGTAAAAATTATTTATGCTTTTGTCATATGTAGTGTCAGCAAAAGCAAGGAAAGGAATCTAAAATATGCAAATCAAAGAACCAAAATTCGAAATATCGGCTGTAAGCCAAAAGCAATATCCAACTAATGGATTACCAGAAATAGTATTAGTTGGTAAATCTAATGTTGGTAAATCTTCATTTATTAATACTATGATTAATAGAAAAAAACTAGCAAGAACTAGTAGCGAGCCAGGAAAAACAAGACAAATAAATTTTTATAATATGGATAATAAATTCTACTTTGTAGATTTACCAGGTTATGGATATAGTAAAATGTCCAAACAAGAACAATGCAAGGTTAATGGTTTTATAGATGAATACCTGCATATTAGAAAAAACATTTCTTTAATTATTTTATTAATAGATATAAGACATAGTCCTGGAACAAATGATAAATTAATGTATGATTATATAATTCGTTCAGGATTACCCTTTATAGTAATTGCAAATAAAGCTGATAAAATTGCTATTACTAAAGTAGATAATGCAGTAAATATGCTCCAAAAAGAGCTAAATCCAATTGCAGATTTCACATTTTTACCATTCTCTAGTGAAAGAAAAATATATTCAGAAAAGGTCTGGGATTATTTAACTACTTATATTATTTAATCTTGATATGATAAAGCAAAATTGTCATAGTATTTATTTACTTTTGACAATTTTGCTAATATTTTTCACTTTCTATTTTTTCTTCATCAATATTATTTATTAATTATAAAATTTTCTTTTATCATACTTACCTAATTTTAATTTATTCTATTTTTGTATTTAGATACCTAAATTTTATTATTTTTCAATCTTTTTAGTTATTGCTTTAAGAGCCTTTTGTCTTTCTAAGATAATAACATGTCCACATCCTAAACACTTTAATTTAAAATCTACCCCTATTCTAGTAATTTCCCACAATTTACTACCACAAGGATGTTGCTTTTTAGTTCTTACAATATCCCCAACACTATATTCCATATTATCACTCCTATAATTAACAATATATCATGTCATTAACAAGATTTCAATGTATAATCAGATATATTATAATTTTTTATATTACGATAACTATTGATTTCCCATATAATTTATGTTATAATATATAAACAATCTTATATATTAGGAGGCTTTTATGAATATAGACCTGTTATTACAATACTATCAAAGCATTGGACATGAAAACTTTCGGAATGAGGTAATTGAAAAAAAATTACCACCTGAAATCCAAGAGGTATATGATAAAATAACAGGATGTATAAAAACAATTTTAAAATTGGACAGTTTTCCGATTTTATTTTTCATAGAAGAATCTTAAATCAATTTCCGCACTAAAATTATATTAGTGCGGATTAATTTTAATAAAAAATAAATTTATATTTATTTATTTTATTACAATAATTTTCATATACTATTTTAAGAATTTGTACACATTTTATATATTCTATTTTATTCCAAATCATGAAATACTAATATATAATATTTTCTATAATACCCTAATTCTCTTTTAAAAATTCTACTTACATATTTATGAATTTTTAACATTTTAAATATTTTATATATAAATTCTTACAAATAGATAATTTTCCTAAATAGTTAATTCAATCTCTTGTGCCTTTTCTCTCACTTTTTTTAAATCTTGCCAAAATTCTAGCTTTTTATTCTCATCTCTTAATAATGCTGCTGGGTGCCATGTTGGCATATATAAAATACCCTTTTGCTCCATCCAATTACCTCTTGCAGAAGTTATTCCATAATCCTTTCCTAATATGTTTTTTAAAGCAGTACTTCCAAGTAATATAATAATTTTAGGCTTTATTAAAATAACCTGATTTCGTAAGTAATTTAAACATGCATCTGCTTCATCTCGTTCTGGTACACGATTTGCTGGTGGTCTACACTTTACAATATTAGCAATATATATTTTACTTCTATTAATTCCTAATCCGTCAAAAGCTTTATTCATTAATTGACCTGCTTTACCAACAAAAGGAATTCCATGCCTATCTTCATCTGCACCGTGGTCCTTCTCCTATAAACATAATATCTGCATCTTTATTTCCATCTCCAAAAACAATATTGGTTCTATTATTACACAATTTACACTTATTGCAATTTATAATAGATTCCTCTAACTTTTCCCAACTATCAAACATCTTTTTTCCTCCTAAAAGAACTTTTAAATAATTATTTATATTACTGTTAAATGTTTAAAATTTATCATATACACTTAAATTATTATTATATTTTTACATTTAAGTTTCAAATTAGATTACATTATCTTAATTTTAAAGAATATAAATCACTAGAACTTTTTAAATAAAATATATTATTTAATTGTAATTAATGCTGTATTTCTTCCAGCAAAATTTTTATCTACTCTGTAAGAATGTATCTTATCACAGTTACATACTGTACAAATTTTACTATCTATAATATTTTCATTTTTTAATCCTAATTCTCTCATCATATTTATATTAGCAAGTACTGTATCTATATAATATTTTTGTTTTCCATCTTTTATTTTTCCAAGACTAATAATATTTATATTATTAAAAGCTTCATAAAACATATCTTTTACATCTTCATCCACTTCAAAATGACATTTCCTAATTGTTGGCCCTATACAACAAATTATATCTTGTGGATTACAACCATAATCTCTAATCATTTGCTTTACTGCCAATTTTCCTATTTTATTTAATGTTCCTTTCCAACCAGAATGTATATTTCCAATTACATTCTTTTTTTTATCATATAAATATATAGGAGTACAATCAGCAAAAGTCAAAGATAAAATTTCATCTTTTCTATCTGTTAGTAATCCATCTATATTTTTTAATTCATCTATAAAAATACCTTTTTCATTTGTAACATTTTTAACAAAATTAGTATGTGTTTGAAATGGTCTAACAATATTTTTAATATCTAGCTGTAGTTCATTTGTAATCTTATTATAGTCTTCTAAAACATTATCTTTTATATTATAAAAGTTTGAATTATCACCAAAACTTAAATCCTTTAATGTAAAGCAATGAGATATATTATCTTTATACTGTAATAATTTTCTAAATTGTAAATATTCCACACCATTTTTATTTACATGTATTACATTTTCATTTGATAAATCTTTCATACTTAACTTTCATTCCTTTCTTGTTTTTAATAAATATATACTACAAATAACAAGTATCTTTATATAAATTAAAAATTATTATTTCTCAAATTTAATAATATCACATAAATATTAATTTTCAACTTACCTCATAGTATTTTACTTTCAGTTTTCTTCATCACACATACCTTCTTGGTATTCTATTTGAAATATCACATAAAATTTCATAGTTAATTGTACCACTTTTTTCTGCAATTTCTTCTACTGTTATATGTTCATTATCCCATAAAATCACTTCATCACCAACTTTAACATTTTCTATTTCTGTAACATCTACCATAAAGTTATCCATACAAATATTTCCAACAATATTAGCATATTTCCCATTTATATAAACTCTACCTATATTAGATAAACTTCTTCTTATTCCATCTGCATAACCAATTGGAATAGTTGCTATTTTAGTTTTTTTATCTGTTATATAACTTCTAGAATAACTAATAGCTGTTTTAGTAGGAACTTCTTTAACAAACACCACATTTGATTTTAATTTTGTAGTTTGTTTTAAATACAGTTTTTCTTTCATATTGATATTTGGATAGTATCCATAAATTATTAAACCAGGTCTTACCATATTATAATGTGAATTTTTAAATTCTATAATTCCGCTACTTCCAGCTACATGCTTATATTTTATATCAAATCCGTTTTCTTCTAAATTCAATAACACCTTATTAAACAATTCTAATTGTTTATTTGTATATTCTGTATTACTATCAGCTGATGAAAAGTGAGTATATATCCCTTCTATATAGATATTTTTTAGTTTTGATACTTTATTTACAAACTCTAAAACATCTTGTGGCTTTAATCCTACTCTTCCCATACCAGTATCTACTTCTATATGAACATTTATTATTTTTCCCGCTTCTTTAGCAAAAAAGTTAATATTTTCTGCTATTTCATATACAGATATTCCTGGAGTCAAATTATATTCTACAATTTGTTTTGCCTCATCTAATAATAACTCATTTAATATAATAATATCTTGATTAAATCCATTCTCTCTTAAAGTTATAGCTTCATCAACAATTGCTACAGCTATTTTCTTAATTTTGTTTTCTTCTATAGCAGGTTTCAAATTAAGCATTCCAAGTCCATAACCATTAGCCTTAATTACTGGCATTACCTCTACTTCTTTACCTACAAAATCTCTTATTTGTGAAATATTGTAGGATACTGCATTTACATCAACTTCTAAAAAACTATTTCTCATACACATTTATCCTTCTTTCTATTCCAATTATATTATCAAAAACAAATAAAAAATACAAGGATGATTTAATAATTTATCTTGTACATACATTTTCTTACATTGACATATGCTTACATAATGTATATAATATTGTCATAATTCAAAAGCTCATATATTTGAGAACAAAAGCTTATTTAAAGCGAGTAGGGAAAGGTGTATATTAGTTATGGCTGGCAAACGGTTAATTATTCACATCCGAAATTGGAGTTTCAAGTCATGTCAAGGTCCATCGCCTATAAAAATGGATAAAAACAACTTGACTACAAAACATTGGACATGTAGGATATCCCCAAGATTTATTACTTGTACAAAGTCATTTAATAAAGGAAATATGAAAAAAACTTTTAAAATTAAACTATTTCCTAATGGTCATATGGTAGTTTTTGTAACTACTATATTGGATAATAATAAACAAACTTCGGAACATTTTACAAAAGACTTTAATATGGACATGTCAAATGTAACGCTTACACTTAATTCTAATGCTGAAATTTCTGCTCATCAAGTAGGATCTTCATCATAAGCAAAAAAAGGCTACTCTTTTATTTAAGAGTAGCCTTTATCATAAAATCTAACTTTCTTCTTTTATCATTTCAAGTACAACCTGCTTATCAATATTTCCTATATATCTATAATCATTTTTAAGTCCACATTTATTAAAATTACATATAGCCTTATACTCGCAATATTCACAAGGAGTCTTCTTACTTTTCACATTATAATAAGGTTTTAAATCAATTTGCCCTTTCAAAATCTCTTCTGATATCTGTTTAATTATTGTATTCATATATTTTTGCAAATATTCAAACTGAGCCCTTGTAACTGTGTTAGACCTTGAATTACTTAAATTACCTTCTTTATCTAAATATGCAGGAACTATATTCGATGAGCCCTTTTCTAAACGTTTATCCATCATTTTTACAACTTCTACATCTGCAAGAATAAGCCCTTGCATTTTAAATTTTTTTCTTATTTCATCTTCGATTTCCTCTTTACTCAAATTTTTATTAGACTTAATAATAGGATCTATTAAATTAAAATACAATACTCCTGCTGGTAATACATTTTCCTCCTCACAAACTGCATCAAGATATGTAAGTAATTGAATCTGAAGCCCTGCATAAACCTCATTTAAATCAATATGTTTTACAGAAGATTTGTAATCTATAATACGAATATATTTATCTTTACCCAATCTTCCAATATCTATCCTATCTATTTTTCCAGTTACTTGTACTTTTTTTCCACTATCTAAAGAAATAGTTATTGGTTCATAATCTTTTCCTTCTTTAAATTCAATTTCATTTCCTAATACATCAAAATCACTATATTTTAGACTTTCTATAATATATTTCATAGATTTTAAAACAACTCTTTTTAGTCTTTGTGCTAATACTTTATATCTAGGTGTACTAGAAAAAATATAATTCTTATTCAAATTTAATTTATCATTTACAATCTCTTCAATAATTCTTTCTATTTCTTCATCTGTAATATTTCTTATATTTATAGACATACCGCTTCAATTCATTAAAAAAACTATCTATAACTTCATGCATAAATGAACCTGTATCTATAGAACTCAATTTTAAAGTATTCTTTTCTGATATCTTTAATCCGTATTTAAGATAATATGAAAAAGGACAAGCTCTATATTGTTCTAATCTTGATATACTTGTTTTTAATACATTTCCATATAACTTTTCAATATTTTCTTTACTAATATTAGAAGGTATATTAGTAAAATATATTCCATTTATACTATTTTCTAATTTAAACTTCCAATTTTCTTGATTATAAAAATATGCAAAAACAGTATACCAATATTCTTCTATTTCCTCTCCATCTTTCAATTTACTTAAATTATTTAATAACCCCTCAAATGCTATATTCTCATTTGCTATTTCAAGTTCCTTTTCTACAATATCACTCTTCTCTTTTATATTTGGAAATAATCTTTTAATTTTAGAAATTAGAATAGAAGCTCTAAGTGACTTTCCTTCTGAATCTGATGAAGCATATGATAAATAAAGTTTTTCTTCAGCAGTAGTAAAAGCTTTATATATATTAAAATTATCTTCAAATAACCTATCTAAAGTACCTTTTGCAAGCTCTATTCCATTATACTTAAAAACCTCCCTATCCTTATCATTAAAATACCCTTCATTTCTATTAATACTTGGAAACATACCATCATTTAAACCTATAATAAAAATAGCTTTTACTTTATGACTTCTAGACCTGTCTACATCACCTATAATTACTTGATCTGAAGAAGCAGGTATTTTCCCAAGACCACTATTACCGTAATCCTATTTTTAAAACTTGCATATATTTATCAAAAGTAATTTTATCATCTCCAAATATAAGTACAATTTCATCTAATACATCAATCAAAACTTTAAAACTTGTCTTATATTCTGATGCTAATTCATTATAACCTTCTTCTAATTTGTCTTTAATTTTATTTTCTAATTTCTCATCTATTTTATTTTTTATTAAAAATTCATATATACATCTTGTTATTGTTCTAACATCTTTAGAAGAATTTGTTTCATTCTTTAACTCTAATAAAGGTACTACAATTATTTTTCTTAAAGCTTCCATTCTTTTTACTTTATCCATATTTTTATCATTATCATCATAAAAGTTCCATTCTGATTTATACCATTTACTTTGTTTTATTCCCCACTTTAAGCAATAATTTTCTAATTCATAAATTTCTTCTGGCTCTATCTCTATAAATCCACTTTTAATATAATTAAAAACTGATTCATGTGACCAATTTTTTGAAAATATATCTAATAAAGATAAAATATATTTAACTAAAATATTATCACTTAAATCTTTCTTCTCATCTATAAATATAGGTATATTATATTTATTAAAAATAGCTTTGCATAAATTAGAATAATTATCTAAACTCTTAGTTATAATTGATATATCTTTATATCTAAAACCTTCTTCTTTTACTAATTTTACAATTCTAGAAGCAATATACTCTATTTCTGAATATTGATTATTTGCTAAAAATATAGATATATCATTTGGCTCTAATTCATATTTTTTTTGTTTTATATTATACAGATTTTGTTCTATATGTAATAATTCTTTTGTTTTAAATCTAGGAAATTTATTTTCTATAAATACAGGATTCTCTAAGTTTATATCTTCATTTCTTGCTATATCTATAAGTCTTTCTACTGTTTGTTTATTAGAATAAAAAATATCAACTTCTGGTTTTTTATCTAAATTTAAACTATCACTACATACAGTTATATTAATTTGTTTAGTAAGTTTTAATAATTTTCTTATAATATCATATTCTTGTTTGGTAAATCCTACAAACTCATCTATATAAATAACTGTATCATTAAAAAAGTTTGTTTCTTCTATTTTTTCAGAAAGGATAGTTAAAACATCATTTTCATCTATGTATTTATCTTTTAAATTATTTTGAAATCTTTCATATATTAATAACATATCTTGCATTTTACATTTTAGATACTTATCATTAGTATTATCTATTTCTTGTCTGAACATATCTACACTTATTCCATGTTTTTTAAACTCTGTAATTTGTGTACCTATTAGCTCTATGTTTTCATCAGACTTACCTAAAAATTTAAGCTTCTTTTTTTCATTCATTAAAATACTATATATAAGCATAGCTTTACCACATTTAGATAAATTGGTTTTATGTGCTCCTCCACCAGTCTCTCCGAATCACTCTATAAGCCATACGCCCAAAAGTAAGGACTTCTGTATTTATTACAGAGCCAGTCCCTATACTATCCATAAGCTTTCTTTCTGCTGTAAAAGAAAATTGCTCTGGTGTAATAATATATATTTTCTTTTCTTTATTAATTCTATTTTTTATTTCTTGGTACATATAACTACTTTTTCCTGTACCTGACCTTCCATAAATTAACCTTAGACTCATATGTACTCCTTTTTTCATATATTAAGAGAAAACCTAAGTAGAACTTAAAAATCACATCATCTTTTTTATTTTGTAAAAGATTGTTGATAAAATCTAACTATTATTCATTCTATATATTTCTTTTTTGTTGTAATAGAATTTTTGCATTTTCTATCAGTACAATAATTCTATTATATAATTCATGTATATTATCAATCACTATAATTTTATAAGTAGTTAATTATTACTTATATTTTAACTTAACAAATTATACTATCTTAAATACATTATATTATGTATACTTTAAAATCACGCTTCTCTTTTCCAATAAAATAGATATTGTTGTGCAATCCCAGCTAAATCTCCATACTTTTCTTTAGCCAAATTTTCTATTAATTTTTTACTTACTTTATTCTCATCTTCATTTTTTATATATAGTTCATTCATTACTCTTCTAACCCATACATCTATTGGAAAGACTTCCAATCTCTTTAATGTAGAAAAAAGCAAAATGCAATCTGCAACTTTAGGGCCAACACCAGAAAGATTAAGTAATTGTTCACGCACATTCATACTATCTTGTTCTTTATGTAATTCATCCAAATCTGGCTTTTTATCTTTTATCATTCTTGTTGTTTCATATACTCTAACATCCCTAAAGCCAAGTCCGAGCTTTCTTAAATCTTCAACACTTGCTTTTGAAAGTTCTTCTGGGCTTGGAAAAGTATAATATTTTTGTTTATTCCAATTTATTTCATTCCCATATTTTTCGCAAATTCTTTTTATAATTCCCTTAATTCTTGGAATATTATTATTTGCAGATATAATAAAAGAAATAATTGTTTCCCATAAGTCTTGATTTAATAATCTAATTCCTTCTCCATATTTTATACTATTTTTTAATGGTTCATCTATTTTAGATAATTCTAATTTAATATTATTATAATCTCTATCTAAATCAAAATAATTATGCACCTTTTTTTCTAAATTACCATTACTAACTCCTCTAATAATTATATTATTATCTTCTTTTTTTACATTTGCTACACAATCTCCAAAAACTCCTGTATAACTTCCATCAACATTTTTATCCCACCTAAAACATTGACCACATTCAAATATATGTACTGGGTCAAATGCATCTATATTTTTTAATACAACTTCTTGCTCTTTCATATTTTATAAGTTACCCTTTCATTATTACTTTTTATAATTTCTATCTAAATTTTATCATATGAAGTTATAAAAATAAAGTAGGTTTCTTTGAAAGATACATAAAATTAGTTTAGAAAAAAATAAAAGAGACTTAATATACTGCTGTATTAAAACCTCTTTTATTTTTTAGTAAAATGTTTATTCTTATAATTTATAGTTAAATTTTAAATCTATATTTTTATGATTGTTAATGTTTATTAATATTATAAAATACTATTCATCCTCTCTTAAACCCTTTCCCCCAAGTTTCTCTTGCATTACCAATAACAATAAAAGCTTTCTTATCAATCCCGAGTTGCTATCTCTTTTATTTTTATAACTTCACTTCTCGAACCAACACAAAATAACATCATCTTTTCATCTTGTTTAAACATTCCTTTAGCATAAATTCCAGTACTACCTCTATTTACTTTTTTACTAATTTTGTCTGCAATCTCTTTATATTTTGGAGAAATAATAAACATCATTTTAGTAAACGAAACTCCTTCAAAGATAATATCTATCATTTTTCCCATTAGATATATTGCAATTGCAGAATATAATCCAATTTCTACTTCCTTAAAAACAATTACATTAAGTGTTACAATTGCAATATCAATAATCATAATTAAATTACTAGTCTGAAAATGTTTTTTATATGATTTAATAATATATGAAAGTAAATCAGTTCCTCCTGTAGAAGCAAATACTCTCAAAATAATAGCAGTTCCAAATCCCATAAGAACTCCACCATAAATACAAGCAAGTAATCTATCTTGTGTAAAAGCTTCATATTTATCCAACCAATCTATAAAAACAGACAATAATACAGTTCCAAGTAAAGACTTAACTAGAAACTCCTTTCCAATTCTAAAAAGGCCCAGAACTAATAATGGTATATTTAATATTAACATAGTAGTTCCTAAAGGCACTTTAAATATATAATATGCTATAGTAGAAATTCCAGCAAACCCTCCAGTAGATAATTGATTTGGCAATAGGAAAAATGATGTACTTATTGCCATAATAAAACAGCCTATACTAATTTGTATAAACTCTATTATATATTTTTTTAATAATAACTTTCTTTTTATCCTTGTATACTTCATAAAATCACCTATAATACAATTATTTGCATATATAGGTGATTTTATACTATTTTAAATCTATACACTCTTCATATGTCTTTAAAATATCAATTTTAAAATTTCCTGGTCTTATAGATTCATCTGAAGTAACATTTACTTCTACATCATATATTTCATTTAATTTATTTATATTCTCTTTTTTATGTCCTATTATATTATTAATATTTATAGGATTTGCTCTAATTTCAACAACTTTTACTTTTGTATTAAATTGCTTAATATGTTCAAGCATACTATCATACCACATACTAGATTCTACTAATTGCCTAAAAGCTGGATGATATGGCCCTGCTACCACTTCACTTTCTTTATGGCCTGGTTCATCAATTGTATTTGTATTTTGGAGACCTAAACGTATAACTTTTATTTTCTTTTTATTAAACATCGAAACTATATCCTTACATCTCTCAACAGCTTGATTAACTGTTAATGGAATATATTCATTATTCTTATATTCCTCTTCTAATTTAGTTCCTTTAATAACTAAGACTGGATAAATTCTAACTATTTTAGGTTTTAATTTTATTAATGACTTAGTAGTATTTATTTCATCTAATTTTGTACTTTCAGGTAATCCAACCATCATTTGATGTCCTAGAACAAATCGTTTTCTTCTAATTAATTTAGATGCTTTTTTTACTTCTTCAAAAGTATGTCCTCTTTGACATCTCGATAATATATAATTATTGGTTGATTGCACTCCAAGCTCGATTGTTTTCACTTTATATTTCTTTAATCTTTTTAATATTTTCTTATTAATATAATCAGGCCTAGTAGAAATACGAATACTATTCACCTTTTTTTGCTTGATATATTCAAAAGCTGCTTGCAATAGTTCTTCTTGAACTTCTTCTTCAATTCCTGTAAAACTGCCTCCAAAAAACGCAACCTCTACATATTTATTATTATCTTTAAAATTACTCAAATAATATTCTATTGTATCTCTTACATCTTTAGCAGTTACCTGCTTTGATTGCCCACTAATAGTCTTTTGATTGCAAAATGTACAACTATTTGGACATCCCAAATGTGGTACAAAAATTGGTATTATATATTCCTTTTTCATACTTTCCCTCCTTTACATATTCTCTAATGCTTTTTTTGCAGCCTCCATCTCAGCTTCTTTTTTAGTTCTTCCATTTCCATCTGCTAATACATTTCCATTAAGACTTACCCTAGCTGTAAAAGTTTTATCATGGTCTGGCCCCGATTCTTTTATAATATCATACTTTATTTTTACATCTCCATGTACTTGAAGTTTTTCTTGTAATACAGTTTTATGATCCTTCATTCCTACATGTTTACTAGCAATCTCAATATATTTCTTCAAATTTTCTATTATAAACTTTTCTGCTTCCTCTAATCCAGAATCAAAATAAATAGCAGCAATAACTGCTTCAATACTATCTGCTAAAATTGATGGTCTTTCATTTCCTTTATTAATTATTTGACTTTTACCTATAAATAAGAAATCACTAAAATTATGCTTAAGTGCAACCTTATAAAGACTTCTTTCGCAAACAACATCTGCTCTAACTTTAGTCATTTCTCCTTCCTTTAAATTTGGATATTTTGTATAAATATACTTACTAGATATAAATTCTAATATACTATCACCTAAGAACTCCAATTTTTCATTACTTTTAACATTATTTTCATTTGCATAAGATGTATGTGTAAGTGCATTTTTTAAAAGTAGTTTATTTTTAAAAATATAACCTATACTCTCTTCTAGCCTATCTAATCTCATAAATTCACCTCTCTTTATAAAATCTTTATTTATTATACTATAAAATAAAAAAAAAAGAAAGGTATTACCCTTTCATTTCTTTATTTATAGGCAATTTTATATAAATTAAGCAACATGCTCTTTTATATAATCAACAACATCACCTACTGTAACTACTTTTTCTGCATCAGCATCTGGAATTTCTGTATCAAATTCTTCTTCTAAAGCCATTATTAATTCAACTATATCTAAAGAATCTGCTCCTAAATCATCTATAAAAGAAGCTTCCATTGCAACAGATGTTTCTGCAACACCTAATTGTTCTACAATAATTCCTTTTACTTTTTCAAATATCTCTTCTGAATTCATGAAGTCACCTCCTCTCGCTACACTTTTAACCAGATAATATTTATATTCTAATTTATAGATTATTTATACTATCATATTCTTAAATTTTACTTAAAGATATTACATGTTTTAGTAATTGTCAAGTATAAATTTAATTTATTTTTATATTCTTATTAATTAAATGTTACTACTAACTAATACTTTAATAATGCATTATTTTCAGAATAAACCTTATCTAGCTTTTGCACCAAAATCTCTTAAAAATTAATTTTGATGCAAAATATTTTATTAAGATAACTAGTAATAATTACATTCCTGTTTATAGTATAAATATTTTATCGTGAAAATTAATTTTAGGAAATTATAATAAAATTTCGCAGTTTTATAGCGTATTTAGTAAATCAATAAATTGAATATAGAATGGACAGTACTTAAACTATAATACTATTTTTATTAGTATATATTAAATTAGTATTTTTAATTGTAACAAGCTTTTAACTATACCAAAATAAATTATAGAAATATTTATTTAATTACTTATAGCATATTAATACACTTCAAACTAATTCTAAATTCTACATAAATTTAATATATAAATTTATTAAAATATAAATCCTATAATATATAAATATGTAAATCAACTATATATATTTTTTTACATATTTACATATTATATTTATAAATTTTTAAGTCTACTTATCTAAAATCTCTACATTGGTAGCATCTTTATGATTTAACTTTTGAAACTCTTCTATCATTCTATCAACTGCTTTATTCTTTACAAATTGTTCCGCCTGTTTTATTGTAAATTCAAATAATTTCTCATCGCTACTTCCATGTGCTTTAACAACTGGTTTTTTTACTCCTAAAAATAAAGCACCACCATATTCTTTATAATCTACCATTTTAGCAAAACGTTTCATTGCTGGCAATGATGGTATTGATGCTATAATAGATAAAATATTTTTTTTCATACTATCTTTTAAACTTTTCTTAACAAACTTACCTAATCCCTCTACTGCTTTTAAAAATATATTTCCTGTAAATCCATCTGTAACAATAGCGTCTATTTTACCAGAAAATGCATCTCTACCTTCTACATTTCCCACAAAATTTATATCTAATTCATTAGATTTCTCTTTTAATAATTTATAACTTTCTTTAGTAAGTTCATTTCCTTTTGTTTCTTCTGTTCCAATATTTAATAGCCCTATCCTTGGTTTTTCAATACCAAAAGTATTTCTTAGATATATAGTTGACATTTGAGCAAATTGTAGTATATTTATAGGTTTACAATTTGTATTAGAGCCTGCATCTATCAATAGTAATCTACTTTTATATGCTGGTAAAATTCCTGCCAAAGCTGGTCTATCTATTCCCTTTATTCTTCCAACCAAAAGTGTTGCTCCTGTTAATAATGCACCAGAATTTCCTGCTGATATAAATACATCACCTTTATTTTCTTTTAATAAATTAAAACCAACAACCATAGATGAATCTTTTTTTCTTTTAATAGCTTGTGTTGGTATATCTTCCATTTCTATTGTTTCTGTTGTATGATATATTTTTAATCTTGGAGATATATCTTCTATTTTATCTTTTCCATATAATTCTTTTACTTTTTCATTTATAATTTGTTCATTTCCAATTAATAATATTTCAGCTTCTATGTGATTTATTGCATTAACTGCTCCTTTTATATTAGCATCAGGAGCATTATCTCCTCCCATTGCATCTAGTAATATAATCATATCTTTTCCCCCACTAGTTAATTATATATCTCAATTATTTAATATATGTTATTTTAATATTTTATAACTTATACCATATAAAGTCAATTATCTTTTATATTTTATATTGCATTTTAGAAAAAAACAAGTCTTTCTGACCAAATAGTCATATATCTATTATAATTTATAAATTTCTAATAATATTAAAATAATATATATTATTAAAACTCTCAAAATGCTAAAATATTGAATTCTAAAAATCTTAAAATGTTAAATATACCATAAATAAATAAAATTTTTTATTTTAAAATAGAAAAGTAATAAAATTTTTTTAATAAATAATAACTACTATTAACTGACTATATCTTTAAAATAACCTAAAACTGTTGCAAAACAATAGTTGGCTGAATTATATATCATACTTAATTAATTCTCATACACTTTGCGTTTAATTGTTCATGTGCCAATTTTTGAAAAAATTGTGTACATATATTTTCTATAATAGAAAATCTCCAGTAATTAAAATTTACTATTTACTAGAACTTTACTATTATATAAAAAAATATTGGAATAGAAATAATGCATATTTCTATCCCAATATTTAATTCTATAAAGTTACATACAAGTTAAATTTATTGTAATTCAATTACAGCTCCAACTTCTGTAAATTTAGCTTTTAATTCTTCAGCTTCGTCTTTGCTTACTCCTTCTTTAACTGTTTTTGGAGCTCCATCAACTAATTCTTTAGCTTCTTTTAATCCTAATCCAGTAGCATCTCTAACTACTTTGATTACTTGGATTTTGTTAGATCCTGCGTCTTTTAATACAACATCAAATGAAGATTTTTCTTCAGCTGCTCCTGCTGCTGCTCCACCAGCTACTGGTGCTGCTGCTGCAACTGCAGATACTCCATATTTTTCTTCTATAGCTTTTACTAATTCAGCTAGTTCAGCTACTGTTAAACTATCAATTTTTTCTAATAATTCTTCTATCATTTTTATATCCTCCTAATTTTTTTGTGATTATAAGTTCACTACTCTTTTATTAAATAATTTTTAATATATAATAAAATAATCAAAAATTATTGTATATTTTTACTTTTTGTCTAATTTTCAATATTTTAGCCATTTTGTAAAACATATAAAAACTTTTCAAATCTTGATAAATATCTCCAAAATCTTTAGAAAATCTTTACAATATTAATCAGATTAAATAAAAGTATTTTATAATTTATTTTATTCTAAGCATTTTCTTTTTGAATTCTTACTTGGTCAAGTGCAACTGCAACTTTGGAAATATTTCCAAGTAATGCACCAGCAAGCATTCCAAGTAATTCTTGTCTTGATGGAAGTTTTGCTAAAGTAATTAATTCTTCTGTACTCATTACCTTACCTTCTATAATTCCACCTTTAATTTTGTAAAAATCATTTACTTTAGAAAAACCATAAATTGCTTTTAAAGGCTCTAAATAATCTTCTTCACCCATAACTAAAGCTGTTGGTCCTTCTAATAAATCATTTAATCCAGATTCTCCATTAGCTTCTAAAGCTCTTTTTATAATGTTATTTTTAATAACCTTATAATCAGCTTTAGTACTTCTTAAATCTGTTCTCAATTTTGTTACATCTGCAACATTTATCCCTCTGTAATCTGTTAAAAGAATAACTTTTGCATTTTTCATTTGCTCAGCTAATTTCTTTACATCTTCTTCTTTTTGTTTTAATATACTTTCACTTGCCATTTTTATCTATTCACCTCCTAAAAATTTCTGTAAAATGTATGTTTTATTATTAAAGAATTTATATATAAAAATATACGTTTTTATCACAATAATTTTATATTAATATGTGTTTTATTACAAATATTTTATATTAATATACATTTCCTATCACAACAAATTATATATTAAAATATATTTTTCTAATATAAAATAAACCAATCTATCTATAGTCATCTTACGAGACATATATAGATTGGTTTAACCCGTTCTAAAAATATGCCTCGGTAGGACTTAATTTTATGCCTACTTTCTTTGGCTATATATTATAAATTATTTTTGGTCAATATACATACTTGGACCCATAGTTGTTGAAATTGCAACACTTTTTATGTATTGCCCTTTAGCTGCTGCTGGTTTTGCTTTTATAATTGCTCCAATGATAACATCATAATTTTCTAGTAATTTTTCTGTACCAAATGAAACCTTTCCAAAACCTAAGTGAATAATATTAGTTTTATCTAATCTGTATTCTACTTTTCCTGATTTAATTTCTTCTATAGCTTTAGTAACATCCATAGTTACTGTTCCTGATTTTGGATTTGGCATTAATCCTTTTGGACCTAATACTTTACCTAATCTACCTACAACACCCATCATATCTGGTGTTGCAACTATAACATCATAATCAAACCAATTTTCTTTTTCTATTTTTGGTATTAATTCTTCTGCTCCAACAAAATCTGCTCCTGCCTTAACAGCTTCTTCTGCTTTAGGACCTTTAGCAAAAACTAAAACTTTTAAAGTTTTACCTGTACCATTTGGAAGTACAGTTGTCCCTCTAACTTGTTGGTCAGCATGTTTTGAATCTACACCTAATTTAACATGTAATTCAACTGTTTCGTCAAATTTAGCTTTAGGCATCTTTTCAATTGTTTCTAATGCTTCTTTAGCACTATAAACTTTTGATTTATCTAAAAGCTTTTCACACTCTAGATATCTCTTCCCTTTACTCATTTTAATCCTCCTTTGGTAATAACGGATAATTTATTTATCCTCCCATTTAAATTTAAATAAAATTAATCAGCAACTACAACACCCATAGAACGAGCTGTTCCTGCAACCATACTCATAGCAGCTTCTAATGAAGCAGCATTTAAGTCTGGCATTTTTTGTTTTGCAATCTCTTCTACTTGAGCTTTTGTTATTGTAGCAACTTTATCTTTATTAGGTTTACCTGAACCTTTTTCAATTTTAGCTGATTTCTTAATTAATACAGCTACAGGTGGCACCTTTGTTATAAATTCAAAAGATTTATCTTTGTAAACTGTAATAACAACTGGTATTATCATTCCAGGTTGGTTTGCAGTTCTATCATTGAATTCTTTAACAAATTGCATAATATTAACTCCACTTGATCCTAATGCTGGTCCAACTGGTGGAGCTGGTGTAGCTTTCCCTGCTGGAATTTGTAATTTAATAATATTGCTAATTTCTTTTTCTGCCATTTCTTGCACCTCCTTTAAGTATGAATATTTACAAAAATAATTTATAAGAAATATGCTATTTAAAACATATATACTTATCAAAAGAATTAAATTTTTTGCACTTGTGAGAACTCAAGTTCAACAGGAGTTTCTCTTCCAAACATAGATACTAATACTTTTACTTTATGTTTTTCTTTGTTAATTTCTTGTACTGTTCCTATAAAGTCTTTTAATGGTCCATCTAGAACCTTTACAGAATCATTAATACTGTAATCAACATTTATTGCTTGAATATCAAATCCCATACTTCTAATCTCTTCATTAGTAAGTGGAATTGGATCTGTACCTGAACCAACAAAACCTGTAACACCTCTTGTATTTCTTACAATATACCATGTTTGTTCTGTTACAATCATTTTAATTAAAACATATCCTGGAAATACTTTTTTTAGGTTTGTTTTTCTTTTACCATCTTTAATTTCAATTTGTTCTTCCATTGGAACAATTATTTCAAAAAAGTATTCCTCTAGTTCTCTATTCTTTACAGTTTTTTCTAAGTCAGTTTTTACTTTATTTTCATATCCAGAATAAGTATGTACAACATACCATCTTGGTACTAATTCTTCATTTTCTCCGAGACACTTTTAATTAGCCTCCTTTTATTATTCTGTTACTTCATTTTCTGAGTTATTAACATCTTCTGTAATATTATTATCTATCACAGTATTTTGATTATTTGAATTCTCAGCACTTCCATCTGTTTGCCCTTCTGAAGTAGTATTTTCATCTATACTATTTACATTTTCATCTATAGTATTTACTATATTTGTATCTTCTTTAGACCTTACAGCATCTTTCAATTTATTAATTCCATATTGATTAAGAGCTTCAAATGCAAAATCTAAAACAAACACAATTATAGCTGTAATTAATACAATAGTAATTACTGCAATAGTATTATTTGCAAGTTGCTTTGGTGTTGGCCAAATAACTTTCTTTAACTCTGCTTTAAAATTTTTGAAAAAATTCTTTTTTTCTCTTTTTACTTTTTTCTTTTCTTCTTTAGCCATTTTTTTCCTCCTTAAAAGGGCTATTTTGTTTCCTTATGTGTAGTACGTTTTTTGCAGAATTTACAATACTTAACAATCTCTAATCTGTCTGTATTGTTCTTTTTATTTTTTTCTGTCATATATGTTCTTCTATTACATTCTGTACATGCTAATGTAATTGGTTCTCTTGCTCCTTTTGCAGCCATTTTCAATACACCTCCAGCCATTTGCTTGTTTTATGTTTTATAGCGTATGTAACTTTTTACATACGCTTAAGTATTTTATCATGTATTTTCCAATATGTCAACATATTTTGAGTCATTTTTTGGTAATTTTAACCTGAAAAATTTATATTTCTTCTTCAAATTATTATTTTCAAAAATCAATTTACTATTTAAGTCTCTTCTTTTTAGAATTATGTTTTTTTACTATATTATTACTATCTATTTTTTTCTTTTTATTCTCTGTCTTCTTTATTGTATGTAAACTATATTTATCTTTTTTTAGTTTATTTTTTTTAACTTCTTTATAATTATTAATTTTATTTTTCTGAACTGAGAACCCAAATTTACCAATTTTCTTACCCATTAAGTAATATCCACCATTTGAATACGCAATTAAATTACATTTTGATATATCAAATGCACCTTTTTCATTAATATATTTTTCATCAGCATGTATAGCTAAAACCTCTGCAATAAACATATGGTGGCTTCCTAACTCTTTTATTTCTTTTACTTTACACTCCACCGAAACAGGACTTTCCTTAATCATTGGACAAGATACAAAATTAGGTTTTTGTTTTGTTAACTTCATCTCTTCAAATTTATTAACTTTAGCACCTGATCTTACTCCGGCACCAATCTGTCGCATATGCAAGCTTTTCATTTGTTAAATTTATAACAAATTCACCAGAATCTTTAATTAAGCTATATGAATATCTTTCTGGTCTTACAGATATATATACCATTGCAGGATTTGTATTAATAATACCTGTCCATGCAACAGTTATAATATTAGACTTATCCATTGTTCCACAAGATACCATAACAGCTGGTATTGGATAAATAAATGTTCCTGGCTTCCACATCATTTTTGACATCCTTACAATCTCCTTTTTTTGATAAATGAAGCTCATATATCAATATCTCCATATATCTTTCATTTTTGTTTTATATTTTAAATTTAATAACATGTATAATAAACATACTAAACTATGTATTTATTTTTAATTATCAGCAATCTTTCATCACAATCTCTAAGTACTAATAACATTTTATTCTCTTTAAAAATTAGAACACTATCTTCTATTGCAATTTATTCCATATATATTTGCCACTTTTCAAAATATAGCTAGATTATATCTTTTAACTGGCTGTAATTAATACAATAAATTAGTATTATGATTTTTATTATAATTTATTTAGATTAATTAGTCAAATAATTATTAAACAGCAAATCTAAACAAATAAAGCATAGATTAAAAATATGAATAATTTCTAATCTATGCCTTATAAAAAAATAAAAAAACTGGCGACAACCTATTTTCTCAGCAGGGTAACCCACAAATATCTTCGGCACATTG